>DASPNJ010000031.1:0-37327 GCA_035626595.1 Burkholderiales bacterium
ACCGTTCCGCCTGCGGCGCCCCCGCCGGACGTGATGCTCGGCACCGGGGGCACGGTGGCCATTCCAGGGCTCGTCCCGGCGCCCGGTCCCGGCGTCACGCTCGGCACCGCAGGCACCGTGACCGTTCCGGGGCTCGTCCCCGCCCCCAGTCCTGGCGTCACGCTCGGCACCGGCGGCACCACGACCAGGCCCCCTGCTCCAGTCGTCCCCCCGGCTCCCAGCGTTCCGCCGGTCCCGGTACCCGTCTGGCCGGCCGCGGAGCCGGCCTGGTGCGTGCCCGTGGTCGTTCCATTGCGCTCACGATCCGCCGCCGGACCTGCGCCGGTCATGGGCCCGGCACCGGTGAACGGCCGTGCGTCGATGGCATCACGCCCCGGCGTCACGGCGACCTGTGCGGCCGCCGTGGCGGCGAAGATACTGGCGACGGCCGCGGCGACGAGAAGTCTCTTGAACATGGGAACCTCGCGCTCGGTATTGAACGAGGGACACCACGCAATGTGCGTGCCACTGCGTGGCGTACACTCGGCGTATTCCAATGTCAAAAGAGGGCGTCATGGCTGAAGCAACCGTCGGCTTCGATCACGTACATCTCGTCGCACAGGACCCCCAGGCGTCGGCGCAGTGGTACGCCGACAAGCTCGGCGGCAGGATCGTGCGCAGCGTCGACGTCAAAGGCGCGCCGCAGGTCTACGTCTCGTTCGGCGGATTCATCGTTATCGTGCGCGGCGAGCGCCCGGGCGAGCGCGTCGGGAGCAAACCCGGCCTCGAGTGGGGCATCGATCACTTCGGCCTGCGTGTGCAGGGCGACTTCGACGGCTTCTGCTCCGGCCTGCGCGCGAAGGGCGTGACGTTCAGCCTCGAGCCGACGGACTTCAACCCGACGACGCGCATCGCGTTCATCAACGCGCCGGACGGCGTCAGCGTCGAGCTGCTCAACCGCAAGGAGAACGTCCAGTAATGGTGTCACGCCGCCGATTCCTGAGCGCCACGGGCTGCGCGGCGGTCACCGCGGCGCTGTCGAGCTATGCATCGCTCAGCCGGGCCGCAGCCGAGACAGAGGTGCCGAACGCAATGGCGAGCTGGCGTCCGAGCGCGACCGCGCAGGGCGCCGCGATGCTGCGCGCGATACATCAGGTCGTCGATGATCCGCTCGTGCTGGCCGACCCGCTCGCGCTGAAAATCATCGGACCTGAGGCCGAGGCTTCGATCCTCGCCAATCCGGCAAGCCACGACACGCGACGCGCGCTCCGCGCGTTCGTGGTTCTGCGCAGCCGCTACGCCGAAGACGAGCTCGCACGCGCCGTGGACGAAGGCGTCGGTCAATACGTGCTGCTCGGCGCCGGGCTCGACACGTTCGGCTACCGCAATGCGCATCGGCGGCTGAAGGTCTTCGAAGTCGATCATCCCGCCACCCAGCGCTGGAAGCGCGAGCGCCTGAGCGCTGCGCAGATCGCGGTGCCGGAGTCGGTCACGTACGCGCCGGTCGATTTCGAGCGTGAGACGCTCGCACAAGGGCTCACGCGCGCGGGCTTCGATCCCTCGCGTCCGGCGTTCTTCTCGATGCTCGGCGTCGCGGTCTATCTCACGAAGCCGGCGCTCAGGGACACGCTCGCGTACGTCGCCTCACTCGCTCAAGGCACCGGCATCGTGTTCTCGTATGGCGTATCGAACGATCTCCTGACGGAAAGTCAGAAGCGCTCGCGCACGCAGAGCGCTCTGCGCGTAGCCGACTTGGGCGAGCCGTGGCTCTCGTACTACGAGCCCGCCGCGCTTGCCTGGGACCTCATGGACATCGGCTTCGGCAAGGTCACCGACGTCGATGGCGCCACCGCGAACCTGCGTTATTTCCGCGGCCGCGCCGACGGCCTGCGCGTGAGCAGCACCAGCCGGTTGATGGCGGCTCGGGTTTAGTTACTGCGGGGTCCAGGCGGTGGGGGCCATCAGGTTCACGTCGCTGCGCACCTCCACCACGACAGGTTTGTCGCCGACCGCGAAGGCTCTCTCCAGCGCCGGCTTGATGTCCGCGGGCTTCTCGACGCGGAACGCGGCGCAGCCCATCGCTTCCGACACCTTCGCGAAATTGAAGTCCTCGCGGAAGCGCCACAGCTCGTCCGAGTGACCGTACGGTTTGCCGCCGTAGTTGCGGTTGAGCGATGGATACTCTTGTGAAAGCGCTGCGTTGTTGTTCACCAGCACGACGAGATTGATGCCATAGCGCAGCGCCGTCTCGAGCTCGGTCAGGTGATAGTACGCGCCGCCGTCGCCGGTGAAGCACAGCACCGGACGATCGGGCAGCGCGCATTTGACTCCGATGGCGCCAGGCAATCCCCAGCCGAGCGATCCCGCGCAGCGGATGTAGCGCTGCCCCGGCTGCTTGAGGTCGATCATCTGGCTCGTCCACATGCCTGCGTGCCCGGTGTCCGATACGACGACGCCGTTCGCCGGCAGCACCCCCGTGATCTCCCTGCAGATGCGCGCCGGATCGATCGGCGCGACATCGGAGTTGCGTTTGACGTCGGCTTGCGCGCGCCACGCCTGGACGAGCTGCTGCACGTGCTGCACCCACGCTTTCGTCGCGCCTTCCGTGGGCTTCACCGCGTCGATCAGCTTGCGCAGCGTAACCTTGGCGTCACCGAGCAGCGCGACCTTGTTCGGATAGTTGCGGCCGAGCTCGGTCGGCTCGATGTCGAGCTGCATGAATTCGGTGCCGGGGCGGATGATCGTCCAGTTCGACGTGACCATGCCGCCGGCCGGACAGCCGATGAAAAATATCAGACCGGCTTCGGCCACCGCGCGGTTCGCGCACTCGCGCGAGTACGTTCCCGACACGCCCACGGACAGCGGATGATCGTCGAGGATGACGCCTTTGCCGTTGAGCGACGTGACGACGGGTATCTGGAGCTTTTCAGCGAGCTCCACGACTTCGCGCTGCGCGCGCGACGCGACGACGCCACCGCCCGCGATGATCAGCGGCTTCGCGGCTTTCGCGAGCAGCGCCGCGGCTTCGCTCACGCGCTGCGGCTCGGGCTCCGGGCGGAACGGCGGCAGCCGCGTGAACTGCTCTTCGACGATCACCTCCGCGTCCACGTCGCCGAGCGGAACGTCGGCGCCGCGGCCCTGGAAACGCAGGTGCACCGGGCCGGGCGTGCCGGACGTCGCCGTCCTGAACGCCTGCCGCAGCAGGTCCGCAAGACGCGACGGATGATCGACGTTGAAGTTCGCTTTCGTAACGCTCGTGAACTGCTCGAAATCCTCGACTTCCTGATACGCGTGGCGATAACGCGAAGGCACCGCGGGCCCGCCCGAGATCGCGATCACCGGCGAGCGCGCCATGTAGGCATCGCGCAGCCCCGAGGCGAGATTCGAAGCGCCGATCGGTTGCGCCATGCAGATCGCGGGACCCAGCCGCGCGCGCGCATAGCCGTCCGCCATGTACGCCGCCGCTTTTTCGCTGTGCGCGACGACGCGGCGAATGTCGAGGTCCTCCATCGCGACGAGGCCCTTCGATACGACGTTCGGCACGTAAAACACGTGCGAGAGCCCGTAACCCTTGATCGTTTCGGCCAGCAGCTTTGCTCCGGTGGTTTTCGGCATGGCGGCGCTTTCTGATCGGTGGTGGATTCGGTACGCGCGTTGCAGCCGCGCTGGTCGAGACGTCGAATTATAGGAGCACACCATGGCCCAACGAGACCTCCCCGATTATCCCGCCGGCTATGACGAGACCGTGCGCGACGGCCCGCCGCTCGACACCAGTGTCTCGACCGGTGATTACCGGCCCGGGCGCGAGTCGCTGACCGGCGCGGGCGTGCGGGGCTACGGCTCCGGTGAGCCATGGGGCCGGCCTGCTTACGACGAGCAGGGCACCGAGCTCGTGCCGGGACGCGGCAACACGATGGGGCGCGCGCAACCGACGGACGAGCCTTACTGGGACGCGCCGCCGGATTTCGGCGCGCCGGGCGGATGGGGACGCATCGGCGGGTGGTATCACGGCGGCACGGGCGCGCAACGCCGCCGCGGCCCGAAAGGTTACAAACGCTCCGACGAGCGCATCCGCGAGGACATCTGCGAGCACCTCATGGACATGGACGACGTCGACGTGACCAACGTCAGCGTCACGGTCAAGGACGCCTGCGTCACGCTCGACGGCGTCGTGCCCGAGCGCGCGATGCGTTATCGCATCGAAGACGTCGCAGCCGAGACGCTCGGCGTGAACGACGTCGTCAACGAGATCCGTGTCCCGCGCGAGATTCGGTAAGCGTCCGTAATCGCAGGGTGCGCTGGTAGCGCACCGGCCGGTGCGTCATCGACGCACCCTACGCCCGTCCACTGCGCCGCCACAGCACCAGACCGGCGACCGTGAGCACCACAGTCAGCGCGAAGTAGGTGCGCAAACCGAACGCCGGACCGATCAAGCCCGCCGCGAACGGCGCGAGTCCCATCGCGATGAACTGGAACGACGATGCGTAGGAGATCGCGCGCGCATCCATGCCCGGCGGTGAATGATCCTTGAGCAGCCGGATGATCGCCGGCTGCATCGCCGCGGCGCTCAGGCCGAATGCGAGGCGCGCGAGCACGAGCGCGAACGGCGTCTGGAGGAACACGAGCGGCACCTGAGTCAGCGCCGCGGCAGCGGTCGCGAACGCGAGCACGCGCGCGGGATCGTGCCGGTCCAGCACCCGCCCCCAGATCGGCATCGCGATGGCACCCGAGATCCCCAGCCCCAGCGCCACTGCGCCGAGCCACGCCGCCTCGGTGCCGATACTCGGCGGCGCGGCGGACAGCAGATCGAGCGCGAACAGGCTCATGACCGGCACGTTCCCGAACCACAGAGCCGAGAACAGAAAGGACAGCATGAAGAGCGGGCCCATCCGCGGCACCGCGAGCAGCTCCCGCAGCGGCCCGATCCATTGCAGCCGCCAACGGCCGGGGGCGAGCTGCTTCACCTCGTGCACCAGCGTCGCGACCAGTATGCCGGCGACGATCATGAATCCGCCGCTCACCCAGTAAAGCGAGTGCTGGCGCTCGATCATGCTTGCCAGCAGCGCGCCCACCGCGGGTCCCATCGTCTGACCGATCAGGCTGCCGGTCTGCACGAACGACAGCGCGCGCCCGATGCGTGGAGGCGGCGTGTTCGCGACGATCAGCGCCATGCTCGCGGAGCTCGCGCCGTTGAACACGCCGACGAACATGAGCAGGAACGCGAAAGCAAGCGGCGTCGGCGCAAAGGCGGTCAGCGCCATGGAGATTCCCATGCCGAGCGTCGCGCGCAGCACCATGATCTTGCGCCCGTAGTGGTCCGCGATGCTGCCCCAGATGGGATTCATCACGAAGCTCACGACGTAAAACACGAGCACCATGTTGCCGACCCATGTTTCGAGGTTCTGCTCGACGCCGAGCGCACGGACCATGAGCGGCAGGAACGGCCACGCGAGCCCGAATCCGAGACTCGCGAGCATCATGCTGAAGGGAAGGACCTGGAGGTTACGGCGCCAGTACGGATACTGCCGCTCGGCGGTGCTGACCGGTGCTGCGGAGGGCATGCGCGAGGTTAGCATGCACCCGCGGCGTCGATTAAGATCGCGATCTGCCGTGACCGTTCGTCCTGAGCTTGTCGAAGGACGAACACCCAAGGAGTGCGAAGTTGAACCTAATATTTCGCGCGCTCGTCTTCAGCGCGCTGCTGTTCGTACCGAGCGCGAACGCCGCACAGCCCGCCGCCGATTACAAGCCCAAGATGGGCCAGAAGGGCAAAGACGTCGTGTGGATTCCTTCACCCGACGACATGGTCGAGAAGATGCTCGACATCGCCAAGGTGACGCCGCAGGATTTCGTGATCGATCTGGGCTCCGGCGACGGCCGCAATGTGATCGCGGCGGCCCGGCGCGGCGCGCGTGCGCTCGGCGTCGAGTACAACCCGGACCTGGTCGAGCTGTCCAAACGCAATGCGGCCGCTGCCGGGGTCGCCGACCGCGCATCGTTCGTACAGGGCGACATGTTCGCCGCCGACCTCTCGAAGGCGACCGCGCTCGTGCTCTTCCTCATCCCGGCGAACCTGTGGAAGCTCGCGCCGAAGTTCCTCGATCTGAAGCCGGGCACGCGGATCGTGTCGAACACGTACGAGATCGGCCTCGGCTGGGAACCGGACGCAACCGATCGCACCGAGCTTTGCGCGACGTGGTGCGTCGCATACCTGTACATCGTCCCCGCCAAAGTCGCCGGCACCTGGCGCATGCCCGACGGCGAGCTCCAGCTCGAGCAGTCGTACCAGAAGGTTTACGGCACCTACGAGCTGGCCGGGATCCGTCTCGATATCGACGGAACGCTTCGCGGCAACGAGATCCGCTTCATGGCGAACGGGGTCGAGTACACCGGTGTGGTCGACGGCAACTCGATGCGGGGCCAGTCAAAGGGCCGCACGACGTCCGCGTGGTCGGCGCAGCGGGTGAACTAGCGCCGGAAAGCGTGCCGCAGCACGTAGCTGCCGGCGATCACCGCGCCGGCGGCCGCGAACATCAGGCTCGAGGGCAGCGCGCTCAGCGACTCGCGCGCCAGGTCCGGCATCTGCGGCACCGTCAGCTCGATGCGGCGCACCGCCATGTGCGCGCCGATCTCGTTGAGCGTGTCGCCGAGCAGGCGCTCGGCCTCCGGAAAGACCATCGTCTCTTCGTCGGAAACGTGGTGAATGACGATCCGCATGAGATTGAGGAACGTGGGATCGTACTGCGGATGCGTCGGCTGCATCTGCATGAGGGTCGCGATGAGGCGCCGCATCTCTGCGTGCTCCGGCACGCTCTTCTCGACCAGCGCCGGCACGACGCGCTGCATCTCGGGATAGAAAAGCTGCTCCTCGAGCTGCGCATGGATATCGAGCGCGCGGCAGATCGAGTTCACCAGCGCGTGCTTCGTCTGCGGCGACTCGTCGACTTCGAACTGGTGAAACGTCGTGAGCACGTGCGCGTGGTCCGCGCGGAGCTGTGTCGTCGCGCTGGGGGCCAGCGTCCTCATCACGGTTTGCATGCGCACCTCCGAAATTGGCGATAGAACCACGTTTCTTGTGGTTTTCTGCAACCCGTGTTCCCGCACATAATGCGGTATCCCCGCGCTGCATAGAGACCACACCAGCCATGGCACACGGCGAAACCTGGCCCGATCTGCCGCTTTCGGCGTGGTCCGGCACCTACGCAAGCCTGCACATGTGGCTGCAGATCGTCGGCAAGGTGAGGCTCGCCCTGACGCCGTGGGTGAATCATTCCTGGCACGTCGTGCTGTACGTAACGCCGCGCGGACTCACCACTTCGGCCATTCCCCATGGCAACCGCATCTTCTCCATCGACTTCGATTTCGTCGATCACGCACTGCGCATTGCCGCGAGCGATGGCCGCAGCGGCGGTTTCAACCTGGAGCCACGTTCGGTGGCTGCGTTCTACGCGCTGCTCATGCGCGAGCTGTCGCGCCTCGGGCTGAGCGTGACAATCAAGCGCAAGCCGAACGAGGTCCCCGATGCCGTGCGCTTCGATCTCGACGATGCCGAACGCGCGTACGACGCCCAGTACGCGAACGGCTTCTGGCGCGTGCTGGTGCAGTCGGAGCGCGTATTCAAGAGCTTCCGGGCGCGCTTCATCGGCAAATGCAGCCCCGTCCATCTCTTCTGGGGCGCACCGGACCTCGCCGTCACCCGGTTTTCAGGCCGGCCGGCGCCGTTGCACCCCGGCGGCATTCCGAACCTTCCGGACTGGGTCGCCCAGGAAGCGTATTCCCACGAAGTCAGCAGTTGCGGTTTCTGGCTGGGCGGCGGGCCTGTCAGCCACGCGGCGTTCTATTCCTACGCGTATCCGGAGCCGCCGGGTTACGCCGACGCATCGATCGCGCCGGCCGGAGCCTATTACCATCGGGAGCTGCGCGAGTTCATCCTGCCGTACGACGAGGTGCGCACCTCGGGCTCGCCGGACGCTACGCTGCTCGCATTTCTTCAGACGACGTATGAGGCTGCCGCGAACCTCGGCAAGTGGGACCGTGTCGCCCTCGAGCGGAGCGCCTCCCCGCAGCGGTCATAGGAACCATGGAGCACCAGGCTACCCTCAGCGCCATACAGCTTGCCATCGCCCCCGTGTTCCTCCTGACGGCGATCGCAACGCTCATCGGCGTGGTCGCCACACGCCTCGGGCGCATCATCGATCGGGCGCGCACGCTGGAAGAGCGGCTGGAGGCTGGAACGATCGTCGAGAAAGACGCGGCTTATGCCGAGCTCGGGCGGGCCCGCATGCGCGGCTGGATCGTGAATGTCGCGCTGGGGCTCCTCACGGTCTCGGCGACCCTCATCGGCGTCACGGTCATGACACTTTTCCTCGGGGAGACGACTTCTCCGCGCTCGGAAGCCCTCATTCCGTGGAGCTTCCTTGGCGGGCTCGTGAGCTTCATACTCGCCCTGCTTTGTTTTCTCGCTGAAACGCTGCTCGCAGCGCACACGCTGAAGTTCGCCGAGCGCGCGCGTCCGCGGCGATCGCACCTTTAGGCGTCTCATGAAAATAACACCGGCCGGACAAACGCTCGGCGCCACCATCGAAGGGATCGATCTCGCGCAGCCGCTGCCAGACGACACGTACCGCGCGCTCGTCGAGGCCCTCGGCCGTTACGGCGTCATCCGTTTCCCGGACCAGAAGCTCTCCGCACGCGAGCTCAAGGACTTCAGCGCCCGCTTCGGCGAGCTCGAGATCAACGTCGCGAATTCGTACCAGGAACCGGGCCTCCCGGAGGTGATGATCCTCTCCAATATCGTGGAGAACGGAAGGCCGCTCGGACTCGCGGACGCAGGACAGGACTGGCACACGGACATGTCCTACAGCCGCACCGTCGCGTTCGCCAACGTGCTCTATGGCATCAGGATCCCGCAGCGCGACGGCAAGGCGCTCGGCTCGACCGCGTTCTGCAACATGCACGCGGCGTACGACGGGCTGCCCCCGGAGCTCAGGCAACGCCTCGAGGGCATGACCGTGCTGCACGACTTCAACAAGTTCTGGGAGATGATGCGGCGCGAGCGCGGCAGCACGCGCCCGCCGCTCACCGAAGCGCAGCGCAAGGCGAAGCCGCCGGTATCGCACGCGATTTTCCCGACGCATCCACTCACCCGGCGCAAGGTGCTTTACGCCAATCCAGGGTATGCCGTGCGTGTGAACGAGCTGCCGGAGAAGGAAAGCGCGGAGGTGCTGGCGTTTCTCTTCCAACATCAGACAAAGCCTGAATACCAATATGTGTTCTCGTGGACGCCGCGAGACGTGCTCATGTGGGAAGACATCGGCACCATACACAATGCCATTCCCGATTACCGGTCGGACGAGCACCGGCTGGTGCAGCGCTGCCAGGTGATGGCGACGAAGTACCGCCTGCATGAATAGATGGCTGTCCATGCCGCTTGCGTTTGCCGCGGCGACGGCCGCCGGCGCCGCCGTGCTCGACTGCGAGATCGACGGGCAGCACGTCAATCCTGCCAACGGCTCCACGACGCGCGGCAAGACCGGGATCATGAAGTGCGTCGATCGCGAGACGCGCAAGCTCGTGCGCGAGGAGGAGTATCGCGACGGCAAGGCGGTCGGCTACCGCAAATCGGTGGACTTCCAGGGCAGGACCAGCGTCGGCAGCTACAACGCGCAGGGCAACCGCGACGGCGACTTCAAGCAGTACGACGCACACGGGACGCTCATCGCGGAGGAGCGTTACGCGAACGGCTCGCAGATCGGCGTGCAGACCTACTTCCACCCGAATGGACAGGTGCGGCGGCGCACATTCAGCGAGCCGGGCAAACAGGCGCGCGCATCCATCGAATACAACGATCGCGGCGAGCTCATGCGCCTGCGCTGCGCGGACAAGCCGCTGCTCGAAGGCGATCGGCCGCTCTGCGGCTTCGACGGCCGCGTCTCGGAAGTGACGTTCCATACCGCGAAGGGCGAGCTCGCCGGGACCGCACGCTACGAGAACGGCAAGCTGCTCGCCGCAAAGGCGCTTACCGCGAGCGGCACGCTCGCGCGCAGCGAAGAAGTTCAGGGCGAGCGCCGCATCGAGCGGCAGCACCATCCCGACGGCACGCTGCGCCTCGAGACCGTGATCGTCGGGCGCACGAAGCAAAGCGAGCGCGAGCTCGCGAAATCGGGCCAGCCCGTGCGCGAGACGCGGTGGCAGGACGGGCGCGTGACGGAGGAAACGCAGTGGTATCTCAACGGACGCATGAAATCACGCACGCACTGGGACCGCGACGGCGACCCGGTGCTGGTGAAAGCCGAGGAGTTCCGGGACAACGGCAAGCTTCGCGCGCGCACTATACGCGACGAGCGGCGAAGCTACGTCGGCCTCCAGCAGACCTACGATGAATCGGGTGCGCTCGCCTCCGAATCGATTTACGAGAAAGGCATACTCGTGCGCAAGCGCAGCTTCAAGGACGGCCGGGTCGTCGCGGACGACGAGTACTACGAGGACGGCTCGCGCAAGGACAGATAAGGAGCCAAGCACATGGCGAAAGCATCAGGCAGGTACTGCGCTGTCGAAGACGTCGAGGCGAGCCGCAACGAGCTCGTCGAGCTGCGGCACCGCATCCACCAGAATCCGGAGCTCTCGCACAAAGAGGTCGAGACCGCCCGACTCGTCGCGGAGAAGCTGAAGGCGTGGGGCTACGAGGTCACTGAAGGCGTGGGCGGAACCGGCATGGTCGGGCGTCTTAAGGTGGGCAGCGGCACGAAGCGCATCGGCATTCGCGCCGACATGGACGCGCTGCCGATCGTGGAAGAGACGGGGCTTCCGTACGCGAGCCGCAACACGGGCGTCATGCACGCGTGCGGCCACGACGGGCACACGACGATCCTGCTCGGGGCCGCGAAGCAGATCGCCGCGACTAAGAATTTTTCCGGCACGGTCAATCTCATCTTTCAGCCGGCGGAAGAAGCCGGCATCGATTGCGGCGCCAGGCGCATGCTCAAGGACGGGCTCTTCGAGCGCTTCCCGTGCGATGCGATCTTCGGGTTGCACAATCACCCGGGGAAGCCGGAGAAGACGCTCCATTTCCGCGCGGGGCCGATGATGTCGGCTTCCGACCGCGTGACGATCACGGTCAAGGGCCGCGGCGGCCATGCGGCGCGCCCGCATATGACGGTCGATCCGATCGTCGTCGCATCGAGCGTCGTGATGGCATTGCAGACGATCGTCGCGCGCAACGTCGATCCGACCAAGACCGCTGTTGTCACCGTCGGCACCATTCAGGGCGGCAAGGCGATGAACGTCATCGCGAACGACGTCACGCTGGGGCTTTCCGTCCGCTCGTTCGACGCGGATGTGCGCGAGCTGCTCAAGCGCCGCATCATCGAGCTCGCGCAGTCGCAGGCCGCGAGCTACGGCGCGAGCGCCGAAATCGATTACGGCTGGGGCCACCCGGTGCTCGTCAATGCCGAAAAGGAAACAGCTTTCGCGCGCCAGGTGGCCGAGGAGCTCGTCGGGCCGGAGAACGTCGGCGAGGTCGAGATCGTGACCGGCAGCGAGGACTTCGCCTACATGCTGGAGCAGGTGCCGGGCTCTTTCGTACGCCTGGGCAACGGCGCCGGATCCTCGATGGTCCACACCTCGCGCTTCGACTTCAACGACGAGAATCTCACGGTGGGTGCGGCGTACTGGACGCGGCTGGTAGAGCGGTATCTCGCCTGATCATCACGGCGTTTTTTCGTAGGGTGCGCTGGTAGCGCACCGGCTGGTGCGCCATCGGCGCACCCTACGCCGCGACTCGAAGGCGGTGAGTGCGCCGCGCACCGCGAAGCAGCATGACCGCGATGGTGAGATTGAGCAGGTTCCATGCGATCCCGTTCACGAACGCGGCGTGATACGAGCCGGTCATGTCGAAGATGCGTCCGGACATCCAGCCGCCGAGCGCCATGCCGGCCAGCGTGCACATCAGCACGAGCCCCACGCGCCCGCCGGTTTCCTGCGCAGGGAAGTGCTCACGGACGATGATCGCGTACGACGGCACGATGCCGCCCTGGAACAGCCCGAACAGCGCCGCGATCACGTAGAGCGACACGAGGCCGTCGAACGGCAGGAACAGCACCAGCGCGATCCCCTGCAGCGCGGATCCCAGCAGCAGCGTGCGTAATCCGCCGATGCGGTCGCAGATCACGCCCGACACGAGCCGGCTCACGATGCCGAAGCCCAGCATGATCGAGAGCATCTGCGCGCCGCGTGCCGCGCCGTAACCGAGATCGGTGCAGTAGGCGACGATGTGCACCTGCGGCATCGACATCGCGACGCAGCAGGCGACACCGGCGATGCAGAGCAGCGTCTGCGCCTTGCCCGGCGTCATGCCGAAAGGCATGCCCGCCGCTGCGGTCACGTGCGCGCTCACGGCAGCGTGTGCCTGCGACGGCGGCCGCTTGCGCATGAACAGCGCAAGCAACGCGATGGCAAAGACGCAGAACACCGCGAGCCCGAAGTACGTCTGGCGCCAGCCGACGTCTTCCACGAAATGATTGACGATGCCGGGCCAGAGCGCCCCGCCGAGATAGTTTCCGCTGGCGCAGATCGCGACCGCGATGCCGCGCCGGCGCACGAACCACAGGGTGGTATCGGCGATCAGCGGTGCGAACAGCGTCGAGCAGCCGAGAAAGCCGATCAGCAGCCCGTGCGCGAGCATGAACGTCCAGATGCTGCCGGAGGCGCCGGCCGCCGCGAACCCGGCGCCGAGGCCGACTGCGCCGATCAACAGCGGAATCATGATGCCGAAGCGGTCCGCGAGCCGGCCCATGACGAGGCCGCCGATCGCGAACCCGATCATGAGCGCCGAATACGGCATCGACGCGTCCGCACGCGCGACGCCGAACTCCGATTGCACGAGCGGCAGCACCACCGGCACGATGTACATGCCGCACGCGCCGATCGTCGCGAGCGCGAGCGCGACCGCGAGGCGTCCGAAGGCGTACGGGGAATCGATCAGGTCGCGCGTGGGAATTCCCGGCTCCCGAGGCGCTCGAGCGCAGCGCCGGTAACCCGCTGCACCGTCCACTCGTCCATCGCGACCGCGCCGATCGAGCGGTAGAAATCGATGGCGCGCGTGTTCCAGTCCAGCACCGACCATTCGAAACGGCCGCACTTGCGCTCGACCGCGACGCGCGCGACGAAGCAAATCAGCGCGCGGCCGATGCCGCGACGGCGCGCGTGCGGGCGCACGTACAAGTCTTCGAGATAGAGCCCGGCGCGTCCGACGAACGTCGAAAAATTGTGGAAGTACACGGCGAACGCGACGGTCTCGTCGCCCTCCTCCGCCAGGAGGACCTCGGCCACGCGGCGCGCGCCGAAAAGCTCGTCGGCGAGCGTCGCTTCGTCCGCTGCGACCTGATCGAGCAGATGCTCGAACTCGGCCAGCTCGCGAATCAGCGCGAGCAGGACGGGCGCGTCGGCGCGCGTCGCGTAACGAAAAGTGACGCCGCCAACCGGCGTCGAAAACCGCTCCTGCACGTGTCTCCCTGGCGCGGGCCGAATGAGCGCCGCGTAGAATGATGATAAATCATCACGACGGAGGAACCATGAGAACAGCATCGGTCGTCGCGATCGGGGCGTTGTCGCTTGGCGTTGCCGCTCCGCAAGCCTTCGCGCAGGCGCAGTATCCGAGCCAGCAGATCCGGATCGTCTGTCCGTTCCCCGCCGGCGGCGGTACCGATCTCACCGCGCGGATTCTCGCCGATCAGCTCAACAAGATCTTCAGTCAACCCGTCGTGGTGGACAACCGCACGGGCGCCAGCGGGATGATCGGCACCGACGTCGTCGCGAAAGCCAAGCCGGACGGTTACACACTACTGCTCGCCTCCGGCGAGATCGCGCTCAATCCACACCTGTATCCCAAGATGGCTTACGACTGGGATCGCGACCTGCAGCCGATCACGCTCATGGTGAAGGTGGCGAACGTGATGGCCGTGCACGTCGACGTGCCGGCGAAAAACGTCAAGGAGCTGATCGCATACGCGAAGCAGAACCCCGGCAAGCTCACGTTCTCTTCGAGCGGCGTCGGCAACCCGCAGCAGTTGACCGGCGAGATGTTCAACAAGATGGCCGGCGTGCAGATCCGCCACGTGCCATACAAGGGCGCGGCGCCCCAGCTCGCGGCGCTTGCAGGCCACGAAGTCACGCTGACGTACGTGAGCATCGGTGCCGCGCTGCCCTTCATCCAGAGCAACCGCATCCGGCCGATCGGCGTCACGTCGACCACGCGCGTCTCCGCCCTGCCCGACGTGCCGCCGATCTCCGATACGCTGCCCGGCTTCGAGCTCGTGAACTTCTTCGGTTTCTTCGGTCCCGCCGGCCTGCCGGCGCCGATTCTGCAACGGCTCAACAGCGCCGCGGTGCAGGTGCTGAAAACGCCGGAAGTCGCGAACAAGTTCAGGGCAGTGGGATTCGAGCCCGCGCCGACCGCGCCCGAGGAATTCCGCAAGTTCATCCGCGGCGAGTCCGCGAAGTTCGCGAACATCATCAAGGAAGCCGGTATCAAGCTTCAGGAGTAGCAGCGGTCATTGCGAGGAGCGGCCAGTGGCGCGACGAAGCAATCTCGTCGCGCACGGCAAACGGACGCTCCGGGATCGCCGCGTCGCGCTTGCGCGTGCTCCTCGCGATGACAGCTAGCGGTAGAGCAGGACGTTCTCGCGATCGGCGCACCACGCTTCTTCGTCGGGCCTAGCGAGCGCTTCCAGATCTCCCGGCGCCGCGCCTGCGTCGTCCACCCATTCGCGCAGCAGCGGGCTTCCGTTAATGAGATCGATCGCCAGCCGGTCGCGCTCGTATTCGTACGGAAAGTCCCGCCACAGGTCGTAATCCGGCGAGAGCCTCCGCAGCGCCTTGAACGCGAGCGCGATGAGGCGCCAGGGCCGGAAGGCATCGTGATCGTACGCGGCGCCATCGACGTGGATCTGAAGACCGGCGCAGAGCTTCCCGACGTGCTTATGGAACGTCGGCTCGAACGAGCACGGCCGCAGCCGGCATCCGCGCAGCCATTGCGGCGCGAGCGCCTGCATGGTCGAGAGCAGCGCGCGCGCATCGAGATCCGGCGCGCCGAAGAGCTCCAGCGGCCGTGTGGTGCCGCGGCCTTCCGAGAGCGTCGTGCCCTCGAGCATCACGGTGCCGGCATAACAGCGCGCCATCGAGAGCGTGGGCGCGTTCGGGCTCGGGTTCACCCACGAAAGCTCGACGACCGGCCAGCCATGGCCGGGCGGGTCACCGGGCCTCCAGCCGTCCATCCGCACGACATCGAGCTGCACGTCGAGCGCGAGCGTGCGCACGAGCCACCGGCCGAGCTCGCCGAGTGTGAGCCCGTGCCGCATCGGCATCGGCCCCGCTCCGACGAAGCTTTCCCAGCCGCGGCGCAGCGTGAGTCCCTCGACGGGCCTGCCCGCGGGATTCGGACGGTCGAGGATGACGACGCGCTTACCATGCTCCGCGGCCGCTTCGAGCACGTAGCGCAGCGTCGTGACGAACGTGTAGATCCTGCAGCCGACATCCTGCAGATCGACCAGCAGCACGTCGAACGTGTCCATCATCGCGGCCGTGGGCCGTCGCACTTCGCCATACAGGCTGAACACGGGAATACCGTGAACGGGATCGCGAAAGTCCGGCGACTCGACCATGTTGTCCTGCTTGTCGCCGCGCAGGCCGTGCTGCGGGCCGAACGCCGCGGCGAGGTCGATGCCGCCTACCGCTGCCAGCGCATCGAGCGTATGAACGAGATCGCGCGTGACCGATGCCGGATGCGCGAGCAGCGCGACGCGTTTGCCGGCGAGCGGCTTGCGCAGCGCCGCGTCTTCGAGCAGACGATCGATACCGAGCTTCATAGCGCGAGTGTAAACGCCTCGCGGTCGTGGAAATCGGGCTTGGGTTGCGGATGTGCGATCGACCAGTAAGAAAGATTACCTTCAGTGTCTTCGATCACAGCGGAGACACCGAGCGCAAGCGAGCCGCTCGCGTATTCGCGCGACAATCGTGCGAGCTCGACCTGCGCCTCGAGCTCGAGCTTCGTATCGGCGTGTCGCAGATGAATACTGGGCTCGATAGCCGGCGCAACATCACGCGAGCGCACTCGATACCGGTCGAATGCGTACACCGCCCATGCGCCATAAGGCGCAAAGTTGAGCTCGTGATAGGCGGCACCGCCCGGCCGCGCGATGAAGAGCTCGAAGCAGGTGTGCTCCCACAGCCGATCGCTCACGTTCGCCGGGCGCGTCAGTGGAATGCGGAGCGCGTCGAGCGCGCCTTCGAGCGTGTACACCACGGCCAACATACCCTCGGCGGGACGCGAGACCGTCGCGCGCAGGCTGCGCACGAACGAGCCCGCGCTCGTCGGATGCGGCTCGAGCGTTACGGTGGTGGATGCCAAACGGGCTTGGCTCGGTGCGCTATCGGCGCACCCTACGAACCGTACGAGCCGGAGAACCGGTAGGGACCGGGGTAATCGTCGACGTAAGCCATGTGCGTGACGAGGCCGGCCTCGCGCGAGTAGGCGTGGAGCATGAACGCCGGCGGCTCCATGACGAAACCCCCCGGAGAATCGCTCAGATCGAGCTCGATCTGATGCGCGCAGCTCGGGGCGGCCCACACGAGCGTTCCGCCGAACCGTTTCGTGATCGGCCGGTGCACGTGACCGCACACGATCAGCTCGACTTGCGGGTGTCGCGCAATGACGCGTTCGAACCGCTCGGGATCGCGCAGCGCGATCCGGTCCATGTGCGTGATGAACGCCTGAAACGGAGGATGGTGCATCAGCACGAGGGTCGCTCGATCAGGCGCGGCGGCAAGTGTCCGCTCCAGCCACGCGAGACGCGTCTCGCACAGCTCGCCCGCGCTATGCCCCGGAATGACGGTATCGATGGCGACGATACGCAGCGGGTGATCGTCTATCACGTATTGCACGAAGTCGGGTGACTGCCGCAGATACGCATGTTCCGGAAAGGCGGCGCGCAGCGCTTCCCGGCTGTCGTGGTTACCAGGGATCATGTAGATCGGCATCGACAGCGGCGCAAGCAGCTCGCGCAGCACCGCGTATTCCTCGGGCCGCGCGAGATCGACGAGATCGCCGGTCAGTGCCACGGCGTCCGGCCGCTGCGCAAGCGCGAGCAGGCGCTCGACGCACCGGCGAAACATCGCGGTGGTATCGACGCGGCCGTACGCGAGCTGGCCGCCGGCGCGGACGTGCAGGTCGCTCACCTGCGCGAGGAGGAACGGCTTCATGCGCTCGTCAGCAGCCCGATCGCGACCGCCGCGCAGCCGACGGCGAATACCTTGTGGCGCGTGATGCGCTCCATGCCCAGCGCGGCTGAGGTCAGCAGTGCGACGACGAAGCTCATGTTGGCGATCGGGATGACGACGCTCGCCTCGCCGCTGCGCAACCCCAGCAGGAGGAAGCTCGCAACGAGGCATACCAGCGTGCCGCAGACGATGCCGTAGCGCAGCACGGCCGACGTGCTGCCGGGGGGCCGGCGCCGCACGAAGCCATACGCGATCGCCGCGACCGTCCAGCCGACGCCGACGTAGACCAGAAACAGAAACGGATCGGTGCCATCGAGCAGTCCCGTCTTCGAAATGATGCCGAACGCCGCGCGCAGCAGCGACGCCGCGATCGCGATCCACAGCGAAGCAAAAACCAGACGATCCGTATCGCCGCGGCCGCCGCGCTGGTAGAGCATGACGACCGCAATCACGCCGAGCAGCACGCCCGCGGTTTTAGCGAATGTGAGCGTCTCGTGCAGGAAAACGACGGCGAAGAGCAAAACGGCAATCGTGTTCAGCCGGTAAATCGTCGATCCGAGGCTCACGTTGATGCGTGCGAGGCTTTCCACGAGCAGCGCGTTCGCGAGCAGGAGCACGGCGCCCGCCGTGAGGCCCCATGCGGCGGTGGAGGCGTCCCATGCAAACGGCACCCGGGCGATCGCGAGCACGGCGGACTGGCCCGCGATGACGACGCCGCCGATCACGAACAGGTACGCGCCGCTGACGGGACGTTTGCCGGAATAGCGGGCGAACACGACATCCAGCACGCCGGCCGCAAGCAGGCTCAGCAGCGCGTAACCGACGCCCGGGCTCATCGGCTAAACATGGGGTCGGATCCACATTTTGCATCTGCGCAAAATGTGGATCTGACCCCATTCACACCTGCACCGCGTCGTCTACGGGGTCGCGCCGGCGGTAATCCCCGATCAGTCGCTCGCGCAGCACTTTCGACAGATAGTCGATCGCGTACACCGCGAGGATGATGAGGATGATGATCGTGCAGGCTTCCTGGAGCTCGTAGGCGCGCAGACGATCGGCCAGCAGGAAGCCGATGCCGCCCGCGCCGACAATCCCCAGGATCGAAGCCGAGCGCACGTTGTGCTCGAACATGTAGAGCGTGTTGGAGAGCATCATCGGCAGCACCTGCGGCAGGACGCCGAAACGCACGCGCTGAAGCGGCCCGCCCCCGGCCGCCGAGATGCCGTCGATCTGCTTGCGATCGAGATTCTCGATCGCCTCCGAATACAGCTTGATGAACGTGCCGGTCTCCACGATCGCGATGGCCATGATCCCGGCGAGCGGCCCCAGCCCGATGGCGCGCACGAAAATCAGCGCCCAGATGAGATAGTCGAAGGCGCGCAGCAGATCGGCGAAGCGCCGCGCGCCGAACTGAATCGGCCGCGCACGCGTCATGTTCTTGGACGCGAGAAAGCTCAAGGGAAACGCGAAGAAGGCGCCGAGCAGCGTGCCCAGGAACGCCATGGCGATCGTCTCGCCCATGACGACCAGGAACTCGGGAATGTGCTCGAAGCCTTTCGGCGGGAAGAGCTGGGCGATCACGACCGATGCGAACTTGCCGACACCGTGCAGGAAGTCGCCGCTCAGAAACCCGAACCGATACAAGCAATAGAGCGCCAGCACCCCGAGGACGCCCCAGAAGATCCACCCTTTCGCACGCTCCGCGAGCGGCGCCGAATACAGCAGCGGGAATTGCTCGCGCTCGGCGATGATGTCGGCCGGCGAGATGGCGGAGAGCGCGGGTTTCATATCAGTGTGCAAAGCTCGCCTTGCCGATCGCGCTGTGCCGGAATTTCTCCGACAGGATGTCGATCAGCATGATCGTCGCGACGATGATGAGCAGGATCGCGCCGGCGTCCGAGAAATAGAGGAGCTGGATCGACGTGAAAAGCTCGTGTCCGATCCCGCCCGCGCCTACGAAACCGACGATGGTGGCGCTGCGCACGTTCAACTCCATGCGCCAGAACGTGTACGACATGTAGTTCGGCAGCACCTGCGGCAGCACCGCGAAGCGGACTTCCTCGAACCACGTGCCGCCCGCCGCGCGAATCCCGTCGATCGGCAGCGGGCTGATGTTCTCGTTCACTTCGGCGAAGAGCTTGCCCTGCGCACCGATCGTGTGAACGGTGATCGCCAGCACGCCGGCCAGCGGCCCGATGCCGAATGCGATGATGAAGAGCAGCGCCCAGACGATGTCGGGCACCGTGCGCGCGATCTCGAGCACGCGGCGCATGATCCAGTACGTGGCGTAGTGGCGCGCGAGATTGCGTGCGGCGAAGAAGCTCAGGAAACCGCCGATCAGCGTGCCGAGCACCGTCGCGAGGTACGCCATGAGCAGCGTATTGAGCAGGCTCTCCATCCACTTGCCGATGTCCCAGTACCACTCCGCGACGTCGTGGCGGAAGGTCGACAGCTCGATCGGCGGAATGAGCCTGCTCAGGAACTCGGTGGTGCGCGGCAGCCCCTGCGCGAGCGTGACGATATCGAACTTCGCGGTTATGGCCGCCGCGATGAAGCAGCCCACGAACCCCGCGATGAACAGCGCCGCGTAGATCCGCTTCTTGCGCCGGTAGCGCGCGTATTCCTGCTCGAAGCGCGCGGCGGCGCCGCGCGGCTTCGGGAGTGCGGCGGCCTCAGCCGTCACTTACCGCGTTTCCTGCGCGATTCGCGCTCGTCCGCGGCGGCCTGGCACATGAGCGTGTAGTCCTTGTGGCTGACCGGCATGATGCCGGTCGTCTTGCCCTGCGCCACGGCTTCCGCCAGCTTCATGTCGACGTCTTTCAGGCTCGTAAAGAGCTTGAGCATGTCGGCGCGCATCTCCGGCGGAAGGTCCTTGCGGATTACGACCGGCGGCGACGGCAGCGGATCGGACACCCAGATGACCCGGATGTCTTCGCGCTTGAGCAGTCCCTGGTTCATCATCTGCCGCAGATTGCCGAAGCCATCGCCTTTGGAGGTCCAGGTGAACGCGGCGTCGTAGGTGCCTTTCAGCACGCCGAGCACGCTCTGGACGTGGCCGCCCGAGAGCGGGCTCTTGAAGAACGTATCCACCGGCTTGCCCATCGCGCGGAACGCCGCCGTCGGGATGAGATAGCCGGAGCCCGACAGCGGATCGGTGCGGGCGACGACCTTGCCCTTGAGATCGTCGATCGTCTTGTACGGGCTGTCCGCGCGCACGACGACGACTGCGTTATAGCCCATCGAGCCGTCGATCGCGGCGGCGGCGACCAGCGGCTCGACGCCGCCCTTGCTGTCGCTGTAAGTCTGGCAGTAGCTGAAGCCCGACAGCCACGCGAGATGGATCTGCCCGGCTATGAGCGCGTTCATCACACCGGAGTAATCGGTCGCCTGATAGAGCTCCCATTTCGCGCCGGTGGCTTTTTCAGCGTGCTTCAGAAACGCATCCATCGTCCGCGTGGTGCCGGTCTGCGTCTCGACCGGGATCACCCCGTACTTCACCACCGGAAATTTCTTCTGCCATTGCGCCGCGGCGCCGCCGGCGAACAGGAATGCAGCCGCCGCGAGCGCGGCCATCAGACGCGCGTGTGTCTTGCTCATGGTGCCTCCTCCCCTTGTGTGCAGCGTTAGCCGGTGCCGGTACGCGCTTCCCGAACGGTCTGCTCGGTGGGCGCGGATGTAGCGGTGAGCGCAAGCTCGACTTCGTCCTCGACGACACCCTCGCCGCCGCCATAGATCTCGCGAGCGATAGACTCCGTCATCTGTGCGGGCGTCCCGTCGAATACGACGGCGCCCTTGCGCATGCCGATGATGCGATCGCAGTAGTCCTTGGCGGTCTGCAGCAGGTGCAGATTGCTGATGACGGTGATGCCGTCTTCCTGGTTGATGCGCCGCAGCGAGTCCATCACGATCGTCGCGTTGCGCAGGTCGAGCGAGGCGATCGGCTCGTCGGCCAGGAGGATCTTCGGCTCCTGCACCAGCGCGCGCGCGATGGCTACGCGCTGCTGCTGCCCGCCGGACAATTCGTCGGCGCGATACAGACCGTGCGAAACCATGTCCAGCCGCTGGAGCGCGCGTATCGCGAGGGTGCGATCGCGGTCCGAGAACATCATGAGCAGCGTCGGCAGCGTCGCGTTGTAGCTGATGCGGCCCATCAGCACGTTGGTCATGACCGAGAGCCGCGGCACGAGGTTGAATTGCTGGAACACCATCGCGCACCGGCCGCGCCACTCGCGCAGGCGCTTGCCCCTGAGCGCGACGACGTCGACGTCGTCGCACAGGATGCGCCCGGACGTCGGATCCGCGAGGCGGTTGATCATGCGCAGAAGCGTGGACTTGCCGGCGCCCGATCGGCCGATGATGCCGACCATCTGGCCGGTAGGCACTTCGAAGGAGACGTGATCGACGGCGACGAGCGAGCCGAACCGTTTGGTCAACTGCTCGATCTTGAGCATTGTTTTGTGCTCCCCCTCGGCGCCTGGATAGCGCCAGTCGATGGTGGCTGAACTCCAGAAGTACTGTCAAGATGGATGACAGCCGCGAGCAGGGAGGACAAGAACGAATGCGGGCAATAATCATCGCTGCGGGCCGGGGACGCCGTCTCATGCCCACGACCGAGAACGCGCCGAAATGCTTCGCCGAGATCCGCGGCAAGCGCATCCTCGACTGGACCGTCGATGCGCTGCGCGCCGGTGGGGTCACCGATTTCTGCTTCATCGGCGGCTATCGCGTGGAAGCGGTCGAACGGGAATATCCGTACTTCACGTTCCGCTACAACCGCGACTGGGAGAACAACAACATCCTGGTCTCGCTCATGTGCGCGGAAGACCTCATGGATCGCCCGTTCGTCACGTCCTACTCGGACATCCTGTATACGGGACAGATCGTCTCCGATCTCGTCGCCTCGCCCGCGGACATCGCGCTCGGCATGGACACCGACTGGCGCACGCATTACCGACCCCGGACTCAGCATCCGCCGCACGACGCCGAGAAGGCCATCATGAAAAACGGCCGCGTGGTGCAGGTCCAGCGCAGCATCGCGTACGACGACGCGACTGGAGAGTTCATCGGAGTCGCCAAATTCAGCGCGCGCGGCGGCGAGCTCCTGAAGGAGCACTACCACCGCCGGCGGCGCGAATTCTGGGGCAAGCCTTATCGTGAGGCGGCGGAGTTCCAGAAGGCCTATCTCATCCATCTCTTCCAAGACATGATCGAGCAGGGGGTGGAGTTCGGCCATGCGGACACGCACGGCCAGTACCGTGAGATCGATACGCAGGAAGACCTCGACCTCGCCCAGAAAGGATGGGGACTATGACTTCGCTTCCGCTCTTTCCCGCCTCCGTCGTCGGCTCCATGCCGCGCCCGCTGCACGTGCGCGAGCTCATTGAAAAGCCCAAGTGGGACGCCGCCGACGAGCACGCCATGGACGCCGCGATCCAGTATGCGGTGTCGATGCAGGAGTACGCGGGACTGGACGTCGTGACCGACGGCGAATGGCGCCGGCGCTCCTATATCGGCGTCATCGCGGAGCTCGCGCATGGCTTCACGCTGGAAGTGAATGCGGCTGACGGACGGCCCTGGACGGTGGTGACCGAGAAGCTCGCGCCGAAGGAGCCGGGATTCATCGCGGCCGAAGCGAAGTTCCTGAAGAGCATCGCGCGCGTGGGCACCAAGATCACGCTGCCCGCACCGGGTCTGCTCGGCGAGCGGCTGTGGGATGCGCAGCGCTCGAAAAAAGCCTATCCGAAGCGCGAAGATTTCGTGCGCGACTGCGTGGAGCCCCTGCGGCGCGAGATCGCGCTCATCCGCGACATCGGTATCGACATCGTGCAGATCGACGATCCGCACCTCTGTCTCTTCGTCGATCCGGATGTGCGCAAGACCTACGACGACCCGGACCGCGCCGCCGATTTCGCGGTCGAGATGACGAACGCGCTGGTCGAAGGTTTCAAAGGCATCAAGTTCGCCGTCCATCTCTGCCGCCGCGCGGGCGCACGCGTTCGAGGGGAGAAGCACCACGCCGGCACCTACGGGCCGATTCTGCCGCAGTTGAACCGGCTCAACGTCCATCACCTCACGATGGAATTCACGGCCGCCGGCGCGGACGATCTCGAAAGCCTCGGGCGCCTGCGTCCCGATTTCGAGCTGGGACTGGGCGTCGTCGACGTCACACCCGGCGCGCAGGAGGAAACGCAACGCATCGTGGAGCGCGTGAACCGGGCGCTCTCGAAAGTCGAAGCGAAGCGCATCACGCTCAATCCCGACTGCGGTTTCGCGCCCGGCTCGGCGGCGAAAGTAGACATCGACGAAGTTTTCCTGAAGCTGCGCGCCGAGGCCGACGCGGCGCGCGCGCTGCGCGCGCGCCACGCATGAGCTCGGGCGGCAAGATCGCGATCACCGCACTGTGGGCGGTCGCGGCGCTGGCGGCCTTCAGTACGACCGCCCATGCGCAGGCGCAAGCCAGCCGGCCGATCAGACTCGTGGTGCCGCTCGCCCCGGGCGGAACCAACGATACGCTGGCGCGCATCGTGGCCGACAGGCTCGGTGAGCGTCTGGGACAAGCCGTGGTGGTCGACAACCGGCCCGGCGCAAACGCGCAGATCGGCTCGGCGATCGTGGCGCGCGCAAACCCCGACGGCAACACGCTGCTCATGATCGGGGCGGGCCACGCGATGAATCCGTCGCTCATCCGGAAGCTGCCGTACGACACGGAGCGCGACTTCGCACCCGTAGGCCAGGTTGCCGGTGGACCGTACGTGATGGTCGTTCATCCGGCAGTGCCGGCGAAAAACGGCAGGGAATTCGCGGCGTGGGTGAAGTCGAAGCCCGACGTGACGTATGGGTCCGCCGGCACCGGAAATCCCACGCACCTCGCCGGCGAGCTCTTCAGGATCGCCGCCGGCGGGCTGAACATGGTCCACGTTCCTTACAAGGGCGGCAGCGCCGTCATGCCTGACCTGCTTTCCGGCCGGATCGCGATGACGGTCACGTCACTCGCCACCGGCGGCGCGCACATGAATGCCGGGCGGTTGCGGCCGATCGGCGTGACAACCCGCGCGCGCGTGCCGCAGCTGCCCGACGTGCCGACGTTCATGGAGTCGGGCTTTCCCGATTTCGAGGTGAACGCGTGGTACGGAATGCTCACGACCGGCAGGACGCCGCGCGCGCGTGTGGACCGCATCAGCAGCGCGTTGCAGCAGGTGCTGTCGGAAGCGCAGACGCGTGAAACGATGCAGAAGAGCGGACTTTCCGCGGAGCCCTCGAGCGCAAGCCAGTTCGCAGACCTGATCCGCAGAGACACGATCAAATGGGCGAAGGTCGTGAAAGTGGCCGGCATCCAGCCGGAGTGACCGCCGGCACCGCGTCCGCCATGGACGATCCCTCGCGCCTCGTCATGTGCATGTCGCTGATGCATCGACGGTGAGCGCGCCCGCACGCGCCGCTGCCTCGACTGGAGCGAGCGCTGGCCGCACATCGGCGGCGCGCTCGGCTCGGCGCTCCTGCACAAGCTCGTGACGGAGCGCCTCGCGTCGCGCGGCCGCGGCCGCGAGATGACGGTTTCGAACGCAAAGACGGTCCTTCGAAGACTGCGACTGACTCAGCCCTAGAGATCCAGCTCACGAGGTGGACAACACCACGAAGCTTTGGCATCTCGGGCTAAGGTGGCGTCAGGCTCGCACTTTCGCTCTTGGGAATCGACGCGATCTCGTCGAGCCAGCCGAACGCCGACCGGCACCAGAGCTGGCGTGACGGACGCAACTGCGCGCGCTGGCGAATCGATCCGACGCGCAGCCCGAAGTGCTGCTCCGGATTCGCGCCCGGCGGCGTCGCGTACATCTGCGTGCCACATCTGGGACAGAACGCGTGCGCGCGCTTCCTGCCGCTGTCGGCCGTCTTGACGTAAATTGTCGGCTCGCCGCCCAGGAGCCGGAACGTGCCTTTCTCGGCGAGCACGACCATCCGGAATGCCGAGCTGCTCAGCACCTGGCAGTCGGTGCAGTGACAGATGATCACCTTGGCCGGATCGATCTCCGCCGTGTACGTAACGTGACCGCAATGACATGCGCCATCGACCTGCATCCCACCTCCCTCCGATCATGACGAAACTCTGTATCTTGCTGCTGCGGCTCTGCGCAGTGCCGATCTTAATCGCAAGTCATGCGCATGCCGCGGCCCAGCAGTCTTACCCCATCAAACCGGTGCGCTTCATCGTGCCGTTCGCGCCGGGCGGCGGCACCGATATCCTCGGAAGACTGATCGCGCAGAAGCTGAGCGAGACATGGAACGTTCCGGTCGTCGTCGACAACCGGCCCGGTGCCGGCTCGACGGTCGGCACGGACATCACGGCGAAAGCGGCGCCGGACGGCTACACGATCGGCGTCACTTCGATGTC
The DNA here is from genome assembly GCA_035626595.1 of Burkholderiales bacterium. Taxonomy (GTDB): domain Bacteria; phylum Pseudomonadota; class Gammaproteobacteria; order Burkholderiales; family SG8-41; genus JAQGMV01. The sequence continues at coordinate 25,643 of DASPNJ010000031.1, forward strand.
GCATGCGATCAACGCGACGCTCTACCGGACGCTCCCGTACGACACGATGAAAGATTTCGAATACATCGTATTGACCGTGCGCGTGCCGAACGTGCTGGTGGTGCATCCGAGCGTGCCCGCGAAATCGGTTAAAGAGCTCGTGACGCTCGCAAGATCGCAGCCGGGACGGCTCAACTTCCCCTCTTCCGGCGTCGGCGGCGTGTCCCATCTTTCGGCGGAAGTGTTTTTTGCAACGGCCGGGATACAAGCGACGCACGTGCCCTACAAGGGTGCGGGGCCCGCCATGACCGCGCTCATCGGCGGTGAAGGCCAGATCATGATGGCGACGGTGCCCGTGCTTCTGCCGCAGTTGAAAGCCAATCGCGTGCGCGCGCTGGCGATCTCGAGCCTCAAGCGCTCGCCTCTCGTGCCGGATCTGCCGACGATCGCGGAATCGGGCTACCCGGGTTTCGAGACCGACTCGTGGTACGGGCTGCTCGCGCCGGCGCGCACGCCCGCGAGCATCGTGCGCAAGGTGAACGCGGATACGACGGCCGCGCTCGAATCGGCAGAGCTACGTGCGGCGCTGGCTCAGCAGGGTGCGCAACCTGCCGGTGGCACGCCGCAGGAATTCGTGCGCTTCGTGCAGAAGGAGATCGCCAAGTGGCGCGAGGCGATCGTCAAGGCGAAGGTCCCGTTCGCGAACTGATCTCCCACAGGCTGTGCGCTATCAGCGCGCGCTGCGCACACAAAAAACAAGCCCCGGCTTTTTTCGCCTGGGGCTTGCTTCGTTCGAGCGCGATTACGCGCTCATGCGACGTGCACGATCAGCGATGCTCGGCGTGCGGTTTGTCGCGCGTCGTCATCCGATCCCACGCCGCGCGGGTCGCGTGTTTCGCGTGTTCCCATTTCAGGCGCGACTTGGCCTTGAATTTGTCCCAGTTGCTGGCCATGTCGCTTTCCATGTCCTCCCACTTGCGGCCGTGGTGCTTCGCGTGCCAGTCGTAGCCGAACCGGTACGCGGGCTCGTAATCTTCCCACGTCATGTCCTTCTGGAAATACGGCTCGCGCTCGAATTGGCCCCGCCAGTACGTGCCTTCGGCCGTGTCCCACGCACCTGCTTTGGAGCCGGCGAAAGTGTCGCGGCCCGCCGTCCCGGTTTGCTTGGTATCGTGTTCCATACGTAGCTCCTTCGTATATGGATAACAACACTGATTTACTGCATTGATCGTGCCGAGTCGCTGCAAGGGTCGTCGCGGTCGAGGAAAGAGGTTCGATAAGTGAATGCCACGGAAAGCATCGCGCGGTTCGTAGCCAATACCGGGTATGACGACCTTCCCCGCCCGGTGCGGGACGCGACTCGCACGATCAATCTCGACGGCATTGCGAACGTGCTCGCGGGATCGAAGCAGCGCGACCGAGGCCGTGGTGCTCCTGCGCGAAAAGAATGGCCTGCGCGCCGACGATGTCGAGTGGCTCGAGCTGGAAAGTCCCGGCGAAGCGCGCGCAGGTATCGAACCCTGCACCCGAGACGGGGCTCGCCGGCAAGTTCAGCTACGAGTATTGCGCCGCGCGTGACCGACCCGCCGGCCCCGCAAGCCGCACTCTCAACCTGCTCTCAACTGCACTTCCGGCGGCAGCGTCTCGTAGTAGCTCGCGATCTCTTGCGGCTTCGCAACCCACAGCCGCGCCCGGTCGCGCAGTATGTGTTGCAGCGCCCGCCGGAAACGCGTCAGGCGATACGGCTGGCCGAGGATGAACGTGTGGATGGAGATCGCGAATACGAGCGGATAGTCTTCAGCGCGCCGCGCGAGCTCGTCGAAGTTATCGGCCAGCATCTCTTCATATTCGGCTGCAGTGTTGCGGCGGTACACGACGGCCGGCTGATCGTTCAGCTCGATCGGATACGGCATCGCGAGAATGTCGCGGTCCGCTGTCTTCACCCAGAACGGCTGCTCGTCGCATAGCCCCCAATCCATGCAGTACGAGTAGCCGGCTTTGGCAATGAGCTCGGTCGTATTGGCGCTCGGCGTCAGATACGGGCTCATCCACCCGACCGGCCGGGCGCCGCTCTCGCGCGCGATCCTTTGCGTCACCTCGTCGATCATCACCCGCTCCTGATCGAGCGTCATCTCGATCTGGCGTTCGGCCTGATTGCGGCCATGGGAGATCAACTCGTCGCCGCGCTTCACATGTGCGCCGAGCACTTCGGGGCAGTGGTCGTAGATCGCGGTGTTCGCGATGACGCCCACCGGCAGCTCGAGCTCGTCGAAGAGATCGAGCAGGCGCCACGCTCCGATGCGGTTTCCGTATTCACGCCAGAGCCAACTGCGCTGGCCCCAGGGCTGCGTCGGCCGATCGAGGTCGGGCCCCGACTGCACGCCATACGGAAAATGCTCGACGTTGACCGTGACGTAGACCGCCATCCGTGCGCCGCCGCGCCAGGTGTATTGCGGCCGCTTCGGCAACGCCGAATATGCGAAACCGGGTGGATTGAGCTGCATGTGTCTCCAGACGCCGTGCTGATTAGATGGTTGGGGGATCTTCGGCGATTGCACGTTGCGCGAAGCGGGCATCGACGTAATCCTCGTACGACAGCCGCTGCCCGATCGCGCCGCAGCCGAGCATCGCATCGCGCTTCCAGGTGAGCCCCTCTCGCTGGACGAGCGGGCTGCTGCTCCACACCTGATTGCGCGTGTATTCGTTGCAGCAGGATGCGAGAACGTCATCAGGCACCTCGCGCAGGTAAGGCTTGACGACCCGGGCGAGCTCCGCGCCGTCGTGGTCGCGTATCCACTTCTGCACACGATAAATCGCGCGCGTCATACGCAGCATCGTGTCGGGATTGCGCTCGATGAAACCGCGGGTCGTGTTGAGCGTCGTGTAGCAGGTCGGACCTCGCGATGCCGCCGAATACCAGAGATGACCGGCACCTTCGTCGATCAGCATCCTGGCGAACGGCTGAAATACCTGGATCACATCGACGGCACCGCGCTCGAGCGCCTCGGCGTTCGCTGCCATCGACTGGTCTGCAACGCGCGAAACGCTGTTCGGGTCCGCGCCCGCGAGACGCAGGTCCTGCTGCAGGCAGATCCAGGGCGTCGGCACCTCGCTCACCGTCGCGAGTTTCACGCTGAGAAGATCGCGCACCTGAAAAGCTGGATTCGGTGTTCGGCCGATCAGGTAGAACGGATCGCGCCCGACGACTTCGCAGAAGGCCACGCCGGCCGCGCCCGGATCTTTGTCACGCGCGAGCATGAGGCGCATCGGACCGCCCCAGGTCACCTCCGCTTCTCCCGCTGCCAATGCCGCGAGCGAATTGCCGAAGGCCGACGGCGACTTCAATTCCACGTCCACGCCTTCGGCTTTGAACGCCCCGAGCTCGAACGCGGCGTAGAACGGCGCGTAAAACAACGCACGAAAGTTTTCTATCAGATGCACTGTCATCGGCAGGCCGCACGGTGGAAACGAGGGTCCGATCGTATTACGCGCAATCCAAAAACGCCCGTTTGACGTTCTAGTGGCCGACCGATACGCGTTCGTCGGCACTAAAGGACACATATGGATGGTGCAACACAGCATTCCCAGCCCCCCGGAACGGACACGGTGGCGCACAGCGCCCCGGCAAAGGACACCCGGGCGGCCGACGCGGCTCTGCGTGGCAAAGCGCGCGCGCTGATACGCGCCGCCAGGCTGACGAACCCGCTTCCGGAGCGCCGATGGGGCGGGCCCGGCGAGGGCGCCCCATGCAGGCTTTGCGGGACGCCTGTCGGGCAGCACGAAATGGACATCGAGATCGAGCTCGCGTCCAGCACCGGCGATGCTGCGGCCACTCAGCATTTTCACGTCGCTTGCCTGTCCGCGGTCGAGCACGAGCTGCGCGCCATACACGACGTCACGCCGATCGGCACGGCTGACGGCCAGCAGCCGACCCCAGGCAAGGCGTGACAAGAAAAGCAAGAGGGCACGCCATCTTGAACTGTCGCATGTTGACCCCAAATCACCGGACAAACCACAATCCGGTTCGATGTCTGCGATGCAAGATCCAACGGGAGGCGCGCGTGCCGGCGCTGCGGCAACCCTCGGGGACGTGCTCTATGCCAACAGTGGCAAGACGCTCGTACTCGAGGAGGAATGGGTGCAACTGGTGCGCGCCGTCGCCGCGGGCGATCAGCGCGCGCTACACGCGCTGTACGGACGCGCGCATCGGCTCGTCTTCACGCTGGCGGTGCGCATCACCAGCGATCGCGAAACGGCCGAAGAAGTGACGCTCGACGTATTTCACGATGTCTGGCGGCGAGCAGCCGGCTACGATGCGGCGAACGGCACCGTCATCGGCTGGATCATGAACCAGGCGCGTTCCAGAGCGATCGACCGGCTGCGGCTCGAGCAGCGGAAGAAGCGCGTGAATCCGTACGCGGACTGCGCGTCCCCGGAAGCGGTCGGCCCTGATCCGCACGAGACATTGGAACTGGGGCGGCTCCGGGACGTACTTCGTGACGCGCTGCTCCTTCTGACCCCGGGCGAGCGGCAGGCGATCGAGACCGCATATTTCTCCGATCTCACGCACGCAGAGGTGGCCGTGCGGCTGGATGAGCCGTTGGGCACCGTGAAAACGCGGATTCGCTCCGGGCTTGCGAAGCTGCGGAAAGTACTGGCTGGGGGACCTGATCGATGAGCATGGTGCCTGCCGATCACCGACCGGATCAATCCGAGCTGCTCTCCCTGTACGCGCTGAACGCGCTGTCCGCGAGCGAAGCTGCCGCGCTCGAAGCGCATATTTCCGCATGCGCGGAGTGCCAACGTGAGTTGAGGGCGCTGCGGCCCGTCGTCGATGCTTTTGTCGCCTGGCCGACCGACGTGCTGCGGCCATCGGCGTCGCTGGCCGGCCGCCTCGCGGAGCGTATCGCCGCCGATACGGGTGAGAAACCGGTGTCGCCCGCGCGCGAACGCTGGGCGGAACCGGAATGGGAAGAAGTCGCGCCCGGCATCTCGTGCAAGCTGCTCGCGACGGACCCGCAGACGCACATGGTCAGCATGCTGGTGCGGCTCGCGCCCGGCACGGACTACCCGCCTCACAGCCACGCCGGCGTCGAAGAGCTGCATCTGCTCGACGGCGAGCTGTGGATCGACGACCGCAAGCTCTATCCCGGCGAGTACAACCGGGCGGAGCCGGGCACGGCGGACAAGCGCGTGTGGAGCGAGACCGGTTGCACGTGCGTTCTGATCACCTCGACGCGGGATCAGCTTAGTTAGGGTCCGGTCGGTGCGTCGTTGACGCACGCCACGAACTACGCGCGACCGCGTCGGTCAGGTTGGCGGGCGCGAGCCCGCCGGCATCATTGGTCGCCCTTGCGGCGGTGGCGCGCGATCAGCCACATCGCCGCCGCGATCAGCGTGCCGCCGGGCAACAGCAGCTCGACCAGCATGTAGGGGCCGAGATTTTTCACGCCCTGCACGATTGCGCTCACGAGACCCCCTCGACGATCGGCCCGAGCGCCGCCGCGATGCGGCCACCCTGCTCTTTCGTGATGAGCTCGCTCAGGATCGTCCTGAAGCGCTCGTCTTTCGCGCCGCTCACGATGTACTGCAACCGGTAGGCGGCGAGCAGCGTGCGGCGCACGCGCACGATCTGCTGCGGTTCGAGCGGCCGCTCCAGCGCGTCCAGGAAGTAATCGCCGTCGGCTCGCGCCTGCTGCTGCAGCATGCCGTCGATCGCGCCGACCAGCGAGATCAGGTCGTTGACGGCTTCCTCGCGCTCGCTGAGCGTCAAGTTCGCGTCCTCGCGCCGCCACTCGAGCTCGTCCAGCACCGCGTGCTGCGACTCTTCCTTCCAGTGGAAGAGGAAGATGTCTCTCCAGAGCTCGGAGAGCTCGGAATCGGGCGAGATGCTCTCGCGGTAATGCGCCTGCGTGAACAGCTCGATGAGGCAGGTGAGCGCGAGCACCGACCAGGTCGACTTGCCGAGCACCAGCCACGCGACATCGTTCGGCCGCGGCAGGAACTGATAGCCGGGCCGCATCACATCGGCGGCGAGCCGCTCGACGCGGCGGAAGAGCTCCTGGTGCTTCAGCTCTTCGTCGGTGAAACGCACCAGCGCCTCCAGGGCCGTCTGGTCGCCGAGCACGTGCTCGCGGCTCACTTCCACGATCTTTGCGGTGATATAGCGCTCCACGAGACCGAACATGTTCGCGTAGGTGCGGCCCTGGACCTGGGACAGGAGCCGGCGCTCGGCGCCGGTCAGGAAGTCGAGCCGCTCGGCCAAAGAAAGTCCGTCCGGCAGGAACTTGCGCGAGACGTCGAAAGCGCGGCCGCGGATCACGTCGCGGTCGATGTCCCAGCGGATGCGTCTGGAGACCTCGATGCACTTCGCGTAGCGGCGAGTGTCGATCTGCGCGGGCATGCGGGTCTTCTGGAGGTCGGCTGCGTTCGACATGATCTTCCCATGTGGTTGGATGCCTGTGAGGAATCGCAGTCTAGGCAGCCGAGGTATCGCGCCGATGTCGAAGCGGAAACAGTTTGTTTCAGTCGATATAATCGGCGCTCGGAGTCTCGGAGACGTGTGAATGGCCGGCAGCGGCAGCGTGCTGATCGTCGAGGACGATCGGTCCATCAGGGAAATGGTCGCGGAGTATCTCGGCGCCAATGGGTACGACGTGCACCAGGCGGAGAGCGGCAGCGACATGCGTGAGGCGATCGAGCGCAACCTGCCCGATGTCGTGCTGCTCGACGTGCGCCTGCCCGGAGAGGACGGACTCACGCTCGCGCGCTTTCTGCGCGAGCGCTTCGATGTGGGCATCATCATGGTGACCGGCGCGAGCGACGTCGTGGACCGCGTCGTCGGGCTCGAAGTCGGCGCCGACGACTACGTCACGAAACCGTTCGATCCGCGCGAGCTGCTCGCACGCGTAAAGAGCGTGATGCGGCGGCTCCAGGCTAAGCCTCAGTCACCGTCCGTCGTCCGCGTGGGTATGGAGCGCGTACGCGTCGGGCGCTGCTTCCTCGACGTCGCTTCGCATCAGCTCCTCGACGTCGAAGGCCAGGAAGTGCCGCTCACGACCATGGAGTTCGATCTGCTCAAGGTGTTCACGGAGCACCCGAACAAGGTGCTCACGCGCGACCAGATCCTCACGCTCACTAAGAACCGCGAGTGGGAGCCGTTCGACCGCTCGATCGATATCCGGATCGCTCGCCTGCGGCGCAAGGTCGAGCCGAACCCCGCCGAGCCGCAGACGATCCGCACCGTGCGCGGCGCGGGCTACATGTTCGTCCCGCCGCGGGCGTAGTACCACCCACCCTGTGTAAGGTGCGCCGATGGCGCACCGCGGTGCGCAACTTGCGCACCCTACGTTGCCGTTGCGCAGGCACACCCAGCGTCCCGCGCACTTGCGTTTCAGTTGTTTCAGGCATGTAACAGTTGAGCCCGCCCGTGGCGGCCTTGCCTATACTGGCGCCGCCATGAATCACGGACCAGACACATGACCGCGCCGGCCGAGTGCACCCTCGTCTCGCGGACGCTCGCGCTGCTTCTGCTGGACGACCACGTCGTCGACTGCAACGAGCGTTTCTGCCGCATGCTGGGGCGCGGGCGCGATGAAATTCTCGGAAAAACCTTCCTCGACCTGTGCCCCGAAGTTCAGTCCGATGGCGCCTTTTCGCGAGAGCGCTGGCAGCGGCGCTGGCACGCTGCGCGCGCGGGGCTCCCGCAGTGGTTTCCATGGCAATTCCGTGCGGCTGACGGCGGACGCGCACGCGGGCTGGTCCATCTCGTCGTCGATCCGGCGTGCGAGCCGCGGATCCTCGCCGAGGTGCACGACCTCACGCGCATCCGCGATGCAGGATGGTCGACGCCCGACAGCGAATCGCGCGTGCAGAAAGTGCTCGATCTCGCGAAAGCGATCGTGGCCGTCAAGGACCGTGACGGCCGCTACCTCTTCGCGAACCGCGAGCTCGAGCGGTCGGTGCGCACGCCGGCCGAGCGCATCGTCGGGTTCCGCGACGAAGAGATCTGGTCGCAGGAGATCGCGCAGCGCTTCTGCACGCACGACGACGAGGTGCTGCGCGAGGGCCGCGCCGTGGAGTTCGAGGTCACCGCCAACGTCGCCGGCCAGCCGCGCACGTTCCAGACGTTCAAGTTTCCGCTGTTCTCCGACGGCGGCGATATCTACGCGCTCTGTGGCGTCGCGACCGACGTCACCGAGCACAAGCGCACGCAGGACGCGCTCACCGAAGCGGCGCTCGCCGTTTCCAGCGCCCAGGGCGGCAGCGTGCTGCCGCAGCTCGTGCGCTATCTCGCCACGATTCTCGAAGTCGACGTCGCGCTGATCGCCGCGCCGTGCGAAGGCGCGACTGGCCGGATGCGCGTCCACGCCTACTACATCGACGGCGAGATCCGCGAGAACTTCGATTATCCGGTCGCCGGCACACCGTGCGAGCGCGTAGTGGGCCAGTCGTTCCGCATCTACCCTGCGGGGTTGCGCGATACGTTTGCGCACGACCCGTACTTCAACGAGCTCGGTCTCGAGAGCTATGCCGGATTCCCGCTGAGCGACACGGCCGGCGCACCGATCGGGCTGATCGCGGTCCTGAGCCGCAACCGGCTCACCAACGCCGAGTTCGTCGAATCGATTCTGAAGATCTTTGCCGTGCGCGCGGCGGCCGAGCTCGAGCGCCAGCGCGCGGAAGAAGCCCTGCGGCATTCCGAAGCGAGCTACCGGTCGATCTTCGAAGCGAGCGAAGACGCGATCTTCGTGCACGATTTCGAGACCGGCGCGATCATCGACGTGAACCAGCGCGCGTGCGAGATCTACGGCTATACGGCGGACGAGATGCGGCGCATCACCGTCGGCCAGATCTCGGCGGGCGAGCACCCGTACACCGAAGAAGAGGCGCGCAAGAAGCTCGCGCAGGCGCGCGGCGGCGCAACCGTGCGCTTCGAGTGGCACCGGCGCAACAAGGACGGGAGCCTCCACTGGGACGAGGTCGTGCTGCGGCCGGCGATGATCGCCGGCGAGCGCCGGCTGCTCGCGTTCAGCCGCGAGATCACCGAGCGCAAACAGGCCGAGCAGGCGATGCGGCAGGCGCAGAAGATGGAGGCGCTGGGGCATCTCACCGGCGGCATCGCGCACGATTTCAACAACCTGCTGACGAGCATCATGGGGTACGTGGTGCTCGCGGCGGACCATCCCGCGGCCGGCGCAGATCAGAAGCTCGCGCGTTATCTCGAGCAGGCGCAGCTCTCGTGCGGCCGCGCACGCGACCTCATTCAGCAGATGCTGACCTTCAGCCGCGCGCAGCGCGGGCAGCCGCGGCCGGTCTCGCTCGCGCCGCTCATCCAGGAATCGGTCAAGCTCTTCCGCTCGTCACTGCCCTCGACGATCGACGTGCACACGAGCCTCGACGCGCACGCCGCCGCGGTCATGCTCGATCCGGTGCATCTCGACCAGATCCTGCTCAACCTGTGTCTCAACGCGCGCGACGCGATGAGCGGCGTCGGCACGATCGAAGTCGCCGTGCGGCAGGCGCCCGGCACACAGGGCGTGTGCACGGCGTGCAGCCAGGCGGCAGCCGGAAATTTCGTCGAGCTCTGCGTGCAGGACGACGGCCCGGGCATCGCCTCCGATATCGTCGAGCGCATCTTCGATCCGTTCTTCACGACGAAGGAAGTCGGCAAAGGCAGCGGCATGGGGCTCGCGACCGTGCACGGCATCGTGCACGAGGCGGGCGGCCATATCATCGTCGAGACGGAGATCGGGCGCGGCACGCGCTTCCGTGTGTTCTTCCCGGCGCTCAATGAGACCGGCGACAGCGCCACTGCCGCCGTGACCGCGCGTCCGCGCGGGCCTGCGCGCCGCCTGAAAGGACGCGTGCTCGTGGTGGACGACGAACAGGCGGTGGGTGTCTTCATGTCCGATCTGCTGGAGAGCTGGGGCATCGAGGCGACGGTGGCGACCAGCCCTCTCGAAGCCGCGGCATTGTTCCAGCGCGAGCCGCGACCATTCGATCTCGTCATCACCGATCAGGCGATGCCGCGCAAGACCGGCGTCGAGCTCGCGCGCGAGCTGTGCGAAAAGTGCTGCGACGTGCCGGTCATTCTGTATTCCGGCTTCAACGAGAATCTCGCGCGCGAGGACATCGACCGCGCACGCATCCGCGCGGTGCTGCGCAAACCCGTGGACCCGCACGAGCTTTTCGGTCTGCTGCAGACCCATCTGCCGCACACGTAACTGAAACAAACTGAAACTGAAGGCCCGCACGCGCTTCGTTTAAGCTCCGCGTCCAGTGATCACGACAACACCGGAGAGAAAGGAGCGATGCGATGTCCCGTCCCGTTCTGAAGCTGCTTCCTGCACTGCTGGTCGCCGCGCTCGCGCTGCCACATGGCGCTTTTGCCCAGCAGGCCGCCGCAACGAAGGCGACTAACGGCAAAACCGACCAGCGTCAGATCGAACGCGGCCGCTATCTCGTGAAAGTCGCCGGCTGCAACGACTGCCACACCGCGGGCTACGCGATGTCCGGCGGGAAGGTGCCGGAATCGCAATGGCTGATGGGCGACAAGCTCGGTTGGAAAGGTCCGTGGGGCACGACCTACCCCATCAATCTGCGCCTCTATTTCCGCGACATGTCCGAGGCGACATGGCTGAAGCGTGCCAAGACGATGGAAACGCGTCCGCCGATGCCATGGTTCGCGCTGCACGACATGACAGAGCAGGATCTCAAGGCGATCTACCGGTACACGAAGACGCTGCAACCCGCCGGCGAGCCGGCGCCGGCATTCGTTCCTCCCGGCAAAGAGCCGCAGGGCCCGGTCGTTACCTTCCCAGCCCCGCCGAAGTAGGGAAGCGTCAGGTTCGCCGCCGTTCGTGCTCAGCGTGTCGAAGCACGAACGGCGTGAAATCGGAGACAGACCCCGGTTTCAGACCAGGCCGAACAATCCCGCCCCCGCGCCGGCGACGAGAATCCATAGCGGGTTGAACGACGTGCGCGTCACGAACACGACCGTGAACGCCGTCAGCGCGTAGCCGCGCCAGTCTTCCGCGGCACCGTGCATGAGCACCCAGCCGCTCGCGCAGGTGAGGCCGATCGTGATCGGCGTCAGACCGCGCCGCACCGCGAGAACGGCCGTCCCGGTGGGATGCCGCGCATAGAGCCGCGCGACCCACATCGTGAGCGTGAGCGACGGCGCGATGAATGCAAACGTGAGCGCGAGCGCGCCGGGCCAGCCCGCGATGTCCCAGCCGAGCAGCGGCAGGTACATGACGTTGGGCCCGGGCGCGACCTGCGCCAGCGTGTAGAGCCGCGCGAAATCCGAGCTCGTGATCCAGCCGTTCACCTCGACAACGTAGCGGTGGATCTCGGGCAGGATCGACGGCGCGCCGCCGACCGCGATGAACGACAGCATCAGGAAATACGCGAACAGCGCGGCGAGCTCGGTCAGCGGCATCAGTGATGCCCCTTCCACGCTGCGACGATCGCGATCGGCGCCAGCACCGCAAGCACGATCAACAGCGGCCAGCGCATGAGGCCCACGCCCGCGAAAGTCAGCACCGTGATCGTCCACGGGAACCAGCGGGCGCCGAGCACGCGCGCGATCTTGATGCCGGTGGCGATCACGAGGCCCACGGCGACGGCCGCCATGCCTTTCAATGCGTGCTGCACGAACGCGAGATCCGCGTACAGATAGTAGACGGCGCCGATCGCGCCGAT
>DASPNJ010000032.1:0-103095 GCA_035626595.1 Burkholderiales bacterium
ACGAGGCAGTAGAGGTAATCGACCGGCTTGTCGCTGTCGCGCACGATGCACGCGAGCATGCTCCAGTCCGAGTGGTCGGTGCCCGAGGAGAAATTCCAGGCGCCGGAGAGGCGCACGCCCCCGTCCACGGGTACGCCGCGCCCCTGCTGGTACGCGATGCCCGAGGCGATCCCCGCATCGGGATTCGGCGCCCAGACTTCTTCCTGCGCCTGCCGCGGCCACCACACGAGATTGCGATGGTGAGAGCCGAGGTTCGCCACCACCCAGCCCACGTTGATGTCGCCGCGCGCGAGGATCTCCGGGATGTCGAAGTAGGCGACGAACGGGAGCTCCATGCCGCCCCAGACCTTCGGCTGGAGGTAGCGCAAGAGCCCGGTGCGGTGGAGCGTGTCCATCACCTCGGGCGTGAGCTTGCGTGCGGCTTCGTTGCGGGGCGCCTGCTCGCGCAGGAACGGAATCAGCGCCCGCGCACGTTCGAGCGCCGCCTCGTAGCTCACGTCCGAAAATCCCACGCGTTCCGCCTTCACTTCTGCACCTCCCGTGCTTCGAATGATAATCGACCAGACCGCTCCTGGAATCAAACGAGAGGAGTCATATGCCGCGCATCTCGCCCGCACCGCGCGAAGGCTACGCCGAAGTCGCCGACCACGTCGCGCGCTGGCAGGCGCAGAAAGGCTATGCGCCCAATAGCTGGCTCACGATGCTGCGCAAGCCGAAGATCTTCCGCGCGTATCGCGAGCTGCACACTGCGGTGATGATCGATGACGGCGAGGTGCCGAAGGGGCTTAAGTTCATGATCGCCGAAGTCGTCAGCATGGCGACCGGCGATGCGTACTGCGCCGCGCACAACGCCGAGAACGCGGCCGAGGCCGGCGGCGTGCCGATCGCGAAAGTCGAGGCGCTCGCGCGGTTCCGCACGAGCCCGCTGTTCACGGGCGCCGAGCGCGCAGCGCTCGAACTCGCGGAGGCCGCCGGCAGCCATCCGCCCGCGGTGAGCGACTCGCATTTCGAGACGCTGAAGAAACACTACTCGGAAGATGCGATCGTCGAGATCGTCGCGGTGCTCGCACTATTGGGCTGGCTCAACCGCTGGTGCATGACGTTCGCGCCGGAGCTCGAAGAGCGCGCGGCGGCGTTCGCCGCGAGACATGTTTCTGGATTCCGGCCTTCGCCGGAATGACGAATCACAGCGTCGGGCTCCTGAAGTCGCCCCCGAGCGCGACGAGTCCCCATGGCGGGAGCTGCGCGTCGACGCTGAAGCTGAAGTGTCCGGCGGCCGCGCGCGCATCGCGGAACATGCGCTGCAGCGCATAGCGGTCGTAGACGCCGTTCGCGCCGGCCATCTCGTGCAGCGAATCGACCGCTTCGGTCGCGAGCTTGACCGCGTAAGCCGTGTTGCGCTTGTAGCGCAGGCGCGTCTCGATATCGAGCGTGCCGCCCGAGGCGACGACGCGTTCGGCTTCGACGCAGTCGTTGCGCAGCATGAGATGCGCCGCATCGATCTGCGCGCCGGCCTGCGCGACGCGCAGCTGCACGGTCTGAAAGTCGCGCATGTTCGCGCCGGTGTAGTTGGTGCTCCGCGATTTCACCCATGCGGTCGTGGTTTCCAGCGCCGCGCGCGCGTTCCCGATCACACAGCCGCCGATGCCGTTGCCGCCGAGCGCGGAGATCGGCACGCGATAAGCGGGATTGCGGTGCTCTTCGAGCCCCGGAAACGAATGGCCGCCGGGTTTCGCGAGATACATCGAGACGACCCGATGTGCCGGCACGAACACGTCTTTGCAGCGCACGGTCTTGCTGCTCGTCGCGCGCATGCCGAGCGTGTGCCAATCGTCGATCACCTCATATTGCGTGCGATGCAGCAGGCAGAACACGTAATCGACAGGCTTGTCGCCTTCGCGCACGATCGCCGCGAGCTGGCTCCAGTCCGAGTGGTCGGTGCCGGAGGAGAAGTTCCATTCTCCGGAGAGCACGATCCCGCCGTCCGCCGGAACGCCGCGCCCCTGCTGATACGCGATGCCCGAAGCGATGCCGGCGTCCGGGTTCTCGGCCCAGACCTCCTCCTGCGCGCGCCGCGGCCACCACGTCATGCTGCGGTGGTGTCCTGCGAGGTTCACGACGACCCATGCGGTGGAGATATCGCCGCGCGCGAGCATCTCGGGAATGTCGTAGTGCGCGACGAACGGAAGCTCCATGCCGCCCCAGACCTTCGGCTGGAGATAGCGGAAGAGGCCGCTCGCGTGCAGCGCATCGAGCACCTCGGGCGTGAGGCGTCGCAGCGCTTCGCACTTCGGCGCCTGCTCGCGCAGCAATGGAATCAGCGACTGCGCGCGCGAGAGCGCTTCTTCGTAGCTCACATCGGAAAAATCGCGCCGCGCCATCTCACCTCCAGTGCTCCTCAGCGATGGTAGCAACAAAAAGCGCGCTGGCAGCAGCGCTGGCGTGCGCGCTACCATCGCGCCGTGACCTCGCAACGGCCTTCGCTCGCGCCTTACGCGTGGCTCTCGCTCGGCGCCGCCACGGTCATCATCGTTCTGAAGACCTGGGCGTACTGGGTGACCGGATCGGTCGGGCTGCTCTCCGATGCGCTCGAGTCCCTCGTCAACTTCGTTGCCGCAGCGTTCGCAGTCTTCGTGCTCATCGTCGTCGCGCGGCCGGCGGACGAGGACCATCAGTACGGCCACGACAAGGCCGAGTATTTCTCGAGCGGGCTCGAAGGCGGCCTGATCCTGGTGGCGGCCCTGGCGATCGCCGTGGCGGCCATCGAACGTCTGCTGCACCCGCGACCGCTCGAGCAGGTGGGCCTGGGTCTGGGATTGTCCGTGATCGCCTCGATCCTGAATCTCATCATCGCGCGCGTGCTCCTCGCCGCCGGCCGGCGCCACGACTCGATCACGCTCGAAGCCGACGGTCACCACCTCATGACCGACGTGTGGACGTCGGCCGGTGTGCTGGTCGGCGTCGGCCTGGTTGCCGTCAGCGGTCTGCTGTGGCTCGATCCGCTCGTGGCGCTGCTTGCCGCGGCGAAGATCGTCTGGACCGCCGTCGATCTACTGAAGCGTTCCGTGCTCGGCCTCATGGACACCGCGCTGCCGCCTGACGAGCAGGCGCACATCAGGACTGTGCTCGACCGTTATCGGCGCGACGGCGTCGAGTACCACGCGCTACGGACGCGCCGCTCCGGTGCGCGACGCTTCATCTCACTGCACGTGCTCGTTCCGGGGGCGTGGTCGGTGCAGCGCGGGCACGATCTCGTGGAGAAAATGGAAGACGAAATGCGTGGTCGACTCGCGAACGCGACCATCACCACGCACATGGAGCCGCTCGAGGATCCACGGGCATGGCGCGACGCCTCGCTCGCGCCGGTGCAGACGCCGGAGGAAAAAACCTAGCTGCTACACGAAAGGGCCGAGCAGCCGGGCCTGTTCCGCGCCCACTCGGGACGCCGCTCGGCGAGTTCCTCGTGCTCGGGCTGCTCGTCGTACGGGCGCTGCAGCACCTGCATCAGCCGGTTCAGCACCGACGCATCGCCCTGTTCCAGCGCGTCTATCGCCAGCTGCGCAAGGTAATTGCGCAGCACGTACTTGGGATTCGCGCGGCTCATGCGCTGGCGGCGTTCTTCCGGCGGCAGGCCATCGCGCCGCACGCGTGCAATGTAGCGGCGCAGCCACGCCGCGACGCGTGCGACGTGCGCCGGCTCGAACGCATCCTCGCCATAGAACGCCCGCCGCAGCGGCTCGACGAGCACCGGTTCGTCGGCGTCGTCCGCAGCCGCGTCCGTCGGCACGTTCGCAAGCTGCCGGAAGAAGAGCGTCATGTCCGTTTCGACGGCGCCGAGCACGTCGAAGAGATCGTTCGCCAGGGCGTCGTCGTCCTCGCCTTCGAGATCGATCAGCCCGAGCTTCTGCCCGAGCCGCTGCCGGAATGCCACCGAATACGCGTTACCGTATTCGGCGATCGCCTGTTCGAGCGGTTCCTTGTCGCCCGCCAGCGGGATCAGCGCGTTCGCGAGCTGGACGACGTTCCACAGCCCGATGCGCGGCTGGTTGCCGTACGCATAGCGGCGACCCTGCGCGTCGGTGGTATTGGGTGTCCAGTTCGGGTCGTAGTCCTCCAGCCAGCCGTACGGGCCGTAATCGATCGTGAGCCCCAGGATCGACATGTTGTCGGTGTTCATGACGCCGTGCACGAAGCCGACCGCCATCCAGTCCGCCATCAGCCGGCCGGTCCGGCGGCAGATCTCCTCGAACCAGCGCACGTACGTGTCGCGCGAAGGCTCCCCCAGCTCGGGGTAGTGCATGCGGATGACGTAATTCGCGAGCTTCGTCAGCACGTCGATCTCGCCGTGCGCCGCGAGAATCTGGAAGTTGCCGAAACGCACGAAGGAGGGCGCGACGCGACAGACGACGGCGCCGGGCTCCGGCTGCGGATTGCCATCGTAGAACATGTCGCGGATCACGATCTCCCCGGTACCGACGAGCGACAGCGCGCGCGTCGTCGGCACGCCGAGCCAGTGCATGGCCTCGCTGCACATGAATTCGCGTACCGAGGAGCGCAGCACCGCCCGGCCGTCCGCAGTGCGCGAGTAGGGCGTGAGCCCGGCGCCTTTCAACTGAAGCTCGTAGCGCCGGCCATCGGTACCGATGATCTCGGCGAGGGTGATGGCACGTCCGTCGCCGAGCTGTCCCGCCCAGTGGCCGAACTGGTGCCCGCCGTAGCGGGCGGCGTACGGCCGCATCCCGGGCAGCACCTTGTTGCCGCCGAGCACCTGCGCTTCGAGTCCCCGAGGCGACAGCGGTCGTGCGATGCCGAGCGTGCGTCCCATATCGTCGGACCACGCGAGGAGCTCCGGCGCGCGCACCGGGGTCGGCTCGACCGGCGTGTAAGCCGCGTGTCGCACCTGGCGCGGCACGTTCTCGAGCACGCTGTCGCCGGGCAGCTCGCGCACGAACGTGTTCTCGAACGCGAGCGCGTCGAAATCGATGAGGCCGCCGTGGTGCGGCCGGTCTGCTATGACAGGGTTCATTTGATGTTGCGACGCAAGGACGATGCCTGCTTGCTACGTTCGATAACTGCGTACTACAATCGCCGCGGCTCGCTCCTTTTTGGGGCCGATAACTATAAAGCCAACACGCAGGGGTAACGATGCCGACCTGGTGCTTCAAAGCCGCTGAACGCCGCACGCGCGAATCCTCCACGCATCAGTGGTACTGGCAGATCGACACCCAGCACACGCTGATCGCCATCACCTCCACGCGTCTGTTTCCCACCCTCGCGGAATGCATCGCCGATGCGCGGGACAACGGCTTCCGGGGCGAGGTCGAAATCCCCCAGAACCTGCACAGCGACTCCGTGATCAACTGCGAAGAAGGCGATTACGTGCACGCGATCGTGCAGCAGTCCGTGCGCGGCCGCGCCAACCGCCCCACCGCCTAGTAGTCATTCCGGCGCAGGCCGGAATCCAGAAGCTCACCCATCCAGCTCCGGGTAATGCCTGAACACCCCGCGGTCGTTGAACGCAAGCCGCCGCGCCGATCTCAAATACGCAGCCACGTTCGGCCGCGCTGCGACCCGATCGTGTAGCGCCGCCAGCCCCGGATAAGCCGGTTCCAGCCGCGCCATCGTCTTCGGAAATCCGAACCGCAGGCCTTCGATCACCTGGAATATCGAAAGGTCGACGTACGAGCACGCCTCGCCGACCGTCCACGAGCGGGGGCCGAGCACGCGCGCGAAATACCCGAGAAACTTCGGCAGCCGCTCGGACAGGAAATGCCGGCTGTAGGTGAGCGCCTCGGCCTTCTGGTCGTCGTAGTACAGGCCGTGAGCGACGGGGTGGTGGGTGTCCTGGATCTCCTTCACGAGATCGGCGAGCGTGAGCTGAAGCTGATGCGCCCACAGCCGCCCGCTTTCCGCCTGCGGCACGAGTCCGAGGCGCGGGCCGAGGTAGAGCAGGATGTTGGCGGTCTGGCCGATCACGAGCTCGCCGTGCTTCAGGAACGGCGGCGCGAACTGCGGGTGCGCGACCGATGCGTCCTGCATGAAGCGCGTCATCCTTTCGGTGCCGCCGGGCTCGCGTGCGACGTCGAGGTAATCCGCGCGCGCGTCTTCGAGCGGCAGGCGGATGAACTCGCCGCGCCCTGCATTCGATGCGTGGTAATAGAGCTCGTACGTCATGTCTGAAAATGTCTACGGGCGCGGCGAGTGCCGCGCTAAGCGATTTTTTGCGACGGGAGGCGTAAGCCTTGCGGCGCGTCGCAGGTTGTTTGCATCCTTAATGCCTCAACGAGGCCTCGAATGGTAGCAGCGCGCCGTAGCCCGCACCGGGTGTTAAAAAAGTCCTAGTACGCATCGACGGCACGCGCATAGCGTAGCCGCACGAACGAAAGGGCAAACCCGACCGAAAGGCGGGGGCGCAAAGTCACCGGCCTAAAGCGTGAAGGCGCCATGGCAGCGGGACCGCCGAAACGTGCGGAATCGGTTCCGATTCCGCTCTTTCGTCATCCTGACGTTCGCCTTTCCGTCAACGAATGGAGGCGATGATGATGCTCAACGGAACGACAGCGCTGGACGCCGATCTGGACTACGCCGAACGCATGGTCCTCAAAGGCTTCAGTACGCCGGAGATGGCTTCGAAAATGTGCGGCGTGAAGCTCCAGGACCTTCTCGAGCGCCTCGGCCAGAAGCAGGACGTGCTTTACATCCCGCAGGAGCAGCGCTAGGAGCGCGCGGCGAGCGCGCCGTCGATCAGCTCCACGACGGCGCCCTCGTACGCCCGCACCCATTCGACAGAGCTGTCGCTCGCGAAACCGCGCGTGGCGAACCGCGCTCTCGCCGGCTTCGCGGCGTCTACTGCCCGAAAGAATGCGACCGTGCGGCCGAGGTCGCGGTCGAACGCGTCGAGCGCTCGCTGCATCAGCGGGTAATGCCGGCTGTAGGTGATCGCGTTCGCAATCCAGATGTTGTTCATCGAGCCCGCGTGCCAGTCCAGCCGGCGCTCGCCGCGCGCGAAAACGTCCGCGCGCATCTTCAGGAGCGCGTCCGCGGCAATCGCGGAGCGCTGATGGCGCGCATAGAGCGCGGCGAGCTCGCCGTAGACCTCGCGGACCCGCTCGGCGTGCGTGGCGCCGGTGCGTGCAAAGCGGTCCATCGCATGGCGCTCCGTCGCGAGCGGACCGTACCGTTCGCGCCCGAACGTCCTCATCGCCTCGTAACCCAGGGCGTTGCACAGCGCTTCCTCGACGCCGTACGGCAGATCGAACTGATCGTGGCAGTCCTCGTGGATCACGAGATACACGAAGCGCGCGAGCGGCGCGACGAGCATCGCCGCCGTGACCGGCGTCTCGCTCTGCCCCATCGCCTCGGCCTCCGCGAACATCATGTCGGCGTCGCCCGCGATCGTCCGGCATTCCTCCGCGCTCTGCGCCTCGACCCACTCGATCGCCGGATCCTCGTACGAATACGGCAGGTACAGCGGCGAGACGTGCCCGCATAACGGAAAGCCAGCCTTCTTTTCGTCGACCCGAAGAAAATTGCGGGTCGGCGCGAAGCCGATGCTCTGCTCGAACGCGCGGATATCGGCGACGAGCGCGCGCCATTCGGCTTCCGAGCGCGGCGCGGCGAGCTCCGGGTCATCGCGCAGCGACCCGCAGCCTGCCGCGGACGCCGCGATCGATGCGGCGAGTACAATCGACCGAAAAGAGGAGGAGACCATGGCTGAGACTTTGCGTTTCATCGCCGTCGCGGCGTTGGCATTGTGCGCCGCGCTCTCGCATGCGCAGTATCCCACCCGGCCGATCCGCCTGCTCGTGCCGTCCGCGGCGGGTGGCGGGCTGGACTTCGTGGCACGCGTGGTCTCACCGAAGGTCTCGGAGTACCTAGGGCAGCAGGTCGTAGTGGACAACCGCACCGGCGCGAGCGGCGCGATCGCGCTCGATTTGACGATGCGTGCGACGCCCGATGGTCACACGCTCATGATCTTCAGCGCCGGGCAGGTCGGCTATGTGGCCGTGAGCAAGAGCTCGCGCTTCGATCTGCTGCGCGACTTCACGCTGATCACGCAGATCTCTCAGGCCCCGTACGTGCTCGCGGTGTCCAACACGATGCCGGTGAAATCGATGGCGGAGCTGATCGCGCAGGCCAAAGCGAATCCGGGCAAGATCAACTACGCATCGTCGGGCGTTGCGACGCTTCAGCATCTTGTGACCGAGCTCTTCGGTCTCACCGTGGGCGCGAAGTTCACGCACATCCCGTACAAGGGCGTCGCCGCCGCGTTTCCGGATCTCGTCTCCGGGCGCACTCAAATGACGATCTCCAGCGCCGCGTCGCTGTCGGGGCAGATCCGCGCCGGCGCGCTGCGGCCGCTCGCGGTCACGAGCGCGCAACGCATGAAAACGCTGCCGGACGTGCCGACGATGAACGAGTCCGGCATCCCGAAGTTCGTCGTGATGCAGTGGCACGGTTTGCTGACCCCGGCGCGCACACCGCGCGCCATAGCGGAGCGCATCTACCGTGAGGTCGCGAAGACGGTGCAGCAGCCGGATGTGGCGAGCCGGCTCGCCGCCGACGGGACCGAGCCGGTCGGCAGCTCGCCCCAGCAGTTCGCGGCGTTCGTGAAGTCGGAGCTCGAGAAGTACTCGGCGGTCGCGAAGCAGACGGGCATCACCGCCGAGTAGCTAATGCGCCGTACTGCCGTTCGTGGTGAGCTTGTCGAACCACGAATGGCATTCACCCCGCTCGGAGTCGGCGGCCTCAGCCCGAACGCAATGCCGATGGATGCTACTGCGCCTTGAGGCCGATGGTCTTCGCGATCCGGGTGTAGGTCGCAATTTCGGAAGCGATGTGCTGCGCGGCTTCCTTGGGGGTGTTGCCGACGGCTTCCGTGCCGTCCGCCGCCAGCCGGTCCCGCAGCTCGGGCTGCCGCGCGATCGCAGCGACTTCCCGGTTGAGCAGTGCGACGACGGCAGCCGGGGTGCGCGCCGGCGCGAGCAGCGCCTGCCAGATCGTGTTCTGGTAACCCGGCACACCCGCTTCGGCAACGGTCGGCGCGTCGGGCAGGTACGCCGCGCGTTTGGGCCCTGTCGTCGCGAGCGCGCGCAGCCGGCCGCTGCGCACGAGCGGCATCGCCGACGGCGGGCTCGCGAACATGACATCCACGCGTCCGGCCGCGAGATCGACCAGCGCCGGCGGGGCGCCTTTATAGGGCACGTGGACCATCTTCACGCCGGCCATCGAATTGAACAGCTCGCCCGCGAGGTGCGTCGAAGCGGCGACGCCGGACGAAGCGAAATGAAGCTGCCCCGGCTTCGCTTTCGCGGCCGAGATGAGGTCCTGGATGCTGCGCACCGGCGACTGCGGGCCGACCACGACGACGGCGTACGCCATGCCGAGCAGGGACACCGCGGTGAAGTCGCGCAGCGGATCGTAGGGGAGCTTCGGATACAGCCCGACGTTGATGCTGAAGCCGGTCGGCGCGAGCAGCAGTGTGTAGCCATCGGGAAGCGCGTGCGCGACGGTTTCGGCGCCGATGATGCCGGCGCCGCCGGGGCGGTTATCCACGACGACCTGCTGCCCGAAGCGATCCGAGAGCCGCTGCGCGTACGCGCGTGCGACGAAATCGGCGTTGCCGCCTGCAGACTGCGCGACGACCAGCCGGATGGGCTTCGTCGGATACTGCTGTGCCACTGCACAGGTCGTGACGAACATCGCAACGGCTGCAAGTGCCCTCGCCCCGCGAAGCGGGGAGAGGGATAGGGTGAGGGGCGATGTCAGCGCCAACCGATGAAATCGGATACGCCTTTTCCCATTACCAATTCCAGATCCTTTCCTTTCAACCACGGCAACTCCTCGGTGAACATTGTTATGCACTGCCGCCACGAGATCGGCATGCGTGTGATATCCGTGCCCCAGAACATCCGCTGCGGACCGAACGCATCGAAGATGCGCTTCAGGTACTTGTGGATGTTGCGATAGGGATAGCTCTCGCTCGAGTAGCTCGGCGCGCCGGTCGCCTTCACGGCGACGTTCGGATATTTCGCGACCGCTTCGAGCTCCTCGATGTGCGCGAACGCGGCATCGTCCTGCGTGCTGCGCGGACAGCCCATGTGATCGATCATGAGCTTCAGCTTGGGGTGCTTCGCGGCAATCTGTCCGACGACTTTCACCCGGTTGGGCACGAGCAGCCCCACCGGCAGCCCGGCTTTTTCCGCGATCGGCCACAGCCAGTCGGTCGTGCCGTCGACCAGCCAGTTCTCCTCGCCGGGCTTCAGAAAGGCGAAGCGCAGGCCGAGCATGCCCGGTTGCTGCTTCCAGCTTTCGATGACGCCGCGGTTCTCGGGCTTGCTCACGTCGAAGAATCCGAGCACCGCGAGCCGGTCCGGATGCTGCTGCGCGGCTTCGATCGCGACCTCGTTCGCTCTGGGATCCCAGCTGGGCGGATGCAGGACGGCGCGATCCACACCCGCTTCATTCATGTCCCTGAGCAGCTCGTCCTTCGTGTAATGCGACACTTGTCGATGGACATGGACAGGCGTGCCGCTGGCCCAGATATGGACCTGGCTGTCTACGATGAGCATGGTGTTCTCCCTGGGTGTGCGTGCATGATACTTGGTACCGCACGCATGACGGCCCATGGCCGCCAAATACAGGGAGAGAATCCGCATGAAAGTGCATTTCACGGGCTGCGAGCTCAAGGCCGCGCACGAATCGACTGCATCGACCGCAGGCGAAAGACCGGCGGCAGGACGCCGCGAAGTCGCGGTGAACGGCCGCCGCGTGAAGGTGATCGACGTCCACGCGCACTGCGTCATCCCCGAGGCGATGAAGCTCACCGGCGGCGATGCGTGGCAGCACCACCAGCACGGCATCGTGCTCGAGGCAAGCGAGCGGCTCGCGGCGATGGACGGGCAGGGCATCGACGTCGAAGCGCTCAGCATCAACCCCTTCTGGTACGGTCTCGAGCGCGACAGGGCGGCGGAAATCGTGCGGCTCAACAACGATGGCCTGGCCGAGATCTGCGCGAGCCACCCGGACCGGTTCGTCGCATTCGCGTCGGTCGCGCTGCAGTATCCCGAGCTCGCGATCGAGCAGCTCGAGCACGCGGTGAAGAAGCTCGGGTTACGCGGCGTGGCGGTCGGCGGCAGTGTGGCGGGCGACGAGTTCGCGGACCCGAAGTTCCATCCGTTCTGGGCGAAATGCGAGGCGCTCGGCATCCTCGTGTTCATCCATCCCCAGGGCACGCCCGATCTCGCGAAACGGCTGAAGGGCAGCGGCGGCCTCGATAACGTGATCGGCAATCCGCTCGACACGACGATCGCGCTCTCGCACCTGATCTTCGAAGGCACGCTCGACAAGTTCCCGGGACTCAAGATCTGTGCGGCCCACGGCGGCGGTTACATCGCGTCGTACATGGATCGTTCGGATGCGGTGATGAAGACCTTCCCGAAACGCATCACGGTCAACATCAAGAAGAAACCGACGGAATATCTGAAGCAGCTCTACTACGACGCGCTCATCTTCACGCCGGAAGCGCTGCGCCACCTCGTCGCGAACGTGGGCTCGAGCCAGATCGTGCTCGGCACCGACTATCCGTACCCGTGGGAAGACAAGGCAGTCGAGCACATCATGGCGACGCCGGGGCTCACCGACGAGGAGCGCATCGCGATGCTCGGCGGAACGGCCGCGAAGCTGCTCAAACTCGCGTAGGGTGGGCGAAGCCCACCGCAGGCGGTGCGCTACCAGCGCACCCTACTGCGGCTGGATACCCGCGCGCTTCGCGATGTCGGCGTACTTCCCGATGTCGATGCGGATGAACTTCGCGAAATCCTCGGGCGACATGCTCACGGGCACGAGATTGAGACTCGCGTAACGATCGAGGATGTCGGGCATCTTCACGATCTCGCGCGCGGCGGCGTTCACTTTGACGACGACTTCGCGCGGCAGGCCGCGCGGTCCGTGGATCCCGTACCAGCCGGTCGCTTCGTAACCTTTGAGCCCGAGCTCGTCCGCGGTCGGCACGTCCGGGAGCTGCGCAGAACGTTTGAGCGACGTGAATGCGAGCGCGCGGAGCTTTCCCGCCTGCACCATCGGCACCACGACCGGACTGGGGCCGAACATGAGCGGGATCTGGCCCGCGAGGAGGTCGGTGATCGCCGGGCCCGCGCTGCGGTAGGGCACGTGATTTAACTTCACGCCCGCGAGCACCTGAAACATCTCACCGGCGATGTGCGTGAGATTGCCGGCGCCCGCCGATCCGTACGGAATAGTGCCCGGCTTCGCTTTGGCAAGGCTGATCAGCTCCTGCAGCGTCTTCGCGGGAAACGATGGATGGACGACGATCACCAGCCCGGTCGAGTTCGCGACGTAGGCGATCGGCGTGAAATCGCGCACCGTGTCGTACGGGAGCTTCCGGTAAACAGATGGATTGATGGTGTGCGCGCCGGCGGTAAATAGCAAAGTGTAGCCGTCGGGCACCGCGCGCGCGACGATCTCGCTGCCGATGATGTAGTTCGCGCCCGCGCGGTTGTCGACAACGACGTTCTGGCCCAGCAACACCGAAAGCTTCTGGGCGATGATGCGCCCGACGACGTCGACCGCGCCGCCCGGGGCGACGGGCACGATGAAGCGGACGGGACGATCAGGGTATGCCGCGGATGAAACCGACGCGCAGAAGACGAGCAGAAGCGCGAGCGCGAATCTCGTGAACATGTCCGTTCCCCTCCGGTTATAGTGATCAGTATACAGAGGAGGCTTTATGAGCTTGCGCGATCGCATCGGCATCGATTTGAACCGCGACATCCGTATCGAAGAGGGTATCGAATGGGCCGCGAAGAACGGCGTGCGCTACCTCGATATCCAGCTCGATACCGATACCAACCTGATCACGAGCTTCGATGCCAAGCGCATCGCCGCGGTGCAGTCGCTGCGCGAGCGCCACGGCATCCACATCGGCTTTCACACGTCGTCCGCGGTGAACGTCGCCGAGTACGCGCCGCACGCAAGCGACGGCGTGGAGGCGTATCTCAAGGCCTATATCGATCTCTATCCGCGCATGGGCGCCGAATGGATCGTCGTGCACGCAGGCTTCCACTTCGGCAAGGACAAGGACCGCCGCATGAAAGCGGGTTTCGAGCGGCTGAAGCGCCTCGCCGATTACGCGGAGAAGAAAAACGGGCGGCTGCTGCTGGAGAACCTCAACAAGGAGCCCGAGGACGCCGAGGTGCACTACCTCGCGCACACGCTGGAAGAGTGGCGCTACTACTGGAGCCTGCTCGCCTCACCGGCGCTGCGGCTTTCGTTCACCGTCAACCACGCGCACCTCGTGCCGGAGGGCATCGACGGCTTCGCCGACGCGCTCGATTTCAGCCTCGTCGGCGAAGTGCGGCTCGCCGACTGCTGGCGCAACGGTCACGAGGTGCATCTCGTGCCGGGCAAGGGCGACCTCGACTTCGGTGCGATGTTCAAGCGCATCGAAGGCGCGGGGTTCAAGGGCCAGTACACCAATGCCTTCGGCAGCCTCGAGGACCGCCTCAACGCGCGCGACTACCTCGTCGAGAAAGCACGCGCCGCGGGCGTGAAGGTCGATTGACCGGTGACGCGGTGACGCGGTGACGTGGTGACGGATCATCGCATTTTCGCGGCGACTGCTTTGCGCAACCGTCTGACAAGCATGCCGACGCGGCCGGTCTTATCGACCACAGATGTCATCCGGTGCAGATAACGTAATCGGGCGGCTAGCTCAAGCTGTGTTTCCAGCTCGGCCACAGAGCCACACGCGATTCCGAGAAACTGAAGTAGCTCACCTGATGTATTGCGTGCGGCGCCCTCTGCAATGTTCGATGGGATCGATATGGCGCATCGCCGGAGTTGTGCGGTCAGCCCAAACAACTCGGCTCGCGGAAAAGAAGCTGTCGCGCGATAAACGATGACCACAAGGTCTATCGCTTCCCTCCAAGCGATCAAGTTTCTGTGCGTTTGCGTGGCGCGTTCCACAGCTCAGTGAATGCGCGACTCCTTAAGCCGTGTACGGCCAAAGGTCGTATACGCTACCGCGTCACTTCGTCACCGCGTCACCGCGTCACTGCGTCACTGCGTCACTGCGTCGCCGCGTCACCGCGTCACCGCGTCACCGCGTCACTGCGTCGCCGCGTCACCGCGTCGCCGCGTCACCTCCTCAGGGCCACATTGCCCAGCCCACTCTATCGGTCTCGGCTCTGAAGAAGTGTCCCTGTGTGGTGGTGACGTAAAGCGTCGTGAGATCCGGTCCACCGAAGCAGCAGTTGGTGGGCCGGCTGGCCGGCACGCGGTGCGTCTCCAGCACGCGACCGGTCGGTGAAAACACGGTGATCATCGGCCCCGGACCGCTCACTTCCCAGCCGTTGGTGGCGACGATGTTGCCTTCGGCGTCGAGGCACATGCCGTCGATCGCGCGGTGGACGCCGCGGGCATCTTCACCCCAGGTGAAGAGCGTGTCGTAGGTGCCGAGGCTCCCGTCTTCGCGAATCGGATAGGCGCGAAGCTCGCGCGCGATGCCTTTCGCGTAACCGCTTTCCGCGACGTACAGCGTGCGGCCATCCTGTGACACCAGGATGCCGTTGGGCTGTGTCGTATCGAACGTGACGCGCGTCGCCTTGTAGCCGCTGTCGGATTGCGGATCGAGCCGGATCACCGAGCGGTTGTCGAGCTCCTGGCGCTCGGTCTCGTCGATGTTCCCTTCGTTCCACGGATTGGTGAACCAGATGCGGCCCTTGCGATCGATGGCGAGGTCGTTCGGCGTGTTGAGCTTCTGACCGTCGACGCGATCGCAGATCGTGACGTTCCTGCCGTCGGGATCGAAGCGCAGGATCGCGCGCCCGCCCGAGCAGCAGCCGAAGAGCCGCCCCTGCGCGTCGTATGCGAGACCGTTGGTGCGGTTGGTGCCGGTGCGCCAGTCCTCGATCTCGCCCGTTTTCGGGTCGTGCCGCAGGATGCGGCTGGTACGGATGTGCGTGTAGTACAGATGCTCGCCGTCCCACACCGGGCCTTCGGTGATGTTCGACGGCTTCGCCAGCAACTCGAACTTCCATTGCTTCATGGTTTCCTCCCGACTTTCGCGGCGGGCCATTGTAATATCTAGCCCGCTCACCACTCCTTAGCCCGGCCACGACGGGAACCGCTCACTTCATGTCCTCGACTTCGACTGTCACGGCAAGCGCCGACCACGATCTGAAACCCGCGAAACACACCAGCCATTACGCCGATATCGGCGGGCTCAAGCTGCATTACCTGGATTACGGCACGAAAGGCAAGCCGCCGATGCTGTGCGTGCACGGCGGCGCCGCGCACGCGCACTGGTTCGATTTCATCGCGCCGGGCTTCACGCCGGACTATCACGTGCGCTCGGTCGATCTGCGCGGCCACGGCGACAGCGAAGCCGTCGATCCGCCGGCGTATACCTACGGCGACTATGCGTCCGATCTGAACAAGTTCGTGGAGGCGCTGGACTTACGCGATTTCGTGCTGATCGGCCACTCGATGGGCGGCACGGTCTCGCTGCTGTATGCCTCGAGATACCCGGGCCGCGTGAAAAAGCTCGTGATCGTCGATTCGACCGTGAACCTCTCGGAAGAGCGCATCGGCCGGTTGCGCGACATCGGTTCGCGCCCGGGCCGCGACTATGACACCAAGGAAGAAATGGTCGAGCGTTACCGGCTGCGGCCCGGCGAGTCCCTGGCGAGCCCGGAAGTCGTACGCTATATCGCTTCACGCAGCGTGAAGCAGACGCCGGAGGGCCTGTGGCGCTACAAATTCGACCGCAGCGTGTATGCGACGCGTGAGATCTTCGACGGCAGGCCGTGCTGGAACGACATCCGTATCCCCGCGCTGCTCGTGCGCGGCGAGCGCAGCGAGCGCATCACGCAGGAGATATACGAGGACGTGAAGCAGCGCGGCGTTCCGGCGGATCTCGTCAGCGTGGCGGCGACCGACCATCACGTGACGCTGGACAATCCGTGCGGCTTCATCGATGCGGTGAGGCCGTGGCTCGACAAAACCGGCTGAGGTTTTCTGGATTCCCGCCTGCTCGGGAATGACGCCAACAATGGCATGGAGCGATCATGATCACACGCAGGGATAGTCAGCAGCCCACGCAGGCGGTGCCGCCGCCGATCGTCTTCACGAGCTGCGAGCTGCAGGACGCAGCGCACGAGCACGCGCGGCTTGCCGCGGCCGCTGGCGGCGCCGCCGCTGGCGCGACGCAGGCAACGGCCGGCCGGCGCGAGGTCAAGGTGAACGGCAAGCGCGTGCGCACCATCGACATTCATTGCCACTGCGTGATCCCCGAGACGCTCAAGCTCTCCGGCCAAAGCCGCGAGCAGCGCGGCCCCGGCATCGAGGAAGTGGGCGAGCGCCGCATCCGCGAGATGGACGAGATGGGCATCGACGTCGGCGTCCTCAGCATCAATCCCTACTGGTACAAGACGGACCGCGACACCGCCGCCGAAATCATTCGCATCAACAACGAGCGGCTGGCGGAGTTCTCGGCGAAGTACCCGGATCGCATTACCGCCTTCGCGTCGGTGTCGCTGCAATTCCCGGAGCTCGCCGCGGAACAGCTCGAGCACGCCGTGAAGAAGCTCGGGCTTCAGGGTCCGGCAGTCGGCGCGAGCTGCGCGGGCAAGGATTTCTCCGACCCGATGTTCCATCCCTTCTGGAGGAAATGCGAAGACCTGGGCGTGCTCACGTTCATCCACCCGCAGAGCACGCCCGAGTTGCACAAGCGGCTCGCCGGTAATGGCTGGCTCGCGAACACGATCGGAAATCCGCTCGACACGACGATCTGCCTCTCGAAGCTCATATTCGAAGGCACGCTCGACCGCTTCCCCAATCTCAAGCTGTGCTCGGCGCACGGCGGTGGCTATCTGCCCTCGTATGCCCCGCGCTCGGATCACGCGTGCCGCGTCGGTCCGGACCAGTGCAATCCGGAGATCAAGCTCAAGAAAAAACCGACGGAGTACCTGCGCACGATGTACTTCGACACGCTCGTGTTCACGTCCGAGGCGCTGCGACACCTCGCGGCCGAAGTCGGCGTGAGCCAGCTCATGATCGGCACCGATCACCCGATCCCGTGGAATCCGAACCCCGTCGATCACGTCATGAACGCCGAGGGCTTCACCGACGAGGAGCGCATCGCGATGCTGGGCGGCAATGCAGCCAAGCTGCTGAAGCTCAGGTAGGCCCATGAACTGGCGTGCCGCCAGCGCAGCAGTTGCCGCGGCGTTGCTCGCATACACCGTCGCGGCGGGCGCGCAGGCGCCCGCGAGCTATCCGGCCAAGCCCATTCGCGTCGTCGTGCCGCTCGCGCCCGGCGGCAACGTCGATCTCGTCGTGCGCTCGCTCACCCATCAGATCGCGGAAAACAGCGGCTGGCAGTTCATCGTCGAGAACCGGCCCGGCGCGAGCAGTCTGGTCGGGACGCAGTTCGCCGCGAAAGCGCCGGCCGACGGTTACACGTACCTCGCCATCGCCAACACCTTCGCGACGGTGCCCTCGCTCATGTCGAATCCGGGTTACGACGTGTTCCGCGATTTCAGCGCGGTCACCCTCACGTGCCTCGTGCCGATGGCGCTGGTCGTCAATCCGTCGCTGCCGGTCCGCACGGTGAAAGAACTGATCGGGCTCGCGAAGTCGCGCCCGGGCCAGCTCTCCTACGCCACCGCCGGCGTCGGCAGTACCGGACACATCGCCGGCGAGCTGCTGAGCCGCCACGCGGGCATCAAGATGCTGCACGTCCCGTACAAGGGCAACGCACAGGCGATCGTCGACGTGATCGGCGGACAGGTCGCGCTCATGTTCGATCAGATCAGCACCTCGCAGCCGCACATGCGCGCGGGCAAGCTTCGCGGGCTGGCAGTGACGAGCCGCCAGCGCTCGCCGCTGTTCCCGGCGCTGCCGACGGTGGACGAATCGGGCGCGCCCGGGTTCGAGGAGATCACGTTCAACGGGCTCATGGCGCCCGCCAACACGCCGCGTGAGATGCGCGCGCGCATGCTGCAGGAAGTCGCGAGAGCGGCGGCCACGCCCAAGCTGCGCGATCGATTCATCGAGCATGGCGTGGAGCTCAAGGCGAGCGCCTCACCCGATGAGTTCGGCGCGTACGTCAAAGCGGAATTCGACAAGAAAGCCAAGCTCGCCAGAGAAGCGAACATCAGGCTGGACTAGCCGTTCGTCCTTCGACAGGCTCGGGACGAACGGGGCGGTACAAAACCGTTCGTGCTGAGCGGGTCGAAGCGCGAACCACGGGAGGGGCAGTGATGAAACGAGCAATCGTGGCGGCGCTTGCCGCAGCAGCTTGCACATCCGTAGTCGCCGCAACCCCGCAGTCGTATCCGGCGCGGCCCATCCGCTTTATCATTCCGTATCCGCCGGGCGGCACGTCGGACATCCTGGCGCGGCTGATCGGCAGCAAGATCGCCGAGAGCTGGAAGCAGCAGGTGATCGTGGACAACCGCACCGGCGCGAGCGGCAATATCGGTCTGGAGCTCGGCGCGCGGGCCACACCCGACGGCTACAACTTCGTGCTGAGCGACATCGGTAACGCGGTCATCTCGTCGATCCTGTACACCAAGCTGCCCTTCGACGTGCTCAGGGATTTCGCGCCGGTCACGATCGTGTCGTACTCGCCGCACATGCTGATGGTGACCAACAAGACGCCGGTCGCGAGCATCGACGAGCTGATCGCGTACGCCAAGACGCGGCCGGGTAAGCTCAATTTTCCGACCGGCCTCGGCGGCGCGCCGCATCTCGCAGGGCTGTCCTTCGCTCAGCGCGCCGGCGTCGACTGGGTCTACATCCCGACCAAGGGCGGCGCGAGCTCGGTCGCGGCAATGATGGCGGGCGAGGGCGACGTGATGTTCCTCGGCATGCTCCAGTCGCTGCCGCACGTGAACGCGGGCCGCCTCAAGCTGGTCGCGATATCGAGCGAGAAGCGGCTCGCCACGCATCCCAAGGTGCCGACGGTCTCCGAGACCTTCCCGGGATTCGTCACGGGTTCGTGGCAGGGCATACTCTCGCCGTCCAAAACGCCGCCGGAGCTGGTCGCGAAGATGAACGCAGAAGTCGCGCGGATACTCAAGCTCCCCGACGTGATCGCGTTCCTGAATTCCCAGGGCACGACGCCGATGGGCGTAAGCCCCCAGGAAGCGAAGAAGTGGCTCGCCGACGAGCGGGTGCGCTGGGCAAAGGTGGTGAAGGACAGCGGCTTCAGGCTCGAGCAATGACCGCTTGCCGGTGCGCCATCGGCGCACCCTACGGGTGATGGCGATGTAATGCATAGGTCGCGCTGGTAGCGCACCGCGGTGCGCCGCCGGCGCACCCTACGAGCGGCGAACCTTTTCCTTCAAGAGCTCGAAATTCTTCGGGCTCATCTCGATCTCGCCGCGATTGATCATGCGGTCGATCTCGACGATCGCGTCGTTGAACGGCGTCGGGATACCGAGCTCGCGGCCTTTGCGGCAGACTACGCCCGGTATCCATTCCATCTCGCTCTTTCGCCCCTTCATGTGATCGTGAATGGGTGCGGTGCGCCCGTTCGTCACGTGTTGCAGGAGCCGCTTTTGGGCCGCCACGATGTTCTCCTCGTCGGTGCCGGCGAACTCGTCCGCCCGCAGGCCGAAGATCGGCTCGATGCGGTAGCCGAGCGCCTTGCCCACCGCGAGGGACTCCTTGCCCAGGGCGACCGACATGTCGAACATGCCGGGCAGCGCCGCGGCGTCCTTGTTGCCGAGGCCGAGCAGGCCGAAGGGCCCCATCGTCATCGTGTTGGCGATGAGCTTCGTCCACTTCGCGCCGTAGATGTTGTTCGTGACTTCGCATCGCGCGACGTGCGCCAGGATCCGCTCCAGCTCCTTCACGCGCGGCGTGTAGAAGCCGTCGAGCTCGCCCAGGGTGAGCCACGTCGTCTGGTGCGTCGTGTTGCGCTTGACGAGCCCCGGCGTAAAGCACTCGGCGGAGAGCTCGATCGCGCAGCCGACGACGCGTTCGCGGCCGAGAATGGATGCGAGCGTGTCGTCGTTCATCCCGTTCTGGATGCCGACGAGCACGCCGTCCGGTTTGAGATACGGCTTGATGAACTCGGCCATCCAGCGGTCGTCGTTGGACTTCACGCACAGGAACACGATGTCGAGCTCGAGGTTCGCGGAGGCGAGATCGCAGAGGTGGAACGCGCGTATCGGCGTGCGCACCTCCATGTCCGGCATCCGTATGCAGAGTCCCTCGGCGCGCATCGCCTCGACCTGCGCCGGCCACTGGTCGATCACGCTCACGTCGTAGCCGGCGCGGGTCAGATCGGCACTGACGCTGCTGCCGATGGCGCCCGCGCCGAGCACTGCGATTTTTTTCATCGTGCGATCCTAGAATGGCGTAGGGTGGACGAAGCGAAGCGTAACCCACCGACTGGTGGGCTAACGCCCACCCTACGCAAATACGTCACTGGGGAGGACCGATCATGCGCTGGCTCGCCGCTCTCGTGCTCGCTCTGGTTCCGGCACTCGCCGACGCCCAGACCTGGAAGCCGCAGAAAACCGTGGAGATCGTGAGCTCCGCCGGCGCCGGCGGCTCCGCGGACCGCGGCGCGCGCACCGTGCAGCGGTATCTGCAGGCGCTGCCGGGCATGCCGAGCGTGATCGTGACGAACCGCACCGGCGGCGGAGGCAGTGTCGCGTTCACGTTCATCTCGCAGCACGCGGGCGACGCGCATTTCCTCGGCACCATGGCGACGAACATCGTCACCAATCACATCGTCGGTGTGAGCCCGCTCTCGTACCGGGATTTCACGCCGCTCAACATTCTCATGCGCGAGTACGTCGTCGTTTCGGTGCTGGCCGATTCTCCGCTCGCCAGCGCGAAAGATCTCCTCGCGCGGCTCAGGAAGGATCCCGGCGCGATCACCTTCGGCTTCGCCGCGGCGCCCGGCAATCAGAACCACGTGGTGATCGGCATGATCGCGCGCGCGGCGGGTGTCGATCCGAAAGCGCTGAAGACCGTCGTCTTCAACTCCGGCAGCGCGGCCGCGACCGCGATGCTCGGCGGCCACGTGAACGTCCTCGTCGGCACACCGGGCACCGTCGCGCCGCATCTCGCGGCAGGCAAGGCGCGTGCGATCGGCATCAGCGCGCCGCAGCGGCAGCGCGAGCCGTATGCATCGACGGCGACGCTGCGCGAAAACGGCATCGACGCCGTGTACTACAGTTGGCGCGGATTCCTCGCGCCGCGCGGCATCACGCCGGCGCAGGTTGCATTCTGGGAGCAGGCGTTCGCGAAAGTGGTCGACGCCGACGAGTGGAAGCAGGATCTCCAGAAAAACGTCTGGATCGAGGACTTCCGCAGCGCTGCCGAGACGCGCAAGCACCTCGACGCCGAGTACGAGCTCCTGAAGACCATCCTCGTCGAGCTCGGCGTCGTCCGTTAGATTTTCATCTCGAGGATGTACAGGCCCCCGGTGAAACGGTCGCCGATGTACACCAGCCCGCGGTCGTCCACGTACACGTCGTTCACCTGCACCGCGCCTTTGGGCGAGAGCTTCGGCGCGCCCGGCACGAAATAAGCGATCTCCTGCGGCTGGTACTGGTTGCGGATGTCGTAGACCCGCACGCCGCCGTTGAAGAACGTGCCGAGGATGATGTCGTCCGAGCGCCACGAGAGCCGGCTCGGGTAGTTCTCGTGGATGTTGTGCGCCCCGAAGCGTCCGCCGCGCTTGGCGAAGGTTTCCACCGGCGGCAGCGGCAGCGTCGAGAGCGGCACGATGTTCTTCTCGTCGGCCATGTTCATGATCCACGCGAGCTTCGGCCAGTCCTTGCCGTCGTCGTTGGTGCACTCGTCGGTGACCAGCAAGAGGTCGCGCGAAAAAAGCGGCATCGCGGTGTGCGTGAAGCCGTTCATCGGCGGCGAGTAGTTGTAGGTCGAGACGTGCTTGGGATGCGCCATGTCGCTGATGTCGAGGATCACGACGCCGCCGTCGAGGTACGCCACGTACGCGCGGTCCGGACGCTCCGGATACCAACTGATGTTGTGCGGCCGGTAGCCGCTGTCGAATTTCGGATGGCGCTTGAGCGGCTCTTCGCCTTTCTTCTGTCCCGGGTACCACCAGCGGCCCTTCTCGACCGGCTTCGAGGGGTTGCGGATGTCCACGATCATGTAGATCTGGTAGTCCTTGGGATTGTTCGGCTCGAAGTCGGCGGCGCCCGTGGACATGTGCACGTATTGGCCGTCGACGCACCACACGCAGTGCACGCCCAGCGAGTGCGGACCGGAGGTGTCGAAGTGCGAGATCTCGCGCGGCTTCTCCGGCGTGCTGATGTCCCACAGCGTCATGCCGGCGGGCTTCATGCCGAACTCGCCGCGGATCTGGTGCGAGACGAGCAGCAGGTCCTCGTACACCTCGATCGAGTTCGAGCGCATCTTGCTGTGCGGGAGCTCGGTCTGCACCACCATCTTCGGTTTCGCGGGATCGGTGACGTCGAGCGCGGTGAAGTTCTTCGGGGCGCCTTCGTGGCCCAGCCACATGATGCGGCGGCCGTTTTTCTCCTGCATGCCCATGCCTTCGCCGATGCCGCCGAAGCCGTCGAGCTCGTGCTGGGCGATCAGCTTCATGTTGAGCGCAAGGGTGTTCTGCGGCGAGGCGCCGCGATTCATCTCAGCCATGTGGTCTCCGGGGTACGTCGGTTGTTATGGTTCGCAGCCGGGCGCTGCGGGAGGCGTCACTTTAACCGCACTCGTTCACCGCGCCAACGGGTCCGGGCGTAGCTGGAACTTCACGACCTTGGGACGCGTGCCGCGGCCGCCTTCCATGTGGAACGGCGCGCGCGTCGAGGTCGTCGCCCACAAGCCCTTGCCTTTCCAGCCCGCGCTCGGATCATCGATGCGCCCGTCGGACCACTTTGCGTAGAAGCCGAGCGGATACGGCACGCGCAGCGTCACGAACTGGCCGTTCACCAGCGCGAAGAAGCCGTCGTTCAAATTGGCCGTCGCGATCGGCACGTTTGTCCCGAGGCCGAGGGTGTCGAACTGATCGACCCAGGTGTAGTAGCTCGATTCGACGCTGCCGGAGTCCTTGATGCCCTCGAATTGCGGGCCGGGGAAGGGATGCAGCGTCCACCCTTCCGGGCAGTGCTTGCCCGTCGCGTTCGGGCCGTTGAGCGGTCCCTTGCACTTGCGCCGATCGAAGCTCGCAAGGTGTCCGCTCGCGAGCGACGACCACACGACGCCATTGCGGTCGATGTCCATGCCGCGCACGCCGTAGCCGCCCAGCTCGACCGGATATTCGAAGACTTCCGCGAGCGCGGTCTCGGTGGGGTTGGGTCCGGGATTCAGCCGCACGAGCAGACCCGGGAAGCCGAGCGAGGAGCCCCAGATCGTGCCATCCACCGGGTTGTAGGCGACGCCGTAGAGGCCGGCGTTCAGGCGCTTGTCCTTCTTCGGATCGACGGGCTCATTGGGCTCAACCCATGCGTCACGGCGTCCGTTGCCGTTCGTATCGAGCACGATCGGTGTCCAGCCCTGCGCGCGCTCTTCATCGCCGGTTTCGTCGTAGACCTTGCGGTTGAGCCAGCCGATCACCGGGTTCGCCGCGCCGCCGCCGCTCGTCCACAGCGTGTGGTTCGCGTCTTCAGCGAACACGAGGTGATGCGTGCTGAAGCACGTGCTGACGAGCTTCCACTGTCCCGTCTTCGGGTCGTACATCGACAGATGGCGGTTCGCGCGCTCGAGCGGAAATACTTTGGCCGACGGATGATTGGAGCCTTTGCGGCAGAACGCGGGATTGTCCGGATGACGCACGCGCGCGGTGAACCACGCGCGCGCCTGCTCGTCGAGCATCGGGTTGTGCGTCGTGGTCTGGCTGTCCCAGATCGGCTTCTTGCCCCAGTACGGCGAAGGCGAAAGCGGATTGTTGCGCGAGCTCGGCGTTTTCGGGTCACGCACCGGGTGGCGGATCTCGCTCGCGGCGTGCTTCAGCGGATCGAGCACCGGGATCATGTCGGTGCTTTCCTCGGTTGCGCCATAGATCGGTCCGTTCGCGTTCACCGTGGGCTTGCGCTTGTCGGTCGAGACTTCGTCGTGCAGGTATGCCGTCGGGCTCGCCCAGTCCCACAGCGTCAGCACGAGGTTGCGCTCCACACCTTGCGGGCGCTGCGGCTGCGAGCGCGGCAGTGCGCCGGCGGCGATGCGGTCGGTCCACTCGGCGAAATGCTTCAGCGCGAGCTGCGCATCGATGCGCCCGATCGCCGCCGCCATGTTGTTCATCGCCTGACCCGCCAGAATCCGCGTCGCCCACTGTTCGTGCGACGACCTGATGTGCGCGTATTCGCGCGGGATGGTGCGGGTCGCCTTGTTGCCCATCTGATGGCAGGTGACGCAGCCGTTCGTCTTCACGACGTTCAGCCATTCGGCCTGGCTGCGCAGCTTGCCGATGCGGCCGGCGGCGAAATCATTCCGGTCCGGCATGCGCAGCATGGAATACCAGTACGCCGCCGGGTAGTACTCCGCCGCCGCGGCCGGCGTGAGCGCCACCACGGCCTTGAGGTCGCGCACCTTACCCGGCTGCGTGCGCACCTTCGGCGAGTCGATGAGCCCGTATCCGCGTACCCATACGTTGTAGGTGGCCTTCGGCAGATCGGGGATGACATAACGCCCGCGATCGTCGGTCACCACGATCTTCGCGAGCTTCGTCGGCAGCTCCGTCGTTTCCGCGATCACCCATACGCCGGCTTCCACGCCGTTTGCGCTGGTCACCACGCCACCGAGATCGGTCTCACCGATCGTGATCGCTGGATCCTTGGGGTGCTGCCACTGCGTGGAAGCGGTCTGGCATGCGGCGAGCAGCGTTGCCAGAACAACGGACACGATGCGCGTGAGCGTGGACGTCATGGCGAACTCCCCTGGCTTGTTCTAGTATCGAGATACTATGACAAGCGACACGAGCGTGCGCCAGACGCTCGAAGCCGAGCGCATCGTTTGCTGACGCAGGTCCTCGCGCTCGGCTTCACGCAGACCGTCGCGTGGGCATCGTCGACTTATCTCATCGCGATTCTCGCCGCGCCGGTCGCGCGCGATCTCGGGCTCGCGACCTCCACCGTGTTCGGCGCGTTTTCGGTGGCGCTGGTCGTGATGGGACTGGCGGGACCCGCGGCCGGCCGCGCCATCGACACGTACGGCGGGCGCGGCGTGCTCGCGCTGTCCAATCTCGTCCTCGCCGTGGGCCTTGCGATGCTCGCGTTCGCCTACGGCGCGGCCATGCTGTTCGCTGCGTGGTGCGTGCTCGGGCTCGGCATGGCGCT
This sequence comes from Burkholderiales bacterium, assembly GCA_035626595.1. Classification (GTDB taxonomy): domain Bacteria; phylum Pseudomonadota; class Gammaproteobacteria; order Burkholderiales; family SG8-41; genus JAQGMV01. The sequence continues at coordinate 25,305 of DASPNJ010000032.1, forward strand.
CGGCCTGTACGAAGCGGCATTCGCCGCGCTGGTGCGCATCCACGGGGCAGCGGCGCGCGCGCCGATCACGGGCATCACGCTGATCGCCGGATTCGCGAGCACGGTCGGCTGGCCCGTCACGGCGCTACTCAGCGATCGCTTCGGCTGGCGCGCCGCGTGTCTCGCGTGGGCCGTGACGCACATCGTGCTCGCGCTGCCGCTCAACCTCGCGTGTATTCCGCGCGCGGCGCAGCGCGTGCCGGAGCCGACCGGCGGTGAAGCGACGTCGGCCCCGGAAGGCCGTGACCGCACGTGGCACAACTACTGGCGCGCGTTTTTCCTGCTGGCGGCCTTCGGCGCGCTGACGTCGTACGTCACCTCCGCCATGGCCGCGCATCTGCCGGGGCTGCTGCTCGCGGTCGGCACGACATCGGTGGCCGCGCTCACCGCGTCGGCGCTGCTCGGGCCCGCGCAGGTCGCGGCACGGCTCACGGAATTTCTCGCCGCCCGGCGTTTCCGTTTCCATCCGCTGCTGACGGCGCGCATCGCCACGGCGCTGCATCCGATCGGCGGCATCGTGCTTGCGCTCTTCGGCGGGCCCGCGCAAATCGCGTCGGCGTTCGCCATGCTGCACGGGGCCGGCAACGGCATGATCACGATCGCCAAAGGCACGCTGCCGCTCGCGATCTTCGGCGCCGCGGGCTACGGGCACCGGCAGGGGCTCCTGAGCTTCGTCGGCCGCGGCATGCAGGCAATCGCGCCGTTCACGTTCGGGCTGGTGCTCGAGCAGCTCGGCGCCCGGGCCGCACTGTCCTTGTCGGTCGTCCTGTCTCTGGCGGCGCTCGCGGCGCTGCTCGCGCTGCGCGAGCGCGCTGCCGCTAACTAGTGTGAGGAATCGTCATTCCCGCGCAGGCGGCTATCCTCTTCCCCCCTCACGGCGAAGGTAGGATGGGGGTGGTTCTCTGGACCCGCCTTCACGGGGGTGACGACGCAGAGGAATCTTCGGCCCGGCGCTTGCTCCAGACATCGGCTCAGCCCGATTTCCGAGGAGGCGTCATGAGGACATATGCCCCGGTGCTGCTCGCATCGCTGCTCGCGCTCGGCGCTTCATCGCTCGTCGCCGCCGATCTCACGCCCGAAGAACGCACCGAGCTCCGGGCGCGCGCCGAACAACGCCACGCCGCGCGCGCGCAGAACGTCACGCGCGTCTCGGATAGCGTACCGATCGACCGTCCGCGCGGCGACGTGCGCCTGGACCGCGATCGCGGCGACATCAAGGCGGACCAGCAGACGACCGACGTCAAGCCGCAGAAGCAGCGCAGCATCAAAGCCAAGCCGAAAGAGCGCAAGAAGAAACGCGCGCGGCGTTCGTTGAAGGACCTGCCGGGCGCGCTCGTGCGCGGGCGCTGACGAACGCGCGTTACGCGTTGACGGCGGCGGCCGCGCTCGCACCGGCGATGCGGCCGAAGACGGTGCCGCGAAACGAGCCCGGTACCTGCGGGACCCTCCTTTCCTTCCGGTATTGCCCCGAGTCAACGGGATCACTAAACTGCGCGTTCTTTCAATGTCTTATCCCAACAGGAGGAAGTTCATGCTGCGCTTCATCAAGGCGCTGCTGGTCACCGTCGTCGCCTTCGGCGCCGGCGCGGGTCAGGCGGCGGAACAGATCAATCTCTCGATCGCGACCGGCGGCACCGGCGGCGTGTACTACCCGCTCGGCGGCGGTATGGCGAACGTGCTTTCCAAGTACGTACCGGGTCTGCAGGCGACCGCGGAAGTGACCGGCGGCTCGGTCGCGAACCTCCAACTGATCGGCACCGGCAAGCCGTATATCGCGCTCAGCATGACCGATGCGGCGCAGGACGCGCTCAAGGGCGAGGACAAGTTCAAGGGCCGCAAGGTCTCCGTGCGCACGCTGATGATTCTCTACCCCAACCGCATGCACGTCGTGACGGTCGAGGGCACGGGCGTCAACAAGTTCGAGGACCTGAAAGGCAAGCGCGTCTCGACCGGCTCTCCCGGCAGCGCGACCGAAGTCATGGCGTTCCGCGTGATCGAAGCGGGCGGCCTCGACAAGGATCGCGACATGCGCCGCGAGCGTCTCGGCGTGGCCGAATCGGTGAATGCGCTGAAGGATCGCAAGATCGATGCGTTCTTCTGGGTCGGCGGTCTTCCGACGGCCGCGGTGACCGATCTCGCCGCGACGCCGGGCGTGAAGATCAAGATGATCGACCACGCGCATCTCGTGCCGGCGATGAACAAGAAATACGGCAATCTGTACGTGCAGGACGCGATCCCGCGCGCGACTTATGCCGGCATGACCGCCGACAACAAGCAGGCGACCGTCATGAACATCCTCGTCGCGCATGAAAACCTGAGCGAGCAGACGGCGTACAACATCGTGAAGACGATCTTCGACCACCAGAAAGAGCTCATCGCCGTTCACAAGGAAGCCGAGAACTTCAAGCTCGAGAACCAGAAAACGGCGGCGAGCCCGCTGCCGTGGCATCCGGGCGCGCTCAAGTACTTCAAAGAGCGCGGCGTGAAGCTCCAGTAACGCGACCTTAGACCTCGCTCAAAACCCCGCCGCGCACCGGCGGGGTTTTTGTTTGTGTGCTAGTGTCCGCGGGCAGCGCAAGGAGAGCGCCGGATGGCCGAAAAAGACACCCTCGCCATAATCGACGACGGCAAGACCATCGACGAGCAGGTGCCGCTCACCGAAGAGCAGAAAAAGCGCCTCGAAGAATTCATCGAAGAAGAAGAAGGCGCGCTCAACCGCTATCGCGGCGTCCTCGCGACGATGATGACCGCGCTCGCGGTCATCATGTCCCTCGTTCACCTCTATGCCGCCGTCGAGATCGTGCCGGCGTACATCCTGCGGCCCGTGCACGTCGCATTCGCGCTGACGCTGATCTTTCTGCTGTTCCCGGCCGCGAAACGCTTCCGGCACCGGCTGATGTGGTGGGACGTGATCTTCGGGCTCGTCTCGATCGCGATCGCCGGCTACATCTTGTACTGGGGAGATCTCCTCGGCGATCGCGCAACGGTGCCGGAGACGCTCGACCAGGTCGTCGGTGTCGCGCTCATCGTGCTCATCCTGGAAGCGAACCGGCGGAGCTCCACCTGGATCCTGCCGTTCATCTGCATTCTCTTCCTGTGCTACGCGCTGTTCGGCCCCTATCTGCCGCCGCCCTGGACCCACAAGGGCTACGACATCGCGCGGCTCACCGGCGCGCTGTACATGACGCTCGAAGGCATCTACGGCGTCGCCGTGGACGTCTCCTCGACGCTCATCATCCTGTTCACGATCTTCGGCGCGTTCCTCCAGTACTCGGGTGCCGGGAAGTTCTTCATCGATTTTTCGTTCTCTGCAATGGGCGGCAAGCCGTCGAGTGCGGGTCGCGCGGTCGTGATGGGCTCGTTCCTCCTCGGCGGCCCGTCGGGCTCGGGCGTTGCGACGACGGTGACGCTCGGCTCGGTCGCGTATCCGCTGCTCGCGAAGTCCGGATATCACAAGGAAGCTGCCGGCGGGCTGCTCGCAGCCGGCGGCCTGGGCGCGATCATCTCGCCCCCGGTGCTCGGGGCCGCGGCATTCCTGATCGCGGAGTTCCTGAAGATCTCGTACCTCGATGTGATCCTCATGGCGACGATCCCGACGATCCTCTTCTACCTCGGGATCTTCGTGATGGTCGAGATCGACGCGCGCAAGTTTCACATGCACGCCGTCGCGCTGGAAAAGCACCATCGCATGCTCGAGCTCGCGCGGCGTTACTGGTTTCACTTCGTCTCGCTCGTCTCAATCGTCGTTTTCATGCTCATGGGTTATTCGCCCGTCATGTCGGTGTTCTTCGCCACGCTTGCGACGTTCTTCATGTCGTTCTTTCAGCGCGATTCCGCGCTTGTTCCGTACGACTGGTTCCGCGGCCGGCTGCCGTGGGCGCGCGGCTTCTGGAATTCCGGTCTGGTCAAGGCGCTGGAAGGCGGCTCGGTCAGCGTGCTCAACGTCGCGGCCACGTGTGCATCCGCGGGCATCATCGTCGGTGTCGTGACGCTCACCGGGCTGGGGCTCAAGTTCAGTGCGATCGTGCTCGACTACGCCGAATCGGGCGCACACGGGCTGGTCGCGTTCTGGGGCTTTTTCGGTGCGGCGAATACTCCCGAGCTGCTGCGCGAGATGCAGCTCCTGCTGACCGCGATCTATACCGCGCTGATCGTGTGGATCGTCGGGCTCGCGGTGCCGGTCACCGCGTCTTACATCATTTGCGCCGTCATCACCGCGCCCGCGATGATCAAGCTCGGCGTGCCGGATTTCGCCGCGCATATGTTCATCTTCTATTACGCGGTGCTCTCGGAAGTGTCCCCGCCGACCGCGCTCTCGCCGTTCGCGGCGGCCGCGATCACGGGCGGCGGGCCGTATCGCACGACGCTCCAGTCGTGGAAATACTGTGCGCCCGCGTTCCTCGTGCCGTTCATGTTCGTGCTCGACCCGTCCGGCACCGGTCTGCTGCTGACCGGCTCGTTCAAGACGCTCGAACAGGCGGACTGGGGGATGATCGCGGTCGTCACGATCACCGCGGCGTTCGGTGTCGTGGCGCTGGCCGGTGGGCTCCAGGGCTGGCTCCTGCGCAGGACGCTGCTCATCGAGCGCTGGATGCTGATCGTCGCGGGGCTGATGCTGGTGTATCCGGCGCCGCTGTTCGACTACATCGGCTTCGCGCTCGTCGCCGTGGTCGTGGTCATGCAGAAGCTCCGCGGACGTCTGATGCAGCCTGCCAGCGTCTGATGCTGGAGTCGTTTCACGCGAAGTACCCGACGCCTTTCGCGGTGCTGGGCATCCGCACGCTGGGCGGGCACGTGACCGGGATCGAGTATCTGCCGCGCGGCGTGGAGACGCTCGCGCCACTGAACCCGCTCGCCGCGCGCGCATGCCGGGAGATCGAACGCTATCTCGACAATCCCGAATACGTGCCGCGCATCCCGTTCGACTACGCAGGCACCGCGTTCCAGTGCAAGGTGTGGCGGCAGATCAGCGCGATTCCCGCGGGGCGCACGCTCACCTACGTCGATGTCGCGCGTGCGCTCAAGACCGCGCCGCGGCCGGTGGGCGGCGCGTGCGGCGCGAACCGCATTCCGATCGTGATTCCCTGCCATCGCGTAGTCAGCGTCAACGGCATCGGCGGATTCATGAACAGCCGCGGCGCGGATGCGCTGGAGATCAAGCGCTGGCTGCTGCGGCACGAGGGCGTGAAGGTTGGCTAGTGCTCGGCGCGGCGTAAGCCGTCAATCCCGCGAAGGCGGGAATCCAGAACGCAATCACACGCTCGATTCCGGCGTGCGGCGGAATGACGTACTGGACGAATTCTGCGACGCGCTGTGGCTCGAAGACGGGCTCTCACGCAACACGCTGGAAAGCTACAGGCGCGATCTCGAACAGTTCTCGGGTTGGCTGCACAAGCAGAGCGGCAGGACGCTGCTCGCGGCCGATCAGGCGGACATCCAGGCGTATCTCGGCCATCGCTACGCGCGCAAGGCGCGCGCATCCAGCGCGGCACGCCTGCTCTCGAGTCTCAAGCGGTTTTATCGCTATGTCGTGCGCAGCGGCAAACGCTCGGCGGATCCGACTCTCAAGATCGAGTCGCCGAAGCTGCCACGCGGCCTTCCGAAAACCCTGACCGAAGCCGACGTCGAGAACCTGATCGGCGCGCCCGATATCGAGACGCCGCTCGGGCTGCGCGACAAGGCGATGTTGGAGATGCTGTACGCGAGCGGGCTACGCGTGTCCGAGCTCGTTACGCTGAAAACGCCACAGGTGAGCCGCGACATGGGCGTCGTGCGCGTGATGGGCAAGGGCTCGAAGGAGCGCCTCGTGCCGCTCGGCGAGGAAGCGCTGCAGTGGCTGACGCGGTATCTCGCGGAGGCGCGGCCGGCGCTGCTGCGCGGTAAAACGGGCGACGACCTCTTCGTCACCGGGCGCGGTTCGGCGATGACGCGGCAGGCGTTCTGGCAATTGATCAAGCGCTATGCCGCGCGCGCAGCGCTCGCGAAATCGATCTCGCCGCACACGCTGCGCCACGCGTTCGCGACGCATCTGCTCAATCACGGCGCGGATCTGCGCGTCGTTCAGCTACTGCTGGGACACTCGGATATCTCGACGACGCAGATTTACACCCACGTCGCGCGCGAGCGGCTTAAACAGCTACACCAGAAACACCACCCGCGGGGATGATTCACCCCCACCCTATCCCTGCCCCGTCGGGGGGAGGAGAGCTCGCCTTCCCCCTCGACGGGCGAAGGTCGGGATGGGGGTGCTTATGCGCGTGCGCCGCGTTCGATCGTTACGCCGAGGCGCTTCACGCCTTTGAGCGCGCCGAGCTTGGTCACGCTCGTGCGTATCCACGGCGCGCGAAATTCGCTCATGACGAGCTGCGCGATGTGCTCCGCAAGCGCTTCGACGAGCACGAAGCGGTTCTCGCGCAGGCTCGCTTCGATGCGCGCGACGACTTTCGCATAGTCGATCGTGTCCCCGATGCGATCGGAGCGTTTCTCGCGCGGCGGCAATCCGATCTCGAGATCGAGCTGAACGGTCTGCGGCACGCGCCGCTCCCACTCGTACACGCCGATCAGTATCTCGAGCCTGAAGTCCTGGATGAAGATGACGTCCATCGTGTGGTAGTTTAACCCGCGATGATTACGACACTGCTGCTGACGCTTCTTGCCTATCTCATCGGCTCGATTTCGTTCGCCGTCATCGTGAGCCGCGCGTTCGGGTTGCCCGATCCGCGCAGCTATGGCTCGCGCAATCCCGGTGCGACCAACGTGCTGCGCACGGGCCGCAAACCGGCGGCTTTGCTCACGCTCCTGGGCGACGGCGTCAAAGGCTGGGTTGCCGTCGTCATTGCCGCGCGGTTCGCGCAACCCGCTCTCGCCGACGTGACGCAGGCCGCGGCGGCGGTTGCGGTCGTGGTCGGACACATGTATCCGGTCTTCTTCCGGTTCGAGGGCGGCAAAGGCGTGTCGACCGCGCTCGGCGTGCTCTTTGCGCTGAACGTCTACGTTGCGCTCGGTGCGATGGCGACGTGGATCGTCATGGCCGTGTTCTTCCGGATCTCGTCGCTCTCGGCGCTGGTGTCGGCGGCGTTCGCGCCGTTCTTCACACTGTTCATCTACAAGGATCCGGCGGCGCCGATCTTCATTTGCGTCGCGACCGTCTCGGCGCTGCTGGTATGGCGGCACAAGACGAACATTCGAAATCTCATCGCCGGCACCGAAGGCAGGCTCGGCAAGAGCGGGTAGGCTGGCGCACTGCCGGTGGGCCATCGGCCCGCCCTGCGGTCGCTGAGGACAACGGTTAAGACGCGAGCCCGGCAGCAGGCGGTGTCAGTTCTTCCAGGTCCCAGCGCGGCCGCACGGAGAACGAGAGGCCATCCTCCTGCTCGTTGCGTTCCAGCCGTTTCGCGCCGGCGAACGCGATCATCGCGCCGTTATCGGTGCAGAACTCCAGATCCGGGTAGTACACCGTGCAGCCGCGGGCGTCGGCGCGCGCGGTCAGGCGCTCGCGCAGCAGCCGGTTCGCGCCGACACCCCCGGCGACCACGAGCCGTGTGAGGTCCGTGTCCTCCAGCGCGGCGAGCGATTTCGCGACCAGCACGTCCACGATCGCAGCCTGGACCTCCGCGCAAAGATCGGCCCGCCCCTGATCATCGAGCGGGTGTTTATTCACCAGCGTCATCACGGCGGTCTTCAGGCCGCTGAAGCTGAAATTGACATCGCCGCTCGCGATCATCGGTCGCGGCAACTGGAAGCGGCCCGCCTGGCCGCGTTGCGCCAGCCGCGCGATCTCGGGGCCCCCGGGATAACCGAGCCCCAGCAGCTTCGCGCTCTTGTCGAACGCCTCACCGGCCGCGTCATCGACCGTCTCGCCGAGCAGCGTGTAATCGCCCACGCCGCCCACGCGCATGAGCTGGCTGTGCCCGCCGGAGACGAGCAGCGCGACGAAGGGAAACTCCGGGGCGGGATCGGCCAGCAGCGGTGAGAGCAGATGACCTTCGAGATGATGGAGCCCGATCGCCGGCACGCCCAGCGCGTAGGCGAGACCGTGTGCCGCGCTGGCGCCCACCAGCAGCGCACCGGCGAGCCCCGGGCCTTGCGTGTATGCCACCGCACCGATGTCGCGGATGCCGAGCTTCGCCCGCTCCAGCACCTGCCGTGTGAGCGGGAGCAGGCGCCGGATGTGATCGCGCGAGGCGAGCTCGGGGACGACGCCGCCGTATTCGGCGTGCATCGCGACCTGGGAATGGAGGGCGTGCCCGAGCAGCCCGCGGCGCGTGTCGTACAGCGCGACGCCGGTCTCGTCGCAGGAGGTTTCAATGCCGAGAACGACCATTGGAGGGAGAGGTCAAAAGGGCCAACAGGGGCTGGCGAGGCCAGCAAGCCATTGATATACTACGCGACCTTTTTTACCCGCAGCCGTTCAACCCAAGGGGGCTCATGCCGACTGTCCGCGTCAAGGAAAACGAACCATTCGAAGTAGCGCTGCGCCGCTTCAAGCGCACCGTAGAGAAAACCGGTCTTCTGACCGAGCTTCGCGCCCGCGAATACTACGAAAAGCCCACCTCCGAACGTAAACGCAAGCTCGCCGCCGCCGTCAAGCGCCACCACAAGCGGCTCCGCTCGCAGCTTCTGCCGCCAAAGCTGTACTAGGCAATACCCGAATTCCGATCGATCGCCCCGGCGCCTTCCGCCCCGGGGCGATTGTTCTTTGTAGGCCCGAACTCGAACGCGAGGTGCGTCGATGCTCAAAGACCGCATCAATACCGATCTCAAGGACGCGATGCGCGCGGGCGATGCGCGCAGACGCGACGCGCTGCGCCTCTTAACGGCTGCGCTCAAGCAGAAGGAGGTCGACGAACGCAAAGATCTTGGCGATCCTGAAGTCGTCTCGATCATCGACAAGATGATCAAGCAGCGGCGCGACTCGATCGCACAGTTCGAAAAAGGCGGCCGTCCGGATCTTGCCGAAGGCGAGCAGTTCGAAATCTCGGTGCTGGAGGCCTACATGCCGGCTGCGATGAGCGAGGCGGAAATCGACGCAGCCATCGCGGCGGCGATCGCCGAAGCCGGCGCCAAAGGACCCGCGGACATGGGCAAGGTGATGGGGCCGCTCAAGGCGAAGCTCGCCGGACGCGCCGACATGGGGCAGGTCTCCGCGCGCGTGAAAGCGAAGCTCGCGGGCTAGAATTCCCGCGCGGATGATTCCCCAGACATTCATCCAGGAGCTCCTGCACCGCGTCGACATCGTGGACGTCGTCGAGCGGCACGTGCGGCTGAAGCGCGCCGGCTCCAATTACGTCGCCTGCTGTCCCTTCCACGCGGAAAAGACACCGTCGTTCACGGTCAGCCAGACCAAGCAGTTCTATCACTGCTTCGGCTGCGGCGCGCACGGCACGGCGGTCGGCTTCCTGATGGAGTACAGCGGCCTCGGCTTCGTCGAGGCCGTGAAGGACCTCGCGCAGAGCGTCGGGATGACGGTGCCGGAAGTGCGAAGCGAGCGCTCACATGAGCGCGCCGCGGAGGGCGAAAACCTCTACACCATACTGCTCACCGCCGCCCGCTTCTATCGCACGTGTCTGAAAGACGCGCCGCGCGCGATCGACTATCTCAAGCGCCGCGGCCTCTCCGGCGATATCGCCAAGCGCTTCGGCATCGGCTACGCGCCGGACGGCTGGCAGAACCTGGCCGGGGCCTTCCCCGACTACGACGCCAAGGCGTTGGCGAGCGCGGGACTGGTCAAGCAGAACGAGGAGGGCCGCCGCTACGACGTCTTCCGCGACCGCGTCATGTTCCCGATCGTGGACGTGCGCGGCAACGTGATCGGCTTCGGCGGACGCGTGCTCGAAGCGTCCGACGGCGCCAAGTACCTCAATTCCCCGGAGACGCCGGTTTTCGAGAAAGGCCGTGAGCTCTACGGCCTCTATCAGGCGCGGCGGGCGATCCGGGACGCAGGGCGCGTGATCGTCGTCGAAGGTTATATGGACGTCGTCGCGCTCGCCCAGAACGCAATCGAGTACGCGGTGGCGACACTCGGAACCGCGACCACGGCGCAGCACGTCCAGAAGCTCCTGCGCCAGTCGGACGAGGTCATCTTCTGCTTCGACGGTGACAGCGCGGGCCGCCGCGCGGCCTGGAAGGCGCTGGAAACGAGCCTTCCGGAGCTGGTGGACGGCAAGCAGGTGCGCTTCCTGTTCCTGCCGCAGGGCGAAGATCCCGATAGCTACGTCCGGAGCCGCGGAAAAGACGTCTTCGAACGCCTGCTCAATACGGCCACGCCGCTGTCACGCTATCTCATGGACGAGCTCACCGGCCAGGTCGACCTCTCCTCCGCCGAGGGTCGTGCCGCGCTGATCCATGCGGCGAAGCCGCACCTCGCGCAGCTTCAGAACAACACGTTCCGGCTCCAGCTCGTGCGGGACGTCGCGGAGAAGGCGCGTCTCACGCCGGAAGAGGTCGAGGCGGCGTGCGGGCTCACACCCGCCGCGCGCAAGCGTGCGGCATCGCCGGCGCGGGCGCAGCGTCGCGGCGGCCCCGAGCTGTGGCGCAACCTGCTTCGGATCTTCCTCGAAGCGCCTGAGCTGGTGCACAGAGTGTCAGAAGAACAAAAGCGTGAGCTCCAAGGCGATCCGGAGTTTGCGCCGGTTGTTGCCCTCATCAGCGCCATTGAAAAAACCGACGTTCACAGCACGGCTGCATTACTCGAAGCGACACGTAATTCCGAGTACGCGGAGCTCTACACGCAAGTTAGAACGGACCTGCTCAGCGGCGGGAATGAGGCCGACAAACTCGAGGCTGATCTCAAAGGTGCGTTTCTGCAGCTCGAAAGCAGGGCGCTGGACGCAGCGTACCGAGACCTCCTGAGCCGGCCGAGTCTCTCCGAATCGGAGCGACAGGAAAGAGACCGCCTGTGGCAGCGGCTGACTGAACTTAAGGGAGCGGGCGGGGTCGGACAGCCCTCCCCGATGTAACGCGGCAGCCTCACGCCTGAAGCAAGGATCAGGCCAAGTTTTGAGACGTTTGGCCGTAGAAACAACGGCTTATCGACGCTGTCAGAACTCAGTTGGGGTATAATAGGCAGTTTTTTAGCGAAACCACGCGCTAGGACGAAAACGGACATGGCCAAAGCCAGGAAAGCCGCAGCAAGCAAATCGAAAACGAAAACCGCCGCCTCGAAGACAGCGGCCGCGAAAAGCGCGGTGCGCAACAAGGGCGCGAAACGGTCTGCCGCGCCGGCCAAACGGCCCGCAGCGAAGCCGGCAAAGGCCCAGAAGCTCAAGCTGAAGATCCATCGTCCGAAAGACTTGCCGGTGAAGACCGCTGGCAAGGCGGTCAAGGACAAGCCCGCGCTGAAGCGCGTGCCGGTCAAACCGCAGGCCAAGCCGCTGCAGAAAGCCGTGAACCGGAAAGAGCAGCGGCTCGCGACGTTGAAAGCCGTCGGCAAGAAAGCGCTCGAAAAAGTTCAGGCCGCCGCCAAGCAGGCCGACCGCGCGCTCGCGAAACCGGGCGCACCGGGTGCCCCGCTCAAGAAATCGACGCGCGGCCTCACCGCGAAAGAGCGGGCCCTGGTCAAGGAGTTCGAGCGCCGCGAGCTCTCCCCCGCCGATGCGGAAGCACGCCGCGTTCGCCTCAAGAACCTGATTGCGCTCGGCAAGGAGCGCACGTTCCTCACGTACGCCGAGATCAACGACCACCTGCCCGACGACATGATGGACGCCGAGCAGATCGAGAACATCATCGGCATGATCAACGACATGGGCATCCAGGTGTACGACGAAGCGCCGGATGCCGATGCGCTGCTCATGTCGGACGTCACACCCGCGGTCGCCGACGAGGTCGCGGTGGAGGAAGCGGAAGCGGCGCTCTCCACGGTCGATTCCGAATTCGGCCGCACCACCGATCCCGTGCGCATGTACATGCGTGAGATGGGCTCGGTTGAGCTGCTCACGCGCGAAGGCGAGATCGAGATCGCGAAGCGCATCGAAGACGGCTTGAAGCACATGATCCAGGCGATCTCGGCGTCGCCCACGACAATCGCCGCCATTCTCGAGCTCGCGGAGCGCATCGAGAAGGACGAGATGCGCGTCGATGAGGTCGTCGACGGGCTGATCGATCCCAACGCCGAAGGCGAGGACGTCCCCGAAGCCGACGTCGAAGCGGCCGCGGACGACGAAGAGGAAGAGCTCGAGTCCGAGGAAGAAGAGGATGAAGACGGCGCCGCGGTGCAAAGCGCCGACATGCTCAAGCTGAAAGAGGAAGCGCTCAAGCGCTTCGCCGTGATCCGCAACTACTACGGCAAGATGATGCGCGCGCTCCAGAAGGAAGGCCCGCGCTCGAAGTCGTACCTCCAGGCGCGCGACCACATCTCCGACGAACTCATGAACATCCGCTTCGGGGCGAAGCAGATCGAGGCGCTCTCCGACGGCGTGCGCAAGCTCGTCGACGAAGTGCGCACGACCGAGCGCACGATCATGCATCTCTCGGTGGACAAGGCGCAGATGCCGCGCCAGCACTTCATCAAGGAGTTTCCCGGCAAGGAAACGAACGTGCGCTGGGTGAAGACCGAGATCGAAGCCGGCAAACCGTGGAGCGTGGCGCTCGAGCGCTTCGAGCCGGCGATCGTCGAGCAGCAGCAGAAGCTGCTGGACATCCAGGCACGCGTCGGTCTCCCGGTGAAGGACATCAAGGAGATCAACCGTCAGATGACGACGGGCGAGGCGAAGGCGCGCCGCGCCAAGCGCGAGATGACGGAGGCGAACCTGCGGCTGGTGATCTCGATCGCGAAGAAGTACACCAACCGCGGTCTGCAGTTCCTCGACCTGATCCAGGAAGGCAACATCGGCCTCATGAAGGCCGTGGACAAGTTCGAGTACCGCCGCGGCTACAAATTCTCGACGTACGCGACGTGGTGGATCCGGCAGGCGATCACGCGCTCGATCGCGGACCAGGCGCGCACCATCCGCATCCCGGTGCACATGATCGAGACGATCAACAAGATGAACCGGATCTCGCGGCAAATCCTGCAGGAGACGGGGCAGGAGCCCGATCCCGCGCTGCTCGCCGAGAAGATGGAGATGCCGGAAGAGAAGATCCGCAAGATCCTCAAGATCTCGAAAGAGCCGATCTCGATGGAGACCCCGATCGGCGACGACGACGATTCCCACCTCGGCGACTTCATCGAGGACCAGTCCACGATCGCGCCTTCGGATTCGGCCGTGTTCGCATCCTTGCGCGGCGTCACCAAGGACGTGCTGGACACGCTTACGCCGCGCGAAGCGAAGGTGCTGCGCATGCGCTTTGGCATCGAGATGAACACCGACCACACGCTAGAAGAAGTCGGCAAGCAGTTCGACGTCACGCGCGAGCGCATCCGTCAGATCGAAGCCAAGGCGCTGCGCAAGCTCCGTCACCCGTCGCGGTCCGAGCGCCTGCGGAGCTTCCTCGATACCGAGAGCTAACATCGTCGTCATTCCCGCGAAGGCGGGAATCCGGTGTTCGACATCGCGCACGTGAGCACCGCTCCCGTGCGTTTTTTTTCGTGCTGACGAAGCTGCTGAAGTCGGCGTTCAGCCGGCGCGCGTCCGCCACGCCGCTCATCGAACGCGGCCTCGCGCTCTATGACGGCGGCGATCTCGACGCGGCGGAGCGCGTTCTCGGCGAGGCCGTGGCCCGCCACCCGCACAACACGGCTGCAGTCACGAACCTCGCGCTCGTCTACATCGCACAGGGCAAAGCGCCGGAAGCGATCCGGACGCTCGAGCGCGCGCTCGCGATCGACCCGCGCTGCGCGCCGGCTCACACGAACTACGCCTATATCCTTCGCGCCTCCGGAAAGCTCGAAGACGCGATCAAGCACTACCGCGCCGCGATCGCGTTCGATCCGGACTTTGCCGGCGCCGGACAGGAGCTGCTGCACACGCTGCTCGAAGTGTGCGACTGGCAGGGCGCCGACGCGATGGCCGGGGCGCTTCGCGACCGCATCGCGTGCACGCGGTCTGTCGAATGGATGCCGTTCGTCTCACCGCTTACTGCGATCTATCTGGGTCTCGATGCCGAACGGTGCAAGGCGGTCGCCGCATTTCACGCGAACATGCACGTTCGGCAGGGAACGACGCTCGGACCTCAGCCGGTGCGTGCCCGCGGGCCGGATGAGCGGCTGAAGCTCGGTTATTTCTCGCGTGATTTCCGGAAGCACGCGGTCGGGCGCGTGCTGCACAGCGTGTTCGGCCTGCACGATCGCGGCCGGTTCGAGGTCCATGCGTTTTCGTTCGGCGCCGACGACGGCAGCGTTTACCGCGATGCCATTGCTTCGAGCGTCGACCGGTTCGTCGACGTCCACGCGATGAGCGACGAGGCGGCCGCGCGTGCGATCGCCGATTGCGAGATCGACGTCCTGGTCGATCTCATGGGGCACACCAGCGGCAGCAGGCTCGGCGTGCTCGCGCGCAGGCCGGCGCCGGTGCAGGCGCATTACCTCGGCTATCCGGGAACGACCGGCGCGAGCTACATCGATTACTTCATTGGGGACGCCGTCGTGACGCCGCCGGCGCTCCAGAATCAATTCACCGAGCGGCTCGTGCGGGTGAACGCGTGTTTCATGGTGACGGACGGCGCCGAGGCGAGCGATCTGCGGCGCATCGCGCGCGCCGAGCAGAAGCTGCCGGAGGACGCGTTCGTATTCAGTAACTTCAGCACGGCCTCGCGCATCGATCGCGGCTCGTTCGAGCTGTGGATGCAGATCCTCGATGCGGCGCCGGCGAGCGTGCTGTGGCTCGCGCGCGCCAATCCGATCGTGGTCGAAACCCTGCGGCGTGAGGCTCGCGCACGCGGCGTCGACGACGCGCGGTTGATCTTCGCCGAGCGCGTCGCGGACAAAGCGGCGCATCTATCGCGACTCGGATGCTCGGATCTCGCGCTCGATACGATCGGTTGGTACAACGGCCACAGCACGACCGCCGACATGTTGTGGGCAGGCGTGCCGGTGCTGACTGCACCCGGCGCGACCTTCGCGAGCCGCGTCGCGGCGAGCCTCGTCGGTGCGGCAGGCTCGCGTGAGCTGGTCGTGGAAACGCCGGAGGACTACGTCGCTAGCGCGGTGGCGCTCGCCGCCGAGCGCGCGCGCACGCGTCGGCTGCACGCTGCGCTGAGTGACGCACGCGCATCGGCGCCATTCTTCGATACGCCGCAGCTCGTGAGGGACCTCGAGAGCGCGTTCGAGACGATGTACGCTGATAAAATGCGCGCTCTTCCCGCGGGTCTGTAGCTCAGTCGGTTAGAGCAGGGGACTCATAATCCCTTGGTCGTTGGTTCGAGTCCAACCAGACCCACTAACGCGTCCACGTAATCAACAGCCCCATGACAAGTCCGGCTATGGCGCACCACACGGTCCAACTCAGCACGCTTCTAGTCTGACGCTTCAACTCGAGTCTCATGTGGTGGCTCATGCCTGCGCCGACAACACAGTGAGCCACGCGATACACAGCGCCACGGCGGCAAGGGCGGCAAACCGCGTCAGCCGCGCAGTACGCGCTGCTCGGTTCTGCAATGACAATTGGGAAAAAAGGGGTCGCGGCATTTTGCGGGTGCTCCAATGGGCACGCCGCGGCGCGACGTTGAAGACGTCGAGTCTACGCGTATCCGCCTGCGCGGTGTGACATTAGGCCGACCTGACGGCCGCGCGCCTGTATGGATTTACCCGGGGCGCAGGTGCGGAACGAGCGACGCGCTCTACGCTGTGGTTCCGCCGGGTGTTGACTGTGGCGGCTGAGGCGCGACGAGATGCTGCAGGAACGCGCCGTTCCGCTCATGCGCCTCCAGGAGATCGCGCTCGATGCGAACGCGCTCGGCGGCATCGGGGACGGCGCTCACGCAGATGTATTCGGCGCCTCTGATGGCAAACGTCTTCGCTTGCGCCCCGGTGAATTGCAGCGCGGCGAAATCGTCGGTTCGGCCGATCATGACCGGCTGATGCGTTCCTTTGGTCGCAAAGGTGCGGTCCTCGAGCGTGCGTCGGGTGACGATGTACACGCCTGCCACGGACTTGAGCGCGGTGCGTAGCGGCAAGACCTCGAAACGATATTGCTCGCCCGAGTGGCCGCTGAAAACGATCGTTTTGCTCATGCCGTGATGGTCCCTGCCCGAGCATGCACTATACGCTCAACGAGCGAGGGTGACTCTCAACGTTCCGCGCCGAACGCGGTCGCAATCATGTACCGCCGGGGTCATTTCACTTGCGCTCCTGAAAAGGGAGTAGAGTGGGTTCTTCATTCGGTCGTCCGCCTCGAATCAGCCACGGGCATTTCGTGCCCGCAGAGGGTTGCCAATGTCAGACGTGTGGGATTTCAAGAAAAACGCCGATGGCCGGTGGGTGTGGTGCCGGCAGACGCTGCGGCACGAGGTGATCCGGCAAGGTTCCCGAGCCTTCACCGAGCTGGAAGAGTGCGTCGCCGATGCGCGGCGTTACGGCTACGCAGGCTCGTTTTCGATTGCTGCTGAACCCCGGCGCAATGCTCCGCGCCGTGCGCTTCGGCCGCACTCGCGGGGGGCAGCGTGATACCCGCGACGAGCCGGCTCTTCAGCGTGCGGACAAGCCTATGCGAATTGCACGACCACTGAAGGCGACAGGCCGCGTCGTCCTGGGGCCCTGTCTCGTCGGCACGCAATACGTGCGGCTGGTCGCGATGGTCGATGGATCGGGTCTGATCCAGGTCTACAACGCCTCGCGCGGCGAATGGCAAAGCGCGGACAACGAGTGTGACTTTGCTGCATTGTGGAGCGCACGCCCGGCGCTGACGCTGGTAACGACGCCGCGCTGAGCTTCGCGCCGAGACCGCGCCGCCGTCGCGGTTTACTTGAACACGACGTCCACGACGTGCAGCTTGCCGTCCGCCGCACGCGAGAACACCACATCGGTTTCCGGATCCGTCTTGCGTGTGGGTACGTCGAACGTTCTGCCCTTGTAGATCCATATCACGCGATTCGGATCGGCGCTGTCCACCGATGCCGGCTTGCCGGCAAATCGCTCGACCTCGCGTTCGGTCTTGTGGCTGATCTGACTGGCGAAGTCCTCGCGATTGGATACCTCGGAACACCCCGCGAACATCGATACGGCGAGGACGGCTACGAACGCAGCGGCGCATTTCATCTGCATGGTGACGACTCCGGGCAATGGGAAGTGCAGCGAAGACCAGCGCGCTGCGTCTGCCGACGGTAAGTCCGCCACCTTTCGCCAAGCTTACGAATAGTCGGCTAGTCGGCCGTTGCCGCGGCGCCTTGTCTTCGGCTCGCGTAGCCGATCGGCTTTTCCCCGCGCACCGAAGTGCGCCAGACGCAGCGCCGCTCCCGCTCGAGATCGTACGGCGTCGCGCGATGCAGCAGCCCGCGGTTGTCCCAGATCACGAGATCGCCGCGTTTCCATCGGTGGGCGTACTGGAAACGCGCGTCGAGTGTGTACTCGAACATCCGTTCGACGAGCGCGACCCCCTCGGCGTCGTCCATGCCGATCACGCCGATGCAGTCGCTGCGGTTCACGTACATGCCTTCGCGACCCGTGAATGGATGGATGCGCACCAGCGGGTGCTCGACCACGGGTGTTCGCGCCTTCTGCTCGTCGGTCAACGGCGGCATGTTCTTTCGCCGGTTGTAGTACTTCTCGTAATGAAAACGGCCGGTGAGCGGTCGCAGGCGCTTGCGTTCGTCCTCGGCGAGCGTGTCGTATGCGCGGTACAGGCTTGCGAACAGCGTGTCGCCGCCGGCGACCGGCACTTCGAGCGCATACAGGATCGTGTATCCCGCCGGATACGGCATGTAGGTGAGGTCGGTGTGCCAGCCGAGCCCTTCCTCGGTCGAGCCGATCTGGCGGCCGTTCTCGACGATGTTCGACAGGACGTAGATCTCCGGAAAGCCAGGCAAGGACCAGTGCTGCAGCACATGCGGCTCGGGCGCGCCGAACCGGCGCGTAAAAGCGACGAGGTCGGCCGGCGTGAGCGTCTGATCACGAAAGGCGAGAAGCTGGTGCTCGTGCAGGCGCGCCTGGAGCAGTTCGAAGTCGTCTACGAACCGGGCGGCCGTCACATCGACCCCGACGACTTCGGCGCCGAGCACGGCGCTCAATGCATTCACGCGATATGCGGCTTCGCTCATAGGGCCTCGTGTGTCACTGCGGCCGTATTCCGGCGGTTCGAATGACGCTTTCCCATTTCTTCATCTCGGCTGCGATGAACGCGCGGTATTCCTGGGGCGAGGTGCCGACCGGCTCGAGTCCGCGTTCAGCCAATCCCGCGGCAAGCCCTCCGCGGAGCGACGCGAGCACGTCCTGGCTCACCTTGCCCAGGATGGCGGATGGCGTGTTCGGGGGCGCGAGCAGGCCGATCCAGCTTCCGCCGACAACCGCGGGGAAGCCTGATTCGGGTGTCGTCGGCACGTTCGACAGAAGCGGCGTGCGCTTCTCGCTCGCGACCGCGATCGCGCGAAGCCGCCCGGCCTCCGTCTGTTTCACGGTGGCAGTGATCGTCTCGAACGCCACCTGCACCTGACCGGCGAGGAGATCGGTCAT
Organism: Burkholderiales bacterium; assembly: GCA_035626595.1. GTDB lineage: Bacteria > Pseudomonadota > Gammaproteobacteria > Burkholderiales > SG8-41 > JAQGMV01. Next base: position 43,885 of record DASPNJ010000032.1, read on the forward strand.
CAGCGGCCCGCTGCCTTTGTACGGCACGTGCAGCGCATCGATACGCGCGACGCTCTTCAGCAACTCGAATACCAGGTGGTTCGACGTGCCGGTGCCCCACGAGCCGAAGTTCAACTGCCCCGGCTGGCGTTTCGCCAGCGCGACCAGCGCGCGCATGTCCCCGACCGGGAGCGCGGGATGGACGGCCAGTACGAATGGCACGCGTGCGAGCAGGCTGATCGGCTCGAGGTCCTTCGTCGAATCGTACGGGACGCTGCGCAGCGTGTACCGGCTCATCACGATTTCACTGGGCGCCGCCACGAGAAAGGTGTAGCCGTCGGGCGCGGCCTGCGCGACGGAGCCGGCCCCGATCGTGCCGGAGGCGCCCGGCCGGTTGTCGACGATGACCGGCCGCGACCATTCGCGCGAAAGTCTGTCGGCGAGCAGGCGCGCGACGACATCGGAGCTGCCACCGGGCGGATAAGACACGACGATGCGCACCGTGCGCGCCGGCCACGCCGTTGCCTGACCGAAGGCGGCGGTGTTCATGAGCGCGAGCACGAGCACAGTCGCGAGAGCACGAAGCGACTGCGCGCAGGGCAACTGCAATCTAACCTCCGGCGTGCGAACGACGATCTGCAGGCCGAGTGTTGTCGTGCGGGTTCGTGCTTGTCAACCACGGCGCCGCCTGCTAAATCGACGCTATGCGGCCCGTCGTGCTGTCGTTATTCGCGCTCGCGGTTCTCGTCACGCCGACTGCGGCGGCGCAGACTTATCCGGCGAAGCCGATCCGGATCATCGTTCCGTTCGCGCCGGGCGGCGCAGGCGACGCCATGGTGCGTCTGATCGCGCTGAAGCTCGCGGGCCCGTTGGGACAGCCCGTCGTCATCGACAATCGCGGGGGTGCCGGCGGCACCATCGGGCTGGACGCGTGCGCCAAGGCGCCGCCGGATGGTTACACGCTGGCGCTCTCGCCGCTCAGCGCGCTCGCGATCGCGCCGAGCCTGTACGCGAAGCTGCCGTACGATTCGATCCGGGATTTCGCGCCGATCGCGACCCTTGCGCAGGGACCCAACATGCTCGTAGCGCACCCGTCGGTCCCCGCGACATCCGTGAAGGAGCTCATCGCGGTCGCTCGCGCGCGTCCCGGCCGGCTCACCTACGCTTCGTCCGGCCCGACGAGTCTCTCGGGGCTGTCCGGAGCGCTGTTCGCGTCGCTCGCGCGCGTCGACATCGTGCAGGTGCCATACAAGGGCACCGCGCTCGGCTTGACCGAGGTCATGGGCGGCCAGGTCGATCTGATGATCCCCGATCTCGCCGTCGCGCTGCCCCATGTGCGCGAGAAGCGGCTCCGCGGGCTCGCAAGCACTGGTGCGAAGCGGTCGGTGCTTGCGCCCGAGCTCCCGACGATGGCGGAGGCCGGAGTGGCCGGCTACACCATCGTGAACTGGCGCGGGCTGCTGGCGCCCGCCGGGACGCCACGCGAGATCATCGCGCGTCTTCACGCCGAGGTCGTCAAAGCGATCGCCTTGCCGGACCTGCGCGACGCGCTGGAACGCGAAGGCTACGAGCCGATGGGCGATGCGCCCGCGCAATTCGCCGCCCTGATACGATCCGAGATCGCGCGCTATGCGAAGATCGTCAAGGCCGCCGGCATAGAGGCGAAGTAAGCGATCGATGAAGACACGTGAAGCGATGGGTGTGCTCGCTGCGCACCGTGGCGATGCGATCGCGGTGTGCGCGCTCGGCATGGCGGCCAACGAATGGTGGCTCGCGACGAAAAGCGAGGACAGCTTCTACATGCACGGCGCCATGGGTTTCGCGGCGAGCTTCGCGCTCGGCCTCGCGCTGGCGCTGCCGTCGGCGAGCGTGTGGGCGCTGAACGCCGACGGGTCGCTCTGCATGAATCTCGGCTGTTTGCTGACTGAAGCGGCACAGTCGCCGGACAATCTCAAACATTTCGTCGTGGACAACGGCGTATACCAGACGGTCGGCGCGGTCCCGATGGTGAATCAGCGCGGCGCCGACTACGCGGCAATCGCGCGCGCCGCCGGAATCCGGCGGACCTACACGATTGACGGCGCGGAAGAGCTCGCGCGCGTCATGCCGGAGATCGCCGCGCAGCCCGGACCGGTATTCACGGTGCTGAGAGTCGACGCGGAACCGAATTACGGCAGCTCGCCGCGTCAGCCGTTCGAGGGGCCGGAGATGAAGTACCGCTTCGGCCGCGCGCTCGAGCACCGCTTCGGCGTGCAGATCTTCGGCCCGCAGGGTTATTGAGCGCGACCGCAATGCGGCGTTCCATCACTTTCGTGCACGCAGCGCTGATGACGATCGTGCTCGCCGCGAGCTCGCTAGCCGCCGCTGCGGACGTGCTCCAATCCGGTGAGAGCGATCGCGGCACCGAAGTCCAGCCGCCACCGCAGCGCATCACGCCGAAGCCGCGTGTGACGCCGACGAGCGACCGCTGCGACACGATCTACGTGAACTGCATCCTGAGCGAGCGCCAGCCGCGCGGCTCTCAGTGCTGGTGCGTCACACCTTTTGGCTCGTCGTACGGGCGCGTGCGGTGAATTCGCAGACGTAGTCCGGCAGCCGCGCCCGGCGGCCCTCAGCTTTCGCTGCCGTGCCCGAGTATGTCGAGCGCCCCCTCGATGCGCCGGCCGCGGAAGCTCCCGCGCGCTTCGAGCTTGCGCTGCGCCTCCGGCGGCAGATCGGTGAACTGGAGCACGCCCTTCTCGATCAGGGTGTAGATCAGATCCTCGGTCACGCGCACGAAGTCGGCGTCGAGGACGGCGAATGCGTTCGCGGCGGCGTCGCCGCCCAGGAAAGCGATCACTTCGAGGTGGTGCGAAGGCAGGAAGTCCGATGCCTCTGCCGTGGGCTCGGAGAAGAGCGCGTCGATCGAGCCCTGCGCATTGCGGCGGATGTAAGGCATGGCGCGATGATGCCCGCGTCGTCAACGTGCGTCCAACCGGCCCGGCGTGAATAAGTCGCAGGGCGCGTAACGCCCGCCGGCCGTTCGTCGTCTCCACCCAGCCGCTTGTCTTGGCCCCCCGCCGCGCGTGACGCACGTCACGCCGTGTAGGGTCCTGCCTGACGTATGTTCCGTTCCCGCCATGCAAAAGAACGTTAAAGAGGGACGGCAAGTGACTAAAAAGTCGAAAGGTTTCACCCTCATCGAGATTCTGGTCGCCATCGTCGTGGTGGCGATACTCGCTGCCGTCGCGCTGCCGAGCTATCGCGATTACATCCTGCGCGGAAAGATCGCCGAGGCGACATCGAACCTCGCCGACATGCGGGTGAAGATGGAGCAGTACTTCCAGGATAACCGCACGTATGTCGGCGCCTGCGCTGCAGGTACCGTCGCGCCGCTGCCGGCGGGCACGCGCTACTTCACCTTCACCTGTCCGGCGCTCACCGCGACCGCCTTCACGCTGAGGGCCACGGGCGTCGCCGCACAGGGAATGGGCGGTTTCGTCTACACGGTCAACGAGCAGAACGTCCAGGCGAGCACGATCAGCGGCGCGGCCGCGACCGCGGGATTCGCGTCGAACGCCGCCTGCTGGGTCACCAAAAAAGGCGCGGGAGCAACGGCATGCTGAACCTCTCCAGACAGCACGGCATCTCGCTCATCGAGATGATGATCGGGCTCGCGATATTCGGCATCCTGGTGATGGCCGGCCTGCCGAGCTACACGGCGTGGATCCAGAACACGAAGATCCGCAATACGGCCGAGTCCGTGATGTCCGGGCTCCAGCTCGCGCGCAGCGAGGCGCTGCGCCGCAACACCACCGTGCAGTTCACGTTCGGCGCCGACAGCGACTGGACCGTGAGCGTCGCCAATCCGTTGACTACGATCCAGACGCGTCCCAGCGGACAGGGCTCGGCGGGTGTCACCGCGGTGCGCACGCCGTCGACGGCGACCACGATTACCTTCAACTCCCTCGGCCGGGTTGTCGCGAACGGCGACGGCACCGCATCGTTCACACAGATCGATTTCGATGTGCCGGCGACGATTCTGCCGGCGGATCAGAGCCGCGATCTGCGCATCACGGTCGGCTCGGGCGGCCGCGTGCGCCTGTGCGACCCGAACGTCGCGGAGGCGACCGACACGAGGTACTGCTCATGATACGTGCGCCTCGCCACATTGGACGTTGCGCGCAGCGCGGCTCCGTTCTGCTGGAAGCATTCATCGCGATCGTGCTGTTCTCGATCGGCATTCTGGCGCTGGTCGGCGCGCAGGCGGCCGCGCTCAAACATACGGCAGCCTCGAAGCATCGCGTCGAGGCCGCGTATCTCGCGAACCAGATCATCGCGCAGATGTGGGCCGACAACCCGGCGAACCTCGCGAGCTACGCGCACAACACGACGACCGCCGGCGTTTGCAATTTCGGCGGCGGCGCGTCTGCGAATGCCAACGTGAGCGCATGGATCGGCAGCACATCGACGTACGGCACGGTCGCCGGCAATCTGCCGGGCGCGACCGGCGCGCGGCAGCAGATCACGGTGGGCGCGAACAACGTCGTGACGGTGACGCTCTGCTGGCAGACCCCGTCGGACCCGGCGCCGCACAGCTACGTCGGCATGGCGCAGATCAATGGTTAAGCGCAGCGCAACCGGCTTCAGCCTCGTAGAGCTCATGGTGGCGGTCGTCGTGGGCCTGCTCGGCATCCTGGCGATCACCTCGGTCTTCCTTACCTTCGAGGGGCAGAAGCGCACCACCACCGGCAGCGCCGACGCGCAGGAGAACGCGCTCGTCGCGATGGTGACCATGGAGCGCGACCTGCGCATGGCAGGCCTCGGCCTGATGGGCCTTTCGTGCGCGAACGTGAACGGCTACAACGCTGCGCTCACGCCGGCGAATTTCAGCTTCTCACCGCTGCCGATCGCGATCTCACGCGACGCGCCCGCCGCGGGATCGGACACCGTGACGGTCGTTCACAGCGCTTCCGCATTCGGCAGTGTGCCGACCTCGCTCACGGCTGCGATGGCCGATTCCGATGCCGCGCTGAGCGCTGCGAACGGCGACGGCTTCGCGCAGGGCGACGTGATCCTCCTGTCCGAGGGCGCGAAGGATTGCAGCCTGATACAGGCGAGCGCCGACAGCGTTCGGGTCGGCACGAACTGGACGCTCGCCCACGATCCGGGCGGGGCAGTGCCGTTCAACCCGCCCGCGGGCACGAACATCTTCCCCGCCGGCGGCTACGGCACCGGCGCCGTCGTGACCAACATGGGGCCGCTCGTGCGCCGCGAATACTACGTACAGGGCGCGAGCCTGATGATGCGCGAGCGCACGCGCGCCGACAGCGCCGTGGCGCCGCTCAATCCGGCGCCGGTCGTCGACGGCGTCATCGCGATCCGCGCGCAATACGGCCGCGACACCAACGCCGACGGCTACATCGACGTCTACGACAACACCGCGCCGGCGAACGCAGCCGAGCTCGTCGCGGTGCGCATGGCCGTGGTCGCGCGCAGCGGCCAGCTCGAAAAAACCGTCGTCAGTCCGGCGACGCTCACGCTGTGGAACGGCGGCACGCTCGCCAACGGCGGCGCCGTCGCGCTCGACGCCACCGCGCAGCGCTACCGCTACAAGGTCTATCAGACGACGGTGCCGCTGCGTAACGTCATCTGGATGAACAACTGATGAAGAGCACACACAGGCAACGGGGCGCCGTGCTGTTCATCGCGCTGATCGTGCTGGTCGCGCTGATGCTCGCGAGCATCGCGGTCATCCGCTCGGTCGATACGGCCAACGTGATCGCGGGCAACGCCGCCTTCAAGCAGGCGACGGTGCAGGCCGGCGACATCGGCGTGGAAGCCGCCGTCGCCGAGCTGCCGAACATCATCGCGACGATCGTCGACAGCGATGTCACCCCCGCGCCCGGAGGCGGCACCTACTGGTATTACGCGACGCGCCGCGAGGCGGACGTCTACGGCGTGCCGACGACCAAGCAGGCCGGCACCGCGGGCGCCGCGACGCCGATCGACTGGAACAACGTGCCAGTCGCGACCACGGTCGCGGGCAATGCCGTGCAGGTCGTGATCGATCGGCTGTGTCTCGGACCCGCGCCGGTTACCGATATCGAAGCAAACTGCTTTCACGAAGGCGACCCCGCGGGCGGCAGCAAAAAGGTCGGTGCAACCGTATTCACGTCGGTCACGACCGTTTTCTACCGCGTGACTGCACGCGTTGCGGGACCGCGCAACACCGTCAGCATCGTGCAGGCGATCGTCGGCCGCGGCTGACATGCACCCCAGCTCACTGAACACCAGGCATCCGGGGAGAACAAGATGAAGCAGCCGACGCCGTTGTGGCGCAGAGTGGTCGCCTCGTGTGTGACGTGGACGCTCGCGTTCGGGCAGATCGTGCCCGCCTACGCCGCGTCGACCGACATCTCGGACGTGCCGCTCGCGGTGAAGAACCAGGTCCCGCCGAACATCGTCATGACGCTGGACGATTCCGGGTCGATGCAGTGGGAGTTCCTGCCCGAGGACACGATGGGGCTTTCGATGTGGCTGTATCCGCGGCCCGCCTCGCCCTATCTCGGCAGCACGTTCCTGAACGTCGTGCCGAACTTCAACGAGAACAACGTCCACAACTTCTTCGGACGCTCGTCGCACAACAACAAGCTCTACTACAACCCGAACGTCACCTACCGCCCCTGGTCGAACGCCGACGGCTCGCTGTGGCCGAACGCGAATCCGACTGCCGCGTATTACAACCCGGCGAACCCCGGCACCGGCAGTCTCAACCTGCGCGCGCAGAGGACCGACGACGCGATCTGGTTCTCCGACGGCAACACCGGCAGCCGCTCCGATTTCGTGTGCGATCCGAGTCCGTGCGGCGCGAACCACACGTTCTGGCCGATCACCTATTACAAGTACAAAGGCGCGGGCAACGTGCTGAGCCGCGGCAGTTACGACAAGGTCGAGATCACGAGCATGACGCCGCCGGCGATGACCTTCGAGTACACGATCACGAACGACGACGGCACCACCACGACGGCGACTCGCACGCGCGACGAGGAGATCCAGAACTTCGCGAACTGGTTCACCTACCACCGCTCGCGCATCTCGACTTCTCGCGCCGCCATCGGGCGGGCGTTCAGCGCGCTCGACCAGACGCCCCGCGTTGGCTTCGCGACGATCAACACCGGCGCGAAGACGATCGACGGCGTGGCAAGCCCGGGCACGATGGTGAAGGGCGTGCGTCCGTTCACCGGGGCCGACCGCACCGGTTTCTTCAGCTCGCTATACAACGCCGTCATCAACGCCGACGACACGCCGCTGCGTCAGGCGATGGACGACGTCGGGGTGTATTTCAGCCGGACCGACAACCTCGGTCCGTGGGGCGCGAACCCGGGGGTGGGCGGCGGATCGCAGCTCGCGTGCCGCCAGAACTTCCACATCATGATGACCGACGGGTACTGGAACGATGCCGCCGCGCGCACCGCCGCCGCCAGGAACAACGTCGACAACACGAACGGGGCGACGCACATCAGCGCCCCTGACCCGATCACCGGCGCGACCACGAGCTATTCGTATACGCCCGCCAATCCCTGGAGCGACAGCTACAGCAATACGCTCGCGGACGTCGCGATGTACTACTGGGTGCGCGACCTGCGGCCGGACATGCCGAACAAGGTGTTCACCAATCAGGTAGACAACGCGTTCTGGCAGCACGTGAGCGTGCTGGGCGTCGCACTGGGGGTGTTCGGCACGATCCCGAAAGCGACGGTCGACGCGGCCTTTTCGACGCCGTATCCGACGATCAACTGGCCGAATCCGACCGCGAGCAACGGCGCGAAGATCGACGATCTCGCGCACGCCGCAGTGAACGGCCGCGGCGCGTTCTTCAGCGCCGGCGATTCCGAAGAGCTCGCGCAGTCGCTGTCGGAAGCGCTCGATAACGTGGCTTCGCGCACCTCCGCGGGTGCGGCGATCGGCATCACGAGCGCGAACATCCTGTCCGGCGACAACACGCTGTTCGCCTCGAGCTATCTCCCCGGCTTCACCTGGACCGGCGATCTGGGCTCGTACCAGATCGACGTCACCACGGGCATTCCGACGGCGACGCCGAACTGGCTGGCGCAGGCGCAGCTCGATGCGCGGAGCGCGGCGAGCCGCTTCATCGCGACCTACAGCGGTACCACCGGCGCGAGCCAGGGCCGGCAGTTCCAGCCGGCGAGCGCGACGACCGCGACCAAGCTCTCCACCGCGCAGCAGGCGCTGCTCAATACGCCGGTATCGCCGCCCGGAACGTCCGACGGTGCCGCGGTCGTGCGCTACCTGCGCGGCGAGCGCACCGGTGAAGTGAGCGGCCTCTACCGCGCACGCACCCATCTGCTCGGCGACATCATCAACGCGCAACCCATCGTCGTGCGGCCGCCGGAGGCGCGCTACGCTGACGCCGGCTATGCCGCATTCAAGACGGCGAAATCCACGCGCCGCCAGATCGTGCTCCAGGGCGCGAACGACGGCATGCTGCACGCGTTCGATGCGGGCACGGCGAAGAACGGCGCGGTCGCCGGCACCCCGGGAACGGGCGCGGAGCTGTGGGCGTACGTGCCGAGCCTGCTGCTCCCCGCGCTCAACAATCTCAGCCGCAAGGTGGGCTACACGCACAAGGCGTACGTGGACGCGACGCCGGTCGTCGGCGACGTCGATTTCAACAAGACTTCCGCCGCCAGCGGTGCACCGGACTGGCGCACGATCGCGGTGGGTGGCCTGGGCAAGGGCGGGCGCGGGTTCTACGCGCTCGACGTGAGCGAGACGACTGCCGCGAACGAAGCCGCGGTCACGACCAAGGTGCTGTGGGAGTTTCCGAACAGCGCGACGCCCGCCGCGGTGAAAGCGAACATCGGCTACAGCTTCGGCCGGCCGATCATCACGAAGACCAAGGCCGCGGGCTGGGTGGTGCTCGTGACCTCGGGCATGAACAACGGCACCGACAGCGCGGGCGACGGCCGCGGTTATCTCTTCGTGCTCGATGCGCGGACCGGCGCTCTCATCAGGGCGATCGACACCGGCGCGGGCACCGCGGCCGATCCGGCGAACCTGGCCCATGTCGCCGGTTACGTCGAATCGGGCGAGGTCGACAACACCGTCGAATACGTCTATGGCGGCGACATTCGGGGCAACGTCTGGCGCTTCGACCTGACGGCGGCGAGCAGCGCGTCGTGGAACGTGCGCAAGCTCGCAACGCTCGTCGACGGCAGCGGTGCGTACCAGCCCGTCACGACCGAGCCGGAGCTTGCGAAGATCAAGGTGAACGGCGCGGACAAGCGATTCGTCTACGTCGGCACGGGCCTGCTGCTGGGCGACAAGGACATCCCCGGCGTGTCGGGCGCGAACGCGTGGTCGAGCCAGACGCAATCGATCTACGGGCTCGTGGACGATCTTTCCGCCGCGCCGCTCGTGAGCCCGCTGCGCGCAAGCCTGCAGCAGCAGACGCTCACCACGAACGCCGACGGCTCACGCACCGCGACCGCGAACACGGTCGACTTCGCGACCAAGCGTGGCTGGTACCTGGATTTCCCGGCGGCCGGCGAGCGGGTGAACAACGCGCCGGCACTGGGCGCGGGCGCGCTGGTCGTCGTCACGAACGTGCCGAATTCCGATCCGTGCACGCTCGGCGGGAGCAGCTACTTCAACGTGCTCGACTACAAGACCGGCGGCTATCGCGACGGCACGCCCAGCTCGCCGTCCTCGATTCGCTTCGCGCAGGGCATGGCCAGCGCACCGGTGCTCGTGCGGGTGCCTTCGGGCTCGATCGTGGGACTCGTGCGGCTCACCGACGCCTCGATCAAGGCGACGACGGTGCCGACGTCCGGCGGCGCCGCCGTCACCAAACGGCGCTCGTGGCGCGAGTTGCTGCAGTAACGGCGGAGGCGGCGCGCGTCAGAACCGGTAGAGCACGCCGAGACTGAGCAGATCGATGTCGTCCTTGCCCGTCGTGCTGCCGCCGACGCCGTCGTAGCGCTGCCATTCCAGCCGTGCCCCGAGATTGCGCGCGACGGCGTACTCCGCGCCGACGCCGTAGGTGAAGTCGTTGCTGTTCTCCCGTGCGCTCACGGCGAGGCCTGCGCCGAAGCCGTTTACGCTGACGCGCGAGCGGGCATAACCGGCCTTGGCGAACAGCGAAAGCTGCTGCCACACCGGGATGCTCGCCACACCGACCAGCTCCCAGCCCCTGACCTTGGCATCCGCGGTGATGCCAAATCCGCTCGCACTCGCCTCGCCGAGGTGGAAGAAACCGGTTTCGAGCGCGAAGTTCGGATGAAAGCGCCAGCCCGCGAAGACACGCCAGCCGATGTCCTTGTCGTCACACGACACCGGCACGCTGTCGCACGTGTGGCGGTACATGGACTGGCCGACGTTGCCGCCGATGTAGAGGCTGGTATCCATGCGCCCGCCCATCCACGTCGAAGACGTCTGCGCGTACGCGGGCCCTGCGCCGGCAACGGCGAGCGCGATCGCACCCGCCGTCAAACACTGCGCAATGATCTTTGGCATGCGAGTCCTCCCTGGAGGATGTGTGTCCGTCCGGCGTTTAGCAATCCGAATGCCGGCGGGACGCGCCTCAGGCGTCGTCTTCCGGCCGTCGCGGCCGTACGGCATAAACGTTCGTCAGTCGCAGCTCGTCGTTTGCCGTATCGACTTCGCACTTCGTGAACAGGATCGGGTCGCGAAACATGACCGAGCACGAAAAGCACTGATAGAACTCGGTCAGGTACCAATGACCGTTCGGCCGCTGCACGCGCACCTGCACGTATTTCGTGCCGCCGCACAGCGGGCATTTGAAAAGCTTCCAGTAGCCGTCTTTCCACCCTTCCGACATACTGTACAAGAATACAGTATTCAGCGCGACCGCTGACGCGCGCGAGCGCCGGCGGCTATAGTTCGGTCATGGCGACGAAGAAAAAAGCATCGCGGAAGAAGCCCGCGCGCAAGAAAGCGCGAAAAGCGCCGGCGAGAAAAGCGGCCACCCGCAAGAGCGGCGCGCGGAAAAAAGCCGCGCGCATCAAGGCGCCACCCGCGCGTCCGGTCCCGCGCGAGCTGCCGAACGACGAGGCGTGGCGCGCGCTGATCGAAACCGCGATCGAACAACCGGACCCGGTCGGCGGCAGATCCGCCCGCAAGAAGTAATCCTCACGCTGCACCGCGTGCGGCGGGCACGCGGCGAGCGCGCTGGTATTACGGTCCGCTGACGGAGCTCGGGAACGGCGAATCGTCGCGCACCGCCATCCGGCGCTCGCGCGTCGTTCGCGGTGCCGCACGCGTCTTCACGACGTTTCCGCCGCCGGTGATGACGATGGCGCGATCCTCCGGCGCGTTCGCAAGCTGCGTTGCGCCTTGTCCGACCTCCAGCTCGACGCCGCCTTTTGCCGGGAATGCCACCGCCACTTGCGGGGGCGCACCGTACGCGCCGCCGACGCTCGCGAATGGCCGATGCGAGACGAGCTGCCACTGATTGCCGCGGCGCTCGTACAGCGCCACGCCGAGCATGGACTTGCACCCGCGGCAGCCGGTGCCCTGCTTGACCACCATGCCGTTCTGCACGTCCGCGGTGCTGGTGACGAGCACGTGGCGCATGCCGGAGTCGTCGGTGCGCGAGACCAGCGGCTTCACGAGGACCGGCTTGCCGTTCCACTCGGCCCATGTGCCCGGCGCATCCCGCACGGTCCAGTACGAACCATCGAGGTGCGGATCGTAATTGCCGTACAGGCCCTGCAGCGCCTGCCGCGCCGAAAAATCGAGCCGCCCCTGCGCCACCGGCTGTGAGGTCGCGAGCGGCCCTGTCGCCGCCGCGATGCGGTCAGCGCCGGCCTTCGCGGCCTGCGCCTCGTCGTGCTGCGCCGACCAGTAAATGGCGAGCCCGAGCATCAATCCCGCGCCGACCATCAGCATCGGAAGCTGATGCATCCACGGCGCGGTGCGCAGCGGCGGCGGCGCAGCCGGCGCTTTGCGCGGTGCCGCATCGGGCGCCGGCGCCGCCGATGCTCTCGTCTTGCTCAATGGTTTGCGCATGAGCGCGGGCTCCGTGCGCACACGCGGATCCGGCGGCGGGGGTTTGCGCACGATCGCCGGCGCGGGTTGCTCGACCGCGATGCGCCGTCCGCACGCCGTACAGAAGCGCGCGCCAGCCGGCAGCACTTGTCCACATTCTGCGCATTTCATGAGCGTTGGTCCTCCGTCGTCGGACTGCGTCCGGGAATCTCGGACATGCGTGCATTAACAGTGCCCGAAAGACGGCCGTCGGACGGTTCCGATGGTTCCTCCGGCGTCTTCACGGCAATCGTTCCTGAGCGCACATGCAAGTCACGCTGCGGGAACGGAATCTCGATGCCGCGCTGCGTGAGCTCGGTTTCCAGCGCCCACCGTAAACGCGAGGAGGTACCACCGGGCCGGCCGACGCTCTCCGGGCCGGCCCAGACGAGCAGCTCGAAATCGAGGCTGCTTTCACCGAAGTCCTTGAGGCGCACGTCGACCGGGTGCCGTTCGTCGACCATGAGTCCCTGCACCTGCTCGGCGGCGGCGATCGCCGCCTCGCGCACCAGCTCCTTGTTCGTCCCATACGCCACGCCGAACTTCACCCGGATGCGGCGATTGCGTTCGCCGAAGGTCCAGTTGCGCACGGTCTTGTTGATGAACTCGGAATTCGGCACCAGCACGTCGACGTTGTCGTTCGTATTGACGCGCGTGTAGCGCATCGCGATCTCGGTCACGGTGCCGCGCACGCCCGACTCGACCTCGACGTAGTCGCCGATCTTCAGCGTCTTCTCGACGAGGATGATGATCCCGGAGATGAAGTTGCTGAAGATGTTCTGGAGCCCGAAGCCGATGCCGACCCCGATTGCGCCGCCGATGATCGCGAGGTTCGTCAGATCGAACCCGAGATACGTGAGCCCGATGACCGTGCCGAGGATCCACACGACGTAGCGAATCAGTCGCGTGAACGCATAAACGGTGGAGCTCGTCTGAGGGGCGCGTCCGTGCATGGCGACGCGGCGCAGCGTGCGCTCGACCAGCGCCGAGAACCACCACACGAACCCGAGGATGACGAAGAGGCCGAAGATTCCGGCGATCGTGACGGGCGTCTTGCCGACGGTGATCAGCGGCACGTTCGCCCACGCGAATACGGTCGTCCAGTCCCAGTCCATCGGCCTGCCCGTACGTAATGCCCGGACACGGCAAGGAACATGCCGCCGGTGTTACAATGGTCGATTCGTTTTTGTATTCATGTCGATAAGCACGATGTCCGTCACGCAGGAAGCCGCCCGCCGGCGCACGTTCGCCATCATTTCGCACCCGGACGCGGGCAAGACGACGCTCACCGAGAAGCTGCTGCTGTTCGCGGGCGCGATTCACATCGCGGGGAGCGTCAAGGCGCGCAAAGCCTCCCGCCACGCGACCTCGGATTGGATGGAGATCGAGAAGCAGCGCGGCATCTCGGTGGCGAGCTCGGTCATGCAGATGGAATACCGCGGGTGCGTCGTGAACCTCCTCGACACGCCCGGCCACCAGGACTTCTCGGAAGACACCTATCGCGTGCTTACGGCGGTGGACGCGGCGCTGATGGTGATCGACGCGGCGAACGGCGTCGAATCGCAGACGCTGCGGCTCCTCGAAGTGTGCCGCACGCGCGCGACGCCAATCATCACGTTCATCAACAAGCTCGACCGCGAAGTGCGTCCGCCGCTCGAGCTGATCGACGAGATCGAGCGCGTGCTCGGGATGCCGACGGTGCCGTTCACGTGGCCGGTCGGCATGGGCAAGGGCTTCAAGGGCGTATTCGACGTGCGCGCCGACCGCATGCGCGTGTTTCGCCCCGGTGAAGACCGCCGCAGCGGCGAAGACGAGGTGATCGAAGGCATCGACAATCTCGACATCGCGCAGCGCTTCGGCCCGGTCTTCGAGGAGGCGCGCGGCGAGATCGAGCTCGTGCAGGGCGCGTCCCCGGAGTTCGATCGCGACGCGTTCCTCGCGGGTCGCCAGACGCCGGTCTTCTTCGGCTCGGCGATCAACAACTTCGGCGTGCGCGAAGCGCTCGACGCGCTCATCGATCTCGCGCCGCCGCCCGGCCCCAAGCCCGCGCTCCAGCGCGTGGTGCAGCCGTCGGAAAGCAAGTTCACCGGCGTCGTGTTCAAGATCCAGGCGAACATGGACCCGGCGCACCGCGACCGCGTCGCGTTCGTGCGGGTGTGCTCGGGCCAGTTCGTGCGCGGCATGCAGCTTCGCGTCTCGCGCAACGGCAAGGAGCTGCGCACGAACAACGTCGTGTCCTTTCTTTCGCAGCGGCGCGATCTGCTGGAGCAGGCCTATCCCGGCGACGTGATCGGCATCCCGAACCACGGCGTGCTGCAGCTCGGCGACACGCTGACCGAAGGCGAGACGCTCCAGTTCACGGGGCTGCCGTTCTTCGCGCCGGAGATCTTTTACTCAGCCGAGCTCGCCGACCCGATGCGCAGCAAACAGCTTCGCAGCGGCCTTGCGCAGCTCGGCGAGGAAGGCGCGATACAGGTGTTCCGGCCCCACCTCGGCGGCGCGCTCCTGCTCGGCGCCGTCGGCCAGCTCCAGCTCGAGGTCGTCGCCCATCGCCTGAAGCACGAATACGGCGTGGACGCCCGGCTCGTGCCGACACGCTTCAAGTACGCGCGCTGGGTCACCTGCGACGATCAGCGCGAGCTGAAGCGCTTCATCGAGGCGAACGCGCATCGCATCGCCTACGACGTCGTGGATGCGCCGACGTTCCTCGCGGCGCACCTGCCGGAGCTCACGGCGACGCAGGACAACTGGAGCAAGGTGCGGTTCCACGCGCTGCGCGAGCACGCCGGACTGGTGTTCGAGACCGCCTGAGCCGATCGTGAACGGCAGCCACCACAGAGCGCTCGCAAAGACACTGCGCGAGACATTCGGCTACACGCGACTGCGCGCCGGACAGCAGGAGGTGATCGCGAGCGTGCTCGGGCGTAACGACACGCTAGCCGTGATGCCCACGGGCGCCGGCAAATCGCTGTGTTACCAGCTTCCGGCGCTGCATCTGCCGGGCATGACGGTGGTCGTCTCGCCGCTCATCTCGCTCATGAAAGATCAGGTGGACAAGCTGGGGCAGGCCGGCGTCTCCGCCGTGGAACTGAACAGCACGCTGTCCGCGCGCGAAGAGCGGGCGGCGCTCAACAAGATCCGCCGCGGCCGCACCGAGATGGTGTTCACCACACCCGAGCGGCTCACCGATCCCGCCTTCCTGAAGGTGCTGCAGAACGCGCAGCTCGACCTCTTCGTGATCGACGAGGCGCACTGCATCTCGCAGTGGGGCCACGATTTCAGGCCTGCATTCCTCGAGATGGCGCACGCGATGCAGGCGCTCGGGAATCCCCCGGTGCTCGCGCTCACCGCGACGGCGACCTCGCGCGTGATCGAGGACATCGGCAGGCAGCTCGCGCGCGAGCTGACCGTCATCAATACCGGCATCTTCCGGCCGAACCTCCACTTCCGCGTCGTGCACGCGACCAACGACGAGGAAAAACAGGCGCACGTCCTGCGGCTCGTGAACGCGCTCTCGGGCAGCGGCATCGTGTACACGGCGACGGTGAAGAATGCCGAAGCGGTCTACGAGGCGCTCGGCGACGCGGGCGTGTCGGTGCAGCGCTATCACGGCCGCATGCGCGCGAAAGAGCGCGAAGCGAGCCAGGACGATTTCATGAGCGGGCGCGCGCGCGTCATGGTGGCGACGAACGCGTTCGGACTCGGCATCGACAAGCCGGACATCCGCTTCGTCGTGCATTACCAGATCCCCGGCACGCTGGAAGCGTATTACCAGGAGTCGGGCCGGGCGGGCCGCGACGGCGGCCGGGCGCGCTGCATCCTGCTCTACGACACGCGTGACAAGCGCGTGCAGCAGTTTTTCCTCGGCGGCCGTTACCCGGACGCCGACGACGTCATGCACGCCTACGGCGCGCTCGAGAAGCTCGGAGCGGCCGAGACGCCGGTGACCTACCAGGCGATCGCCACCGAAGCCACCGGTGTCGCCGGCAACAAGCTCAAGGTCGCGCTCAAGCTGCTGAAGGACGCCGGACACGCGAGACAGGACCGGAGCCTGCGCTACGCCCTCAAGGCGAGCGGTGTGGATGCCGACGCGCTCGCGCGTCTGGTCGACGAATACGGCCGCAAGAGCGAGTCCGATCGCCAGAAGCTCGAGCGCATGATCTTCTACGCGCAGACCGCGTTCTGCCGCTGGAAGGTGCTGCTCGAGTACTTCGAGGAGGCCGAAGACTTCGATCGCTGCGGTGTGTGCGACAACTGCACGGCGCCGCCGCGCCCGGCGGCGCGCAAGCCCGTGCGGCCGCGCTGGGCGCGGCGACTGGAGCCGGCGGCGCCGCTGTTCGCAACCGGCCAGCCGGTGCGCGTGCCACGTTACGGCGAAGGGCGCGTCACCTCGGCCACGTCCGAGCAGGTGGAGATCGTTTTTCCGGACGGGCGCAAGCGCCAGTTCCTGAGCGCGTACGTGGAGCGGCTGCGCAGCGCATAACGCTCTCGAAGCCCGGGTGTGGACGCCGCGCTGCCGCTCTGGCTCAAGCTCGCATACACCGGCCTCTGCGTCGTCATAGCGCCGGTCTGGTACCGCGTGTACGGGCTGCTGCTCATGCCGCTCCTCATCTATCTGCCGACGCATGTCGCGCTGCGCGCGGCGTTCGGCCCGGTGTGGGGCCCTATAATCGATCGCCGGAAAAATTTACGACGCGCCTACGGCGCAAAAAATCGCTTATCGCGGCAGCCGCCGCCGGAAGAAGCTACGACGCGCCTACCGACGCAAAAATCGCTTAGCGCGGCAGCCGCCGCGCCTCTAACAAAAGGAGTGACCGATGCCTTACGCGATAAGGATTCACGAGAACGGCGGTCCCGACGTGCTCCGCTGGGAAGAAGTGGACATCGGCGATCCGGGTGCGGGTGAAGTGCGCGTGCGCAACACCGCGGTGGGGCTGAACTACATCGACACCTACCATCGCAGCGGCCTCTACCCGATGCCGCTGCCGCTCGTGCTCGGCAGCGAAGGCGCCGGCGTGATCGAAAAAGTCGGCCGCGGCGTCAAGGGACTGAAAGCCGGCGACCGTGTCGCCTATACCGGTCCGCTCGGCGCGTATGCGGAAGTGCTGCTGCGCCCCGCGGACAAGCTCGTGAAGCTCCCTTCGGCCATCGACGAGCAGACGGCGGCCGCGATGATGCTCAAAGGGCTCACCGCCTGGTATCTCTGCCGCCGCACGTATCGCGTCAAGAAAGGCGATACGATCGTCGTGCACGCGGCGGCCGGCGGTGTCGGCCAGATCCTCTGCCAGTGGACGAAATACCTGGGTGCGAGCGTGATCGGCACCGTCGGGAGCGAAGAGAAAGTCGCGCTCGCGAAGAAGGCGGGCTGCAAGCACGTCATCGTCTCGTCGAAAGAGAAACTCTCCGAGCGCGTGAGGGCGATCACGAAGGGCAAGGGCGTGCCGGTCGTCTACGACGGCGTCGGCAAGGACACGTTCATGGATTCGCTCGACTGCCTGTCGCCGCTCGGGCTCATGGTGAGCTTCGGCAACGCGTCGGGCGCGGTGCCGCCCGTCAACATCGGGCTGCTTGCGCAGAAGGGATCACTCTTCCTCACGCGGCCGACGCTGGTGAGCTACACCTCGACGGCCGAAGACCTCCAGGGCGCCGCGCGCGAGCTGTTCAACGTGGTCAAGAAAGGCGCCGTGAAAATCCGCGTCAACCAGACCTATCCACTGCGTGAAGCGGCGCAGGCGCACCGCGACCTGCAAAGCCGGAAGACCACCGGCTCGACAGTGCTGTTGCCGTGATCGTGATACCGGCGCACGCCGGTATCCAGAACATCGCACTGGACCCCGGCCTGCGCCGGGGTGACGATATGGTGTGCCTAACGATCCCCTGGTAACTGCGGCAGCACCACCCGAAGCGGTACCGGCCAAGGCCGACGACCGCGTCAGCGCCCTCGCGCTCAAGCTGATCGCCGCGAACGCGCGGTTGACGGCGCTCGCGATCGGCGGGGCGCTGGCGCTGATCGTGCTCGGCACGTGGATGTACGTCGGCGTACGCGATTCGCTGAGAGACATGCGCGCAGCGACGCTGCAAAGCATCCTCGATGCGGAGGTCGAAGCGCTCGAAGTGTGGGTGAACGACCGCCGCGCGGCGCTCAACTTGTGGGCGTCCGAGCCGGACATCCGGCGCGACATCGAGAGCCTCGTGCGACTCGGTCGCAACGGCGCTGACGCCGCCGCGCTCTGGGCGGCGCCCGAGCGCGCGCGGCTGGAAAAGCTCCTCACGCCCGCGCTCAAGCAGACCGGCGCCATCGCGTTCAACGTCGTCGATCCGAACGGTGCGATCGTCGCATCGCACGTGCGCGACTACACCGGACGGCGCATCCACCCCGGCCCCTTTCTGGTGCATCTCGCCGCCGTTTTCCGCGGCGGCACGCGCTTCATCCGGCCCTATCTGGAGCAGGACCGCATCGCAGGCCTGGAGCAGGCCGCGTTCACGCGGCCGGTCATCTGGTTCGACGCGCCCGTACGCGACGCGAGCGGCGCGATCGTGGCGGCGCTCGGCTTCGCGCACTACGCCGACGCCCAGTACGCGCACATCCTGGGCGCGGCCGAGCCGGGACGCACCGGCGAGGTTTATGCGATCGACCCGAACGGCACGATGCTATCTGAATCGCGCTTCTTGGCCCTGCTCAAGAAAATCGGCCTCGTGGCGGACGAGCCGAACGCGACGGCCACGCTGCGCGTGCAGCTTCGCGATCCCGGCGTCGATCTCACGGCGCGCGAACGGCCGACGGTCGAGCTCGCCGCACGGCCGCTTACGCAGCTCGCCGCGCTCGCGATCGCGGCACGCGGCAAGGCCGAGGCGCCGCAGCGACGCGGCGTCGTGCTGGAGCCTTACCGTAACTATCGCGGTGTCGCGGCGATCGGCGCGTGGCGCTGGCTCGAAGAGCACGACGTCGGCATGGCGATCGAGATGGAAGCGGCCGAAGCGTACGCGCCGCTCGCGTATCTGAAGCTCGCATTCGGCATTCTCGTGGCGTTGCTCGCGGCCGTGCTGCTCGCGGCCGCCTGGTCCGGCTACGTGGTGCGTCGTTTGCGGCGGCAGGTGGGCGACGCGCGCATGCTGGGCCAGTACCGGCTGGAGCGCGAGATCGGAGAAGGCGGAATGGCCAGGGTGT
The DNA here is from genome assembly GCA_035626595.1 of Burkholderiales bacterium. Taxonomy (GTDB): domain Bacteria; phylum Pseudomonadota; class Gammaproteobacteria; order Burkholderiales; family SG8-41; genus JAQGMV01. Next base: position 63,083 of record DASPNJ010000032.1, read on the forward strand.
TCCTCGCGCGGCACGCGTTGCTCAAGCGTCCGACCGCCGTGAAGATGCTCAAGCCCCATATGGCGACGGATGAGATCGTCGCGCGGTTCGAGCGCGAAGTGCAGCTCGCGAGTCAGCTCCTGCATCCGAACACCGTGGAGGTCTACGACTACGGGCGCACGGGCGAAGGTGTCTTCTATTACGTCATGGAGTACCTGGAAGGCGACACCCTCGACAAGATCGTCGCGCAGCACGGGGCGATGCCGGTCGGGCGCGCGATCCACGTGCTGAAGCAGCTCTGCTCGGCGCTGCGCGCCGCGCACGCGCGCTCGCTCGTCCACCGTGACATCAAGCCGCACAACATCATGCTGTGCCGGCGCGGGGGTGAATTCGACGTCGTGAAGATCCTCGACTTCGGTCTGGTGAAGGACACCGACGGCGCGCAATCGCGCGACATCACGCAGTTCCAGCGGGTGCTGGGTACGCCGCGCTACATGGCGCCGGAGCGGATCAGGAATGCCGCCGACGCCGATGCGCGGTCCGACATCTATTCGGTCGGCGCGACCGCTTACTTCCTGGTGACCGGGCGCGAGCTGTTCGAGGGCAGCGCCGAGCACGATCTCACGTACCAGACGCTCCATACGCCGGCGCCGCGCATGTCCGCACTGGTGCCCGATGTGCCGCGGCGCTTCGACGATCTCGTCGTGCGCTGCCTCGCGAAGGATCGCGCCGAGCGTCCGCACGACATCGTGGTCGTGCTGGCCCTCCTCGAAGCGCTGGCTGTGGATCAACCCTGGACACAGCAGGAGGCCGAGCGCTGGTGGAAGAGCCGCGGCGGGCGGGCGGTTACCGCGCCGGCTTAGCCGTTCGTGCCGAGCGTGTCGCAGGCGCGAACGGCGCGTTTGACCCGCTGCGGCGATTTCCCTTAACTTCAGGCTTCTTTCTCCGGTAAGCCCGTGTCACTCCCGCTAGACGTATTGCCCGCGCCGCCGAGCGCGGCCCCGATCGCGCTGCTCTCCGGCGTGCGCATCGTCGATCTCACGACCTCCATCGCAGGACCGTACGCGGCGATGCTGCTGGCGGACATGGGCGCCGAGGTCGTCAAGATCGAGCGGCCCGGATCCGGCGACGACAGCCGCGCGTGGGGACCGCCGTTTCTCGACGGCGAATCGCTGTGGTTTCTCTCGGTGAACCGCAACAAGGCCAGTGTCACGCTCGACTACAGCGTCGAAGCCGGCAAGCGGGTGCTCTACGATCTCGTGCGCCGCGCCGACGTGGTCATCGTGAACCTCGTCGCGCGCGTGCAGAAAAAGCTGGGCGTCGACTACGCCGCGCTGAAAGCGATCAGGCCCGACCTCGTCTACGTGTCGCTCACCGGCTTCGGTCTCGAAGGCGCGCGCAAGGATTTCCCGTGCTACGACCTGATCGCCGAAGGCTACAGCGGCGTGATGGACCTGACCGGCGAGGCGCACAGCCCGCCGCAGAAAGTCGGCACGCCCGCCGCGGACCTGATCGCGGGGATGGACGCGGCGTACGCGGCGCTCGCGGCGCTCTTCGACCGCAGCCGCACGGGGCGCGGCCACGAGATCGACATCTCGATGATCGACAGCATGACGCGGTTCATGTCGCCGCGCATCGTGCCGTACCTCGGATCGGGCGAAGTGCCGAAGCGCAGTGGCGCCCGCGACAGCGTGATCGCCGTGTACCAGACGTTCGACACCGCCGACGATCCGATCACGCTCGGTCTCGGCAACGACGCGATCTGGAAGCGTTTCTGGGAAGCGGTCGGACGCCCGCAGACCGGGCAGGATCCGAAGTACGCCAGGAACGTCGACCGCCGCGCGGCACGCGCCGAGATCGTCGCCGATATCCAGACCGTGTTGAAGACGCGCAAACGCGACGAATGGCTGAAGCTTTTCGTCGACCATAAGGTGCCTGCCGGACCGGTCAATCGCGTCGATCAGGTGAGCAGCGATGCGGAGCTCGTGCGGCGCGGGCTCTTCTATACGGCGAGCGCCGACGGCCGCCGCATACCGCAGGTCGGCCTCGGCATTGCGGTGGACGGCGCCGCGTCGAGCTACCGGCTCCCGCCGCCGCGGCTGGGCGAGCACACCGCGTCGATACTGCGGGACTGGCTGGGCTACGATGAATCGGCGATCGAGAGCCTGCGCACCGGGAAAGCAATCTGATGGCTTACGACACCATTCTCTATCGCGAAGAAGGCGCCGTCGGGTGGCTCACGCTCAACCGTCCCGACGACGGCAACATGTTCACCCCGCAGATGTGTCACGAGATCCGCGATTGCATCAACGAGGTGCGGCGCGAGACGCGCACGCGCGTGCTGGTGATCACCGGCGCGGGCGAACGGTTCTTCTGCATCGGCGGGCGCAAGGAAGGCATGGAAGACAGCACGCTCTACGCCGGCATGCTGCCCACGCTGGAAATCTACGAGAGCATCGAGCGGCTGCAGAAACCGGTGATCGCGTCGGTGAACGGTTATGCCGTCGGCGGCGGACAGGTGCTCCAGGTCATGTGCGACCTCACGATCGCCAAGGAGAGCGCGGTCTTCCGCCAGGTCGGGCCGATGATGGGAAGCTTCGACGCGGGCTACGGCACGTGGTACCTGGAAGATCTCGTCGGCAAGAAAAAAGCGAAGGAGATCTGGTTCCTGAACGAGCGTATGAGCGCGCGTCAAGCGCTCGAGATCGGTCTCATCAACAAGGTGGTGCCGGACGACAAGCTCGAAGAGGAGACGCGCAAGATGGCCGAGGCGATCGCCCAGCGCGGCGCCTTTGCGCTCGCGGCGGTGAAGGGCGCGTTCGTCGCGCGCCACGGTGGCGTCTCCGGACTCTCGCGTGTGTCACACGACTTGCTGCTGCGGCTCTATCTGGACACCGAAGAATCGCAGGAGCTCGGCGCAGCATTCCGCGGCAAGCGCAACCCGGATCCCGACAAGTTCGGCCATTGAGCACGATCCTCACGCTCCACGACCCGCAGGTCGCGCGTCGCTACTACGCCGAAGGCCACTGGCGCGACGACACGCTGTACACGCTGCTGCGCACGCATGCCGCGACGCGCGGCGACGCTTTCGCGCTGAGGGATGGCACGCGGCGATTGACGTGGAACGCCCTGGCGCGCTGGGTGGATGCCGCCGCGGCGACGCTTCATGAGGCGGGGCTCAAACGCGGGCAGCGCGTGTGCGTGTGGCTCCCCAACTGCGTCGAAGCGGTCGTGGTGCTGCTTGCGTGCTCGCGCAACGGCTACGTCTGCAATCCGTCGCTGCATCAGAACTACACGGTCTCCGACGTGGCACAGCTCATGGAGCGCATCCAGGCGGCGGCGCTCTTCGCGCGTCCCGGTTACGGCGCGGATGCGCACAAGAGCGATATCTTCGCGGCCGCGCGGGCGCTGCCGTCGGTCAAGCGCGTGTACTGCGTCGGCGACGGGCCCGACGGCGTGGTGCCTTTTCCTGCGCCCGATGGCGATGCCGCGAGCGCGCCGCCGGTCGATACCAACGCGGACAAGATCGTGTACCTCGCGTTCACGTCCGGCACCACGGGCCTGCCGAAGGGCGTGCTGCACTCGGACAACACGCTGCTCGCGAACGGCCGCGCGATGGTGTACGACTGGGGGCACGACGCGCGCACGGTGCTGTACACGCACAGCCCGCTGTCGCACCACATCGCCACCGTCGCGCTCGAGCAGAGCCTCACCGCCGGCTGCGAGCTGGTGCTGAACGATCTCGCGTCCGGGATGAAGCCGCTCGACTGGATCGTGGAGACCGGCGCCACGTACGTGATGGGAGTGCCGACGCACGCCGTGGACATCCTCGCCGACCTGAAGCGCCGCGGCATGGCGCGGCTGGGGCGGGTCAATCTCTTCTATATGGCGGGTTCGATCATCCCGCCGGAGACCGCGCGCGCATTCCTCGATCTCGGCATCAAGCCGCAGAACATCTACGGCATGAGCGAGAACGGCTCGCACCAGTACACGATGCCCGACGACGACGTGGAGACGATCACCTCGACGTGCGGCCGCGCGTGCCGCGGCTACGAGACGCGGCTGTGGGACGCGGATAATCCCGATATTCCCGCCGCGCCCGGGGCGGTCGGCGAGATCGGCACGCGCGGCGCGCTGCTCATGCTCGGCTATTTCAATAACCAGATCGCGACCGAGAATTCGTTCAACGCGAGCGGCTGGTTCATGAGCGGCGACCTCGGGCGCATGGACTCGCGCGGCAACCTCCAGATCGTCGGCCGCAAGAAGGACCTCATCATCCGCGGCGGCCACAACATCTACCCGGCGCACATCGAGAACCTCGCGGTCCAGCACCCCGCTGTGATGAAGGCCGCGGCGTTTCCCGTGAGCGATCCGCGGCTGGGCGAGCGCGTCTGTCTCGCGGTCGTGACGCGCGACGGCGCGAGCGTCCAGGGCATGGAGGTTCTGCGGCATCTGCACGCGATCGGCCTGTCAAAGTACGACATGCCGGAATTTTTCATCGCGCTGGACGCGTTCCCGCTGACCGCGAGCGGCAAGATCCTGAAACGCGAGCTCGTGGAATGGACGAAGAGCGGCCGTATCCACCCCGAGCCGATCCGCTGGACGGGAGAGTAAAGCATTGTCATTCCGGCGTAGTCGTACTGTGTCATCGCGAGGCGCCGGCGGCGCCGTGGCGATCTCGTGGCGCACGAAACGTTGTGCGACCGTGTCGGGATTGCGTCGGCGGAGCATTGGCTGCGCCTCGCAATGACACAGTAGTGGTAGGCGGGAATCCAGGATAACGAACATGACCATCGAACTGACACGCATCGACGAATTCGCATTGATTACGCTCAATCGGCCCGAAGCGCTGAACGCGCTCTCGTTCGGGTTGATCGACGAGCTCGGACGCGCGTTCGACGAGGCCGCCGCGACCGACGCGCGCGCGCTGCTGATCACCGGCGCGGGGACCAAGGCGTTTTGCGCCGGCGCCGACATCAAGGAGCTAATGGGGCGCTCGCTCCAGGATCAGAAGCGCCGCACCGAGAGCGGCCAGGCGACGTTCGCGAAGCTCGAGCGGCTGCCGATGCCGTCGGTGGCGATCGTCAACGGTTACGCCTTCGGCGGCGGCCTCGAGCTCGCGCTCGCGTGCACGTTTCGCGTCGCGACCCGCAACGCGAAGCTGGGGCTGCCGGAGATCAAGCTGGGACTCATTCCCGGCTACGGCGGCACGCAGCGGCTGCCGCGCGCGGTCGGCGAAGCGCGCGCGATGGAAATGATCCTGACGGGACGCACCGTGGACGCCGAAGAGGCGCACCGCATCGGGCTCGTGCACCGGCTGGTCGACGGCGACGCGGTTGCCGCGGGCGTCGCCTACGCACGCGAGTTCTCGGGCTACAGCCTGCCGGTCCTCGGCTTCGCGCGCGAGGCGGTGAGCCGTGCGCTTGCGACGCCGCTCGCGGAGGGACTGAAGATCGAGACCGATCTCGCGACCCTTGCATTCCAGACACGGGATGCCGCCGAAGGCATGGCGGCGTTCGCCGCGAAGCGGAAAGCGCGTTTTGAAGACCAGTGACGCGGTGACACGGTGACGAAGTGACGCGGTGACGATGCAAAAAACAATTGCGGTAACGGGTGCGAGCCGCGGCATCGGCGCGGGCATCGCGCTGGAGCTCGCGCGCCGCGGTTTTCGCGTGGCGTGTCTCACGCGCCGCGGCAACGGTCCCGAAACCGCGGTGCCGCCGGAGCTGCAGGAGCGCTTCGTCAATCACGCCTGCGACGTGGACGACGAGGCGAGCGTGCGCAAAGCGCTGGCGGCCATCGCGGAAGGCGGCGTGCTCCATGGTCTCGTCAACAACGCCGGCATTCACGCCGACGCGCCGAGCCACGAGATGGACACCGCGACCTACGAGCGCGTGATGCGCACGAACGCGACGGCGGTATTCACGACCTCGCGCGAGGCCTACCGCTATCTGGCGGCCGCGGGCGGTGCGACGATCGTCAACATCGGCTCCTTCTTCGACAAGGTCGGGGTGAAGCGCAGCCTCGCGTACTGCACGTCGAAGGCGGCGGTCGCGGCGATCACGCGCTGCCTCGCGGTGGAATGGGCGTCGAAGGGCATACGCGTGGTGGACGTGGCACCCGGCTACATCATCACGGATCTGAACCGGGGCTCGCTCGAAAGCGGACCCTTGCGCGAGTTCGTCGAAAAGCGCATTCCGGGCCGCAGACTGGGCACGGTGGACGACGTCGCGCGGCTCGTCGCCGCGATTTTCTCCGAGGACATACCCTTCCTCACCGGCGAGACGGTGTATCTCGACGGCGGACAGGGCATCGCGTTGTGAGTGGTGAGCGTTCAACGTCGAGTGTCGGGTGCGTGGCCGTAGGGTGCGCAGAATGCGCACCGCGCGCGGTGACGCCATGAAGCTGTTCGAGCGGCTCGACGCCAGCGTCGCGTTCGCGGACGAGGAGCGCATGCTGATCGACAGCGTACGCACGCTGGCGCGCGACACGATCGCCCCGCGCGCCGCGGAGCACGACCGCACGGGTGAATTCCCGTGGGAGAACGTGCAGGCGATCAACGAGCTGGGGCTGAACACGATGTTCGTGCCCGAGGCTTACGGCGGGACGCCGCTCTCCTACGCCGCGTACCTCGAGTGCGTGCGCGAGATCTCGAAGGCCTGCGCGTCGACCGGCATCGTGTGGGCGACCAATTTCCACGCGATCAAGCCGCTCATCGATTTCGGCAGCGAGGAGCAGAAGCGGCGTCTGCTGCCGGTGATGACGCGCGGGGGGCTCGCTTCGCTCACGATCACCGAGCCAACCGCCGGATCCGACGCGACCGGCATGAAGACCGAGTTTCGCGCCGACGGCGATCACATCGTGGTGAACGGCGGCAAAACCTTCATCACGAACGGTGCGCATGCCGACCTCTACATGCTCTTCGGCAAGTGGAGCGGCATCGAGGACGCTCGCAAGGCGATCTCGGCGCTGATCGTGGAGAAGGGCGCGCCGGGGCTCGTGATCGGCCGCGAAGAGGACAAGATGGGCCTGCGCGCCTCCAGCACCGCCGCGCTCACGTTCGAGAGCTGCCGTGTGCCGCGCGCGAACCTGCTCGGCGAGCCCGGCGACGGCCTGAAGATCCTGCTCGCCTCGCTCAACAAGTCGCGCCCGAGCGTCGCCGCGCATGCGCTCGGCATCGCGCGGGCGGCGTTCGAAGACGCGGTGTACTACGTGAACGAGCGGCGGCAGTCGGGCAAGCGCATCGCGGAATTCCAGGCCATACAGTTCATGCTCGCGGACATGGCGGCCGAGCTCGCGCTCGCCGAAGCCTGGATGTGGCACGTCGCGCGCATGGTGGACGCAGGCGCCGGCGACTTCGGAGTCGAAGCATCGATGCTCAAGCTGCGCGCCTCCGACACGGCCATGCGGATCGCGACCGACGCCGTGCAGCTCCACGGCGGCTACGGTTACATCAAGGACTATCGCGTCGAGCGCCTGATGCGCGACGCCAAGATCACGCAGATCTGGGAAGGCACCAACCAGATCCACCGGCAATTCATCGGCCGCAGCTTTCTCGTCAAGAACACATGAGAATCGAGACGCGTAGGGTGCGCCAATGGCGCACCGCGACAGCATGAACATCAAAACCGTAGGCGTCGCCGGCAGCGGCACCATGGGCGCCGGCATCGCCATCGTCGCGGCGCGCGCGGGCTTCCGCACGATCGTGTTCGACACGCGCGCGGAGGCGCTCGAGCGCGCGCGCCGGCAGACCGAAGGCTTTTTCGCGAAATCGGTCCAGCGCGGCAAGCTCAAGGCGGAGCAGGTCGCCGGGATCCTCACCGGGCTTTCGGAAACCACCGAGATCGAGGGCCTCTCCGCGTGCGACATCGTGATCGAGGCCGTGTTCGAGGACCTGAAGGTCAAGCACGCGCTGTTCGGCGCGCTGAACGAGGTTTGCCCGCCGCACACGATCTTCGCGTCGAACACGTCCACGCTGTCGATCACCGAAATCGCTGCGGGCTCCGGCCGCGACGATCGTTTCGTCGGCATGCATTTCTGCCTGCCTGCGCAGCTCATGAAGCTCGTGGAGATGTCGCCGGGCATCCGGACGGACGAAGCGGCGTTCGATGCAGCGTGGGCGTTCTGCAAGGCCATGGGGCAGATCCCGGTGAAGACCCAGGACAGCCCCGGGTTCATCCTCAATTACTTCCTGGTTCCATTCAACAACGACGCGATCCGCCTGGTCGAAGCGGGCGTCGCGGCGCCGGCCGACATCGACCGCGCGGTGAAGACCGGGCTCGGCTATCCGATGGGACCGCTCGAATTGCTCGATCTCGTCGGGCTCGACACGCATCTCCTGGTCGCAGAAGCGCTCTACGCCTCCACCAACGAGCCGCGCGCCAAAGTGCCGGCGCTGGTGAGGCGCATGATCGCCGCCGGGCATCTCGGCCGCAAAACGGGCCAGGGCTTCTACAGTTATCGCGGTAACGCGATGTTCGGAGCGTAGTTCCCTCGCCCCCGCGGGGCAGAGGGTCAGGTGAGAGAAAAATGCTTTACCAACTGACCGACACCGGAAAAAGCCGCTCCTTCCCCACGTCCCACGCGCTGCTGGAGAAAGCGGAGGCTGCGGGCGATGTCGTGGTGATCGTCGGCGAGAAAGTCGGGGCCGCGCTGCAGACGCTGACGGACCGCGAGAGCAAAGTCGCCGTCCTGATCGAGCTCGGCACCGAGCCGCTCGCGGTGCACACCGGCGAGCGCCGCGCAACCGAAGGCTCCAACCTCGTTGGCTTCTCGCGCTTTCGGCTGGGGTCCGCCGAGCCGAGCGCGCTCGTGGAGCTCGTGCGCCAGCCGCGCACCGACGAGCGCGCGATCGCCGCCGCGAAAGAGATCTTCGAGGCCGCGGGATTGCAGGTCGCGATCTGCGGCGATTTCGACGGACGCATCCTCGAGCGCCTCGTGCGGCCGTACTACAACGCCGCGCTGCGGCGGCTCGATGAAGGCCTTGCGAGTGCAGACGATCTCGACACGACGCTCAGGCTCGGGCTCGGATACCCCGAAGGCCCGATCGCGCTCCTCGAGCGCACCGGGCTCGAGCACCATTACGACGTCACGCAGGCGCTGTTCGAGGCGCTCGGCGATCCGGCTTACGCGCCGGCGCGCCGCGCACGCGTGGCAAAGCAGCGGTCGAAAGGCTGACCGGAAGAGCGCGCCCGTTTCCCTCCCCAACACACAGGAGAACGCCATGGCCGAGCAGGCCGAACCGAAAATTCAATACACCGACCGCCCGGAGCTCGACGAAACGTTCGTCGACTCGGTGCGGCAAGTGACCTTCGACGGCGCGACGATACGCGCCGAGCTGTGCGTGACGCGCGCCGAACAGACCGCCCGCGGCGCGGCGCTCTCGATGAGGCGATACCCCGCTGCGCGGCTCGTCATCCGTCCCGATGCTGCCGTCGATCTCTTCATTCGGCTGCAGCAGTTGATCGCGCACATGGAGAAGCAGGGCATCATCAAACGCCAGGAACCCGGCGTGCAGGCCGCCGCCCCCGGGGCCGAGGCGCTGCAGAAGCCGGTGGGCAAGCCGAATTGAAGGCGCGATGGCCGTGAGCATGCAGCCGCTGAAGGGCGTGCGCGTGCTGGACTTCAGCACGCTCCTCCCGGGCCCGCTCGCGACGCTCGTCCTCGCCGAAGCCGGCGCCGAGGTGATCAAGATCGAGCGCCCCGGGCGCGGCGACGAGATGCGCTCCTACCGGCCGAAGTTCGGTGACGACAGCGTCAACTTCGCCCTGCTCAACCGCGGAAAGCGCAGTATCGCCATGGATCTCAAGGCGCCGGACGCGATGGCTAAGCTCACGCCGCTCCTGCAGAGTGCGGACGTCGTGGTGGAACAGTTCCGGCCCGGCGTCATGGACCGGCTGGGGCTCGGCTACGATGACCTGCGCAGGATAAGCCCGCGCATCGTGTACTGCGCGATCACCGGTTACGGCCAGGCCGGACCGCGCGCCGACGTCGCAGCGCACGATCTCAACTATGTGGCCGAAGCCGGCATGCTCGCGCTGACCTGCGGCGCGGACGGCGCGCCGGTCGTCCCCTCCGCGCTGGTCGCCGACATCGCCGGCGGGACCTACCCGGCGGTCATCAATATCCTGCTCGCGCTGCGCGAGCGCGACCGTACGGGCCTCGGCTGCAAGCTCGACGTCGCGATGGCCGACAACCTCTTCACGATGCTCTACTGGGGCATCGGCAACGGCCTCGCCGCGGGCGCCTGGCCGAAGCCCGGCGCGGAGCTCGTGACCGGCGGCTCGCCGCGTTACAACGTCTATCGTACGAAAGACGATCGTTTTCTCGCGGCCGCGCCGCTCGAGCAGAAGTTCTGGGAGACCTTCTGCGAGCGGCTGGACGTACCCGCCGCATTGCGTGACGACTCTGTGGATGGCGCGGCCACGAAACAGGCGATCGCGAGTCGCGTGCGCGCGCGCACCGCGGCCGAGTTGCAGCAGTTGTTCAGCGGACACGACGTCTGCTGCACGATCGCGGTGACGCTTCAAGACGCGCTGCGCGACGAGCATTTCGTGAGCCGGGGGCTCTTCGCGCGAAGCTTGAGCGCGGCGGGCAAATCGATCCCGGCGCTGCCGGTGCCGGTTGCGGAACCGTTTCGGAGCGGCGAGCGCGATGCCGGCTATCCGGCTCTGGGTGAGGCGAATGATCTGCTTGCCCCCTGACCCTCGGCCGGCTTGCGGGAGAGGGGATCCTGCGTCATGAGGGCGCTGGTCGTGCACGAGCACGGCGGGATCGACAAGCTCGCGCTCGAAGACGTGGCGGACCCGACGCCGCGCCCCGGCGAGGTGCTCGTCGACGTGCGCGCGGCGAGCGTCAACTTCCCGGACCTGCTGGTGATCGGCGGCAGCTACCAGCGGCTTCCGCCGCGGCCGTTCAGCCCCGGCAAGGATCTGGCGGGCGTGGTGGCCGCTGTCGGCCAAGGCGTGAAGCGCTGCAAGCCCGGCGAGCGCGTGGTGGCGCAGATCGAGTTCGGCGCGTACGCCGAGAAATGTGTCGTGCCCGAGGGCAACTGCCATGTCATGCCGGCGAGCATGAGCTTCGCCGAAGGCGCCGCGATGGGACTCACGTATCTCACCGCACATTTCGCGCTGGTCGAGCGCGGCGGGCTCAGAGCCGGTGAGACGGTGCTCGTGAACGGCGCCGCCGGCGGCGTCGGTCTCGCGACGGTACAGGTCGCGAAGGCTCTCGGCGCGACGGTGGTCGCGAGCGTGGGAAGCGAAGCGAAGGCGGCACTCGCGCGCGCGAGCGGGGCCGATCACATCGTGCGCACCGATCCTTCGACAAGCTCAGGGCAGGCTCTACGCGACTGGTTCCGTGAACAGGTGTTCGCCGCGATCGGCGCGCGCGGCGTCGATCTCGTCATCGATCCTGTCGGGGGCGACGTCTTCGATGCGAGCCTGCGCGTGATGGCGTGGTGCGGACGTCTCGTGATCGTCGGCTTCGCGGCGGGGCGCATTCCCGAGATCAAGGCCGGTTATCTGCTCGTGAAGAACATCTCGCTCATCGGTTTGCAGTGGAGCGACTATCGCGACCGCGATCCGGAGAAAGTCCAGCGGGCGCAGGACGCGCTCTTCAGACTGTACGAAGCGGGCAGGATCAAGCCCCACGTGATGGCGGCGTACCCGCTGGAAGAGCATCAGGCGGCGCTGCGCGCCGTGCGCGACCGCATCGTGGCCGGCAAAGTCGTCCTGCTGATGGATGAGCGCAGAGAGCCGACGTAAACTCGGGGCTCCCCCCGTTCGACATCCCGCACGACCATGAGCCGCATCGGTTTGCTCGTCCCTTCGTCCAACACGACCGTGGAGCCGGAGTTCTACCGCGCCCTTCCGGCAAGCGTGACGCTGCATACAGCGCGCCTCTATCTCACGCGCATCGCGCCCGAATCGATCCTGAGAATGGTCGAGGACATGGAGACGCAGGCGAAGCTTCTCGCCTCGGCCGACGTGGACGTGATCGTGCTGGGCGCGACCGCGCCGAGCTTTCTCAAAGGTCTCGGTTACGACCGCGAGCTGATCGAGAAGATCGAGAAGGCCTCGGGCAAGAAGGCAACCACGACCTCGACTGCGCTCGTTCAGGCGATCCGCCATACCGGCGCGAAGCGCGTGGTGCTCGGCTCGGCATACGACGAGAAGGTGAACGGCATCGCGAAAGCCTTTCTCGAAGCGAGCGGTTTCGAAGTGGTCGGCGTGCAGGGGCTCTCGCTCGTGGACAACCTCGTCGTGGGACGGCTCTCGCCCGACACCGCTTACGACCTCGCGGTGCAGGTGGATCGGACGGAGGCGGACGCCATCGTGCTCTCGTGCACCAACTGGCAGACGCTGCAGGCGATCGAGCGCATCGAAGACAAGACCGGCAAGCCGGTGATCACCACGACGCAGGCGACGATCTGGGCCGCGCTGCGCGCGATCGGTCATACGCAACCGGTGAAGGGCTACGGCCGGCTCCTGCGCGAGCTCGGCGCCGCGGCGAAGCAGACTCATACAGCGTAAGGAGGAACGAACATGTACGGATGGCGTGGACGCATCGGGCTTCTCGTGCCCTCGATCAACACCACCATGGAAACCGAGTTCTGGCGCATCGCGCCGGAAGGCGTATCGGTGCACAGCGCGCGGATCGCGGGCGGGCGTCACGGCACGCCGGAGGAGCTCCGCAGCATGGAGAACGCGAGCAAGAAAGCCGCGGAGGAAGTCGCCATGGTGGAGCCGGACGTCGTCGTCTACGGCTGCACCAGCGGGAGCTTTTTCGAAGGCCCCGACTGGAACAAGAAGATCTGCGACCAGCTCACGGCGATCACGAAAGCGCCGACGGTCACGACCGCGGGCGCGATGGCCGAGAGTCTCCTCGCGGGCGGCCACAGGAAAGTCGACGTCGTTACGCCGTACGTGCAGCTCACGAACGAGCGGCTCAAGCAGTTCTTGAAGACGTTCGGCATCGACGTCGTGAAGCTCGGCACCTTCGACATGCTCGACATGTTCGACCACGCCAAGATCCAGCCCGAAGAGATCTACGCGAAGGTGAAAGAGACGACCACCGACGAGACCGAAGCGGTGTTCGTCGCGTGCACGCAGCTTCGCGCGCTCGAAGTGCTCGACATGCTGGAGCGCGATCTGGGCAAGCCCGTCTACTCCGCGGTGCAGGCGTCCGCGTGGCAGGCCTACCAGGCGATGGGCGTCGATCCGCACATCACGAATTGCGGGAGCCTGCTGCGGCGGCTTTCGGAGCCCGGCTCGAAGAAAGCGCCCGCGCTGCGCCGCTCGGCTTGATCAGCGGATGTCATTGCGAGGAGACCTCGAAGGGCCGACGAAGCAATCGCGGAGCGTCCGGCTTTTCGTGCGCCACGAGATCGCCACGGCGCCGCTTGTCGGCGCCTCGCGATGACATTCGTCGCGGCCCGTAGGGTGCGTCGATGACGCACCACGACACCGACGTCATCGTCGTCGGCGGCGGCGGCGCCGGCCTTGCCGCCGCATCGGAAGCGGCGCGGTTGAACCGCAGTGTCGTCCTGCTGGAAAAAAACCCGCACACCGGCGGCACCACGTCGTGGTCGGTGGGCTCGGTGACGGCGACGAACACACCGCACCAGCGCCGCGCGGGCATCCAGGATTCGCCGCAGGCGCATTTCGAGGATCTGGAGCTGCACGCTGGCGCGCTCGCGCCGCGCGACAACCTCGCGCTCCGGCGCATTCTCGCGGACAACACTACGGACATGCTTGAGTGGCTGACGCGCCTGGGTATCGTGTTCGTCGGCCCCATGCCGGAGCCGCCGCACCGCTACCCGCGCATGCACAATGTCGTGCCGAACTCGAAGTCCTTCGCTTATCACCTGACGCGCCATTGCGACCGGCTCGGCGTGGACATCCGCTGCGGCACGTCGGTCCAGCGCCTGATCGAAGAGAACGGCAAGGTGGTCGGCGTCGAAGCGAATACGATCCACGGTCCGCAAGTCTTTCGCGCACGCGGCGGCGTCGTGCTCGCGGCCGGCGACTATGCCGGCGCTTCGGACCTGAAGGAGCGGCTGGCCTCACCCGAGGTCGCCGACGTCGAAGCGGTGAACGCGGCCGCCACCGGCGACGGCCACCGCATGGCGCTCGCGCTCGGCGCCGAAGTGGCGAACGGCGACATCGTGCGCGGTCCGATCATGCGCTTCGTGCCGCCGCGCAGCGCCAACTTCATCCAGCGGCTGCCGCCCGCGAAGCCGGTCGCGCAGGCGATCGCGTGGTCGATGAACGTGCTGCCGCAGTGGATCCTGCGCCCCTTCCTCATGAGCTTTCTCACGACCGCGCTCGGCCCCTCTCCGGATCTTTTCAGGGAAGGCGCGATCCTCGTGAACCAGCGCGGCGAGCGCTTCGTGGACGAGCTCGGGCGCCCGGCGCCCGCCGTCGCGCAGCAGCCGGACCGCGTCGCCTACATCGTCTTCGATGACGCGCTCGCCGAGAGATTCGAGCGGTGGCCCTACTTCGTGTCCACCGCGCCCGGCGTCGCATACGCGTATCTCAAGGACTACCGGCGCAACCGGCGCGACATCTATCACCAGGCCGATACGATCGGCGGGCTTGCCGCTTCGATGTCGGTCCCGGCGCAGACGCTGAGCGCGACGCTCGAGCGCTACAACGCGCAACGGGGCACGCGCACGGCGCTCACGCGTAAACCCTTCTATGCGCTCGGGCCGGTCAAGAGCTACGTCGTGTTCACGGACGGCGGACTGAAAGTGAGCGAGCGGCTGGAAGTGCTACGGGCGGACGGCTCGACCATCCCCGGCTTGTATGCGGCAGGCGCGACCGGCCAGGGCGGTCTCCTGCTCGAAGGCCACGGCCACCATCTCGGCTGGGCGTTCATCTCGGGGCGCATCGCCGGCCGCAACGCGGCGCTCGACGTGCCGCTGAACGCAACGTGAGAACGCTCCCTCTCCAAAAATGATTTTCATGAGCCAATCCGGCATCACCGACCGCTCGCGCGAAACCGATTGGGACCGCTGGTACATCGAGCATCTGAACATCATGGTCTCCGTACCGGGCGTGTCGTCCGCGCAGCGGTTCAAGACGACGACGCCCGGCCATTCGCCGTCGCTCGCCATGTACAGCTTCGCCTCGCCCGACATATTCCACGACCCGTATTACCTGAGCGTGCGCGGCATGGGCGAATGGCTCGCGCTCATCGACCGGCAGTACTACCAGCGCAATCTCTTCGCCGGCGCCGATCGCGCGCCGGAAGTGACCGAGGGTCAGGCGCTGCTGGTCGCGGACCGGGCCGCACCCGAACGCGGGCTCGCGCAAGTCGAGTGGACATGGCTCGAATGCGTCGGGATCGATCGCTCGACGCCATTCCGCGGCATCGCCGTTGTCACGGCCGATCGCGCGCGCGACTTCGGCGAGAGCTCCGCGGTCGCGGTGTATCGCCCGGCAGGCGCGTGGCACAGGAAAGCCTGACGCGTCACGCGCTGGTCGCCGGCGCTACCGGCCTCGTCGGTAAGCGCATCGCGGAGCATCTGTGCGCGAACCGCTGGCGCGTCACCGGTCTCAGCCGCAATCCCCCACGCGCGCGGCCGGGTCCGTGCGCCTACCTCGCGGTCGATCTCGCAGATTCGCGCGACTGTCGGGAGAAGCTCGCGGGATTGACCGACGTGACGCACGTCTTCTATGCCGCGCGCTACGACCACCCCGAAGGCGAGCGCGAATCGGTCGGGATCAATGCGCGGATGCTCGAGAACCTCCTCGATGCAGTGGACGGCGCCGCGCCGGCGCTGACTCACGTGCACCTCGTGCACGGCACGAAGTACTACGGTCACATGCTGGGACCGCGCGAGCTGCCGCTGACCGAAGACACGCCGCGCGCGAACGTGCCGAACTTCTATTTCGTGCAGGAGGATCTGGTTCGTGCGCGCGCGAAAACGTGGAGCTACAGCACCTCCCGTCCGCACACGTTCTGCGACGCTTCGATCGAGGAGCCGAGGAGCGCGCCGCTTCTGCTGGCCGTGTATGCGTCGCTCATGCGCGCGGTCGGGCGGCCGCTGGCTTTCCCCGGCAGCGAGAAAGCCTTCCATGCGCGCACGCAGTTCACCTACGTGCCGCTGCTCGCGCGCGCGGTCCACTGGATGGCGACCGAGCCGCGCTGCGCCAATCAATCGTACAACGTCGTGAACGGCGACCATCCGCGCTGGTCCGAGCTGTGGCCGGTGCTCGCCGGCTACTTCGGCATCGAGCCTGCGGGGCCTGCGCGCGTACGACTCGCGGATTACGTTGCGGACCTGGAACCGGCCTGGCAGGCGCTCACGCGCGAGCACGGGCTTGCCGCAGTGCCGCTCGCGCAGCGCGTGCTGTGGCCTTACGCCGATTATCTGTTCGCGCCCGAATGGGACATAATTTCGAGCGCGTCGAAAGCGCGGCGCGACGGCTTCGTCGATCGTATCGATACCCCGGGCATGTTCGTCGAGCTGTTCGATATCTTCCGCAGCGAAAAAATTATTCCGTAAAAAACCTACGACCCGCCTCGAAGCTGAAGCTTCTCGGCGCAAGAAATCGCTTAGCGCGGCAGTCGCCGCGTCTTTAAAACATAAAGGAGGAGGCATGATGCAACGATCACTCACCCGGGCGGCGGCACTCGTCGCCCTCGTCGCATGCGCGATCTCGGGAAGCGCCGTGTGGGCGCAGGCTGCTTATCCCACCAAGCCGATCCGGTTGATCGTGCCGTGGCCGCCGGGCGGCGGCGCGGACGTGGCCATGCGCATGCTCACGCCGAAGTTGATCGAGGGCCTCGGCCAGCAGGTGATCATCGACAACCGCGGCGGCGCGGCCGGCAACATCGGTGCGGAGATGGCCGCGAAGTCTCCGCCCGACGGCTACACGATCGTGTTCGCGTATTCGGGCACGCATTCGATCAACCCGCACATCTACTCGAAGATGCCGTTCCGCGAGAGCGATTTCGCGCCGATCATCTGGCTCGCGTCCGTGCCGCAGGTCGTCGTGGTGCACCCGTCGCTGCCGGTGAAGACGATCAAGGACCTGATCGCGCTCGACCGCGCGAAGCCGGGCCAGCTGTCGTACGGCTCGAGCGGCAATGGCGCGATCAACCATCTCGCCGGCGAGCTCTTCAACTACATGGCGAAGACCAGGCTCGTGCACGTGCCGTACAAGGGCGGCGGTCCGGCGGCCGTCGCACTGCTCGGCGGCGAAATCGGCGTCATCATGGGCGAGCCGGCATCGCTCGTCGGATTCATCAAGGCGGGCAAAGTGCGCGCGATCGCGGTGACGACGCCGAAGCGCGCGCTGTCTTTTCCGGAGCTGCCGACGGTGGGCGAATCCGGCGTGCCCGGTTACGAGGTGACGTCGTGGAACGGCATGCTCGCGCCGGCGAAGACGCCGCCCGACGTGATCGCGCGGCTCAATGCCGAGTACAACAAGATCATCGCCGATCCCGAGATGCGCAAGCGCATGATCGCCAGCGGCTACGAGCCGGTCGGCGGCCCGCCGGAGAAGTTCGGCGAGCACATTCGCTCCGAGATCGCGAAATGGGGCCCCGTGGTGAAGCGCGCCGGCGTGCGGGTGGACTGATCATGACAATGGCGCTGCTCGTCGCGGGATTCGATGCATCGCCCGTGGATCCGGACGAATTCAACGACTGGTACGACACCGAGCACATGCCCGAGCGCCAGCGCATCGCGGGGTTCGGGCGCTGTGAGCGCTGGATCGGCGCGGAGAATCGGAAAATCGCGATCGCGACGTACGACCTCCACTCACTGGCGGTGCTGCAGAGCGAGGCGTATCGCAAGGTCGGCGGCGAAAATCTGTCGCCGTGGTCGAGGCGGGTGCTCGGCAAGGCGAAGCGCATCTGCCGCTTCGAAGCCGAGCAGCTTCCGCCGGGTAACGCGAAGGCGCCTGAAGGGGCGGGCGGGCTGCTCCTCTACGCGATGAATGTCGCGCCGGAGGCCGAGCAGGAATTCAACGCCTGGTACGACGAAGAGCACATTCCGCGGCTCGCGCAGGTGCCGGGCTGTCTCGCCGCGCGGCGCTACCGGATCACGAGCGCGTTGAGCGAAGGCCGGCAGCGCTACCTCGCGATCTATCACCTCGCTGCGCCCGAAGTGTGCTCGTCCACGGCGTGGAAGGAAGCGGCGGTCACGCCGTGGACCGAGCGCATGCGGCCGCACTTCCGCGATCCGCTGCGCCTGCCGCTCAGGAAATACCAACGAACGTAGGGTGCGCCGATGGCGCACCGGCACGAGCGGCGCGCTGCGAGCGGCGTCACGGCTCGCGCCGCTCGCACGGCGCGGTGGAGGTGATTCGTCGATCCTCATGGTGCCGCAAAGCGTGTCATTGCCGCCGGAAACCCGCTTCGCGGCGGGCAGTCAACACACGACTACCCGCACACGAAGCGCCGGCAGCAATGACTGCGGCACAAATCGGCTCGCCGAATCACCTCCATCGCGTGCTCGGCCTTAGGGCGGTTTAACTGCAAAGCGTGAGACCGCCTCGCGGCGGCGATCCGAGCCGGCGCACCGAAACACAACTTCAACGTGACAGATCCGCCAGGCGTCGCGCTTGACGCCGCCAAGCGCGCGCGATGATCTACGGGCAGTAAATACTGCTTTGCGCGGGGATTAGACATCCGCGGGGCGTCTCGTGTCGCCGCCTACGCCAACCTCATGGCTGATTCACGAGCCACTTCTCGCCGGGGCGTCTGGCGTAACGTGATCGACCGTGCGGTTGCTGGTCACACAGCCTCCTTTCAAGAGGTGTGACTGACAGCAACCTCTGTGCCTTGCAAGCGCATTAGCGTGCGACGTCCTCCGCGGTGTGGGTGGCGTAAGGAAGAGGCGGAACTGGCGGTCTGAACAAGTGGACCCGAACATCACTTGCACATGAAGCATGCTCTTTCGATCAAGCCGCACCAAAGCCCTCATTCGCACCGTCGCCATAGCAGTGCTCTGGCTGACCATCGCGGGCACCGGCCTCGCTGCCGCGTTCTTTATCAGCTACCTGTAAGCGGGCCGACGCATCATTGTGGAGCGCAAAGAATGTGAAGGCGAATAACGATCGCTTAATCGCGGTAACGCGCGTGCGGAGACTCGCATCCCTCGATGAGCCGCTCGATGAAATCGCGAGGTATACCGTACGCCGGCGTGTACAGCGTCGCATGCGTGTTGTCGCCGTGGCGCCAGACCTGACCAACGACAACTGCTCGAGCGCTTATAAGCTCGTCGCTGTCACCCCAACGTCGCTCGACAATAAGTATCTCGTGAGTCTCGGGCCGATTTCGGCCGTTCACGCTGAGCGGCCCGGTCAATCCTTTGTAATTCTCGTTCGGCCGCCACGCGTTTCGTGCGATGCACCGCCCGACATCGGCATAGGCCGCAGTCGCGAAAAC
Source organism: Burkholderiales bacterium (assembly GCA_035626595.1). Lineage (GTDB taxonomy): Bacteria > Pseudomonadota > Gammaproteobacteria > Burkholderiales > SG8-41 > JAQGMV01. The sequence goes on from DASPNJ010000032.1 coordinate 82,463, forward strand.
GTGATCGCTGCGGCCCCAATGCATCTGCATACAACCAGGGTTGAACAAAGCGGCAGCTAGCAAGATAAGGGTCGCGTGCAGTCGCAAACCAGAGTCTTGGCGACTTGTGCGGCAGTCCGTCGAGCGCGCGGTTCGTGTGCGGCCTGTCGTGTGTTGACTGGCTGCCGCGAACCGGATTTCGCGTTCGACGGACACGCTGTGCGGCACCAGGCGGGCGACGGATCGGCTCTGACGCCGCCACCGGTTGGAACTAGCGGTCGAAGGTTGACGATCAGCATACCCGATGCTTTTCCGAGCTCACCGCCAGGAGCGCCCGCCATCGATCGTGATGACCGTGCCGGTCGTGTACGACGAGCGGTCCGAGCACAGGAACACGATCATGTTGACCACTTCGTCGACCGTGCCGAGGCGGCCGAACGGAAAACCGGTCGTGAGCTCGCGCCAGCGTTCCGCGCTGCCGAGCTCTTGTTGCGCGCGCGCACGCCAGCGCACGACCTGACGGTCGGTCTCGATCGCGCCGGGATTTATCCCGACCACGCGCACGCCATACGCGGGACTGTCGGCGCCGAGCGCGCGCGTCATCGCCATCAGGCTCGCGTTGCCCATGCTGCCTGCGATGTAGCCCGCGCTCGGGCGCTCGCCGGCGGTCCCGATCACGTTCACGATGACGCCGCTCCTGCGCTCGCACATGTTGCGGTAGAGCTCGCGCGTGAGATTCACGAAACCGAACACCTTGAGGTCCCATGCCGCGCGCCACGTTTTCTCGTCGAGCGCGGTGACGGTGCCCTGGGGTATCGCGCCGGCGTTGTTCACCAGGATGTCCACGTCGCTGCAGGCGCGCGCGAGCGCGAGCACGTTGTCGCTCGACGCGAGATCCATCGCGTGACAGGTCACGTCGACAGGGTGGACCTCGTGGATCGTGCGCTTCGCGGCTTCGAGGTCCTGCGCGCTGCGCGAGGCGAGGTGCAGGTGACAGCCTTCGGCGGCGAGCGCGCGCGCCGCGCCGAAGCCGATTCCGCGCGAGCCGCCCGTGACGAGCGCGGTGCGTCCCTTCAATCCGAGTTCCATGCGTTCATGCTCCGTACGGGTTCGCTGTGGCGCGATGCTAACACCGGGCCCTGGCCGCTTCGTCAACCGGCCGGTGCGCCGGCGCGTTGAAGCCTTGCCATTCCGGCATCATCCATCGAGGACACCCAACATGAACAAACTGCTCACGACCCTCATTGCCGCCGCGTTCGCAGCGACCGCCGGCGCTGCCAGCGCCCAGACCGCCACCCCGGCAACGCCGGCCTCCCCGGCCAAAGGCGAAGCTGCCAAAGCGACGCCCGCGACGCCCGCGACGCCCGCAACGCCTGCGCCGTCGGCTTCGAAATCCGACAGCACCAACGCCAAAGCCGGCGAGCAAGGCGACACCACCACGAAAGGCAAGCGCACCAAGAAGTCCAAGACCAAGTCGAAGTCCAAGAAGAAAGCGGACGACACGACGACCACGACCGCGCCCAAGTAACGCGACCGTTTAAAGAGGTACCCAGAGGGGGCGATTCGCCCCCTCTTCGTTTTTGCGGCGGCTTGCTAAGATGCGGCGAAACCAGGGAGGGACCATGAAACGCACGCTCGCGCTTCTCGTCGCACTGTCCGCCGTGCTCGCGGGTGCCGTGCACGCCGCCGAGCAGTCGTACCCCACCCGGCCGATCCGCTGGATCGTCCCGATCCCGCCGGGCGCGACTGCCGACATCATCACGCGTCATGTCGCCGCGCGTTTGAGCGAAGCGCTCGGGCAGCAGGTCGTGGTCGACAACCGGCCGGGCGGCGTGTTCACCGTCGGCAGCGAGATCGTCGCTAAAGCGCCGCGCGACGGCTACACGATCGGCACGCTGCTCACGCCGCACGTCGTCAATCCATTCGTGCTCAAGAACCTGCCGTACGACACCGAACGCGATTTCACGCCGGTGTCGTTGATGGTGATCGTGCCCGGCGTGATGACGATGTACCCCGCCGTCGGCGCCAGCACGCTCAAGGACGTCATCGCGCTGGCGAAGGCCAAGCCGGGACAGCTCAACTACGGCTCGCCCGGTCAGCTCACTTCGGGGCACCTGTCGATGGAGCTGCTCAAGCTCCAGATGGGCATCGACATCACCCACATTCCGTACAAGGGGGGCGCGCCGGCGATCATCGATCTCATCGGCGGGCGCGTACAGTTTCTGATCAGCGGACCGCCGGGCGTGCTCCCGCACATCAATGCGGGGCGTCTGAAGCCGATCGCGGTCACCGCGGCCAAACGCTCGCCGGGGCTTCCGAATACGCCGACGTTCCAGGAATCGGGCGTCCCGGGTTTCGACACCTACGAATGGTACGGCGTGTTCTCTTCCGGCGGCATCCCGAAGCCCGTGCTCGCGAAGCTCTCGCGTGAGATCGCGCGCATCATCAAGCTGCCGGAGATGAGCAGCCACCTCTCGAATCAGGGCGCGCTGCCGGTGGGCAATTCCTCGGACGAATTCGCGGCGTTCGTGAAGAAGGAAATGGCGACGTGGGGCACGCTCGCGCGAAAGATCGGCTTGCGGCCGGACTAGAGGCCGTAGTCCCCGCGTAGGCGGGGGATCCAGAACGTAGCGTGCCAGGGCAGGGGGGGCATCGATGCGTGTACGAGGGGTTGCGGCACTGCTGTGCATCGCGTCGTGCGCCGCCGCCGAAGAAGGCATGTGGCCGCCGGCGTACGTGTCGCGCGCGCCGCTCGAACGCACGCTCGGCGTGCGGCTTTCGCCCGAGCTCGTGCAGCGCCTTCAGTGGTCCACGGTCAAATACGGCGGGGCGACCGCCTTCTTCGCTTCACCGCAGGGTCTGCTCGTCACCAACCACCACGTCGCGCTGCGCTGCATCCAGACCGTGTCCGCGCGGGAAACCAACTACCACGTGCGCGGCTTCGTCGCGCGCACGCACGTCGAGGAGCTGCGATGCCCGGGCCAGGACGTGCGCGTACTCATGTCGTACGAGGACGTGACGTCGGAAATCTCGAAAGCGACCGCGGGCATTGCGGACGCCGACCGACCGCGCGCCGAAGCGCGGCACCATGCCGCGATCGAGCGCCGCTGCCACGAGGACACGGGGCTGCGCTGCGAAGTGGTGACGCTGTATGGCGGAGCGCGCCGGCTCCTCTACCGCTATCGCCTCTACGATGACGTGCGTCTCGTCGCTTCTCCCGAGTCCTCGATCGCGTACTTCGGCGGCGATCCGGACAACTTCGAGTACCCGCGTTACGGACTCGACGTGACGCTGCTGCGCGTGTACGAGAACGGCGCGCCTGTGCGTCCGCCCGCGCACCTCGCGCTCGCCAGGGCGGCGCCGAGAGAGGGCGATGTCGCGATCGGCGTCGGCCACCCGTTTCGCACCAGTCGCGGGCTGCCGCTCGCGCAGCTCGAAACGCTGCGCGACGTGCACCTGCCGCTCTACATCGCGGCGAACGATCACCGCATCAAGCTGCTTTCCGAGTTTCGCAAGAGCGGCGGGCCGGACGCCGCGCAGGGCACGAGGACGCTGCTCTTCAGCGCGCGCAACAGCTTCAAGCGCGACAACGGCTATCTCGCTGCGTTGCGCGCGCCGCAGACGCTGGCGGCGCAGCGTGTCGCGCTCGAACGTCTCGCCACAGCACTGCCGGAGGAGGGCCGCAGCACGCTTGCGGCGGTGCTCGCGGCCGCGGCCGATCTCGCCCGCAACGAGCGGGCGCGTGCGCGCGAGAGCTACTACGTTTCGCATTTCACGGGCTCGCGGCTGCTCGAATGGGCGGTTTTGCTCGTGCGCTGGGCGGGAGAGGTGGAGCGCCCGGAGGAAGAGCGCCTCGACGATTTCCGTGGTGGGCGTCTCGCGGCGACCGAACAATGGATACGCTCCGGTGTGCCGGTGTACCCGAGCGCGGAAACGGCGGTCCTTCGCGACCGCTGGGCCGAGCTGCCGCGGCAGATCGGAGCGGAACATCCTTACGCGGCCGCGGTGAAAACGCTCGATGCCGCAGCGCTGGTCAACGCCACGTCACTCGCCGACCCGGCGGTACGGCGGAGCCTCCTCGCAGGCGGACCGCAGGCGATACGCGGATCGCAGGATCCACTGCTCGTCGCAGCGCGCGCACTGGAGCCGCACCTCTATCCGGTGCGCGCGCATTACGAGCGCGAGATCCGCGCGCCGCTCGCGCGGCTCGCCGCGGCGCTCGCGAAGCTCAAGTTCGCGGCGTACGGCGAAAACCAGTACCCGGACGCCGAAGGCTCGCTGCGGTTTGCGTTCGGCCGCCTGGAAGGCTATGACGAAGACGGCATGCGTTATCCGTGGCACACCACGCTCGGTGGCATGTACGAGCGTGCCGAACGCGCCGGCAACGCCTCTCCCTGGTTCATTACGCAGACTTGGCGCAAGCTTCGCGCCAGCATCGACCCGGCGACGCCATACAACTTCGTCGCCACGGTCGATCACCGCGGCGGCAACTCGGGCTCGCCGGTCGTCAACGTGCGCGGCGAATGGTTCGGCGTGCAGCACGACGGCAACCGGCAGAACTTCGGTACTCAATACGCCTACACGACCGAGCAGGCGCGCATGATCGCAGTCCACGCCGATGCGGTCCTCGAATGGCTGCGCGCGCGCTACGGCGCGACGGCGCTGATCGAAGAGATCCGCGGCCACTGAAGCCGCTCAGGGAGGAAATCCGGCTTTCGCCGGAATCACGATTACACAGGGAACGCGTCCACGATGGCGCGCGCTGCGTCGTCGGTGTCTTCGAGCCGTGCGACGACATCGGCGAGCCGGTCCGCCGCGGCCTCGCTCGCGCCGAGCCCGAACGCGAGGCAGCCGCGAAGCTTCGTCTTCAGCTCCGCTTCCGTCAGCGGCTCCTGTGGGCTGCCCTTGATCGTGTCGCTGGAGACTTCCACGACGCGGCCGGTCTTCAGCGTCACCTTCACGCGCGCAGGCTCGATCGCGGTCGGATCGATCGCGGGATCGGACACCACGCGCGTCGCGTGCGCGAGTGCAACGACCTGCGGCTGCGTGATGGCGGCCTGCTGGTACGTGTGGAGATCGACTTTGCCGTCGGCGAGCGCGCGCGCGAAGCTGTAGGACGCGTTGAACTGCGCATGCACGACCGAGCCGCGCGACGCATCGTACGGCTCGCCGACGGTGAGCCAGTTCACGTTACCCATGCCGATCTCGACGCGCTCGACCTCCTGCGCGCGCAGGCCGTCTTTATGGAGCTCGATACCGAGCGCGATGGCGGTGTGATTGCAGCGGCAGCACGGATACGGCTTGAAGCTGTATTCCGGAATGCGCCAAGTGCTCCCGAGGCCTTCCACGAGCGCTTCGAGCTTCACCTCGCCGCGCTCGTACAGCGCGAACAGCCCGGCGTTGCCTTCCAGCGTGCGGCGCGTGCCGGTGAGGCCATCGGCGCCGAGCGCCGCGCCCACGACCGCATTGCGTGCCGCGAAACCCGCGCCCAGCCGCTTGGACAGCACGCCGTCGCGCATGCTTTGCGCCGACCCACTGGCCTGGTGATACGCCATGCCCAGTGCGTTCACGAATCCATCGACGTCGAGCTGATGGAGACGTGCCGCACCCAGGCTCGCCGCGACGGTGCCGAAGATCATCGTCGGATGCCAGCCCTTGCCGAGGCTGTTGTAGCAGGCGAGCCCGAGACGTGCGTGCAGCTCCGCCGAGATCGCGAACGCGAGCAGGAAATCGTGCCCGGTGACGCGCCCGGTGTCCTCGGCGGTTGCCAGCAGCGCCGGCAGCGTGACACAGCTCGTGTGCACGCGCGCCGGATCGTGCTGGTCGTCGAAGTCGAGCGCGTGCGCGGCAGCGCCGTTCGCCATCGCCGCCGTTGGCGGGCTGTAGCGGCGTTTGCCGATGAGACCGGTCGCAGCGCCGGTCTGCTCCCAGCGGTGCAAGCGCGCGTTCAGCTCCGAGATGCCCGGTGCGCGCGCCGCGCCGCCGATCACGCCGAGCGTGTCGAGAATCAGCGCCTTCACGGTCGAGAGCACGTCGGGCGGAAGCTGCTCGTAGCGCCATGCCGCGACGTTCTCGCACAACGACCGCGTCAGGTTCTCCGTTTCCATCGCACGCCTTGTATCGTTACTTCGTGCCGCCGATCTGCGGGATGCGTGCGACCTTGACGACCTTCGCCCACTTGTCGATCTCATTCGCAATGAGACGCTCGAACTCGGCGGGTGTATTCGCAACCACCCGGTAGCCCTGTGAAGTCAGCTTGTCGCGGACCTGGTCTTTCTTGAGCGCGACGATGAGCTCCTGGTACACGCGCGCGACGATGTCTTTCGAGGTGCCCGCCGGCGCGAGCATGCCGAACCAGGTCTCGACATCGAACCCCGGCAGACCGGATTCGGCGATCGTCGGGATATCCGGCACGACCGGTACCCGCTTCAAGCTGGTGACGCCCAGGCCCGTGAGCTTCCCTGATTTGACGAGCGGAAAGCCCGTCGGAAACGTGAGGAACGCAAGCTGCACCTGCCCGGCCATGACGTCCGCGGTGGCCTGGGGCGCGCCCTTGTACGGCACCATCACGATGTCCACGTTCGCGGTCGACTTGAAGAGCTCGCCGGCCAGATGCGAACCGACGCCAACGCCGCCGGCCCCATAGTTGAGCTGTCCCGGCTTGGACTTCGCCAGCGCGACGAGCTGGCTCACGGTTTTCGCCGGCACGCTCGGGTGCGCCGCGAAAAGATACGGTGTCGCGCCGATCAGCGTGACGGGCGCGAGATCCTTCTTCGCATCGTACGGCACCTTCGCGTACACGCTTGGGTTGATCGTGAAGGACGACGAGACCATCACCAGCGTATGCCCATCGGGGTTGCTGTTCACCGCCGCTTCGGTGCCGATCATGCCGCCGGCGCCGGGCCGGTTGTCCACCACGAACTGCTTCCCGAGCTGACCCGAGAGCTCCTGGGCCATCAGTCGCGCCGCGATGTCGGTGCCGCTGCCCGGCGGGAACACCACAATCATCCTGACCGGTCTGACCGGATAGTCCAGTGCGGCCGCGGCATAAGCCGCGGGTGCGGCCATGGAACCGCTCAGTGCCAGCGCTGCGCCCACACACGCGAAGCGTGCTTCCATCTGATGCATCTCCTGTAAGTGATCAGAACCGGACCAGCTCGACCAGCTCTTTGGCGGCTGCGAGCTTCTCGAAGGAGCGCACGGCGTCGACACACGCCTTCCCCGCAGCGTCCGGCATGACCCGCTTTGCGTTGCGGTTGAATTTCGCGATGAGGTCCGGGTGAAGATCGTCTCCGTCGAGTCCGGGCACCGAAAAGCCGGACTTGATGTGGCGCGATACCGTCCTGCCGTTCTTCAGCGTGATGATGATTTCCATCCCGAGGAAGTCCTTGCCCTTGGTGAAGTCGAGGTTCGCCATGTCGGGATGAGGCTCGATGCTGACGCGCCTGATGATGTCGCGGATCATCGGGTCGTGGACGCGGTTTTCGAGGAACTGCTCGACTTCGACCCGGCCGTCCACGAGCGCGGCGGCGATGCAGTAATGGAGGCTCAGCTTACCTTCGAGCCCGCTCTGGGGATCGTCGTTCCACAGCGAGTGCTGCGTCATGTGATTGCCGAGGCAGCGCACCCGCTCGACATCCGCGGCTTTGACGCCGTCTTCCTTCACCATCTGGAGCGCCGCGACGATGCCGGCCTGCGTGTGGAAATTCGACGGGAAGATTTTGAACGCGATGCCGGGGTCGAGAATTTCGAACGGCTTGCCGATGCGCGCGGCGAGCGCTTCGAAATCGTTCGGCTGACCGCCGGAAAACGCATGCGCGAAGCCGTGCTTGCCGTCGATGATGTTCTCGGCGCTGCCGAAGCCGTCCCGGGTGAGCAGGGCGGCAGCGAGGCCACCGCGGGTCGACAGACCGGCATGCAGCGGCTTCACCATGAAACCGAGTTGCGGGCGCAAGCCGCTCGAGTAGCTCGCGGCGATGCCCAACGCGTTCTCGGTCTGCTTCGCGTCGAACCCGAGCAGATTGGACACCGCGGCCGCGGCGCCCAGCGTGCCGATGATCGCGGTGGGGTGATAGCCCATGACGATCGAGCGCGGGTTGATGAGGCGGCCCACCTTCGCGCACGTCTCGAACCCCGCGACATACGCCGTGACAAAGTCTTTACCGCTGCCGCCGAAGTTTTCAGCCGCGGCGAAGAGCGCCGGCATGACGACGACGCTCGGGTGTCCCGCCATGCCGAAGGTCGCGTCGTCGTATTCCTCCCAGTGCGCCATCGTGCCGTTGTAGAACGCGGCGGCTTCGGGAGAGAAACGCGCCTTTTCTCCGATCAGGCTCGTCTTTCCGGGCGCGTACTGCGCCTCCACGTATTTGCGGAGGATCTGCAGGTCCTTTGCCCTGCAGCCGGCAAGCGCGACGGCGAGGTAATCCAGCACGGCGGCTCTCACCCAGGGCACCGCGGCCTGCGGCACTGCTTCGTAGGTGAGACTGGATATCCATGTGGAGAGTGTCTTCGTAAAGCTCATATAATTCGTTCTTCCATCGGCGCGGCGGGGTTTTCACCTCGATTACATCACCCGCGCCACTTTTCTGACAATTAGAAGTTCCGCGCCGATCCATTCAGCGTCTGAATGAATCGCGCTCGCGGAGCTTGCAGGCGGGGGCGATGCAATACCGAACCGACGACATCCGTATCAGGGCGATACACGAGCTTGTGCCGCCGTCGCACGTGCTGCGTGAGCTCATGGCGAGCGAGGCTGCGACGACGACGGTTTTCCAGACGCGCCAGGCGATCCACAGAATTCTGCACGGCGCCGATGACAGGCTCGTGATCATCGTCGGACCGTGCTCGATTCACGACGTGGAAGCTGCACGCGAATACGCGGTGAAGCTGCTGGGCGTGAGGCAGGCGCTCGAATCGGAGCTCCTCGTATTGATGCGTGTCTATTTCGAAAAACCGCGCACGACCGTGGGCTGGAAAGGACTCATCAACGATCCGAAGCTCGACGGCACCTTCGCGATCAACGAGGGCCTTCGCGTGGCGCGGCGGCTCCTGCTGGAGCTGAACGAGACGGGCATGCCGGTCGGCTGCGAGTTCCTGGACATGATCACGCCCCAGTACCTGGCCGATCTCATCGCCTGGGGTGCGATCGGTGCACGCACGACCGAAAGTCAGGTCCATCGCGAGCTCGCATCGGGGCTGTCGTGCCCGGTCGGGTTCAAGAACGGCACGGACGGCAGCGTCAGGATCGCGGTCGACGCGATGCGCGCCGCGCGTGCGCCGCATCACTTCCTGTCGGTGACCAAGGGCGGTCACTCGGCGATCGTGGCGACGACCGGCAACGAGGATTGCCACATCGTGCTGCGCGGCGGCAAGACGCCGAACTACGATGCCGCGAGCGTCGATGCGGCGTGCCGCGATCTGGGCGCAGCCGGGCTCGGCCAGCGGCTGATGATCGATCTCTCGCACGCGAACTCGAACAAGCAGTTCGAGAAGCAGATCGACGGCGGCATGGACGTGGCGCGGCAGGTCGCGGCAGGCGACGAGCGCATCATCGGCGTCATGGCCGAAAGCCATCTCAAGGCTGGCCGTCAGGACCTCGCCCCCGGGAAAGCGCTGGTCTACGGCCAGAGCATCACCGACGGCTGCATCGGCTGGGAAGAGACGCGCGATCTGCTGCACGCGCTCGCCGACGCCGTGCGTCAGCGCCGGCTGCTCAAGTCGCAGGAATAATCGAAACCGCCGCACGGGCGTTGCGCGCTGCGCAGGCGCGGCGGAGGCGGCTCGGCTCTGACGCCTCAACGGTCGCGACAATAACGACGGTTTACAGCTATCGCGCGCGACTGCGCGCGGCGGCAGCCTCGGTCACCAGCAGCTCGATACAGGCCGCGGCGGCGGGTGAGAGCGTGCGCTCGGCGTGCGTGATGACGCCGATGCTGCGCACCGGCACCGGCGACGAGAGCTTCGCGCTCACGAGGCCTTTCATGTTCAGCTCGGCGAGCGCGATCCGCGGCATGAGCGTGACACCGAAGCCGGAGCGCACCATGCGCAGCGCCGTCACCATGTTAGCGACTTCGTATGCCGGCTCGAGCCGCAGCCGGTTCGCCGCGAAGCCGACCTGCGCCAGCTCCGTGACGCTCGCCCGCGGCGGCAGCAGTATCAGGGGCTCGGCGGCGAGCTCTTTCCACGAAAGCCGGCGTTTGGCCGACAGCCGGTGCCTGGCGGGAACGATCGCCAGGAGCTCGTCCTCGAGCAGGTGCCTGAACTCGAGCTCCGGGCGCGGCGCGCTCAGCGTGCCGATGCCGAAATCGACCTCGCGGTCGAGCACCTTCTGCACGATGTTCAGGTTCTGCTCCTCGATCAGGCGCACGCTGATGGCCGGGTAGCGCGCCTTGAACTTCGCGAGCGCGTGCGTCGCGAAACCGAACGCGACCGAAGGCAACGCGGTGAAGACGATCCTGCCGCGGCGTCCCGCTGCGACATGGCGGATGTGGGCCTCGGCGTCCCGCAGGTCTTCCAGCGGACGCTCGACCATGCCGAGCAGACGCTGCCCCACTTCGGTCAGCTCGATGCGGCGGGTCGTGCGCTCGAAGAGGCGCACCGAGAGCACGTTCTCCAGCTCGCGGATGAGCTGCGAGAACGCGGGCTGTGTCATGGCGAGCTGCCGTGCGGCGCTGCTGAACGAGGTGCTGCGCGCGGCGGCAACGAAGCCTTCAAGCTGACGCAGCTTGAAATTCATAGGGCGTGCGTATCAAACGCATGGAAAGATGAAATTGTCCGAATAATCCCGTGATTCTAGAATGAGCGACCGCTTCATTCACGCCACGAACAACATGCCCACAATCTGCGTCGGTATCGATACCGGCGGCACGTTCACGGACCTCGTAGCCGTCGATCTCGATCGTGCGCGCTACCACTACCACAAGGTCCCGACGCTCACCGCCGATCCCGCGCGCGGGATCCTCGACGGCATCGCCGAGCTGCTCGATCAGAACGCGATCGCGCGCAAGGACGTCAGGTTTCTTGTGCTCGGCACGACGCTCGCGACCAACGCGGTGCTCGAAGGCAAATGGGCGCGCACCGGCGTGCTCACCACGGCGGGCTTTCGCGACGTGCTGGAGCTTGCGCGCCAGCGCCGTCCGCACTACTTCAATCTCGACATCCCGAAGCCGATGCCGCCGGCGCCGCGCGACTGCCGCCTCGAAGTGCACGGCCGCATCGCCTGCGACGGAACCGAAGTCGAGCCGCTGTCCGAGGACGACGTGCGGCACGCGGTCGACACGCTGCGCTCGAAAAACGTCGAGGCGATCGCGATCTGTTTCCTGCACGCATACGCCGATCCCGCGCACGAGGAGCGTGCACGTGCGCTGGTGGCGAAGCTGTGGCCGGACATTTATCTCTGCACGTCGAGCGACGTGCTGGCGGAGTTTCGCGAGTTCGAGCGTTTCGCGACCGCGACGGTGAACGCGAGCCTGATGCCGATCATGGACCGCTACCTCGCGCGATTCGAGCACGGCGTCGCCGAGCTCGGCATTGCGCACGCGCCGCGCGTCATGCAGTCGAACGGCGGGGCCGTCTCGCCGGGCGCGGTGCGCAAGGTGCCGGTCAACACCTTCTTCTCGGGCCCTGCCGGCGGCGTCATCGGCAGCGTCGGCCTGGGCGCACAGCTCGGGCTGCCGAACCTCATCACCTTCGACATGGGCGGCACCAGCACGGACGTGTGCCTGATCCGCGACGGCGAACCGGCGAAGAAGAGCGAGCGCGCGATGGGCGGCTTCCCCGTGCGCACGCGCACCCTGGACATTCACACGATCGGCGCGGGCGGCGGCTCGATCGCGTGGCGCGACGCCGGCGGATTGCTCAAGGTCGGGCCGCAGAGCGCCGGCGCATACCCGGGCCCGGCTGCATATGGGCGCGGCGGCGAGAAGCCGACCGTGACCGACGCCAACGTGGTGCTCGGCCGGCTCAATCCGAAGACGCTGCTCGGCGGCCGCATGGCGGTCCATGCCGACAAGGCGACAGCGGTCATCGACGAGCTTGCCCGCGGGCTCGGCGTCGATCGCACGAAGGCCGCGGCCGGTGTCCTCGAAATCATCAACGTGAACATGATGGGTGCGGTGCGCGTGATCTCGGTCGAGCAGGGCGAGGATCCGCGCGACTTCACGCTCGTCGCGTTCGGCGGCGCGGGTCCGCTCCACGCGGCGGACGTCGCGCGCACGATGGGCATGCGCCGGGTACTGGTGCCGCCGCGCCCCGGTCTGCTTTCGGCCATCGGCCTGCTGCATGCCGAGGTGCGCGGCGATTTCAGTCTCACGCGTCTCGTGCGTGCCGAGGCCGCAAGTCTCGAATCGCTGAACGAAGGCCTGAAGACCCTTGGCAAGCGCGGCGCCGCGTGGCTCGAAGGTGAGAAGGAAGAGCGCGGCACGTATCAATGGTTCGCCGATCTGCGGTACTTCGGCCAGAATTTCGAGCTGATTCTCGAGCTCAAGAGCGACCGGCTCGACGAGCGCGCGCTCGCGCGGCTCGCGGAGACGTTCCACCGCCGGCACCTCGATCAATACGGCTACGACATGCGCGAGCAGCCGGTCGAGATCGTCAATCTGCGTGTGGTCGTGACCGGGCGCAGGCGGGCGCTTCAGGCGGAGCGCGCCAGGCTGCCCCGCGGCGAGCTGAAGCAGGCGCTGCTGGAAAAACGCAAAGTGTGGTTCCCCGAGCGCGGCTACGTGGTCACGCCGGTGTACGACCGCGACCGCCTGCCCGCCGACTGCCGCATCACCGGGCCCGCGATCATCGAGCAGATGGATACGACAACCGTCGTGCCGCCGCGCGCGAAAGTGAAGCAGGACCGACATGGTTACCTGCACATGGAGCTGGAAGCGCTGGAAACGAAGAGGAGCGCCGAATGGGCCGCAGCGTGAAATCGCGACTGGAGATCGCCGTTCGCCCTCGACGCAGGAGCGTTCGTCATTCGACAAGCTCAGGACGAACGGTCGCCGCAGCCGGAGCGCACGGCGCAAAGGCGAAGGGCGCGCCTCCGGTTGATCCCATCCAGGCCGAAGTGGTCGCCCGGTTTCTGCTCGCGACTGCCGAAGAGATGGGCGCTACGCTCCAGCGCACCGCGTTCTCGCCGAACATCAAGGAGCGCGCGGACTGCTCGACCGCGATCTTCGATCGAGCGGGACAGGTGATCGCGCTGGCGCAGCGCGTCCCGATCCATCTCGGCTCGATGGTCGGCGCGGTGGACGAGATCCTGAAGCGCTATCCCGAATCGGAGATCCGGCCGGGGGACATGTTCGTCGCCAACGATCCCTACAACGGCGGCGGCACGCACCTCCCCGACATCAACGTGATCGCTCCGGTGTTCATCGGCAAGCGCATCGCCGCGTACGTCGCGAACATCGCGCACCACGCGGACGTGGGCGGCATGGTGCCGGGGTCGGAAGCCGCGGTATGCCAGTCGATCTACCAGGAAGGCATCCGCATTCCGCCGGTGCGCATCATGCAGGCGGGCAAGGTGAACCGCGACGTCTTCGACCTGATCCTGCTCAACTCGCGCACGCCCGACGAGCGCGTCGGCGATCTGAACGCGCAGTTCGCGGCCAACACGGTCGGCGCGCGCAGCGTGCTGTCGCTGTTCGATCGCTATGGCGTACGGGAAACGGAAGCGACGATCGCGTCGTACCTCGACTTCACCGAGAAGCGCTTCCGTTCCGCCATCGCGGCGCTTCCGGCGGGGCGTTATGAAGCCGAAGACTTCCTCGACGGCAACGACGAATCGAGCGTCGCGAAGATCAAGCTCGCGCTGACCGTCGGCAAAGGACGGCTCCACTTCGATTTCGCGGGCTCCGATGCGCAGCTCCTCTGCGCGCGCAACATCCCCTATCGCGCGCTGCTCGCGACCGTGTACACGGTGGCGAAAGCGCTGCTCGACCCCGAAGTGCCCGCGAACGCGGGCTACTACCGGACATTGGACATCAGCGCGCCGCCGGGTAGCGTCGTCGGTCCCGTGCCGCCGGCGGCGATCGGCTGCCGCTCGATCTCCGCGAGCGTGCTCGGCGACGTGATCGCCGCGGCGATGTCGCAGGCGCTGCCGGGGAAAGCGCTCGCCGGCAGCGGCCCGCACCATCTGTACGTGCTTTCCGGCACCGATCCGCGCACCGGCGCGTATTTCGTCAATTACGAGACGCTCGCCGGCGGCATGGGTGCGCGCGCGAATCGCGACGGTGTCGACGGGGTGCGCGTGCACGCGTCGGGGTCGTCGAACCTTCCGGTCGAAGCGCTGGAGCACGCGTATCCGTTCCGTGTCGAGCGCTACGCGCTGTGGGACGACTCGGCGGGTGCCGGGCGCTACCGCGGCGGCATGGGCGTCATCCGCGACTACCGCGTCCTCGGCGACGATATTGTGGTGAGCCTCTCGTCGGAGCGCCAGCACGTCGCGGCGCCAGGCGCCACGGCCGGCGGCAAAGGCGCGCTGGGCGTGTTCGTGCTCAATCCGGGCCAGCCCGACGAGAAGAAGCTGCCGGCTGCCGCGGCGGACGTGAAGCTGCCGCGCGGCTCGGTGCTGCGGATCAGCACGCCGGCGGGCGGCGGTTATGGCAAGGTAAAGGAACGCGACCGCGCCGCGATCGAGCGCGACCTCGTGGAAGAGCGCATCAGCGTGGATGCCGCACGCGAAACCTACGGATACAAGCTATGAACAAGCCTCTCGAAGACTTTGCTCTCGGGCAAGCGCGCGCGCATTTCCCGGCGCTCGAGCGCTGGACCTACATGGACGTCGCGGCGCGCGGCGTGCTCTCGCGCGAGGTCCGCGCTGCGCTGGACGCGCATCTGGACGATCGCATGCTCAACGGCGCGACCAACAAGGACGATTTCTTCGCGCTGGTCGAGCGCGCGCGTGCCCGCTTCGCGCAGTTGATCGGCGCCGAGGCCGACGAGATCGCGTTCACCAAGAACATTTCGGAAGGGCTGAACATCGTCGCCACGGCGATTCACTGGCACCGCGGCGACAACGTCGTGCTCTGTCCGGAGCTCGAGCATCCGAACAACGTGTACGCGTGGCTCAACCTGCGGCGCTACGGCGTCGACGTGCGCACCGTGGCCGCGCGCGACGGGCACATCGACATCGACGCGATGATCGAGCGCATCGACGAGCGCACGCGCGTGGTGACCGTATCAACGGTGACGTTCGCGCCCGGCTTCAGAACCAACGTGGAAAAGCTCGGCAAGGCATGCCGCGAACGCGACGTGCTCCTCCTGGTCGACGGCGCACAGTCGGTCGGCGTGCAGCACACCGATGTGCGCGCATCGAACATCGACGCGCTCGCCGTGTCCACGCAGAAAGGGCTGCTCGCGCTCTACGGCATGGGCTTTCTGTACGTGCGGCGCGACTGGGCGGAGCGCCTTCAGCCGGCGTACCTCGCGCGCTTCGGCGTCGATCTCGGCGATGCGCACGAGGCGAGCCTGGGCGGCTACGACTATGCGCTGGCACGCGGCGCGCGCAGGTTCGACGTCGGCAACTACAACTTTCTCGCCACGGCCGCGGTCGACGCCTCGATGAAGCAGTTGCTCGAATGGGACACGCGGCGCATCGAGCGCTACGTGCAGGGTCTTACCCACACGCTTGCGCGCGGCTTTCTCGATCTCGGGCTGACCGTCGCGGGCGGCGAGCCCGGTCCGCACATGACCAAGATCGTCACCATCGGCGAGATGAGCGCGGACCACTACGGCACCGGAGATGAGCGCTACAACAAGCTCCACGCGCATCTCGTCGAAAACCGTGTGAAGCTCTCGATCCGCCGCGGGATGCTGCGATTCTCGCTGCACGTCTACAACAACATGGACGACGTGAACCGCGTGCTGGAGCTCACGCGAGGATTTCTGAAGAAGCGCTGATGCAGTACGTCGAACCCGACAGCGGAAAGACTTATCCGATCGACACCCCGCGCTGGTGCGGCGACGGCGGCGCGTATCTCAATCTGACACCCGGCGCGGGGCTTCGGCGGCGCGACATCGATCACGAGCGCCGCGACGTCTGGCGCTATGCGGCGGCGATCGAGATCGATCGCTCGCACGCGGTGAGCCTCGGCGAAGGCTGGACACCGATCGTCGCCGGCGACTGGAACCGCGCGCAGACGCTTTTCAAGCTCGAGTTCATGATGCCGACCGGTTCGTTCAAGGACCGCGGCATGACGGTGATGGTGAGCTACTTGAAGAGCCGCGGGCTCACGCACGTGCTGGAGGATTCGTCGGGGAACGCGGGCGCCTCGCTCTCGGCGTATGCGGCCGCGGCGGGATTGCACTGTCGCATCCTGGTTCCCGAGACCGCGTCCTATCCGAAGATCGCGCAGATCGCGGCGTGCGGGGCCGACGTGCTCACGATCCGCGGCTCGCGTCAGGACGTGGCCGACGCGGCCGTGCGCATGGCGAGCGAGATCTTCTACGCGAGCCACAACTGGGTGCCGTTCTTCGTCGAAGGCACGAAGACGCTCGCGTACGAGCTGTGGGAGCAGCTCGGATTTCGTGCGCCCGACAACGTCGTAACGCCGCTCGGCTATGGCAGCAACGTGCTCGGGTGTCTGCGCGGCTTCGACGAGCTCAGGCGCTCGGGCGGGATCGATCGCATGCCGCGCATCTTCGGCGTGCAGGCCGAGAATTGCGCACCGTACTACACGGCGTGGAAAGCGCGCAGCGAAAGCCTCGTGCCCACGCAGATCGAGCCGACGATCGCCGAAGGTATCGCGTCGTCCAAGCCGACGCGCGTGAAGGAAGTGCTGAACGGCGTGCGTGACAGCGGCGGCTCGATCGTCGCGGTGAGCGAAGCGCAGATCGTCGATGCGCTGCGGGATCTCGCGCGCAAAGGGCTTTACGTGGAACCGACTGCCGCTGCTGGCGCCGCGGGGCTCACGCAGCTTCTGGCGTCGGGAGAGATCGAGCCGGGCGAAACGACGGTGCTGGTGCTGACCGGGTCCGGATTGAAAGCTTCGGAGCGCATCGGGGAGTTGCTTCAGCTGCATGCGCGCATGGAGTAGGACGAAGCCGTAGGGTGCGGCAATGGCGCACCGCGATCGGCCGGTGCGCGACCGGTGCGCCGTCCAGATGCGGCGCGCATGCAGCGCACCTACGACAACAGGACCTTGACCTCTTCGCCGGCGATCTCGAGCTTCGTGCCGAACGCTTCACTGCGGCTCGCGATCTCTTTCAACGCCGCGCTTTCTTTCGCCGGATCGCAGAAGTAGGTCTCGTTGTCTTCGTTGTGCCGGACGAGCCTGAACGCGGCTTCCGCGGTCTTCCCGGAATCGATCACCACGCGCGCGAGCATCCCCACCCAGTCGCCATGCTTGCGGCCGCCGTGTCCGGTGTGGAACGAAAAGCTCCCGAGGCCGTAGAACACCGGTTTGCCTTTGTAGATCTCGACCGGCAGCGAGTAATGCGGGCCGTGGCCGATCACGACGTCCGCGCCGGCCTCGATCGCCGCGTGCGCGATCTCGGGCATGTACTCCAGCACGTCCTGGTGCAGTCCCCAGTGATTCGATGCGACGACGAGGTCGGCACGCTCGCGCGCCCGCGCGATGTCTTCGCAGTAGCGCTTGAGGTACTTCGGCTCGGCCCACGTGACCACTTCCGGCGGCACGCCCGGGCGGTTCATCGGCGGGATTTCGGGCCGGTACTTGTGCGCAGGCACCCGGTACGCGGTTTCGCCCCGCAGCGCGGCCACGCCCGCGCTGTGCTCTCCAGCCTCGTGGTTGGTGGGCCAGTACACCGAGGTCCGCTGGAGAAAAGCGACTCTGACCCCGTTTTTCACGACGATTGCCGGCTCGTGCGCCGCGGCGCTGTTTGCGCCGCTGCCCGTATGCGGCACGGCGAGCGCGTCCAGCGTTTTCAGCGACGACTGAATCGCGTCGGCGCCGTAGTTCACGTTGTTGGCGGTGCCGACGGCGTCGAAGCCGGCGACTTTCATCGCCCGCGCCACGGCCGGGCCTGCGTAGAAGCCCTCGTCGCCCAGCGAGCGTTTGCCCGGCGGCTCGTAGAAACAGCATTCGAGATTGGCGAAGCGGATGTCCGCGCGCGCGAGCACGTCCGCCACGCGCACGAACGGCGCATCGGCATCGGTGACGTTCATGAGGTTCACGTCGCCCGCGAACACGAGGGTGGTGCGCATGCTGCTCTCCTGAGGGGGGTGGCGCGGTTATTAGACCCGCGCGCGCCGCCAGCCGCGAGGGCTTGACAGGCCCACCGCCCCGCTACAAGCTTGCCCGGCGGTTCCAAATAGCGGAATGTGAAACGCTTTCCGCCTGTTCGAGGAGGAGAGATGTTCAAAAACATCCTGGTACCGACCGACGGCTCGGAGCAGTCTCAGCGCGCCGTCAAAACGGGCGTCGAGCTCGCGAAGCTGCACGGCGCGCGCGTGACGGGCATCCACGTGATTCCCGATTACCACCTGCTGATCGCGTACGAAGGCGCCTTCGACCCCGTGACGGAGGAGCGGATCGAGGAAGAGGCGAAGGCGCGGGCGGATACGTATCTCGGGCAGATCCGGGAGGCGGCGAGCGCGGCCGGCGTGCCGTGCTCCACCGTTTGCGAGACGAGCGATCACCCGTACGACGCCATATTGCGCACCTGCGACACGAACGGCTGCGACCTGATCCTCATGACGTCCCACGGCCGCAAAGGGCTCGCGGCGGTGCTCCTCGGCAGCGAGACCCGCAAGGTCCTCACGCATGCCAACGTGCCCGTTCTCGTCGTACGATAAGGCGGCGTTCAGATTAGCTTAATTTAACTGGCCGTTCAGAAAATCTCTTGTGCGAAGCAGCAGAAACGGCTTGCCGGCCGTTCGGCAGCCATTGCATAATGGCGTCGTGTCGATGCTCTCCCAGAGCTCGGCACACTCCTCCAAAATCCTCCTCCTTTGGTGGAACTTTCAACGCAGCCTCCGGGCTGCGTTTTTTTTTGTGCTGCTTCGCCGCAAAATGCGGCCGTCGAGTGCGCGTCGCGCAATCGCATTTCAGGCGACAGAATCGCGTCAGTGACCGCTTACGTCGGAGTACAATTCCGCCGACGAATCAAGGGTTCGCGCCGCGCCGAAAATTGACTGCGGTCATGGCTCGCCCGCCGTGCGCTGTGAGATTCTTCAAAGTTCCGCGCGCCGTCCCCGGCGCGAGGCGGGTGTAACTCCAGGCGGCTCATGAAAATCCACGAATATCAGGCGAAAGAAGTCCTGCGCAAGTTCGGCGTGCCCACGCCGCGCGGCATCCCGTGTTTCAGCGTCGAGGAGGCGGTGGACGCGGCCGACAAGCTCGGAGGCAAGGTGTGGGTCGTGAAGGCGCAGATCCACGCCGGCGGCCGCGGCAAGGGCGGCGGCGTCAAGCTCGCGCGCTCGCGCGAGGAGGTGCGCAGCCACGCACAAAGCATCCTCGGCATGCAGTTGAAGACGCACCAGACCGGACCGGAGGGACAGAAAGTGCGGCGGCTGCTCGTCGAGGAGGGCGCCGACATCCGCAAGGAGCTGTACATCGGGATGGTCGTCGACCGCGGATCGCAGCGCGTGGTGCTGATGGCCTCCAGCGAAGGCGGCATGGACATCGAGGAAGTCGCCGCGAAAACGCCCGACAAGATTCACAAGGTCACGATCGATCCGATGGCCGGGCTCGCCGACGGCGACGCCGAAGACATCGCGCGCTGGATCGGTATCACCGGCGATGCGGTACCGCAGGCGCGGGATCTGCTGAAAGCCTTGTACCAGGCGTTCGACGGGACCGACGCCTCGCTCGTGGAGGTCAATCCACTGATCCTGACCGGCGACGGCAGGGTCGTCGCGCTCGACGCGAAGATGAACTTCGACGACAACGCGCTCTTCCGTCACGCAGATATCGTCGCGCTGCGCGACCTCGACGAGGAAGACCCCGCGGAGATCGAGGCCTCGAAGCACGATCTCAATTACATCCAGCTCGACGGCAACATCGGCTGTCTCGTGAACGGCGCGGGCCTCGCGATGGCGACGATGGATATCATCAAGCTCTACGGCGGCAGTCCGGCCAACTTCCTCGACGTGGGCGGCGGCGCCTCCGCGGAGAAGGTGACCGAAGCGTTCAAGATCATGCTGCGCAATCCGAAGCTCGCCGCGATCCTCATCAACATCTTCGGCGGCATCATGAAGTGCGACGTGATCGCCGAGGGCGTGGTGACCGCGGCGCGCCAGGTCAGTTTGAAAGTGCCGCTGGTCGTCAGGCTCGAAGGCACGAACGTCGAGCTCGGCAAGAAGATTCTCGCGGATTCCGGGCTGCCCATCATCTCCGCGGCGAACATGGGCGACGCGGCCGAGAAGGTGGTCAAAGCGGCCGGGGGACGGGCATGAGCATCCTGATCGACAAGAACACGCGCGTCATCACACAGGGCATCACCGGCAAGACCGGCCAGTTCCACACCCGCACCGGCAAGGAATACGCGAACGGCAAGCACTGCTACGTGGCGGGCGTGACGCCGAAGAAGGGCGGCCAGAGCTACGAAGGCATTCCGATCTTCGAGACCGTGAAGGAAGCCAAGGCCGCGACCGGCGCGAACGTCTCGGTGATCTACGTGCCGCCGCCGTACGCGGCCGCGGCGATCGAAGAAGCGGTCGAGGCCGAGCTCGACCTCGTCATCTGCATCACCGAAGGCATCCC
>DASPNJ010000033.1:0-17587 GCA_035626595.1 Burkholderiales bacterium
CCGCCACCTCGTCGATGGTGCGCTCGATAGCGTAGTTGGTCGGCGACTGGCCGAACGCACGCACCGCCTCCTGCACCGTCTTGTTGGAGACGACGGCGATCGCCTGGTACTGCACGCTCTTGATCTTGTACGGCCCGACGATGGCGCCGACCGGCTTGCCGAGCTGGAACGGCGAGCGGCCGGCGTAGGCGCCGACGTTGTCGAGCGCGCGCATCTTCATCGAGCGGATCACGCCGTGGTCGTCGAACGCGACCTCGATGTCGAAGTTGCGCTCCGGGCCGTGCATGTCGCCGCCGCGCATGTTCTCCAGGCGGTCCTCGACGAGCCGGATCGGCATGCCGAGGCGCTTCGCGAGATAGCCCACGAGCGTCGTGTGCTTGATGCCGCGCTTCACGCCGTAGCTGCCGCCGACGTCGACGTCGTAGTGCACGCGCACGGCGTTCCCGGGGAGCCGCAACGCGCGCGCAAGCTGGTCGGGAAACTTCGGCATCTGGACCGAAGCCCAGACGTCGAGGAGCTCCTGGCCCGGATCCCACTGCGCGACGGCGCCGAACGTCTCGATCGGCACGGTCGAGCTGCGTCCCCAACGCACGCGCATGGCGAGCGTGTGCTCGGCGCGCGCGAACGTGTCATCCACGGGACCCCACTTGAAGTGCTTGTGCAGGATCACGTTCGAGCCGTGCGCCGGATGCACGAGCGGACTGTCGTCCTTGATCGCCACCTCCGGGTCGATCACGTGCGGCGTCGGCTCGTAGACCACCTCGACCAGCTCGGCCGCGTCTTCGGCGATCGCCCGCGTATCGGCGACCACCGCGACCACCCATTCGCCGACGTAACGCACGACACCGCGGGCAAGCGCGTAGCGCTCGACCTTCGGCGCATCGACGCCGATCATCAGCGCGTCGCAGGCGTCGCAGTATTCCTCGCCGGTGAGCGCGTAGTGCACGCCCGGCAGCGCGAGCGCCGCGGACGCGTCGATGGAGACGATACGCGCGCTCGGATGCGGTGAAGCCACCAGCGCGACGTGCTTCATCCCGGGCAGCCAGATATCGGCGGCGAACCGGCCGCGGCCCATCACGAAGCGCGGGTCTTCCTTCGCGCGGCGCTTCTTCCCGATGTACCGGAAAATGGGGTCGGGTCCGAATTTCGTCATGTTGGCTCGAAATTCGGACCCGACCCCATTTTCCGGGCCGCGAGCTTGATCGCATCCACGATCTGCTGGTAACCCGTGCAGCGGCAGAGATTGCCGCCGATCGCGTCGCGGATTTGCGCTTCGGTCGGGTCCGGCACCGTGTCGAGCAGCGCCTGCGCCGCGATCAGCATGCCCGGCGTGCAGTAACCGCACTGCATCGCGTGCGTTTCGCAGAAGCTGTCCTGCAGCACGCCCAACGTGCCGTCGGCGTTGCAGAGCCCTTCGACGGTCTTCACGCGATGGCCGTCGGCCTGCACCGCGAACATGAGGCACGAGCGGACCGCTTCGCCGTCGAGCATCACCGAGCACGCGCCGCAGGTGCCGTGCTCGCAGCCGATGTGCGTCCCGGTGAGACGCTGGCGGTCGCGCAGCCAGTCGACGAGCGAAAGCCGCGCCGGCACCTCGTCCGTGCGGCGCAAGCCGTTCACTTCGACGCTGATCGCGTGTCGTTTCTCTGTCATCGCTCCTGGCCCGTCATCGCGGCGAAGGCCGGGATCCAGCACCCGCCATTGCATACGCTTCTGTATAAGCCTCGCGCAAAACCCGTGCAGCCAGCACTGTCGCGAGATGCTTCCGATATGCCGCGCTCGCGTGAAGGTCCCCCGCGGGATCGAGCTCGGCCGCGGCATCCTGACAGACGTCGCGCACGACGCCGTCTTCGAGCTTCGTGCCGACGAGACGCGCGGCCAGCGCCGGAAACGCGATGGCTGTCGTTGCGCCGCCGGCCAGCCCGAATGCCGCGCGCGTGCAGCGGCCGTCCTCGCCGAGCGCGACTTGCGCGCACGCCGCGATCATCGCGAAGTCGCCGTGGCGACGCGACACCTCGGTGAAAGCGCAGCCGCTGCGCCGCTCCGCCCAGACTGGCCACTCGATCTCATGGAGACATTCGTCGGCTTCAAGCGCGGTCGTGAGCGGGCCCACAAAGAAGTCCGCGGCGCTCGATACACGCTGCCTGCGCGCCGAACGGATATGCAGCCGCGCCTCCAGCACCTGGGCCGTCAGCGGCAGCTCGGCAGCGGGGTCGGCGTGCGCGAGACTGCCGCCGATCGTGCCGCGATTGCGCGTCTGCGTGTGGCCCACCCATGCGAGGGTGCGGCGCAGCAGCGGCACGCGCTCGTACAGACGATCGTCGCGCGCGACGACGGCCTGGCGGGCGCACGCGCCGGTGCGGGCCGCGCCGCCGTCGATCGTGATCTGCTTGAGCGCCGCGATCTCGTTGATGTCCACCAGGCGCGACGGCCGTGTCAGGCGCATCGCCAGCATGGGCACGAGGCTCTGCCCACCCGCGATGAGCTTGGTCTCGTCGGCGCCCTCGACGAGCAGCGCGCACGCCTCGTCGAGCGAAGCGGCGCGCACGTATTCGAATGGAGGGGCTTTCAATTGGATTCAGCAGGAACGCCGGGACGCAAGCGTAAGTTATTATCGCCGCGATCTCCGGAGTAAATCCATATGAATGACTCGACCCGCGGCTATCCCGACCTGCACGCACACCTGGACGCGCTCGCCGCACGCGGGCTGCTCCTCACGATAGACGAGCCGATCGACAAGGACGCCGAGATGCACGCGCTCGTGCGCTGGCAGTTCGTCGGCGGGCTGGAGGAGTCCGCGCGCAAGGCATTTCTCTTCAGGAACATCGTGGACGGCCGCGGCCGCAAGTATTCGATGCCGGTCGTCGTCGGCGCGCTCGCGGCAAACCGGGATATCTACAGCATCGGCATGGGCGTGCCGGTGGAAGACATCCAGGCGAAATGGGATCACGCGATCGCGCATCCCGTGCCGCCGCGAGTCGTGACCGAGGCCGCCTGCCACGAGGTCGTGCACGAAGGCGCGGCGCTGCAGGGGGAAGGCAATGGCCTCGACGCACTGCCGATCCCGGTGTCGACTCCGGGGTTTGACAGCGCGCCCACGTTGAGCGCGACGAACGTGATTACGCGCGATCCTGAAACGGGCGTGCAGAACATGGGGACCTATCGCGCCGCGCTCAAGGCGCCCGACCGACTCGTGGTGCGGATGGCAACGCGCGTCGGCGGCGCCGGCGGCTACCAGCACTACCTGAAACACCAGAAGCGCGGCGACAAGTGGATGCCGTGCGCGATCGTGCTCGGCTGCCCGCCGTACGTCGCGTTCATGGGGCCGCAGAAGCTGCCGCTCGACGTCGATGAGTTCGACGTCGCGGGCGGGCTCGCCGGCGTACCGATCAACGTCGTCAAGGCGAAGACCGTCGATCTGCTGGTGCCGGCGGAAGCCGAAGTCGTGATCGAAGGTCTCATCGACACCGAATGGCTCGAGCCCGAAGCGCCCTTCGGTGAATCGCACGGCCACGTGGCGCTCGAGGAATACAACATGCCGATGCGCATCACGGCCATCACGCATCGGAAAAACGCCGTGATCCCGTCTTACATCAGCCAGGTGGCGCCGAGCGAATCGAGCGTCATCAAGCGCGTCGCGTACGAGCCGCTCTTCTTCGCGCATCTCAGGAACACCCTCGGCATCAAGGGTGTGAAGCGCGTGTCGCTGCACGAGCCGCTTACGGGTCTGCTGCGCGTCACGCTCATCACGGTGGAGAAAGGCACGCCGAAAACCGAGATCTGGCGCGCGCTGCACGGCGCGGCGTTCTTCAAAGGCGACTGCGGCAAGATCTGCATCGCGGTGAACGACGACATCGATCCCGACAACCCGGACGCGCTGCTGTGGGCGATGGCGTATCGCATGAACCCAGTGCAGGACGTGCTGGCGGTGCCGCATCGCGGCCAGGGCCATGGCCCCAAACGCGAGAGCGAGCACGATGAAGACTCGACCCTCCTCATGGACGCGACGATGAAAAGCGACATGCCGCCGCTCGCGCTGCCGACGCGCGAATACATGGAGCGCGCGAAGCAGATCTGGGAGCGTCTCGGGCTGCCGCCGCTCAAGCCGCAGCCGCCGTGGTACGGCTACTCACTCGGTGACTGGCTGCCGCAGTGGGACACAGCCGCGCAGCGCGCGGCGACGGGGCGCTATCTCGAGAACGGGCGCATCAGCGAAACGCAGCGCGCCAAGGGCCTCAAGCCGGAAACCAAGTTCCGCCCGGAGTGACCGTCATTCGCGAAATACGGAGTCCTGCCCGGCGTGCCGAGCGGTGAATCGTTCTAGGCAGGCACGGTAGCCCGGAGCGCGTTCGCCCGAGCGGCGTATTCAATCTTTCCATTGGGGCCGAAGGAGAGCGCCTGCCGCACTGCGCGTTTCAACCGCCGGCGCTCGCCCTCCGTCATCGAGTTGATGATCTTGGTGGTGGGGCTGTAGTCCGGCGTTTGCGCGTTCCAGAAATCCTCGAAATCGGAGTACGCGAGCGTGACATCGACCGTCATGGATCCGAGCGCATTCATCCCGGCGCGAAGAAACAAGGACTGAAGGGCCGCCAGGCTCGAATGCATCGTGCCAGGGATAGGCGGCACGTTCGCGCCGAAGGCGCGCATCGCCTGGCGGAATGGACCGCTCGGGGAGAATTCCCGTCCGAAGTCCCACACGTAACCGGCCACGATGCCGCCCGGCGCGGTAACGCGGCGCATTTCACGCAGCGCCGCGAGAGGGTCCGGAACGAAGTTGATGACGAGCGCCGAAGCGGCAATGTCGAAAGAGCCCTCCGCGAAAGGAAGGCTCATCGCATCGGCCTGCTGGAATTTCGCGCGAGAGCCCGCCGGCCCGCGCGCTGCCTGCTCGATCTGCGCGCCGGACGGGTCGATCCCGATCACGAATGCGGGTTCGCACAGGTCGAGCACTGCTTCGGTCAGGACGCCGGTGCCGCAACCGACGTCGAGCCACCGGGCGCCTCGGGGCGGCTCGATCCAGCGCAGGAAGTGCGCAGCCACCGCCCGGCTCCAGCGCCCCATGAAGCGTTCATAGGCGGTCGCGTCGGCAAAGTCGATGCGGGTTTCGGCCATGTCACTCCGCTTTCAATCCTGCCTGCTTCGCCAGAGTCGCATTCAAAGCGACTTCCTTCTCAACGTGAGCTTTGAACTCCTGCGGGCTCATGACCATCGTATCGACCCCAAGACCCGATAGCTTCTCGCGCACCGCGGGCGCCTGAAGAGCCTTGAGCGTCTCGCGGTTCAGCTTCTCGACCGTCGGGTCCGGTGTCCTCGCCGGCGCGAACAAACCGAACCAGATCGGATATTCTGCGCCGGCATAGCCCGCCTCCTGCAACGTCGGTACGTTCGGGAGCGTCGCAGATCGCTTTGCGCCGTTCACCGCCAGGGCGAGCAGCTTCCCGTCCCGGATCTGCGGAAGCACCAGAGCGACAGGTCCGAAGAAGAAATCGACGCGGCCGGCGATCACCTCGAGCATCGCTTCTGCGCCGCCCTTGAACGGGACATGCACGACGTGAATTCCGGCGCTCGACGCGAAGCGTTCCGCGCTTAGATGCGTCGCCGAGCCAATCCCCACGGAAGAAAAATTCAGCGCGCCTGGACGCGCTTTCGCAGCCGCCACCAATGCTTGCGTCGTTCGAACGCCCTTGGCGGGTAGAGCGACCAGGACGCTCGGGGAAATCCCGATCGGCACGATCGGAACGAAGTCCCTGACCGGGTCGAAAGGAAGCGACTTGTACAGCGCCGGGGCAATGGTGTGCGCGGAGCCGTGCGCAAGCAGCGTATAGCCGTCCGGTTGAGACTTGGCGACCGCGGCGCTTCCGATCGTGCCGCCGGCCCCGACACGGTTTTCGACGACGATCGGCTGACCGAGGCCGGTGGCCAGCTGCTCGAGCACCAATCGGTGAACGATGTCGGTCGAGCTTCCCGCGCCGACCGGGATGACCGCACGCAAAGGCTTGGCGGGCCAGGTCTGCGCGTGTGCCACAGGGATCGCCAGGCTGACGGCAAGAACCAGCATCGAGCGTTTCATCGTTTTCTCCAGGGAGCGGATGAAGAGGCTCATCGTGAGCGCATGAGTCTCATGCGTCCAATTGATTATTGTTCTGCTAATGTATGCCGCGAAAGCATAAGGAGCGACTGCCGTGGACCTTCGTGAAGTGCGCACCTTCGTCGCCGTAGCCGACCTCGGCAGCGTTTCCAGGGCGGCCGAAGAGCTGCACGTCACCCAGCCCGCGTTGTCCCGTCAGATCGCGAACCTCGAGGGCGAGCTGGGCCTCCAGCTCTTCGACCGCGTGGGACGGCGGCTGATGCTGACGAGCGAAGGTGCGCAACTCCTCCAGCACTGCCGCGGTCTGCTGAATCATTCCCTGGCGGTGCGCGAGCAAGCCAATGGGCTCAAGCGCGGCGATGCGGGCATGCTGCGCGTCTCCGCGTCCCCGCATTTGATCGAAGGCCTCTTCCCCGAATTCCTTCGCGACTACGCGAAGCGCTATCCGAATGTGCAGGTGAGGCTGGTCGAAGTGATCGGCCCGCAAATCTTCGCGATGCTGGAACGGGGAGAGATCCATCTCGCCCAGGCAGTTGCGCGAGCTTTGACGCCTGAGGAGCACAGGTTTGGCGCTTATCCGCTTGCACCCATGGAGATGCTTGCGGCGTGTCATCCGAGCCTGACGCTCGGCAAGAATGGTTCGGTCGAGATTCGGGCACTGGCGCCGTATCCCCTGTTACAGGCGACCGATGATTTCGCGATCCGCAGGAGTTTCGATTCCGCGTGCCGGCTTGCGGGTTTCACGCCTAACTACGTCCTCGAATGCCGGTCACCGCACCCGCTTCTGGCCATGGCGGAAGCGGGCCACGGCATCGCCATCATCCCGTCCGCGCTGCGCGCACACCACTATGTCCTCCGGTTGCTGCGCGTTCTGTATCGAGGAAAGCCGCTGAGCGAACCGCTCACGATTCTGTACGACAAGCGTCGTCCGCTCCCCACCTACGCGAAGGTGTTCTGCGACATGCTCGCAGTCCATGCGAAAAAGGTATTTCCGGTGACACATTCTTGATCGGCGCGGCGCGGCGAGCACCCTCTCGTTCACGCCGCCGAACCGGTTGAAGCATGCGGCCGATAGCTGACCGGGTGCTGTTCAGTGCGCTCTGCAACTGATTACACTAGACCGACAACAAAGGAGGAACCGCCATGAAACTCATCGCCGCCGCGGCAGCCGCGCTCTGCGTTGTGCTCTCGCCGTTCTCGCAGGCGCAGACTTACCCCACGAGGTCCGTTTCGCTCGTCGTGCCGTTCTCCGCGGGCGGCGGCACCGACATCGTCGCGCGCCTGTTGGCGCAGAAGCTCTCCGAATCACTCAAGGGGACTGTGGTCGTCGATAACAGGCCCGGCGCCTCGGCGCAGATCGGCACCAAGTACGTGGTGGACGCCGCGCCCGACGGTCACACGCTGCTGGTCGGCACCACCTCGCTCGTGAACGGCCCCGCCCTGTTCGGCAAGAAGCTGCCCTACGACCACAACAAGCAACTGCGTCCGGTCATCAGCCTCGCGGACCTGGCGATCTTCCTGTCCGTGAACGCGCAGAAGTTCAGCGCGAAAACGGTGAAGGAGTTCATCGAGCAGGCGAAAAAGATGCCGAACCTCAACATGGGCTCGGCCGGTCCGGGCACCACGCTGCACATGAGCGCCGAGTGGTTCAAGCTCGCGACCGGGCTGCCGTCGCTGCACGTGCCTTTCAAGGGTTCCGCGCCTCAGGTGGTCGCCCTCGGCGGCGGCCAGGTCGATTGGGCGATGGAGAACTTCGGTGCGGTGCTGCCGATGGTGCAAAACGGCCGCGTGCGCCTTTTGGCGGTGGCCTCGCATGCCCGCCACCCGCAGGCGCCGGACGTGCCCACCTTCAAGGAGGCGGGGCTGCCGGACGTGAACCTCTCGACGTGGATCTTCCTGATGGCGCCTGCTGCCACGCCGGACGCGATCGTGACGCGGCTCAACACGACGATCCGCGAGATCCTGCGCACGCAGGACATGCAGGACAAACTGCTGCAGCAGGGCTTCGTGCAGTCCGGCGGAACGGTGGCCGAGCTCGCCGCGCGCATGAAGGCGGAGACCGAGCTCTGGGGCAAAGTGATCCGCGAAGCGAATATCAAGCTCGACTGATATCAACCAGGGAAAGCACTCCGTGTCAGAGCTCGTCAAGTACAAGAAGGAAGGCCAGATCGTCACGATCATGCTGGCCAATCCGCCGGTGAACGCCGTGTCCACCAAGGTTCTCAACGCGCTCAACGCCGCCTTCGACCGCGCCGAGGCCGAGGATGACGCGCGCGTGATCATCTTCGGCGGCGAAGGCGAGAAGGCTTTCTGCGCCGGCGGCGACCTGCGCGAAGAGAAGGACTTCGGCGATCCGGAGAACGCGCGCGCCTTCCGCACGCTCGGCCGCAACACGCTCAACCGCATCGAGAACGGCAAGCTGCCGGTGATCGCCGCGATCCACGGCTATTGCATCGGCGGCGGCACCGCGCTCGGCTGGATCTGCGACCTGCGCGTTGCGGCGGAGAACTCGGTGTTCCGCGCGGGCGACGCCTATCTCGGCGTGCTGCCTTCGTGGGGCATGGGTCTCACGCGCCTGCCGAGGTACGTCGGACGCAACAAGGCGCTGGACATACTGCTGCTCGGCGAGAACTTCGGCGTCAAGGAAGCCTACGAGATGGGCCTCGTGAGCAAGGTGGTGCCGAGAGACAAGCTGATGGACGAGTGCATGAGGATGGCGCAGCGCATCTGCAAGGCCTCGCCCACGGCCATCCGCGCCACCCGACAGGCCATGGCCGGCAACCTGCGCCGCAGTTGGGACGGCATGGTGGAGCTGGAGCTCGAGCTCTGCGAGATGATGTTCGCGCATCCGGATGCGCACGAAGGCCCCGCCGCGTTCGCGGAGAAGAGGGAACCAAAGTTCAGGAGCTCGTGACGGCAAGAGGTCGCTCGGCACCCGATAAGAGGAGCGCAGCGTGCAGACACAGGAACTCCATCGCGGTCGTCTGATCGACCACGTCCAACTGGTCGTGCGAGACCTTTCGGCCAGCCGTACGTTTTACGAAGCCATCCTCGATGTCCTGAAAATTCCCATCGGCGGCAGCGGCGACGGATTCTTCTGGGCGGACGAGTTGTGCGTCTCGACGCCCGAAAGCCAAGAGGCACAAGGGAAATTGACTGGACGTCATCACCTGGCCTTCCAGGCGCAGGACCGGGCGATGGTCGATACGTTTCACGAAGCCGCGTTGGCGAGCGGCGGCAGGGACAATGGCGCGCCCGGCGAGCGCCAATATCATCCCGGCTACTACGCTGCCTTTGTCCTGGATCCCGACGGTAACAACATCGAAGCCGTGTACCACGGCGAAGCGGATCGCAGCGCGCCTTCCGTGCGCATCACGTTCTAAGGAGAAGCGATCCTTCAGAAACTGCTCAATCCCTGCTCGATCGCCATCATCGGCGCGTCGGACAAGATCGGGCCGGGCTTCAACGCCTGGAACGCGCTCCAGCACGTTGGCTTTGGCGGCAAGGTCTATCTCGTCAATCCCACGAAGACCGAGCTGCTGGGGCAGAAATGCTATCCGTCGCTCGACGCGATCGACGGCGACATCGACGCCGCTTTCGTTGCAGTGAAGGCGGAGAACGTGCTGGAGGTGGCGCGGCAGGCCGCGGCGAAGAAGGCGGGCGGCATCGCCATCCTCTCCTCCGGCTTCGGCGACGCCGGACCGCAGGGTCTCGAGCTCCAGAACGAGCTCGCCGCATTCGCCGCGAAAAGCGATTTGTCGATCTGCGGCCCCAACTGCCTGGGCCTGATCAACTTCGCCGGCAAGACCGCGCTTTTCGGCACGTCACTCCCCGACCACGTGAAGCGCGGCGGCATCGCCGCAGTGGTGCAGAGCGGCTCCATCGGCATCGCGCTGCTCAACTCGGCGCGCGGCCTGGGCCTGTCGCACATGATCACGTCCGGCAACGAGGCGGTCACCGCCACGGCGGACTATCTCGAGGCGCTGATCGACGATCCGGCGGTGAAGGCCGTGATCGTGTTCGCCGAGCAGATCAGGAAGCCCGCCAAGTTCATGGCGATGACGCGAACGGCCGCCAACGCCGGTAAGCCGGTCATCGTGCTGAAGAGCGGCCGCTCTGACAAAGGACAGGCCGCGGTGATGGCGCACACCGGCGCCGTGGCGGGCAGCGTCGAGGCGTGCGACGCCGCGCTCGCCGCGAGCGGCGCGATCCAGGTGTTCACGCTCGACGAGCTGCTCGAGACGGCGGCCCTGGTGTCGCAGGTCAAGACAAGGCCGACCGCGCGCGCCATCGGCGCCCTCTCCCTCTCCGGCGGAGAGATCGCGCTGGCGCTCGACGCGGCCGAAGAAAACGGCATCGCGTTCGCGCCGCTGGCTGAGGCCGCGGCGAAGATCAAACCGCTAATGCCCGAGTTCTCGCACCTCAACAACCCGCTCGACCTTACCTGGGTCGGCCTGTACGACCCCAAGGTGGCCGAGCAATGCGCGAAGGCGATGGGCGAGCTCAACGAGGTCGGCGCGCTGGTTCTGCTACAGGACGCGCCCACAGGTCTTGGCGCCCAGCAGGCCGCGCGCTACGCGACGCTGCTCAGCGCCGTCGCGCGCGGCGCCGGAGCGGCGGGCAAGCCGCTGATCGCGCTGAGCAACCTGTCGGACGAGCCACATCCCGAGCTCGCCCGCGTCGCGCGCGAGACCGGCACGCCGTACCTGCGCGGGACGCGGGAAGGCCTTGCCGCGATCGCGAGGTATGCGCGCTGGGCCCTCGAGGACTTCAACCGGAAGGCGCCCGCCTCCCGGCCGGGCGAAAAGGAATCCGCCGCGAAGCTGCTCCGATCAATGGGGTCAGACTCGATTGATCACCGTGCTCAATCGAGTCTGACCCCATTGATCCGTGCAGCAGACGCTCTCGCCGAGCACGAAGCCCGCGCGATCCTCGCGAGCTACGGCATCGCGGGCCCGCAGGAGAAGTACGTGACGTCCGCCGATGACGCGGCGAACGCGGCGGCGGCAATCGGCTTTCCAGTGGTGCTGAAGGGTATCGTGCCCGGCATGCTGCACAAGACAGAGGCGGGACTCGTGAAGCTGCGGCTGCCCGACGCGCAGTCAGTGCGCGACGCTGCCGCGACCATGAACGCGCCCGGCTACCTCGTGCAGCAGATGATCTCGTCGGTCGCCGAGCTGCTCGTCGGCGCGCGCGTGGACCCCGACTTCGGGCCGCTCATCGTCGTCGGCGCGGGCGGCGTCAATGTCGAGCTGTACAAGGACGTGGCGGTGCGACTCGCGCCCATTTCCGAGGAAGAGGCGCTGGCGGCGATCGCCGCCACGCGCGCGAGCAAACTGCTCGGCGGCTGGCGCGGCGCGAAGCCGGCTGATGTCGCCGCCGCGGCAAAAACCGTGAGCGCGCTCTCGCGCTTCATCGCCGACTTCGAGTCGGAGGTGAGCGAGATCGAAATTAACCCGCTCGCGGTGCTCGAGGAGGGCAGCGGGTGCGTGGCGCTCGATGCGGTGATCGTGAGGGCATCCACGCTGGCCGGTCGAATGATCTAGACACCGAACCCCGTCGTGCCCGTCGTGGTCGAATGGGGTGGGTTTCCCGCGCCGTCAATAAGCTGCAGAACTGACTCTTACGTCATGCTTCGGTTAACCAAACCCCAAATCGACGAGTTCTACGACGCAGGCTATGTCGTTCTGCCGGGCGTCTTTCGCGAGGCCGAGATCCGCGAAATCGGCGAAGCCTTCGATCGGCTGCGCGAGACGGCGATCAAGCTGACCAAGCCGCAGATGATCAAGGGCGCTTACTTCGTCGTCAACGACCACCGGATCAACCGCATCGTCTGGTGCGGCGCGGCCGAGCCGATCCTGCTGAAGTACGGCGCCGACGAGCGGCTCACGCTTCCCTCGAGCCAGCTCCTTGGCAGCAACGAAATGGACCAGCTCATCTGCCAGGCCCATTTCAAGCTGCCCGCCGACGGCGTGGGATTCGGCTGGCACCAGGACAGCGATCATCGCCGCTACGGCACCGATCTATGGTCGGACGTAAACGGCCGCGGCAGTTTCGTGCAGACACTCATGGCGGTCGACGAGATGAACGAGGAGAACGGCCCGCTGCTGGTGGTTCCGGGCAGCGGCCGCGAGGGTCATCAATTTCTGAAGGAACACCATTCTCCGCTTGACGCGGTCTTCGACGGACGCGCGCTGCCATTGTTGATGGATCCAGGCTCGGTGCTTTTCCTGGGTCCTTACACCGTGCACGGCAGCAAGCCCAATCGTTCGAGGCACGCCCGCCGCGTCTTCATCAATGGCTACGCTTACCCCGGCGCGAATCGCCGCGTCTATCCGGGAGAAGGCGCGGGGCGCAAGCTCGTAGTTGCGCCCTGACCAGCTACAACCGCGACTCGTCGATCTCGAGCCCCAGCGAATGCTTGCCCACGATTTCGTAGTGGGCGAGCCGCGCCTGGCTGTGCTGGGTGATCACATTCATGTCCGCCAGCAGGCGCTGCATTACGTGGCCATCGAAAACGACGGTCGCGCCGCACAACTGGTAGAGGCTCTGGACGACCTTGGCGGCTTGATGAATCGCATGCGTCGCCGCCAGGCGCAGGTTCGTGCGGCTGTCCAGGCTCACCGTCGGCCCATCCGTCGATGTCGCCTCGTCCCAGATCTGGCGCGCCGCCTGCATGAGATAGGCACGCCCGCTGCGCAAGTCCGCCTCGGCGTGACCGACGGCGGACTGTGAGATCGCCTGATCGCGCAGCAGGCCGTGCATGTTGCGCGGCGCCTTCGTGCCGGCCACCTCCAGGAATGCATTGATGCAGTTGCGCGCAAGACCGAGCGCGATCATGCCGTCGCCGGCCCCGAATGCCAGCGTCACCGGAATCTTGTAGCGCGGGCCGGGGCTCACGATCGGCGCGCCGTAAGGAAACACGGTTCGCTCTTCGGGCACGAAGACGTCCTTCACTTCGAAGGTGTGCGTCCCCGTGCCGCGCATGCCCTTGGTGTGCCACGCGTCGATGATCTCGACTTGCGCGCGCGGCACGAGGCAATAGCGCACCTCGGGCTTGCCGTTCCTGAGACGCACCTCGCCGTTTTCGATCACCTGAGCGTGCGCCGCCATCCAGGAGGCGTGCATGCAGCCGGTGCTGAACGGCTGGCGTCCGGTGACGCGAAAGCCTCCTGGCACCGCCACGGCCTTCGCGGTGGCGGCCGGGGTGTTCGAGACGACGCTGCGCGGCGTATCGATCCAGATTTCGCGCGCCGCTTTGCGCGACAGCCGGGCCGCATAGGTAGCCCAATTGGCGCCCTGGCTGACGGTCCAGGCCGTGCTCGCATCAGCCTTCCCCAACTCTTCGAGAACTTGCAGGTAAGTGGGAAAGTCGACTTCCAGACCGCCCACGGCCCGCGGCACGGCCATCAGGTAGAACCCTGCGTCGGCAAGTGCATGAAAGACCGGCTTGGGCAGCTCGCGATCCGCATCGATCTTGTCGGCGTTCTCGCGAACCAATGGCGCGAGACGGCGCGCGGCCTCGAGCAGGGACGGCGTTGTGGCTGCCGGCGCCGCTGCTGCGGCGCCCGGGGGATCGGCAGGCATGTCGCGAGTGTCGGGAATCGAGTGGTGGTCGTCAATCAAGCACGTCTGCGGATCAAATCGCGCCGGCGTTCTTCAGGAGCTGTGCGATCGCCTCGGCCATTTGCCGGTAGCCCCTGGCGTTGGGATGTCACGTCGCGCTCGATTTGTGAGGACCACAGCTCAACCTGGTTGAGCCACGATGAGTAAGTCGGGGTGTTGCAGGTGCACGTTGTTGCGTTCAGCTAAGACCTCGTGCCCGAATAGTTGCCATCGCTGAAAAGAGGCGTTTAATTTTCGAGTTTGCGGGTGCGCCGGCGCACGTGGTCGGAAGCGCTCATCGCTATTGCAGCCTCGCCGCACGGTTTCGCGGTCGACGCGTAGCATCCGTGAGAGGATACGTGGATGAGAAACGGGTCAACCCGTCTGTACTGCACGGCGCTGCGCAGGCTGGCCTTGTGCTTGGCAACCGTTGCGTTGGTCGCGGCCTTGTCGTGCCGAACATCGGCAGCTACCACCGAGCCGGCCAAGCCGCCTCTACTGCCGTGGCAAATCGCAGCATTTAAGGCCTCGATCAACGATCCGTCACCGGCCGTTCGCAGGGAGGCACTATCCTGGGTGGCGAAAACAAATGTTTCAGTGAGCGAAGAGGTGGTCGCTATCGTTGCGGGATACCTGAGACCAAACGCCACTCTCAATGAAACGTCGATCGTTTTGGAAATACTGGCGGACGCCAAGACATCAGGCGCTGCTCACATCGACCGGGTGCTCCCTCTCATCCACCATTCGAACGCCGCCATTCGGATGAAAGCCGCCCGTGCGATCGTGGCGTTTGGCACGGCAGGCGTTGCGCACGTCGAGAAGCTGGCGAATTTGCTGAACGATCCTGACGACGCCGTTGCCGACGCCAGTGCCCGGCTACTGACGCTGCTCGCAGAACGCGAAACGGGTGCCGAAAAGTACGTGCTCCAAGCCCTCGGTCACAAGCGTGATCGCGTGGCGCACAGCGCGGCGCAGTCTTTGGCCAAGCTGCATCGCGTTGCACCGGCGTACGCGCCGTCGCTCATTGAGATGTTGAAAGGTCAAGGAGCGGAGACCTCTATGTACGTAGGCCGGGCTGCGTTTGCGGCCCTCGCACGCATACCGGACCTGACTCCGGAACACGTCCTGGCGTTAACCTCCTCTCCCTACGATCAGGATGCAACGTCGCAACAGCTCGCCACTGCGTTTCGAAAGGCAGGTCCGGCAGGGACGCGGATAGTGAAGCAACAACTACGGTACATCGACGACGTTGACAGGCCCCTCCTGCCGCGAGTGTCAAAGTTTCTCGCGGCACTGACTCACACCAACCCCGATGTCCCACGACTGGTGGCTCTCCGCCTCGATGACCAGTCACCGATTGTTCGACGAAACGCGCTGGTGGTGCTGCAGGAAATTGGAGCCGGCGCGGGCGAGTTCGCTTCGCGCGTTGCCGCCCGCCTTAACGACAACTCGGCCTCCGTGAGGGCTGCTGCCGCCAGCGCGCTTGCCGCGCTAGGAGCAGCCGGCGAACCTTTCGTACCGCAGCTCGTGAATCTGTTGAAGGACGACAATCCAGTAGTCGGCTCTCAGGCCGCGGCCGCTCTTGCATCAATGGGCGTGCGCGCCAAAGCTGCACTCCCGAAACTGGTGGAGTTACTGGGTCACAAAGACATTTCGGTTCGTAGCTCCGCCCTCCTTGCGCTGCCTGCGATCGATGTGCAGGCGAGCGCATCGCTGGATGCGCTCAAGCGATTGCTGGCCGCCGAGGAGTCAGGATGGCGCCAACAGGCTGCCCAGGCCTTGGAACGGTTGGGGCCTGCTGCCGCAGGCGCGATGGACGAATTAGCAGAACGCGCGAACGATCGAGTGTTCAACGTCCGGATGCCCGCGATCCGCGCGATCGGGCGTATCGGGCCTGCTGCCGCTGCACATGCGCCGCAGCTGGCCGCGTTGTTGAAGGATCAGGAAACCAGTATTCGCGCCGTAGCGACCGTTTCATTGTCACAACTGGGTCAAACGGCCGGGCCCCATGCCGCGTCAATTGCCGAGCTCCTCTCGGACCCCAATCTTCACGTGCGAGACCTGGCTCGTGATGCACTGTTGCGGCTTGGATCCCATAGCGCAGGCGCCGTTCCGCACCTGCAATCCCTGCTGACGCACGACAGCGAAGGCGTCAGGGAACGCGCGCTCGCCGTCCTGGTATCAGTGGGTGGTTTCGCGACGCTGGACCAGCATATCAGCCTGAGGCTGCATGCACTGGAGGCTGCGAGACGGTATGCGCCGAAAGCCCCCTCGTTGCTCGCCGCGTATCGCTTGGCGCCGCTCGAGCAGCATGATATCGATCTAATCCGCTCATTGGGTGGTCGTGCAGCAAACGAGGCGCTCGACTTCGAGCACACGTCCAGGAGGGACGCCTTTCAACTCCTGCAGACATACATGAAGCTGTGGAGTGCGGCGCATACGGTGCCGCAGCTTCGAAAGGAAATGGCCGAGAACGCAACGAAAATCTTGCGGATACACGAGCCGGCACCTGGCGATGTGCTGCTCGTAGAAGGCCTCAAGCGTCGGTTCGATGAAGCTGGTTTAAAGAACGAGGCGCTGGCGCTGCGTACTGCCCTGGATGACATGGCGACGTATCGGACGGCACGTACGATACTGGCGGTCGGCGTCGTGCACCTTCTGTTGTGGTGCGGGTTGATCTTTGCGTACCCAAGATCGCCACTGATACAAAGTCTTTTCTTCTGGAACAAATGGGCGCGGCGCTTCCTCGGCTTCGGTTACGTCGGTCTTCTCATCACCATTGTGCCGTCCTTACGACGAAGAATGTTGTCGCCGTTCACCGCCACGTTGCTTCCCGTGGCGATGCTTCGGCAATACGACGCTGATACGTATTTTGAAAATCGCGTATTGGTGAGGCAGGAAGAGCGGGGCCGCGAAATGGCGTGTCGTGCCGACGATCTGATGAGCGCCGCACTTGGCAAGGTGATTTTGAAAGGAGAATCCGGAACGGGGAAAACGCTGTTTCTCCTCCGGCTGGCGTTGAACTCGAAACGCCCAGTCGTCTTCCTGAAGGCGGCGGAATGTACCCCGACAGTCATCTCGGCAATTCAGACGAAGGTCCAAGGTGCTGTCGGCGATGAGGATTATCTTCGAACGCTCATCTACGCCGGTGCGTTGGATATCTATATTGACGGATTAAATGAAGCATCCCCTCAGATTCGATTCGGCATCACGCAGTTCGCCGAAGAAATGTCGAAGGGCAATTTCTTCATTTCGATGCAGCCGATTGCCTGGACACCGCCTGCCACCGCGCGCATTTACCTATTGAAGCCGCTGCGCATGGAGCAAATCGAGCCGTTTCTCCTCAAACAGTGGCCCCAGGTACGGAGCGACGCAATTGTGGACGAAGATGAATACCGGGGACTGGTCCACGGATATGTGACTAACGTCGTATCGACGTCGGACGCGACGCCTCGAGCCGATGCACGCCTCCTGGCGCTGACCAACCCCATGGATGCTTCGCTCGCGGCCGAGTTGCTGGCAATGCGCGTGCAGCCCGATACGCTGCGGCTGATAGAGCAGCGCTTTCATGTCGCTGAGTGTGACTTTAGCGAGTCATATGGCCGCAAGTTCCCTTTGGGCCGATTTGCGGAACGTGTCTATGCATGGCGGACATCCGCGGAGCCGTATATGTCTACCGAGGGCTTCGAAGCGGAGGTTGCCGTTCTGACGAAGCACAAGCTGATGCTCGAACGAACGGAGACGCTCAGGAAGCGTAGCGGCTCGGAAAATCAAACGTACTGGTTGTTCCGACACGACAGAATCATGGACTTCTTCACGCTCTTCGCATTCCTTGGTCCTGAAGCCAGTAAGCGACGACACGATCACATCGAAGATGCGCGGTTCTTCGGCGTC
>DASPNJ010000034.1:0-42894 GCA_035626595.1 Burkholderiales bacterium
CCGCTCCTCGCCGCCTGCCACCTGCGCCGCGACGTCATGTCCGACGTCGATCTGCTTCTCCGGTTTCTTGCTGCTGTTGCCGTGGCTGAAATCGATCATGATGCGGGCGGGTATGCCGGCTTCCGCGAGGCCTTTTCCCGCCGCGTCCACGCTCGCGGCATCGTAATTCGGCTGTTTGCCGCCGCGCAGAATCAGATGGCAGTCCTCGTTGCCGGTCGTGGACACGATCGCCGAATGCCCGCCCTTCGTGACGGACAGGAAGTGGTGGGGCGCCTGCGCCGCGCGGATCGCATCGACGGCGATCTTGATGTTGCCGTCCGTGCCGTTCTTGAAGCCGACCGGACACGAGAGGCCCGACGCGAGCTCGCGATGCACCTGGCTCTCGGTCGTGCGCGCACCGATCGCGCCCCACGACACGAGGTCGGCCATGTACTGCGGGGTGATCATGTCGAGGAACTCGCAGCCGACCGGCACGCCGAGCTCGTTGATGTCGAGCAGAAGCTGGCGGCCGATGCGCAGGCCCTGATTGATGCTGAAGCTCCCATCGAGGTTGGGATCGTTGATGAGCCCTTTCCAGCCTACCGTCGTGCGCGGTTTCTCGAAGTACACGCGCATGAGGACGAGGAGATCGCGTTCGAGCTCCCGGCGCGCCTGCGCGAGCCTGCCCGCGTATTCCTTTGCCGCCTTTACGTCGTGAATCGAGCACGGGCCGATGATGACGACGAGGCGGTCGTCCGCCCCGTGCAGCACCCGGTGGATCTGCTGGCGCGCTTCGACGACGGTCTTCGCAGCCTTCTCGGTCAGCGAAAACTCACGCAGGATGTGCGAAGGCGGCGTGAGCTCCTTGATTTCCCTGATCCGAAGATCGTCGGTGCGGTACTGCATGGCGCTTCAAACCCTGTTAAAACAAAGCATTATACAGGGAAACGCGCGTTCACGAGGGCGAGCCGGCGCTGCATCTCGGGGCTGCCGAAGCCGAGCCGCGCGATGGTTTGCAGGCGCTCGCGCGCGCCCGCGCCGGTATAGAAGGACGAGTACGCGGCCAGCTTTTCCATTGCCTCGAGGACCGCGCCGAGCACCCATTTGCCGATCGCGCCGGCGGGGTCGAGCCCGTCGAAGCGCGCGAGCGGCGGGAGGAAGGGTTCGGAGACATCGGCGGACTGGCTGCGCGCAATCGAGCCGTAAAGGTCGTTCAGCGCTCTGACCGCGACGGCGCGCGCGCCGTACTCGCCGGCCACGCGCGCAAGGCTCGCCAGCCGAAGGTAGTCCGGCTCGTCCTCGCACAATGCGCGAAGCAGCCTGAAGCTCTCCTGCAAGGCGCCAAAGCGCTGCGCGGCGGAATAAGCGCCGTCGCGCCTCATCGCGTGCAGCGCGAGAGCGGCTTCCACGTCGCCGCTGCGGCCGGCATCGACCGTGCGCTGCCACGAAGCCGCAAGCTGTCGGCCATACGGCGCGCCCGCGATGCTTTCACGCCAGTCGTGCTCGGGGCGCGCCACCGCGCGCTCGGGCCGATCGACAAGCTTGCCGCGCGCTGCAAGCCGCGCGGCGCGATCGGCCTTGCAGCAGAAAACGTTGAGGAGGAACGGATCCGGCGCCGCGTCAGCCTCGAACGGCACGAGCACACCGAGCCCGGGCACGAGCCGATAGGAACGGTAGCCGCGCGCCGCGAAAGCGGCGACGAGCTCGAAGTGAATCTGATCACCCGCCTTGATCTCGTACTGCACGAGGGGCGAGTGCCGCTCGAAGAAGGCCGCAGCGCCCGCGATGATCGCGGCCTCCTCCCCTTCAGCGTCGATCTTCAGGAAATCGATCGTGCGCGCGCCGAAGGTGCCCGCCAGCGCATCCAGCGTTTCGACGCGGACAGTCTCGGTCGCGGAACCCCCCGCGCTTCCGCGCACCAGTGCGTTCAGCTCGGAATGACCGTGCAGCGCGAGCTCGGCGGTGCCGCGCGCGCCGGAAATCGCGCATTGCTGAAGCGTCACGTTCGCGCAGCCGTTCGCGTCGATGCCCGCAGCGAGCAGCCGTGCAGTATCCGATGCCGGCTCGAATGCCCAGACGTGTCCCGAAGGCCCCACCGCGCGCGCGATCGTCAGCGTGTAAACGCCGCAGTTCGCCCCGATGTCGATGGCGTTCTCGCCCGGCTCGAGGAGCTCGCGCAGGAAGGCGAACTCGTCTTCGAACCAGTCCTCCTGCTCGCGCAGGACGTACGGCGTGATGAGTTGCAGCGAGTCCGGAACGACGACGCGCACGCCGTCGACCAGCGTCAGCGCGATGGGGTCAGGTCCGATTTTCGAGGCCTTTTCGAAAATCGGACCTGACCCCGTCATCGTGCAGTGCCGCCTACCGTGAGCGCATCGATGCGCAGCGTCGGCTGGCCGACACCGACCGGCACGCTCTGGCCTTCCTTGCCGCACGTGCCGACGCCGGTGTCGAGCGCCATGTCGTTGCCGATCATGGCCACGCGAGTGAGCGCATCGGGGCCGTTACCGATGAGCGTCGCGCCCTTGACCGGGTAAGTCACCCTGCCGTCTTCGATCATGAACGCTTCCGAGGCCGAGAACACGAACTTGCCGCTCGTGATATCGACCTGGCCGCCGCCGAAGTTGACCGCGTAGAGACCGTTCTTCACCGAGCCGATGATCTCCTGCGGGTCCTTGTCGCCGGCGAGCATGAAGGTGTTGGTCATGCGCGGCATCGGGATGTGCGCGTACGACTCGCGCCGGCCGTTGCCGGTCGGCGGCACGCCCATCAGACGCGCGTTCAGGCTGTCCTGGAGGTATGCGCGCAGGACGCCGTTCTCGATGAGGACGTTGTGCTGCGTCGGATTGCCTTCGTCGTCCACGTTGAGCGAGCCGCGGCGCTGCGGCAGCGTGCCGTCGTCGATCACCGTCACGCCGGGCGCGGCCACGCGCTCGCCGATGCGGCCGCTGAAGGCCGATGTGCCTTTGCGGTTGAAATCGCCTTCGAGGCCGTGCCCCACCGCTTCGTGCAGCAGCACGCCGGGCCAGCCCGGTCCGAGCACCACCGTCATCGGGCCGGCCGGCGCCGGCCGCGCATCGAGATTGATCACCGCCTGATGCACCGCTTTGCGCGCGTAATCCTGGAGAAGCTCGTCGGTGAAGTAGCTGTAATCGACGCGTCCGCCACCGCCCGAGCTGCCCTGCTCGCGCCGGCCGTCCTGCTCGACGATCACCTGGATGGACACGCGCACGAGTGGACGCACATCGGCCGAGAGGAGCCCGTCGGAGCGGGCAACCAGCACGACTTCGTATTCGCCGGCGAGCCACGCCATCACCTGCGTCACGCGGTTGTCGAGCGAGCGCGCGTAGCGCTCCAGCCGTTCCAGCAGCGCCACTTTCGATTTGTCGTCGAGACTCGCGACCGGATCGCGCGCGGCATAGAGCTGCCGGGCGGGGCCGCGCTTCACGACCTGCACGCCGCCGCTACTTCCGCTGCGCGCGATCGCACGCGTCGCTTCCGCCGCGGACTTCAGCGCATTCAGGCTGATGTCGTCCGAGTACGCGAACGCCG
Organism: Burkholderiales bacterium; assembly: GCA_035626595.1. Lineage (GTDB taxonomy): Bacteria > Pseudomonadota > Gammaproteobacteria > Burkholderiales > SG8-41 > JAQGMV01. The sequence continues at coordinate 3,532 of DASPNJ010000034.1, forward strand.
TTTTCTCGCCGCTCACCGCGCGCACGCCCACGCCCTGATCGATGTTGAAGCTGCCGGATTTGACGATGCCTTCTTCGAGGCTCCACGACTCGTTGCGGCTGTACTGGAAGTACAGATCGGCGTAATCGACCTTGTGCGTCATGATTTCGCCGAATACCGTCTCGAGCCGCGTGTTGTCGAGCGCATAGGGCGCGAGCAGGATCTCCTGCGCCGTGGAAAACGGCATGTCGAGAAGGGTCGCGGCGGGATTGAGGGTCTGCGTTTGAGGGTTCAAGTTTGATCAGTCCTGGCAATTAAAGCGTTCGATGCGTGAGCGCCGGCAGACTCCCGCGCAGCCGTGCGATCAACTCGCGGTCGATGTCGCCGACCACAACGCCGGAGCCGCGCGGCAGCCGGTCCAATATTACGCCCCACGGGTCCACGAGCATCGAATCGCCGTGGGTCTCGCGGCCGTTCACGTGATAGCCGCCCTGCGCCGGCGCGAGCACGTACGCGAGATTCTCGATCGCCCGCGCGCGAATCAGCGTCTCCCAGTGCGCCTTGCCGGTGGTCTCGGTGAAGGCCGACGGCACGAGTATCAGATCGACGTTCTTCATTGCGCGATAGAGCTCCGGGAATCGGAGGTCGTAGCAAATCGAGAGCCCGATACGGGCGAACGGCGTTTCGACGACCACGACTTCGCTGCCCGGCTCGATCGTGCGCGACTCGGAATAGCTCTCCCGCCCCATCTCGAAGCCGAAGAGATGGATCTTGTCGTAGCGCGTGGCGAGCCGCCCGCTGTCGTCGTACACCAGGCAACTGTTGCGCACCTTGTCCGACGCCGATGCGACGAGCGGCACCGAGCCGCCCACGAGCCAGATGCGGTGCCGGCGCGCGGTGTCCGCGAGAAACGCCTGGATCGGCCCGCTGCCGGGTTCTTCGCGCACCTTCACCTTGTCGAGCTCGTGCATGCCCATGATCGGCCAGTACTCCGGCAGCGCGACCAGCTTCGCGCCCTGCTCGGCGGCGATCTCGATCAAGCGTGCCGCCTCCTTGATATTGCCCTCGACCTTCGGGCCCGACGCCATCTGCACAGCGGCGACGCGCGCCGCGCCACGCTGCGCGTCGCGTGCGCGCGCGCCCGAACCGCCTTCGCGCGTGGCGGCGTGGAGCCGCGTGCTCATGGCGCCACCTCGAGCCTGATCGGCGCTCCGGCCGGAGAATCGCCGCGCAGCGCGACCCGCCGCGAATCGATCGCGAGCGCCGCGAGCCACGAGCGCAGCTCTTCCGCCTGCAGCAGCGGCTCCTGCGCCGGCGCATGATGGATCACGAGCTGCGCGTCGGCGCGCGCGAGCAGCGCGTTCACGGCGCGTTTGACGCTCTCGTCCGACACGATCGCGCTCGCCGTGCGCGGCCGGTCCCAGAGCTCCGGCCGCACGTCGTACGCCTCCGAAGCGCATGTCGGCGTCGCGAGCGCCGCGAACAGCAACAGCACGCTGCGGCGTTGCTTCACGGGCTGCCTTCCTGCAGGGCCATCGGTGCACGAGCGGTTTTCGCGACCTGCGGATCCGACCAGCTTCCGGTGACGTTGTATTCGAAGGAGACGATGTGCTCGAGCGGATCTTTCAGGATTTTCTGCGCGAGAAACGCCGCGGCGCCGACCACAGGACCGCCAATCAACGCGCCGGCGATCGAGACGCTTTCAGCGATGTGCGGTGTCACGCGCACTTTGAGCTTCTGGGTCTCGCGCGCGAAATCGACGTCGCCCGCCATCATCACGCGGGCCGAAGGCCCCTGGATGCGAAAGTTATCGGTCGTTGCGACGCCGCGCTCGATCTTGAGCGAGCCGGCGATCGTATCGAACGCGAAGCCCTCGCTGAACACGTCGCGGAAATCGAGCGAAATGCGCCGCGGAAGCGACTGCAGCGACACGATGCCGAGCAACTTGGCGATGCCGGGCTCGAGCTTCACGAACTGCCCCTTCTCGGCCTGGATCGTGAGCAGGCCGCCGAGCGACGCGTAGTCGAGATCGTGGGGGCTCCCGTTCCAGTCGAGCTGACCTTCGATCTTGGCGGTGCCGCGGCGGACCCCCGCGGGCAAAGCCCACCGCGCGAGACCCCTGCCGATATCGGTTACGTCCATGCGGACGTTCAACTGCGTGCGCGGCTCGGTGCGCCAGCCCTGCCACACGCCGTCCGCGACGAGGACGGTGTCGGGATTCGCGATGCGCAGGCGCTCGATGCGCCAGTTGCGGTCCTGCGGCACCGCGTTCAGCTCGAGCCTGCCGAGCTGCTTTTCGCCATGCTGAAAGCTTTCAACCACCACATCGAGCGCCGGGAACTCGGCGGGCTTCGCCGGCTCCGGTTTCGCAGCGGCCGCGGCTTTCGTGTCCGCGGACCCGAGCACGAGCTTCTTCAGGCGTGCGTTGAGACGCCCCCGGCCTTCCCCCCGCCAGCTTGCGACGCCTTCGATCTCGCGGCCGGTGAGCGTGAGCTGCGTCGCTCCCGTCTGCGGCGACATCACGACGCCGAGATCGTGGAACGCACGGCCGAGGAATTGCGCCTCGCCGAACTTCACGTCGGCGCCAGCAAACGTGGAGCCGCCGTCGCCAGTTGCGGAGCGGCTGAAAGCGAGCCACTCGTCGAGGTCCACTTTCCCGAGCGCCCCCCTCACCCACACACCCGGTCGGTCCGGCTCTCCTGCCTCTCCCGCGCCGAGGCGCACCACGCCGCGCTCGACGACGGTGCCGCCAGCCCCGATGCGCCTCACGAGCTCGGCCTTCACGAGGTTGCCGTAATTCACCAGGATGCGGTCCTGCTGCGGAGCGGTCACCCGGCGGTCGATGCGCAGCGGCATCGCCTCGGCGGCCGATTTCGCCAGCGGCGCCGGAAGGTTCGACGCGATGCCCTGCAGGCTCGACTCGAGCACGAGCTCCGGAACCTTCTTGCGCAGCGTGAGCGCGCCGCGCCAGTCGGTCGAGCCTCGAAGATGCTGCATCCAGGCCGGGCCGCCGGCTTTGCGCACGTTATCGGCGTTGATACGCCCTTCCAGCGTCGCGCGCATGACCGAATCGCGATGGGTCGTCCCGGAAACTCTGATCGGCCCTCCGAGGAACGTGCCCGTGAGACCGGTGGTACGCACGGACGACTCGGTGAATTCGATCCTGCCGTTCACCGCTTCGAGCGCCGGCACGTCGCGCTCGATGATCACGTTGTTGTTGAGCAGGAGGTAGCTGCCGGCGACGTTGCTCGACGCAAGCTGCCCGAGCGGCAGCGTGAGCGTGAGCGTGAGCCTGCCGTTGCCCTGCGCCTGAATGCCATCGGTGTGATGATCGATCATGTCCGCTACCGGGGTCTTCGCGATGAAGGCGAGGAACTCGGGCGTGGTGCCTTCGGCTTCGCCGCTGACCGTGAGCATCTCGGGGCGCGCTTTGAGATCGGGGATCTCGCCCTGTACTTTCGAGAGCTTCACGCCGTTGATCGTCCCGCGCCGGGCGAGGAATTCCATGCGCGATCCGCGAAAAGCGAGGTCGCCTTCGATGCCCTCGATGCGCGGCCACCGCTCGGCGTAATCCAGCGTTCCGCCCGTCACTTTCGCCGTGACCTGGAACGTTCCGCGCTTTTCATCCGGGAATGGAAATTCGTCGAGCCGGCCTTTCACGCGAAAGCGCACGTCGTTCGACTGTCCGGCGACGAACGCGCGCTCGAACCACGGGCGGCTCCCCTTCATCACCGTGATCGGAATGTACTTGGCGACGCCGCGCGCGTCCGCGCGCGTAAGCTGCCCGGTGAGATCGATCTCGCCGCGCGGCTGCGGCGCGCTGCGGTAGGTTCCGAGAACCCTGCCGGCTGCGTCCGGATTGGCGAACGACACATTGTCGAGCCTCACTTCGTAGCCCGCGGCGGAGCGTGTCCACGCAAGCTGGCCCGTCAGTGTGTCGAGCTTGAGCGCGCCCGCAAAAACCTGCGGCATGTCGAGCACGGCGCTCTCGCCGGTCACGCGCAGCGTTCCGCCTTTCTCCGTGCCATCCACCTGGCCGCTCAGGCCCGTGAAGCCCGGCGCGCTGCGCCACCGATTCACCGCGAGCGATTCGAACCGTCCGCGCGCGGAGAACGTCTGCGGCTCCGGCCACGCGCCCGTCCACCTGAGCGCGACGTCGTGCAGCTTGCCGCGCGGGGCGGCCGCGACGAGCTCGGCCCGCAGCGCGTCATCGAAGGGAAGCCGGTCCGCGATCATCGTGAGCGGCGCGAGATCGAGGGCGTCGGCGTGCGCTTCACCCCGTTGCACACCGTCCTTGTCCGTGGCCACGTGAAGCCGGATGTCGGCTGGCGGCAGCACGGCGCCGCCGCCGCTGAAGCCCAGCTTGCCGGCGACGAACTCGAAGCCGTCGGGTATCTCCTTCCACGCGAGCCGGCCGGCGAGCGCGTCGAGCTCGAGCTGCGGCAGGTCCTCGCGCAGCCGTGCCTTGACCGACGCGAGCTTCACGTCCGCGACCACCTCGGAGAGCGCGTCACGACCGAAAGTGAGCCAGGTGCGCAGCGCACCGGCGCCGCGCGTGACCTCGACCGGCAGGTCGAGCCATGGACCCCACGCGCCGAGATCGACGCGATCGAGCTGCAGGAACAACCGGCCGTTCCAGCGCGAGATGAGCTCGATGCTTTCGCCGCGAACGTCACCGCGCAATTCGATCGGCGCGGCAAGCGCCTCCGGCGGACGCGCGCGAAAGCCGAAGCGATGGCGACTGCCGCGGTTCACGAGCTGCAGCGCAACCCCGGTCAGCTCGAGCGGCGGCGCGCCGCGCAATTCGTCCGTCCAGACGACCGCGGCGTCGTGGATCTCCACGTCGGGCTGCTGCAACAGCCAGTCGGTGAAACCGGCGCGGTCGCGATGCTCGGTTTCGAGGCGGATCCCCGCGACCGACAGCACGCCCTCGGTATCGCGGCGTATGCCGAGGTACGGCCGGTAGATGTCCAGCGCGTGAAAGTGGAGACGCAGCGTGGCGAGCGAGCGCCAGGCGAGCGTGCTGTCCACGCGCGCGAGCTCCAGCGCCTTGTGGCCCTCGCGATCGTGGACGCTCACGTTCTCGAGCTTCAGATGCGGACGCATGCCGTCCCAGTCGCCGGAGATACGGCCGATCGTGATGCGCAGATTCGCCGCGCGGCTCACCGCGGCGGCGATGTCGTCGCGATACGCGTCCACGTTCGGAAGCAGCCAGTAGCGCAGCGAGAGCACCACGCTCGCACACACGAGCACGACCGCGATGACGCTCCACAGGAGCGCGCGCGACGTCCACGCCGAGCCGGATTTCAGCCAGCGCAGCGTCGCGGCGAGAGACACGTTTTTTGCCTGTAATTCAGAAACATGCGATAGTCAGGAGCCCCTTCGAGCGATTGTACTCCGAGTGCTGTATGGAATCCGTTAACGCGCGGCCGTCGAAGGTCGGCGACACGCCGCTCGGAGCTGCGATCCGCTTCAGCCGATATGCCCGGCGTCTGCTCGACGCCGAACCGGGTCTTCAATCAGACGTCGATTTCGACGCGCCGTTCACCGCGGAGGGCATGCGAGGGCGTCTGGCAGCGCTGCTCGCTGCGGGCGACGCGCTTGCGCGCGCGCTGCGGCGGCTGCGCAAGCAGGTGATGCTCGCGCTGATCGCCCGCGATCTCTCGGGCCGCGCGGACCTCGCTGAAGTCGTCGCAACGGTGACGGCGCTCGCGGAGCTCGCGATCGCGGCCGCGACCGACGCGGCGCACGCCGAGCTCGCGGCTGAATACGGCGAGCCGATCGGAGAGGCGAGCGGCAAGCCGCAGCGCATGCACGTCGTCGGCATGGGCAAGCTGGGCGGCGGCGAGCTCAACGTCTCCTCGGACGTCGATCTCGTGCTCCTGTATCCCGAAGAGGGCGAAACCGCCGGGCCGCGTCAGCTCAGCAACCACGAGTTCTTCGCGCGGCTCGCGCGCAAGCTTTCGGCCGCGCTGTCTGCGCCGACGGAAGACGGCTACGTCTTCCGCGTCGATCTGCGCCTGCGGCCCTACGGCGACAGCGGACCGCTCGTCGCGAGCTACGACATGCTGGAGACGTATCTCGTCACGCAGGGCCGCGAGTGGGAGCGTTACGCGTGGATCAAGGGACGTTGCATCACCGGCGAGCGCCCCGGCGAGCTGATGGATCTCGTGCGACCCTTCGTCTTCCGGCGGCATCTCGATTACAGCGCCTTCGCCTCGATGCGCGACCTGCACCGGCAGGTGCGCATGGAAGTCGAGCGCCGCGACATCGCCGACAACATCAAGCTCGGCCCCGGCGGCATCCGCGAGATCGAGTTCATCGTGCAGGTGTTCCAGTTGATCCGCGGCGGACGCGATGCAGGACTTCGCAGCCAGCCCACGCTCGCGGTCCTGCCGCTGCTCGCACAGCGCCGGCTGCTCACGCCCGACGCCGTGAGCGAGCTCACGTCGGCATACGTGTTCCTGCGCGATCTCGAGCACCGGCTGCAGTATCTCGACGACCAGCAGACGCATACGCTGCCACGGACCGATGAGGAACGGCAGCTCGTCGCCGAAAGCATGGGCTGCCGCGACTACGCGGCGCTGCGCGAGCGGCTGGATGCGCATCGTGCCGCGGTGACGCGACATTTCGAAGACATCTTCGCCGGCGCGCCCGCGCAGGAGGATGAACGCGCCGTCGAATGCCGTGTGGCTTTCGCCGGCGGCAGCGGCGAGATTCGCGCGGCGCTCGCGAAGCTCGGTTACGAGCAGCCGGATGAAGCGGCCGCGCGGCTCGAGGGCCTGCGCGAAAGCGCGCGCTACCGGCGGATGCCGGCGTCGAGCCAGGCCCGACTGGAGCGGCTCGTGCCGCTCGCGGTGCAGGCAGCGGCGGCGCACCGCAAACCCGACGCCACGCTCGGCCGCGTGCTCCAGCTCTTCGAGAGCGTGAGCCGCCGCGAATCCTATCTCGCGCTGCTCGAACAATATCCGCAGGCGCTCGCGCGCGTGGCCGAGATCATGAGCGCGAGCCCGTGGGCCGCGGACTACCTCACGCAGCGCCCGATCCTGCTCGACGAGCTGCTCGATACGCGCACGCTCTACTCGGCGCCCGACTGGCCGGCGCTGCTGGACACACTGCACGAGCAGCTCGACGAGGCCGCCGGAGACACCGAGAAGCAGATGGATCTGCTGCGGCACTTCAAGCACGTGCACACCATGCACCTGCTCGCGCAGGACCTCTCAGGCAGCCTGCCGCTCGAGACGCTGTCCGATCACCTGAGCGATCTCGCCTGCGTGATCATCGGCGAGGTGCTGCGCCTCGCGTGGCACGACGTGCGCCAGCGGCACCGCGAATCGCCCGCGTTCGCGGTCATCGGCTACGGGAAGCTCGGCGGCAAGGAGCTCGGCTACGCGTCCGACCTCGACCTCGTTTTCCTGTATGACGACCGTGCCGCGGAAGCGCCGGAAAACTACAGCCGCCTCGCACGCCGCATCAACTACCACCTGACGACCATGACCTCGGCGGGCGTGCTGTACGAAACGGATCTGAGGCTGCGGCCCGACGGCGCCGCCGGCCTGCTGGTGAGCCCGTCGGAAAGCTTCCGCGACTACCAGCTCCACCAGGCTTGGCCGTGGGAGCACCAGGCGCTCACGCGCGCGCGTTTCGTCGCCGGCGACCGGACGATCGGCGCGGCGTTCGAGACGTTTCGTATCGAGGTCCTGCGCAAGGGGCGCGATCTGTCCGCCCTGCGAGACGCCGTCATCGAGATGCGCGCGAAGATGTTCGAGGGTCACCCGAACGCGAGCGCGCTCTTCGATTTGAAGCACGACCGCGGCGGCATCGTCGACGTCGAATTCGTCGTGCAATACCTCGTGCTCGGATTCGCGCACGCGCACAAAGAGCTCACCGGGAATATCGGCAATCTCGCGCTGCTCAAGCTCGCCGCGCGCCTCGGGTTGATCCGCGAGCCGCTCGCGCTGGCCGCACACGACGCCTATCGCAAGTTCCGGCAGCTTCAGCACGCACTGCGGCTGCAGGGCGAACGCTACGCGCGCGTCGAGCCCGAGAGCGTCGCGCGCGAAGCGCACGCGGTGCGGGCGTTATGGACCGAGGTTCTCGGCTAAAATCAGTCCTTTGCACTCCCGGAGTTGAATCATGTCGATGGCTGATCGCGACGGCCAGATCTGGTACGACGGCAAGCTCGTGCCCTGGCGCGACGCGAACACTCACGTGCTCACGCACTCGCTGCACTACGGCCTCGCCGTGTTCGAAGGCGTGCGCGCGTACAAGACGACGCGCGGCACGGCGATCTTCAGGGTGAAGGAGCACACGGAGCGACTCTTCAACTCCGCGCACATCTACATGATGAAGATCCCGTACACGCGCGAGGAGATCATCGCGGCACAGAAGGAAGTCGTGCGCGCGAACAAGCTGGAGGAGTGCTACATCCGCCCGATCGCGTTCTACGGCCCGGAGAAGATCGGCGTGTCGCCCAAGGGCGCCAGCGTGCGCGTTGCCATCGCCGCGTGGCCGTGGGGCGCCTATCTCGGCGCCGACGCGATTGAAAAAGGCATCCGGGTGAAGACGTCGTCCTTCGCGCGCCATCACGTGAACGTCTCGATGTGCCGGGCCAAGTACTCCGGCACCTACGCAAATTCGATACTCGCGAACCTCGAAGCGACCGAGCACGGCTACGACGAGGGGCTGCTGCTCGACGTGGACGGTTTCGTCGCGGAAGGCTCGGGCGAGAATCTCTTCATGGTGAAGAACGGCTGCCTCTACGAGCCCGAGCTCACCAGCGCACTCATCGGCATTACGCGCGACTCGGTGATCACGCTCGCGTCGGAGATGGGGTACAAGGTGCAGGCGAAGCGCATCACGCGCGACGATCTGTACATCGCCGACGAAGCGTTCTTCACCGGCACGGCAGCCGAGGTGACGCCGATCCGCGAGGTCGACGGGAGAACCATCGGCGAAGGCAAACGCGGGCCGATCACGACGCGCATCCAGAAGGCGTTCTTCGAGTGCGTCACCGGCAAGGCGGAAAAGCACGCCGAGTGGCTCACGCCGGTGGCGGCGTAGCGGCGCATGTCCGAGCCCGTCACCAACAGCCGGCGCGAGATCGAAGTCACCGCCGCTGACCTGCCGCTGCACTGCCCGATGCCGTCCATGATCCTGTGGAACGCCCATCCGCGCGTTTACCTGCCGATCCAGAAGACCGGCGAAGCGCTGTGCCCGTACTGCGGGACCAAGTACACGCTCAAGGGCGGAGCGCAAGCTGGCGCGCACTGAGAGAGAAGAGATGACGAAAAAGAGGTGACGAAAAGGAGGTGACGAAACCCCGCCGCACATCAGCTCTTGCGTTAACCCCGTCACCTGTTGCGATAGCCCCGTCACCTCTCGCGATAGCCCCCCGTCACCTCTTGCGCTAGCCCCGTCACCTCTTTCGTCACTTCTCGATCATGAAAATCCTCATCGTCGGTCCGTCCTGGATCGGCGACACGCTGCTCGCGCAGCCGCTCTTCACGCTGCTTCACCGCAAACATCCCGGCCTCGCGCTCGACGTCGTCGCGCCGGCGTGGACCATGCCCGTGGTGCGTCGCATGCCGGAAGTGCGCCGCGCGATTCCGAGCCCGTTCGAGCACGGCGTGCTGCAACTGCGCGAGCGCCGCGAGCTCGGGCGGGAGCTGCGCAGCGAAGGCTACGATCAGGCGATCGTTCTTCCGAATACGCTGAAATCCGCGCTCGTACCGCTCTTCGCCCGCATCCCGCGGCGCACCGGCTACCGCGGAGAGATGCGCTGGGGCGCGCTCAACGACGTGCGTCTGCTCGACGAGCAGGCCCTGCCGCAGATGGCGCAGCGCTACGCCGCGCTCGCTTTCGACGGCGGTGAGGCGCTGCCGGCGGACTTGCCTGCGCCGCACCTCACCGTGGACGAATCGGCGCGGGTGGCGACGCTGTCGGCGCTCGGCCTCGCCGCGACGCGCGTCGTCGCGTTGTGTCCGGGCGCCGAATACGGTCCGGCGAAACGGTGGCCGCCGGCGTACTACGCCGAGCTCGCGCGGGCGCTCACCGCGAGCGGCGACGCGGTATGGCTGATCGGCTCCGCGCGGGACGCCGACATCGCGCAGGACATCGTGCGGCTCTCCGGCGGCGCGTGCGTGAACCTGTGCGGCAGGACGACGCTCGATCAGGCGGTCGAGCTGCTCGCGTCGGCCCGCCTCGCCGTCGCGAACGATTCCGGGCTCATGCACGTCGCAGCCGCGGTCGGCACGCCGCTCATCGCGATCTACGGCTCGAGCACACCCGTGTTCACGCCGCCGATGTCGCCGCGCGCGCACATCGTGAAGCTCGACATCGAATGCAGCCCGTGCTTCGAGCGCACCTGCCCGCTCGGCCATTTCAACTGCATGATGCAGCTCAAACCCGAGCGCGTGCTGGACCGCGTCAAAGCGCTCGCGTAACCGCGGAGGCGGCGATTCACGGCGCGTTTGCTAGAATTGCGCACCCACGCGCGCCATTCCAGGGACAAGAGATCGCCGTGAAGAAGACGCTGTTCGCGACGCCGCAGGACGCCGAGGCCGCGTTCTATGAAGCGTTCATGAAGCGCGACCTCGAAGCGATGATGGCGGTATGGGCGGACGACGACGAGATCTACTGCGTGCACCCGCGCGGCCCGCGCGTCACCGGCATCGCGCAGGTGCGCGAATCATGGCGGCAGATCTTTTCCAGCGCGCAAAGCATGCGCTTCCAGGTGCGCGAGCAGCACTTCCTCCAGGCGATGATGGTCTCGATCCACAGCGTCTACGAGCACATCAGCACGACCGGAGAGACGCGTGCGCGCGGCTGCGTGCTCGCGACGAACATCTACATGCGCACCGAGCGCGGCTGGCGCATGATGGTCCACCACGCGTCGCCCGCGCCGGCCGTCGAGGAACCGGAGCCGCGGCGCGTCAAGACCCTGCATTGATCCCGCTGCGTCATCCCGCGAACCTGCGCAGTCTGGGCCGCACGTTATAATCGCCGCCTCCCCCGGCGGTTCGTAATTCTCCGAATCAACACGCAAAGAGGTTCGCATGAGCACTGATTTTGGCAATCCCGATGTGATCGTCGTCGGCGCAGGCAACGCCGCATGCTGCGCGGCGCTCGCCGCGCGCGAGAACGGCGCGAGCGTAATCGTGCTCGAGGCCGCGCCTATCGAGGATTCAGGCGGCAACAGCCGGTACACGGGCGGCCTCATGCGCGTCGTCTACAACAACGTCGAGGACGTGGCACAACTCATCCCGGACCTGACCGAAGAAGAGAAGAAGACGCACGACTACGGCGAGTACACCGCCGACAACTACTTCGACGACATGGGGCGCATCACCCAGTACATGTCCGACCCGGATTTGACCGAGATCCTGATCACGAAAAGCTTCGAGACGCTGGTGTGGCTGCGCAAGAAAGGCGTGCGCTTCCAGCCGAGCTACGGCCGCCAGTCCTATAAGGTCGAAGGCGGCGCGTACAAGTTCTGGGGCGGGCTCGTGGCAGAGACCTGGGGCGGCGGCGCGGGTCTCGTCGACAACGAGCACAAGGCCTGCGAGCGCGAAGGCATCAAGATCTTCTACGAGACACCCGCGCTGTCGCTGCTCACGGACGACGACGGCAAAGTGATCGGCGTCAAAGCGAAGCACGAGGGCCGCACCGTCGACATTCGCTCGAAAGCGGTCGTGCTCGCCTGCGGCGGCTTCGAATCCAGCGCCGAGAAGCGCGCGCGCTACCTCGGTCCCGGCTGGGATCTCGCGAAAGTGCGCGGCACGCGCTACAACATGGGCCAGGGCATCCAGATGGCGCTCGACATCGGCGCCATGCCTCACGGCCACTGGTCCGGCTGCCACGCGGTGGGCTGGGACCGCAACGCGCCCCCCTTCGGCGACGTGAACGTCGGCGACCAGTTCCAGAAGCACAGCTACCCCTGGGGCATCATGATCAACGCCAACGGCGAGCGCTTCGTCGACGAAGGTGCGGATTTCCGCAACTACACCTATGCGAAATACGGCCGCGTGATCCTCAACCAGCCCGGCATGTTCGCGTGGCAGGTCTTCGACAACAAATTGATTCCGATGCTGCGCGACGAGTACCGCATCAAGCAGGTGACGAAAGTCCGCGCGAACACGCTCGAAGAGCTGTGCCAGAAGATGGAGGGCGTGAACGCCGAGCGCGCGCTGCAGGAGATCAAGGACTACAACGCGGCCGTGCAGGACGACAAGAAGTTCAACATGGCGATCAAGGACGGGCGTCGCACGGTCGGCCTCAAGATCGACAAGACGAACTGGGCGAACCGGCTCGACGAGCCGCCTTACGAAGCGTACGCCGTGACCTGCGGCGTGACCTTCAGTTTCGGCGGCCTCAAGATCACGAACGGGGCGGAAGTCGAAGACACCTCCGGCCAACCGATCCCGGGTCTGTTCGCGGCGGGCGAGCTCGTCGGCGGCATCTTCTATCACAACTATCCGGGCGGCACGGGGCTCACCAACGGGTCGGTGTTCGGCAAGATCGCCGGCGACTCCGCAGCGGCTTACGTGAAGGCTTGATCGCGATTGCGGCTGATGGAGAACGCATGAACGCACCGGCAATCAGGATTACGAAGCCCGTCCGCGAGCAGGTCAGCAAGGCGGAATGGGAAGTCCGGGTGAATCTCGCGGCGTGCTACCGCCTCATGGCCGAGTACGGCATGACCGAGATGGTCGCGAATCACATCTCCGCGCGCGTGCCCGGCACGCACGACGAGTTCCTGATCAATCCCTACGGCATGTTGTACGAGGAGATGACCGCGTCCTCGATGATCCGGATCGACATCGACGGCAACGTGCTCTTCAACGCGACCGAGTACGGTGTCAACCAGGCGGGCTTCGTGATCCACGGCGCGATCCACAGGGCGCGCCACGACGTCGACTGCATCATTCACACGCACACGCTCGCCGGCATGGCGGTGTCCGCAATGACGTGCGGCATCCTGCCGATCGCGCAGTCCTCGATGCGCTTCCGCGAAATCGCGTACCACGACTTCGAAGGCGTCGCCATCCGCATGGACGAGCAGGAGCGGCTGGTGAAGAGCCTCGCTAACCGCGAGGCGATGGTGCTGCGCAATCACGGGCTCCTCACCGTCGCGCCCAGCATTCCCGAGTGCTTCAACAACATGTACCGGCTCGAGCGCGCGTGTGAGCTCCAGGTGACCGCGCTCTCGTGCAACATGAAGCTGCAATACCCGCCCGAGGAAGTCGTGGCCTATACGAACGAGCAGATGCTGCCCGGGACCCGCCGCCGCATGGGGCTCCTCGAATGGCCGGCGCTGCTGCGCAAGCTCGATCGCAAGGATCCGTCCTACGCCGATTGAGGCGTACCGCGCGCCGTGGTGGCTGCCCGGCGCGCACCTGCAGACGCTGTATGCCGCGCTCGCGTGCCCGAGCCCGCGCGTCGCTTACCGCCGCGAGCAGTGGGACACGCCTGACGGCGATTTCGTCGAGGTCGACTTCGTCGACCTCGACGGAAGGTCCGGTAAACGAACAGGGGGAAACCGAGGTTTCCCTCCGTTACCTTCTTTCCTCAAAACCGATCGCGCCAGCCCCGCTGACGATGGTGCGCCTCTCGATAAGCTCGGGGCGCACCTTACGAACGGTCGCGACGATCGTCCACTCGTCGTTCTGTTTCACGGTCTTGAAGGCTGCTCCACGAGCCACTACGCGCACGCGCTCATGCATGAAGCGCGCGGCCGCGGCTGGCGCGGCGTAGTCGTGCACTTCCGCGGCTGCGGCGGCAGCGCCAACCGCCTGCCGCGCGCCTATCACTCCGGCGACACCGACGAGCTCGACTGGATGCTGCGGCGGCTCGCGACCGGCCACGCGGGGCCGCTCTACGCCGTCGGCGTCTCGCTCGGCGGCAACGTGCTCCTGAAATGGCTCGGCGAACGCGCAAGCGGGGCGCGCAGCATCGTGTCTGCCGCGGCGGCCGTGTCCGCGCCGATCGATCTCACCGCCGCGGGTAATGCGCTCGACCGCGGTTTCAACCTCCTCTATACGCGCGCGTTCCTGCGCACGCTGAAGCCGAAGTCGCTCGCGAAGCTCGAGCGCCATCCGGGGCTGTACGATCCAGCCGTCGTGTCGGGCGCGCGTACGCTGCGCGCGTTCGACAACGTGGTGACGGCGCCGCTGCACGGTTTTCGCGACACCGATGATTACTGGACCCGCGCGAGCAGCAAGCCGTGGCTTCGCAGGATCGAAGCGCCGACGCTCGTGATCAACGCGCGTAACGACCCGTTCCTGCCGGCGCGCGCCTTACCCGCGAGGACGGATGTCGCGCCCGCGGTCACGCTCGAGTTGCCGGACGAGGGCGGACACGTCGGGTTCGTATCGGGCTCGTTTCCGGGTAATCTTTCGTGGCTTCCGCGCCGCATCCTCGCATTCTTCGAAACGCATCACGGGACCTCCTCATGACCACAGCAACACCGCGCGTTGCGCGCGAAATCTTCAAGGCGTACGACGTGCGCGGCATCGTCGACCGCACGCTCACGATCGAGGCGACACAGCTCATCGGACAGGCGATCGGGAGCGAAGCGCGGGAGCGCGGCGTGCAAGCGGTCGCGATCGGCCGCGACGGGCGGTTGTCGGGCCCGAAGCTCGCGGCGGCGCTCGCGCGCGGCATACAGGCGGCCGGCGTAAACGTGATCGACGTCGGCATGGTCGCGACGCCGATGCTGTACTTCGCAACCTATCATCTCGGCACGCTGTCCGGCGTGTCGGTCACCGGCTCGCACAATCCGCCGGAATACAACGGGCTCAAGGTGATGATCGCCGGCGAGACGCTGGCCGGCGACGCGATCCAGGGCCTGCGCGCGCGCATCGAGGATGCACGGCTCGCGACCGGCGCCGGCAGTTACGAGACGCGCGACATCCGGGAGGATTACCTTCGGCGCATCGTGTCGGACGTGAAACTCGCGCGGCCGCTCGAGGTGATCGTCGATTGCGGCAACGGCGTGCCGGGCGCGACCGCGCCGGAGCTCTTCCGGCGGCTCGGCTGCAGCGTGCGCGAGCTCTACTGCGAGGTCGACGGCAATTTCCCGAATCATCATCCCGACCCCTCGAACCCGCACAACCTCGAAGACCTGATCGCCACGCTCGAATCCGAAGGCGACATCGGTTTCGCTTTCGACGGCGACGGCGACCGGCTGGGCGTGGTGACGAAAAGCGGCAGGATCATCTATCCCGACCGCCAGCTCATGCTGTTCGCGGCGGACGTGCTCACGCGCAATCCCGGCGCGGAGATCATTTTCGACGTGAAATCGACGCGCAATCTCTACTCGTGGATCCGCAGCCGCGGCGGCCGTCCGACGATGTGGAAAACCGGCCACTCGTTCATCAAGAAGAAGCTCCAGGAGACCGGGGCGCCGCTCGCCGGCGAGATGAGCGGGCACACGTTCTTCAAGGAGCGCTGGTACGGTTTCGACGACGCGATGTACGCCGGCGCCCGGCTCCTCGAAATTCTTTCGCGCGAGCGCGACGTCGGCGCGCTGCTGGAGGCGCTGCCGGACGCGGTCAGCACGCCGGAGCTGCAGGTGAAGACCGCCGAAGGCGAGAACTACACGCTGATCGACAAGCTCAAGCAGACGGCGAAGTTCGACGGCGCGCGGGAGCTCATCACGATCGACGGCCTGCGTGTCGAATACAAGGACGGTTTCGGTCTCGCGCGGCCGTCTAACACCACGCCGACCATCGTGCTGCGGTTCGAGGCGGATGACGCCGCCGCGCTGAAGCGGATACAGGAAGACTTCCGCGGCGCGCTGCTCGCCGTGGGCCCGAACCTTCAGCTTCCGTTCTAAGAACCGAAGGAAGGGAGGTTACGGAGGGAAACCATCATCGGTTTCCCTCTGTTCGTTGGACGACGCTCACTTCGCCTTTTCGATCGTGTCCAGATCGATATACGGCGCGTTCTTGCCGTTGATGCGATAGCGCCGCTTGCCGGCCTTGGGGTAGTCGCAGATATCGAAAGGCCAGCGGTTGCCGCCGACGAGGTACACGAGGTCTTCGCCGTGCGGATTGTGCAGGTTGTGCGGCTTCGAGCCCGCGACGAAGCCCATGAAGTCTCCCGGGCCGACTTCGTGCTGTTCGTCTCCGATGTTGGCGATGCCGCGGCCGGCGAGGATGTACACCCATTCCTCGTCCTGATGATGAAAGTGCAGCACGCTGCTCGTGTCGCCTCGCTCGAGCCGCACGAGATGCACGCCGATGGTCTCGAGACCGGTCGCGTCGCCGAGCGAGCGCGTGTGACGCACGAGAGCGGCGTCTAGCGGATGCGGCCGCCGCACCTCGGTCAGCGCCTGAACGTCACTCGCGCGCAGCAGACTGGGTTTGTCGCTCACCGCTCGTTCCTCCTGACTCCAAGCCAGACGCCGGACAATACGGATAGTACCGTAGCCACGATCATCGAGATGTTGAGCATGAGCGGATAGTAGCCTGCGCCGACGAGGGCACCGACCACCGCCGCGATCGCCGCTACGATGCCGCCGAGCTTGTATTCCGAGCGGCGCGCGATGCGCGCGCACACGTAGCCGCCCAGGATCGAGAACAGGCATCCGACGATCATCCCGATGATCGAGACCCAGGAATCGGCGGGAATGCTCGAGAGCTCCGCCGCGATCTGCGCTTCATCGGTCGCGCCGTCCAGGAGCGTGGCGCCGTAGAGCACCGTGAGCACGATGCCGGCAAGGAAAGAGCCGCCGAGATCGACGAGCAGCCCGGCGATCACGGCCCACGCGGCCGAGCCTTTCTTCGCTGCGGGGTCGCGGACGGGCGCCGCAGGTGGCGTATAGGGACTGCTCATGGGCGCGCGATCACACGCGCTGCTCGATCCAGCCTTTGACCGAGGCCAGCGCCTGCGGCAGCTTGGACGCGTCGGTGCCGCCGGCCTGGGCCATATCGGCCCGTCCGCCGCCTTTGCCGCCGACCTGCTGGGCGACGTGGTTCACGAGCTCGCCGGCCTTGAGCTTACCCGTGAGGTCCGCCGTGACACCCGCGATCAGCGACACCTTGCCGTCGTTCGACGCCGCCAGCACCACCGCCGCAGACTTGAGCTTGTCCTTCAACTTGTCCACCGCTTCGCGCAGGCCTTTCGCGTCGGCGCCTTCGAGCGACGCGGCGACGACCTTCACGCCTTTCACCTCGAACGCCTGATCGGCGAGCTCGTCGCCTTTGGAGGAGGCGAGCTTCGACTTCAGCCGCGAGAGCTCCTTCTCGAGGTTGCGCACGTTGTCCATGATCTGCGCGATCTTCGCCCCGACGTCCTGCGGTGAGGTGCGCAGCGCCGCCGCCGCCTCGCCGAGCTTCGCTTCCTGCGCCTGCACCCATTCGAGCGCGCCGGGACCGGTCACCGCTTCGATACGCCGCACGCCCGCGGCGATGCCGGTCTCCGCGATCACCTTGAAGAAGCCGATGTCGCCGGTGCGCTTCACGTGCGTGCCGCCGCAGAGCTCGGTGGAGAAGTCACCCATGCCGATCACGCGCACTTCGTCGCCGTACTTCTCGCCGAAGAGCGCCATCGCGCCCGCCTTGACCGCCTCGTCGTGCTTCATGATGCGCGCCGAGACTTCGACGTTGCGCCGGATCTGATCGTTCACGAGCCGCTCGACTTCGCGGATCTGGTCCTGCGTCATCGGCTCGTTGTGGGAGAAGTCGAAGCGCGTGCGCTGCGCATCGACCAGCGAGCCCTTCTGCTGCACGTGGTTGCCGAGCACCTGGCGCAGGGCGGAATGCATGAGGTGCGTCGCGGAGTGGTTCCACGCCGCCCGCGCGCGCGCGACCGTATCGACATTCGCGCTCACGCGATCGCCGACGCGCAGCCGCCCGGTATCGAGCCGCCCCTTGTGGCCGTAGACCTCCGCCTGGATCTTTTGCGTGTCCTCCACGGTGAACGTGCCGCCCGGCGCCACGAGCTCGCCGCGGTCGCCGACCTGTCCCCCGGATTCGGCATAGAAGGGCGTGCGGTCGAGCACCACGACGCCGTTTTCACCGCCCGCGATCTGCTCGGTCTGGGTGCCTTCCTTGTAGAGCGCGACGACGGTCGCATCGATGCTCAAGTGCTCGTAACCATGGAATTCGGTCGCACGGCCGCTGTAGTCGACCGACTGTCCGGCGGTGAAGCGCGACGCGGCCCGCGCACGCTCGCGCTGGCGCTCCATCGCCTGCTCGAATCCGGCGTAATCGACGCGGACGTTACGCTCGCGCGCGATGTCGGCGGTCAGATCGACCGGAAAACCGAACGTGTCGTAGAGCTGAAACACCGTCTCGCCGTCGAGCATCTTGTCTTCGCGGGTGAGCGCGCCTTCGAGGACTTTCATGCCGTTCTCGAGCGTCGCCGCGAAGCGCTCCTCTTCCTGCCTCAGCACCTGCGACACGCGCTCCTGCGCTTTCACGAGCTCGGGATAGGCCTCACCCATTGCGACCGACAGATCCGCGACGAGGCGATGGAAGAACGGTTGGGTCTGGCCGAGCTTGTACCCGTGGCGGATCGCGCGCCGGACGATGCGGCGAAGCACGTAGCCGCGGCCTTCGTTGCCGGGAATCACGCCGTCGACGATCAGGAACGCGCACGCGCGGATGTGGTCCGCGATGACTTTGAGCGAGTTGTTCGCGAGGTCCTTCGTGCCGGTCTCGCGCGCCGCCGCCTTGATCAGATCCTGGAACAGATCGATCTCGTAGTTCGAGTGCACGCCCTGCATGACCGCGGCGATGCGCTCGAGGCCCATGCCCGTGTCGACCGACGGCTTCGGCAGCGGATTGAGGGTCCCCTGCTCGTCGCGATTGAACTGCATGAACACGAGATTCCAGATCTCGATATAGCGGTCGCCGTCGGCGTCCGGCGAGCCCGGAGGCCCGCCCTCGATACCGGGACCGTGGTCGTAGAAGATCTCGCTGCATGGACCGCAAGGGCCGGTATCGGCCATCTGCCAGAAGTTGTCGCTCTGATACTTGCCCGCGCCGGGCTTGTCCCCGATGCGCACACAGCGCTCGGCGGGGACGCCGATGTCCCGGGTCCAGATCTCGTACGCCTCGTCGTCCTCGTGATAGACGGTCGTCCACAGGCGCTCTTTCGGCAGCTTGTAGACCGCGGTCAGGAGCTCCCACGCGTAACGGATCGCGTCCCGCTTGAAGTAGTCGCCGAAGCTGAAATTGCCGAGCATCTCGAAGAACGTGTGATGGCGGGCGGTATAGCCGACGTTCTCGAGATCGTTGTGCTTGCCGCCAGCGCGCACCGAACGCTGCGACGTCGTCGCGCGCACGTACGGGCGCTTCTCCTTCCCGAGGAACACGTCCTTGAACTGGACCATGCCCGAGTTGGTGAAGAGCAGCGTCGGGTCGTTGGCCGGAACGAGCGGGCTCGAGGCTACGATCGTGTGACCCTTGCCTTCGAAGAACTTCAGGAACTGACTGCGGATCTCGCTGCTTTTCATGAGGCGGGCGCGGGTGCGCTTACCCGCTCCAAGTTACGGAAAAGACAACGATTTTATCAGGAAGCGCCGGTCCTGATCGGCTGCTTGCTCGCCGCCGTGCGCTTCAGGGCGGTTACTCGATTCTGACGCCGGCGTTTTTTACGATACGCGCCCAGCGAGCGACGTCTTCGCGCACCATGCGCGCGAAGGCCGCGCCGGTCTCGCCATTCGGCTCGGCGCCGAGCTTGAGCAGCCGCTCGCGCACCTCGGGCGTCTTGAGCGCCTGTCCGTATTCGCGCGCCAGGCGATCGACGATCGGCGGCCGGACGCCGGCGGGCGCGGAAATGCCGATCCACACCGAAACATCCAGCCCTTTCATGCCCGCCTCGGCGAACGTCGGCGTGTCCGGCATTGCTGCCGAGCGCTTCGTCGAAGTCACCGCGATCGCCTTCAGACGTCCGGAAGCGGTATGCGGTTGCGCCGACGCGGTGGAAGTGAAGAGCCCGTGAATCTGTTTCGAGATCACGTCGTTGATCGCCGGCGCCGCGCCCTTGTAGGGAATGTGCGTCACGTCCGCGCCGGTCACGGCCTTGAACAGCTCGAGCGTGAGGTGCGTGTACGTGGCGTTACCGGTCGATGCGACGTTCACGCGTCCCTTGTTCGCATGCGTATACGCGATGAATTCCTTCACGCTCGCGACGGGCACGCCCGGATGGACGACCAGCGCGAGCGGCGTATCGGTGAGATGAATGACGTGCACAAAGCTTTTCACCGGGTCGTATCCCGGCTTCGCGTGCAGCGCCGGCTGAATGGCCATCTGCGCGCCGCTGGAGAGCAGCAGCGTATAACCGTCGGGCGTGGCGCGCGCGGCTTCCTGCGTTGCGATCAGGCCGCCCGAGCCCGGACGATTGTCCACGACGACGTTCTCGCCCAGCGACTGCTGCACCGGCGCCGAGAGCAGTCGCGCGGTCACGTCCTGCGACCCGCCCGGCGTGAACGGCACCAACAGGCGGAGCGGCTTGGTCGGGTAGCTCGCCGGTCCTGCCCTTACCGATACGCGCTCCGCTGCGTACGCGGTCGACGTGGCGCACGCGATGACGAACGCGAGCGCGAACGCACGGCGTGAGCCACGCCCGGCAGTGACTGGCTGGCGGGTTTCACTCATCCCGGGATTCATGGTCTCCACGCACCACGCGCATTGCGATTTCCATGCCGAATCCGCGTGCCTGGAGGAATCGGACCTGCCTGGCCTGCTCCGCGCGAGACTCGGGCCGCGCTCCGAATTTGCCAGACCAGATCGCGCGCGCGGTGTCGAGCTCGGAATCCCTGAGCTTCTGCAGCGCCGGCTGAATCAGCTCCTCCGGGACACCGCGCTCGAGCAGCGCGTGGCGGATACGCGCTATGCCGAGGCGCCCGCGCTTCGCGTGCACCACCTGCTCCACGACGCGCGCTTCCGAGATCCAGCCGCGCGCGGCGAAGTCGTCGAGCAGGGCTTCAAGCTCCTCGGCGTCTTCGACGTACGGCGCGAGCTTCTGGTGAAGCTCGCGGCGCGTATGCTCCCGCCGCGCGAGCAGCTTGAGCGCCCGCGCCGCCGGGCTCGGCTGCGTCTCAGGCTTCGACGGTCGTTTCCGTCGCTCCACCGGCGACGCCCAGGATCTGGCGGATCTTGCCTTCGATCTCCTGCGCCATCTGCGGATTCTCTTTCAAGTACTCGCGCACGTTGTCCTTGCCCTGGCCGATGCGGTCCTTGCCGTAGGTGTACCACGCGCCGGATTTCTCGACGATGCGATGGAGCACTCCGAGCTCGATGATCTCGCCTTCGCGCGAGATCCCTTCGCCGTAGAGGATGTCGAAATCGGCGTTGCGGAACGGCGGCGCGACCTTGTTCTTCACGACCTTGGCGCGCGTCTCCGAGCCGATCACTTCTTCCCCCTTCTTGATCGAGCCCACGCGCCGGATGTCGATGCGCACCGACGCGTAGAACTTGAGCGCGTTGCCGCCGGTCGTCGTCTCGGGATTGCCGAACATCACGCCGATCTTCATGCGGATCTGGTTGATGAAGATGACCAGCGTGTTCGAACGCTTGATGTTGGCCGTCAGCTTGCGCAGCGCCTGCGACATGAGCCGCGCCTGGAGGCCCATCTGCGGCTCGCCCATCTCGCCTTCGATCTCGGCCTTGGGCACCAGCGCGGCCACCGAGTCGATCACGACGACGTCCACGGACCCGGAGCGCACGAGCATGTCCGCGATCTCGAGCGCCTGCTCGCCGTTATCGGGCTGCGAGATGAGCAGTTGCTCGATGTCCACGCCGAGCTTCGAGGCGTACTGCGGATCGAGCGCGTGCTCCGCGTCGATGAACGCGGCGGTGCCGCCCATCTTCTGCATCTCGGCGATCACCGAGAGCGTGAGCGTCGTCTTGCCGGATGATTCCGGGCCGTAGATCTCGACCACGCGACCGCGCGGGAGCCCGCCGATGCCGAGCGCGAGGTCGAGCCCGAGCGAGCCCGTCGAAACGACCTGTATGTCGTTGGAGATGTCCGAATCGCCGAGCCGCATGATCGAGCCCTTGCCGAACTGCTTCTCGATCTGAGACAGCGCCGCCGACAGTGCTTTGGTCTTGTTGTCGTCCATGTCTTTCCTTCTCCTTACGAGTCGCTGCGATTATGTATGACTACTGAATATATGTCCAGTAACGCATGTCGGCCGCACGCGCTGACGCCTAGCCCGTTGGTCGTACTTCAAGGATCTTCAACACCAGCTCGAGCGCGTGCTCGACCGACTGCTTGCGCACGGCCTCGCGGTCGCCCGCTAGATGTAGGGTCTCCACGCGTATCGCACCGTCTTTGACCGCCCAGGCGAAGCACACGGTGCCGACCGGCTTCTCCGGCGAGCCGCCGGACGGTCCGGCGACCCCGCTCACCGCGACCGACACCTGCGCGTGGCTGCGCTCGATCGCGCCGGCAGCCATCTCGCGCACGACTTCCTCGGACACCGCGCCATGGCGCTCCAGCGTCTCGCCGTGCACGCCGAGCATCTCGCGCTTGGATATATACGTATAGGTAACGAAGCCCCGCTCGAACCACGCGGAGCTGCCCGGCACCATCGTGATCGCTTCGGCGATCCAGCCGCCGGTGCAGGATTCGGCGGTGGCGATCATCAGGTTGCGCGCAAGCAGCGCACGGCCGACCTTTTCCGCGAGGTCGTACAGCGCCCTGTCCGCCATCAACCCGCCACCGCCCGCACGATCGCGAGCACGACCAGCGCGTAGAACGCCGCCACGATGTCGTCGACCATCACGCCGAAACCGCCTTTGAACATGCGCTCATAGTACCGGATGGGCGGCGGCTTCACGATATCGAAAAAGCGAAACAGCACGAATGCGAGCGCCTGCCAGTACACGTTCGCCGGCGTGAAAAAGAGAACGAGCAGGAACGCGGTGATCTCGTCCCACACCATGGCGCCGCAATCGGGCTGGCGCAGCGCCCGCTCCGTGACGCCGCACGCCCACACGCCGAGCGCGAACAGCCCTGCGAGCGCCGCGAGGTACAGCGGCGCGGCGAGGTACGCGGTCGCAAGCCAGTGGAGCGGCAGCGCGAGCAGCGTCCCGAACGTGCCGGGCGCGAACGGCACGAGCCCGACGCCGCCGCCGAAGGCGATGAAATGCGCGGGATGACGCAGGACGAAGCGCGCATCGGCGCGCGCGGCGCCCTCAGCGGAAATGGTCGAACCCCTCGGCCCGCACCCGAAACGGCTTGCCGATGGAGTCGAGCACCTGCACGAGCGGTGCGCTGCGCGCGCGCCGTTCGACCCGGCCCACCATCGCGACCGGCGTGCGCGCACGCCTCGCCGCGCGCGCGATATCCGCGCGCCGCGCCGGCGGCGCGGTGAAACACAGCTCGTAATCGTCTCCGCCGGCGAGAATCGCGCGGGCCGCGAGATCGCTGAGCTGCGCGAGCCGGCGCGCGTAGGGCGAGGCCGGCAGCGATTCCCAGTGGACGACCGCGCGCACCCCCGAGCGCTCGCAGATGTGGCCGAGATCGGCGACCAATCCATCGGAGACGTCGATCGCGCTGCTCGCGATGCGCCGCAGCGCGAGCCCGAGCGCCACCCGCGGCTCGGGCGCGTTCAGACGGTGCTCGAGCGCGCGGCGCTCGGTGCGCGACACGGACAGCCGCCGCTGGAGCCCCGCGAGGCCGAGGGCGGCGCCGCCCAGCTCGCCCGACACCCAGACGTCGTCCCCCGGCCGCGCGCCGTCGCGCCGCAGCGCAGCGCCTTTCGGCAGCTCGCCGAGGATCTGGACGCAGATCGAAAGCGGCCCCCGCGTCGTGTCGCCCCCGATGAGATCCACGCGGTACTTGCGCGCGAGCCGCATGAAGCCGCGGGCGTAGGCCGCGATCCAGCCGGCATTCGCGCGCGGCAGCGCGATCGCGAGCGTCGCCCAGCGCGGCTTCGCGCCCATCGCGGCCATATCGGAGAGGTTTACCGCGAGGGACTTGTGGCCGAGCAGCGCCGGATCGGCGCCGCGCAGGAAATGGCGGCCTTCGAGCAGCATGTCCGCGGAGACCGCGAGGTCCATACCGCTTGCGACGCGCACGAGCGCCGCGTCATCGCCCACGCCGAGCAGTGACCCGGACGCGCGATGGGTGAAGAACCGCCGGATGATCTCGAATTCGGTCACGTCGTCTCGGTGACGCGGTGACGCGGTGATGCGGTGACGCAGTATCGCGGTGCCGGGGCCAGGCGCTTCGTCACTTCGTCACTTCGTCGCCAGGGCTCGCAGCCTGTTGCCGCACGTGCTCGTCCCACTGCCTCTTCAACTTGCGCGCCATGTGGAAGTTCAGCCACGCGAAACCGAGAAAGATCGCGAGCACGACGAACAGCGTGCCGCCCGCCACCTGGGTCGCGCCGACCGACATCACCCACAGTCCCATCACGAGATTGATGCCGGCCGCAAAGTAGAACATGAGGATGCGCTTGCGCAGCCGGTTATAGAGCTCCCGATCCACCACCACCGCCTCCGTTACGTACCGCGCGCGGCGCGCACCTCGATCTCGCGCAGGCGGCCGGCGACCTTGTCGAGCACCCCGTTCACGAATTTGTGTCCATCGGTGCCGCCGTACACCTTCGCCAGCTCGACCGCTTCGTTGATCACGACGCGGTACGGCACCTCCAGCTCCTTCAGGAGCTCGTAACCGGCCAGCAGCAGGATGCCGCGCTCGATCGGCGAGAGCTCGCTGAACGGCCGGTCGAGCGCCGGCTGGAGCGCGGCTTCGAGCGCGCCGGAATTTCCGATCGCGCCATGCAGCAGCGTGCGTACGTACTCGACATCGCTCTTGTCGTAGCCTTCCATCTCGGCGAGCTCGGCGCCGATGATCGTGGGATCCTTGTGCGCGAGCTGCCACTGGTACAAACCCTGCAGCGCGAGCTCGCGCGAGCGGCGACGGCTGCTCTTGGCAGGTGTGCGGCGGTGTGCGGTTCTGGGTTGGTGGGTCATTGGCCCACCCTACGAGACAGTCTCACGTATCAAAGCTTCTTCAGGAGGTTGGCCATCTCGATCGCGGCGAGGGCGCAGTCCGCGCCTTTCTCCGCCACGCGCGCGAGCGCCTGGTCGTCGTTCTCGGTGGTCAGTATCCCGTTAGCAATCGGCACGCCGGTATCGAGCTGCACGGTGGTGATGCCGCTCGACGATTCGTTCGAGACGATCTCGAAATGATACGTCTCGCCGCGGATGACCGCGCCGAGCGCGATCAGCGCGTCGTAGCGACCGGAGAGCGCCATCTTCTGCAGCACGAGCGGCACTTCGAGCGCGCCGGGCACGCTCACGATGCGCATGTCCCCGGTTCTCACGCCCTGCTTGCGCAGCGCGGCGGTGCAGCTCGAGAGCAGCCCCTCGCCGATCTCCCGATTGAAGCGGCTCAGCACGATGCCGATGCGAAGCCCGGCCCCATGCTGATCCGGCTCGATCTCCTCCATGTCATCGGAGCGCGCCATCAACCGCGCGCCAGGTCGTCGGGCTGGAGATAGCCGGTCACTTCGAGGCCGAATCCGGCCATGCTCGGCATGCGGCGGGGCAGTGCCAGGAGCCGCATCTTCTTGACATTGAGGTCCTTCAGGATCTGCGCACCGATGCCGTAGTTGCGCAGCGCCATTTTCGGCTGCGGCTGATCGCGGTGCGGCGGCTTCGCGCGCTCGAGCAGCTCGGCGGCGGTTTCCTCGCGGTGCAGCAGCACGATCACGCCGTATTGCGAGCGCGCGATCGCCGCCAGCGCGTCGTGGAAATTCCACGAGTGACTGGTGCTGCCGGCATCGAGCAGATCGATCACGGACAGCGGCTCGTGCACGCGCACCAGCACTTCGTTCGCCGGCGTGAGCTCGCCCTTCACCAGCGCGATGTGGGTCTCGCGGCCGATGCGATCGCTGTAAGCGATCAGCCTGAACGTTCCATGGACCGTCTCGATCTCGCGCTCCGCCACACGCGTGACCAGCGACTCGGTGCGGCTGCGGTACTGGATCAGGTCGGTGATCGTGCCGATCCTGAGCTTGTGCTGCGCGGCGAAATCGACGAGATCGGGCAGCCGCGCCATCTCGCCGTTGTCCTTGAGGATCTCGCAAATCACCGCCGCCGGCGCGACACCCGCGAGCCGCGCCAGGTCACAGCCTGCTTCGGTGTGCCCGGCGCGCACCAGCACACCGCCTTCCTGCGCCATCAGCGGAAAGATGTGCCCCGGTTGCACGACGTCCTGGGGCGTGGCGTCAGGCCGGATCGCCGCCTGCACCGTGCGGGCGCGGTCGGCGGCCGAAATGCCGGTGGTCACCCCTTCGGCAGCCTCGATCGATACGGTGAAGTTGGTGCCGAGCGGCGAGCGGTTGTGGCTGACCATGAGCGGCAGGTTCAACTGCCGGCAGCGTTCCTGCGTGAGCGTGAGGCAGATGAGCCCCCGGCCATAGCGCGCCATGAAGTTGATCGTCTCGGCGGTCGCGAATTCCGCCGCGATCAGGAGGTCGCCTTCGTTCTCGCGGTCCTCCTCGTCGACCAGGACCACCATGCGACCCGCGGCAAGCTCCGCGATGATGTCCGCGATCGGGCTCACCGCCGTCTCATGTCGGCTTGCGTTCATTCGGTCCGGGCGCGATTCAGTGCCAGACGAAGCGCGCTTCCGGGCGCTGGAACAGCGTGCCCGCTTCGCCCGGATCGGCGTCGCCGGTGAAGCCGTGGAGCCGTGCGTCTGCGATGCATTCCCTGAAGCTCGAAAAGGTGCGCGACGATGTCTTCTGGCGGGCGTCCTCGCCCATGCAACGCCATTCCCATTCCCAGGAAACCGAGCTCGCGCCGCGTACCGCCTTGGTGATGAATTCCCACGTCATGCGCCGTCCCCCTGTCCCCGGATATCGCCGTTTTCGGGTTTGCCGAATTGTGCCGTACGCTCGACATAGCGGGCGAGCAGATCGATTTCGACGTTGACCGGCGCGCCGGGATGCAGGCGCCCGAAATTGGTATGCGCGATCGTGTGCGGGATGAGATTGACGGTGAAACGATCGCCGCTCACGTCGTTCACGGTGAGGCTGACGCCGTCGATCGCGACGGAGCCCTTGCGCGCGATGTAGCGCGCGAGCTCGCGCGGCACCGAGATTTCCAGGAGGCGATTGTCCCCGAGCGCCGCGAATCGCTCGACCGTGCCGCGGCCGTCGACGTGTCCGCTCACGAGGTGCCCCCCGAGGCGGTCCGACAGGCGCAGCGCTTTCTCCAGATTGACCGCGGCGCCGCGGTCCAGCCCGGTGACGCAACCAAGGGTCTCGCGCGAAACGTCGACTTCGAACGCGTCCCCGTGCAAGGCCACGACGGTCAGGCACACGCCGCTCACGGCGATGCTGTCACCCAGCGCCACGTCCTGGAGGGCGAGCCCACCGGCTTCGATGCGCGCGCGCACGCCGCCTTCCGTAGGCGTGACCGTCGAGATCCTGCCGACCGCGGCCACGATGCCGGTGAACATCAGGTCCTGCCCTCCGGTGGCAGCGTCCCGGGCACGCGCGCGATGATGCGGATGTCGCTTCCGACGCTGCGCACCTCGCGCACGTCGAGCTCGCGACGCGCGGATAGGTCCTGAAGCTCCGGCAGATCGAACATGCTGCGCGCGGCGTCGCCGATCACGTGCGGCGCGAGATAGACGATGAGCTCGTCCACGAGGTTCTCGCGCAGGAGCGACCCGTTCAGCTTGAATCCGGCTTCGACATGGATCTCGTTCATCTGGCGGCGGCCAAGCTCGTCCATGAGCGCCGCCAGATCGACTTTACCGGCGGCGTTCGGCAGCACGATCACTTCGGCCCCGCGCGCGCGCAGCACCGCGCTCCGGTCAGCGTCCTCCTTCGCGGCTGCGATCATCGTGCCGGCGCCCAGCACGCGCGCCGACGGCGGCGTCTCCAGGCCGCTGTCGACGATCACGCGAACCGGCTGCCGCGTCGTCTCGACCTCGCGCACCGTGAGCTGCGGGTCGTCGTCTTTCACCGTGCCGATGCCCGTCAGCACCGCGCACGCGCGGGCGCGCCACGCGTGACCGTCGCGCCGCGCCTCGGGTCCCGTGATCCATTGGCTGCGGCCGTTCATGAGCGCGGTCTTGCCGTCGAGGCTCGCCGCGACTTTCATGCGCACCCACGGTCGCCCGCGCGTCATCCGCGCGACGAATCCGATATTGAGCTCGCGCGCTTCCTCTTCCATGAGGCCATGGTCGACACTGACGCCGGCGGCGCGAAGCTGCTCCACACCGCGTCCTGCGACGAGCGGATTGGGATCGCGCATCGCCGCAACGACCCGCGCGACCTTCGCTTCCAGCAGCGCCGGCGCGCACGGCGGCGTGCGACCGACATGCGAGCACGGCTCGAGCGTCACGTAGGCCGCCGCGCCTGCGGCGCTCGCTCCGGCCTGCGCGAGGGCGACGACTTCGGCGTGCGCTTCGCCCGCACGCTCGTGCCAGCCTTCGCCGACGATCTCGCCGTCGCGCACGATGACGCAGCCCACGCGCGGATTCGGAGTCGTCGTATACAGGCCGCGCTCGGCGAGCTCGAGCGCGCGGGCCATGAACTTGCGGTCAGCTTCGGTGAACATATGGCTAGTATTCGTCATTCCCGGGAAGGCGGGAATCCAGGTCGCGGATGTACTGGATCCCCGCCTTCGCGGGGATGACGCCGGTGCTTACGGCTTCTGCTCTTCCTTCGCGTCCTTCGCGATGCCCGATTTGCCGGCCGCTCTAGTGGCCGCGGGCGCGGCGGGCCGCTGTACTTCCTTGATCGCGTCCTGGAAGTCGTCGACGCCCTGGAAGCTGCGGTAGACCGATGCGAAGCGGATGTAGGCGACCTGGTCGAGACGCTTCAGCTCGCGCATCACCATCTCGCCCAGCCGGCGCGAGGCGATCTCGCGCTCGCCGAGGGCGAGCACGTCCTGCGTGATCGTCGCGATCGCGTCGTCCACGAGCTGTGTCGGCACCGGCCGCTTGTGAAGCGCGCGCATGAAGCCGGTGCGCAGCTTCTCGAGATCGAACTCGCTGCGAGTACCGTCCTGCTTCACCACCTGCGGCATGCGCAGCTCGATGGTTTCATACGTGGTGAAGCGCTTGCTGCACGCGATGCACCGTCTGCGCCGCCGGATGCTCTCGCCGTCGTCGGACACGCGCGAGTCGATGACCTGCGTATCGGGCGACTTGCAGAACGGGCACTTCATCCGTACACGGGAAACTTCTTGCAGAGCGCCTGCACTTCGCGCCGCACGCGGCCGATCACCTCCTCGTCCTGCGGCGCATCGAGCACGTCGCACATGAGATTCGCGAGGAACTCGGCTTCGAGCTCCTGCATCCCGCGCGTGGTCATCGCCGGCGAGCCCACGCGTATGCCGCTCGTGATGAACGGCTTCTGCGGGTCGTGCGGCACGGAGTTCTTGTTGACCGTGATGTTCGCCTTGCCGAGCGCCGTCTCGGCCTCGCGCCCGGTGAGGTTCTTCGCACGCAGATCGACGAGGAACAGATGGCATTCCGTGCGTCCGGAGACGATGCGGAATCCGCGCTCGTGCATGACTTTCGCCATGACGCGCGCATTGTCGAGCACCTGCTCCTGGTAATCGCGGAACTCGCGCGAGGCCGCTTCCTTGAAGCACACCGCCTTGGCCGCGATGATGTGCATGAGCGGCCCGCCCTGCAGTCCGGGAAACACCGCGGAGTTGATCACCTTCTCGTGCTTGGCATCGGCGAGGATGAGACCGCCGCGCGGTCCGCGCAGCGTTTTGTGAGTCGTGCTGGTGACGAAATCCGCGATGCCGACCGGACTCGGGTAGAACCCGGCGGCGATGAGCCCTGCATAGTGCGCTACATCCGCCATGAACAGCGCGCCGCAACTGTCGGCGATCGCGCGGAAGCGCTTCCAGTCGATGACCAGCGAATAGGCCGAAGCGCCGGCAACGATCAACTTGGGTTTCTTGACGTGAGCGAGCTCCTCGACCTCCGCGTAGTCGATCTCTTCGGTCTCGGCGTTCAGGCCGTACGCCACCGCGTCGAAATAGCGGCCGCTGATATTGACCTGCGAGCCGTGCGTAAGGTGGCCGCCGTGGCCGAGCGACATGCCGAGGATCGTGTCGCCCGGATGGAGCGCGGCGTAAAAGACCGCCTGATTGGCCTGCGCGCCCGAGTGCGGCTGCACGTTCGCGTAGCCCGCGCCGAACAGCGCCTTCGCGCGGTCGATCGCGAGCTGCTCGGCGATGTCCACGTACTCGCAGCCGCCGTAGTAGCGCTTGCCCGGATAGCCTTCGGCGTACTTGTTGGTGAGAACCGAGCCCTGGGCGTGCAGCACGCGCGGGCTCGCGTAGTTCTCCGATGCGATCAGCTCGACGTGCTCTTCCTGGCGGAGATACTCCTGCTCGACCGCATGCCACACTTCCTTGTCATACGTCTCGAGCGTGTCCTTGAGCGAATACATGAGTGAGGCGACTCCCCTGTCGTGTCGATTCTAGCGCATGTTGCTATGATTGCAGGCGCTTCCCCCGCGGCGATTCGATGCGCGCTCTCATAGCGATGTCCCGGTTCATCGATGGCGTGAACGATCGCGTCGGCCGCGCGGTCGCGTGGCTCGTGCTCGCGGCCGTGCTCGTGAGCAGCGGCAACGCGGTGTTCCGCTACGCGCTCAATCTCTCTTCGAACGCGTGGCTGGAGATCCAGTGGTATCTCTTCTCTGGCGTCTTCCTGCTCGCCGCCGGATACACGCTCCAGAAAAACGCTCACGTGCGCATCGATGTCGTCAGCGGACGGCTCTCGCCGCGCGCGCAAGCCTGGATCGATCTCCTGGGTGGGCTCCTCTTCCTGCTGCCGATGGCGCTGCTCATCCTGTATCTGTCGTGGCCGATGTTCATGCAGTCGTACGTCGGTCACGAAATTTCGAGCGACGCCGGCGGACTCGTGCGCTGGCCGGTGAAGCTCCTGATGCCGGTCGGTTTCGCGCTGCTCGTTCTGCAGGGCGTCTCCGAGATCGTCAAGCGAATCGCGTTCCTGCGCGGCGCGCTGCCCGATCCGCGTACTGCCGAATCCCAGTGATGAGTCACGAGCTCATGGCGCCGTTCATGTTCGGCGCGCTCGTGGTCATGCTGCTGATCGGCTATCCGGTGGCGTTCTCGCTTGCGGCGAACGGCATCCTTTTCGCGCTGATCGGCATTCAGCTCGGGCTCCTCACGCCCGAGCTCCTGCAGGCGTTGCCCGAACGCGTGTTCGGCATCATGCGTAACGACACGCTGCTCGCGATCCCGTTCTTCACCTTCATGGGGCTCGTCCTCGAGAGGAGCGGCATGGCCGAGGAGCTGCTCGATACGATCGGGCAGCTCTTCGGCGCGTTGCGCGGCGGCCTTGCCTATGCCGTGGTGTTCGTCGGCGCGCTGCTCGCCGCCACGACCGGCGTGGTCGCGGCGTCCGTGATCTCGATGGGGCTCATCTCGCTGCCGATCATGATGCGCTACGGCTACTCGCACCGGCTCGCTGCCGGCGTGATCGCGGCGTCGGGAACGCTCGCGCAGGTCATTCCGCCGAGCCTCGTCCTGATCGTGCTCGCCGATCAGCTCGGGCGCTCGGTGGGCGACATGTACTCCGGCGCGCTGGTGCCCGGGCTCGCGCTGGCCGGGCTGTACTTCGCTTACGTGGCCGTCGTTTCGATCGCGCGCCCGGCGGCGGCGCCGGCGCTGCCGCCGCAAGCGCGAATCTATCGCGGCGGCGCGCTCGTGTGGCGCACGCTCACTGCGCTGCTGCCGCCGCTCGTGCTGATCTTCCTCGTGCTCGGCACGGTGTTCCTCGGCGTCGCGACGGCCTCCGAGGCGGGTGCGATGGGTGCGAGCGGCGCGTTACTGCTGGCGCTCGCAAAGCGGCGGCTCAACGTGACGCTGCTCACGCAGGCCGCGCAATCGACGACGCGGCTCACGAGCTTCGTCATCTTCATTCTGGTCGGCTCGACCGTGTTCGGGCTCACGTTCCGCGCCGTCGATGGCGATCTGTGGGTCGAGCAGCTGCTCACGAGCCTGCCCGGCGGGGCCGTCGGCTTTCTGGTCGTGGTGAACCTCGCGGTCTTCGTGCTCGCGTTCTTTCTCGATTTCTTCGAGATCGCGTTCATCCTCGTGCCGCTGCTCGCGCCCGTGGCGCACAAGCTCGGCATCGATCTCGTGTGGTTCGGCGTGATGCTCGCGGTGAATCTGCAGACCTCCTTCATGCACCCGCCGTTCGGTTTCGCGCTGTTCTACCTGCGCAGCGTCGCGCCGAAAGAGGTGAAGACCGCCGACATCTACTGGGGCGCGGTGCCGTTCGTGGCGATCCAGCTCGTCATGGTCGCGCTGATCATCGCGTTTCCGCAGATGGTGATGCGCTATCAGACCGACGATGCCGGCCGCGCGCCGGGATCGATCGAATTCCTGACGCCGGCGCCGGTGGCGCCGCCGGAGCTGCAGAGACAGTGACGCAGTGACGGGGTAACCAAGTGACGCGGCGAAAACCAAGACCACCCGTCACCGCGTCCCTATTGCATCACTTCCTGCCGCCCGCGGCCGGGCGCTTCGCGGAATACACGAAGTTGTCGAACGTGTTCTCCGCCACGCGGAACCAGAAGTACTGGTCCTCGCGAAAGCGGCTCCACGCGCCGTAGATCTTCTTGAAGTCGGCGCTCTTCGCGGACAGCTGCGAGTAGAGCTCCTGCGCCACGTTGTAGCAGGCCTCCATCACCGGCCGCGGGAACGGACGGACCTGCGCGCCGGCGCTCACGAGCTTGCGCAGCGCCTGCGTGTTGTGCGCGTCGTAGCGCGCCGTCATGTTCACGTTGGCTTCCGCGCACGCGACCTCGAGCGCCTCCTGATACGGCTTCGGCAGCGACGTCCAGCTCTTCGCGTTCACGTAGATGGAGAGCATCGCCGAGCCCTCCCACCAGCCCGGGTAGTAGTAGTACTTCGCGACCTTGTGAAAGCCGAGCTTCTCGTCGTCGTACGGCCCCACCCACTCCGCGGCGTCGATCGTGCCGCGCTCGAGTGCCGGGTAGATGTCGGGCCCGCCGATCTGCTGAGGCACCACGCCGAGCTTTTCGAGGATCTGCCCGGCGAGACCGGCGATGCGCATCTTGAGCCCCTTCAGATCCGCGACGGACTTGATCTCGCGGCGATACCAGCCCGCCATCTGCGTGCCGGTGTTGCCCGCGGGAAAGTTGACGATGTTGTACTGCTTGAACAGATCGCGCATGAGCTGGAGCCCACCGCCGTGATACATCCACGCGTTCTGCTGCCGCGCGTTCATGCCGAACGGCAGCGCGGTGTCGAATGCGAGCGCCGGGTTCTTGCCGATGTAGTAATAGCTCGCGGTCTGGCCGCATTCGACGGTGCCGTTCTGCACCGCGTCCATGACCTGCAGCGGCGGCACGATCTCGCCCGCCGCGAACACGCGGATCTCGAAGCGCCCTTCGGTGAGCCGGGAAACGCGGCCCGCGATCTGCTCGGCCGTGCCGAACAGCGTGTCGAGGCTCTTCGGAAAGCTCGACGCCATGCGCCAGCGAAGCTGCGGCTGCGTCTGTGCGGCGGCTGCGGGCGCGGCGAGCGCACCGCCCGCCACGCCGATGCCGGCGTTCTTCAGGAATTCCCGTCTTTTCATTTTTGTCCCCGCTTCAGGCCAAAGGAAAGGAGAGTACGGAGCGAAACTATAAGGAAACGAGGTTTCAGAGGAAACGGGCAGCCGTCAGGGCTGCCCATGCTTGGTTTTCCTCTGCATCGTCACTCGTCGGAAGCGGGCCGCCGAATGGCGACGAGCCTTCAGGCGAGCGCCGCCGCTAGTCGCCGGCGATGGTCATGCGCTCGATCAGTACCGATCCGCACTGGCGCGAGCCGCGGCGCGATACGTCGTTGCCGACCGCGATAATCGCTCTGAACATGTCCTTCAAATTGCCTGCGATGGTGATCTCCTGAACGGGATAGGCGATCGTCCCGTTCTCCACCCAGTAGCCCGCCGCCCCGCGCGAGTAGTCGCCGGTCACGCCGTTCACGCCCTGCCCCATGAGCTCCGTCACGAGGAGGCCGGTGCCCATTTTCCTGAGCAGCGCCGCGAAATCGTCACCCGTGTCCGCCAGGATCAGGTTGTGATTGCCACCCGCGTTGCCGGTCGATTTCATACCGAGCTTGCGGGCCGAGTAGCTCCCGAGGAAGTAACCCTGGAGCACGCCGTCGCGCACGACATCGCGCGCCTGCGTGGCGACGCCTTCCTCGTCGAACGCGCTGCTCGCGAGGCCCTTGGGGATGCGCGGCAGATCACGAAGCTGCACGAGCGGCGAAAAGATCTGCTGCCCGATGCTGTCGAGCAGGAACGACGACTTGCGATAGAGGCTTCCGCCGCTCACCGCGGACGTGAAATGTCCCAGCAGGCTGGAAGCGATCGGCGCTTCGAACAGCACCGGCGCCTGCGTAGTCGCCGGTTTTCGCGCGCCGACGCGGTTCACCGCGCGCTCGCCGGCGCGGCGGCCCACGACGGCAGGCGGCGGCAGATCGAGCGGGTCGCGCGCGGTCTCGTACCAGTCGTCGCGCTGCATCTCGTCGCCCTGCCCCGCGATGAGCGAGCACCACACCCCGTGCCGCGAGTTCGGATAACCGGCGAGAAACCCGTGCGAGTTGCCGTAAACGAACTGTGATTCCTGCGTCGAGACGGTGGCGCCCTCGGAATTGCTGATCTCGCGCGAGACGGCGAAGCCCGCGTCTTCGGCCGTCTTCGCGAGCTCGATCGCGCGCTCCACCGGCAGGTCCCACGGGTGCCACAGGTCGAGGTCGGGAAAGTCGCGCGCAAGGAGCTCGGGGTCGGCGAGCCCGGCACAGTCGTCCGGCGAGGTAAAGCTCGCGATCGACAGCGCGGCATCGACGGTATCGCGCATCGCCTGCTCCGAGAAATCCGAGCTGCTCGCGTGCCCGCGCTGCTGGCCGACGTACACCGTGACGCCGATCCCCTTGTCGCGGTTGTATTCGATCGTCTCGACTTCGCCGCGGCGCACCGTGACGGTCTGCCCGAAGCCTTCGCTCACCTCGGCTTCCGCGGAGGTCGCGCCGCGCGTTTTCGCGTACGCAAGCACGCTGCTTGCAATATCGGTGAGCTGTTGGGGAGCGTAGGAGAAGCGCGAGGAAGGCATCTTGAAACCGGTGAACGGGGAACAGGTGAGGGGGCGAACGGGTGCTTCGGTATCATAACAGCTACCGCCGCACGCCCAGCCGGATGTCCGAAGAGCCACCAAGCAAAACGCAGCGCAAGAGGGAGATGCACGAGCTGCAGGACCTCGGCGCGGAGCTCGTCGCGCTGAACGACGAGCAGCTCGCGTCCATCGAGCTTCCGGAGCGCCTCCTCGACGCCGTGAACGACGCGCGGCGCATGACCAAATTCGAAGCGAGACGCCGCCAGATGCAATATATCGGCAAGCTCATGCGCGAGGTGGATCCCGCGCCGATTCGCGAGCGCCTCGCCGCGTGGAAATCCGTGTCGCGTGCGCACACGGCGCGGCTGCATCTCGTCGAACGCTGGCGCACGCGGCTGCTCGAGGAGGAGCAGGCGATGACCGAACTCCTGCGCGAGCATCCGGGCGCGGACGCTGCACGATTGCGCCTGCTCGTGCGCAACGCCCACGACGAGCGCGCCAAGGGGCAGCCGCCGCGAAGCTACCGTGCGTTGTTCAAACTGCTGAACGATATACTCGGCCATGACCCAAAATGAAGAGCTGCTGATCGGGCTGGTCTCGATCAGCGATCGCGCGTCCCGGGGCGTTTACCGCGACGAAGGCATCCCCGCCCTCGAAGCGTGGCTCGAGGGCGCCATCACCTCGCCTGCGTTGCGCACGGTGACGCGTCTCATACCCGACGAGCGCCCGGTGATCGAGCAGACGCTCAGGGAGCTCGTGGACATCGAGCGCTGTCATCTCGTGCTCACCACCGGCGGTACCGGCCCGGCGCTGCGTGACGTGACACCGGAAGCGACGCTCGCTGTCGGCGACAAGGAAATGCCGGGCTTCGGCGAGCAGATGCGTCAGGTGAGCCTGAAGTTCGTTCCGACGGCGATCTTGTCACGGCAGGTCGCCGTCATTCGCAAGCAGGCGCTCATCATCAACCTGCCCGGCCAGCCGAAAGCGATCAGGGAAACGCTGGAAGGGCTGAAGGACGAGAGCGGCAAAGCGCTCGTGAGCGGAGTCTTCGCCGCGGTGCCGTACTGCATCGACTTGATCGGCGGCCCTTACATCGAGACCAATGACGACGTGGTGAAAGCGTTTCGCCCGAAGTCGGCCGTTAAGCCGCGGGCTTAGCCGTCATTCCCGCGCAGGCGGGAAGCCAGAACATGACAGACAACCTACTCGAAACCATCGAAATCGAAACCGGCGATGCGCCCGACGCCTCGGTGATCTGGATGCACGGCCTCGGCGCGGACGGCAACGACTTCGTCCCGATCGTGCAGGAGCTCGACCTCGAGGGCGTCGCGCCGATCCGCTTCGTTTTCCCGCACGCGCCGATGATGCCGGTCACGCTCAACAACGGCTACGTCATGCGCGCGTGGTACGACGTGAAATGGGGCGATCTCGAAGGCCGGTCCAAGCAGCCGGACGAACAGGGCGTGAGAGCGTCGCAGGCGGCGGTTGGCCGGCTGATCGCGCACGAGGTGTCGCGCGGCTCGGCCGCCGGCCGCATCGTGCTCGCAGGCTTTTCTCAGGGCGGCGCGATCGCGCTGCAGACCGCCTTACGACACCCGCAGAAGCTCGCCGGCGTGATGGCGCTTTCGACGTATCTGCCGCTCGCCGAGAGCTTCGCGGCGGAGGCGACCGCGGAGAACCGCCGCACGCCGATCTTCATGGCACACGGGACGGAAGATCCGGTGATCCAGTATCCGCTCGCCGCCCGTTCGCGCGACGTGCTCGAGCAGCACGGCTACGACGTCGAGTGGCACGAGTACCCGATGCCGCACTCGGTATGTCTCGAAGAGATCCGCGACATCGGCGGCTGGCTCAAGCGCGTCCTGCCTGCGTAGGCTGGCCCGACGGCCCACCGCTGGCGGTGCGCTATCAGCGCACCCTGCGGCTGATGCGGTACTACGAGCCGATCCTCGAGGCTGTGAACTCGCGGCTGCTGCCGCCGGACTTGATCGTGCCCTTCATCGTATCGCCATCCACTTTGGCGGAGTACTGCGCGCCGCCGAGCGTGAAGGTGACCTGATCGGCGCGCACGTTGCCGTTGCTCACCTGCGCGTTCTTGCCATCGCGCGCGAGCGCGCCGGAGACCTTCTGGAACGTCTGCGTGAGAACGAGCTCGCCATCGGGCAGCTTCCATTTGCCCTCGACTTTCGCCGGCACGATCCAGAGATAAGCGGTGCAATAAGTCTGGCAGCCTTCCTTCTCGGTCACGGCCATCGTGCGATCGGCCTGCCAGTCGCCCATCGTGAAGGAGTTCGACACGACGCGCGTGCCCGGCTTCATGTCGAGGATCTTCGGCCGGAGCTTCACGTTCAACTCGGGGAGCAGGAAGAGCGTGATCACGCTCGCCTTCGAGAAGTCGACCTCGAAGATGTCGCCGTGGATGAACGTCGCTTTCTCCGCGACGCCTTCCTTCTGCGCGTTGCGGCGCGAAAGCGCGACCATGTCCGGATTGAATTCGACGCCGAACGCGCGGGCACCGCGCTTCGCTGCCGTGATGACCGTGCGGCCGTCGCCGGAGCCGAGATCGTAGTGGACGTCGTTCGCCGTGAGCTTCGCCATGTCGAGCATCTTGTTCACGAGCGCCTGCGACGTGGGCACCCAGACGACGTCCTTGCCTTCCTGTCCGACCTGAGGCTCGAAGGCCTTTTCTTTCTTCGACGCCGCGTGCGCGAAACCGGTGGCGGCGAAAACAGCCACGATCGACGCCAGCAGGAAGCGGCGGACTTTGTGCGTGCAGTGCATTGACGAACCTTTAGAAATGAGTTGAGCGGGTGAGCTGCGGCGCCGATTCTACTGCTTCTCGCCGGCGGGCTCGCTTTCGATGTAACGGCGCAGCAGGCGGTTTTCCATGCTCGTTTCCTTGATGACCGCCTTCGCGACGTCGTGGAACGAGACGATGCCGAGAAGCTCGTCCCCTTCGCACACGGGGAGGTAGCGCACGTGATGGCGCGTCATCAGCTCGCGCAGCTCGTCGATCGTGTCGCCGGGATTCCCGCAGACCGGCTCCTCGACCATGACCTCGCGTACCGTGGTGCCCTCGAGCGTTCCGCCAGCGCGCTGCAGCGCCCGAAGCACCTCGCGAAAAGTCAGCATGCCCGCCATGCACCCGGCTTCCATCACGGCGAGCGAGCCGATGTCGTGACGCACCATGAGGTCGACCGCGGCACCCAGGCTGCTCGAGGGGTCGACGGTGTAGAGCGCGCCGCCTTTCAGGTTCAGTATGTCGCGCACGTGCATGGCAGCCTCCGAAACGGGGACGGATTACATTTTCAACCAGTGGGACGAAAAAGTACTCCGACGCGGTTTTTTGGCCGGCACGGCGCCTGCTCCCATGCGGCGTCGGTCGCGCGATCGAGCGCGGCATGGGAGAACGCCATGAGCATGAGCTTCAGCATCGGCCCACTGGTTGCGCTGATCGCCGGCATCCTGATACTGATCATCCCGCGGCTGCTGAACTACATCATCGCGCTGTATCTGATCATTACGGGTGCGCTCGGACTGTTCGGCGGGCCTTCGGCCCGAACCGCTGCCGAGGCGACCGACGCACCGCCGGCAGCCATCCAGAGCGATACCCGCACCCCGCACAGGCCCGTGGGCATCTGAACCCGCGTCAGCGCCACGCCGTGTTACAAATACGGCGTGATGATACGCACTCGACTGATGGCCGCCTGCGCCGGTCTCGTGTTCGCGAATGCCGCCTGGGGTTTCGGCGCGATCGCGGTCGGTCTGCCTCAGAGCGTCACGGAGGACGGTCTGGCGATCGGTATTTCGTATGGGCAGGAGAGCGCCGAAGCCGCCAGCGCCCTCGCGATCAAGCGCTGTCAGGATTTCAAGGACGCACCGCTCTCCACGCGGAATCTGTGCCGCACGCTCGAGACCTTCACGAATCAGTGCGTCAGCGTCGCGCTCGACCCCGAAGCCGGAACGCCCGGATGGGGCTGGGCGATCGCGACCTCGCGCGAAGACGCCGAGGCAGGCGCGCTGCGCATGTGCCGCAGCACGGCCGGCGCGGCACGCGAAAAGTTCTGCGAAAAAGTCAATCTCCGCTGCGACAAAACCGAGTAGGCAGGCAAAGCCTCCAGACGCGTCGTAGAGTTTTCTTCAAAGACGCGGCGACCGCCGCGCTAAGCGATTTTTTGCGTCGAGAGGCAAACCCTCCAGACGCGTCGTAGAGTTTTCTTCAAAGACGCGGCGACCGCCGCGCTAAGCGATTTTTTGCGTCGAGAGGCAAACCCTCCAGACGC
>DASPNJ010000035.1:0-27056 GCA_035626595.1 Burkholderiales bacterium
GAGCTCGCGGCCGAAGGCATGGACCGGGTGAACAGCTCGGTCACGCACACGCTGAATGCGAACGTCGAGCAACTGGTGCTGACCGGCGCGGCGGCGATCGACGGCACCGGCAACGCGCTCGACAACGCGATCAACGGCAACAGTGCGAATAACGTGCTCACCGGCGGCGGCGGTAACGATGCGATCGACGGTGGCGCCGGGGACGACACCCTGATCGGTAATGCCGGCAACGATACCTACGCTGTCGATTCAGCAGGGGACGTCGTGACCGAGCTCGCGGCCGAGGGTACCGATCGCATCAACAGCGCCGTCACGTATACGGCTTCGGCCAACGTCGAGATCCTGGCGCTCACCGGGGCAGCCGACGTGAACGGCACCGGCAACGGCCTCGGCAACGCGCTAATCGGCAACGCGGGTGCGAACGTGCTCGATGGCGCGCTCGGTATCGATCAGCTCGTCGGCGGCGCGGGGAACGACGACTTTCTGTTCAAGCTCGGAGAGGCGAACGGCGACAGTATTGCGGACTTCGCGGGCAACGGCGCGCTGGCGGGAGACGAGTTGATCTTCCAGGGCTACGGCGCAGGCGCTGCGTTCGTGCAACTGACCGCCACGAACTGGGCCATCAACCATTCGGGCGGCAGTGAGATTATCGTCCTGACCAATGCCGCCGCGGTGCACGCGACGGACTACACGTTCATCTGAGGATCGATCGGAAACCGCCGCTCACACGGCCTGATCGGCCGCCCGCGCCGCGGCGGGAGCCTCCGCAACATCCCAGAAGAGGCCGGTCATGATCTGCAGGCCCTCGCGCAGGATCGGCGCGAGCACGTGCTCGTTCGGCGCGTGCTGGGAGCAGCCGGCGTACGAGTGCGGCACCCAGATCGTCGGTAGGCCCAGCACCTCGGCAAAGCAGTCGTTCGGGAGCGATCCGCCGATGTTCGGCAGCACGGCGGGCTTGACGCCGAGCGTGCGGCGGATCGACTCGCTCGCCCAGCGCACCCACGGATGGTCGGGGTCGAGCCGCGTCGCCTTCATGAAGCTCTTGCGCGCCATCGCCACCCTCACCATCTCGAAGCCGTTCGCATCGAGATGACGGCGGATGATTGGAATGAAGCTCTCAGGGTTGCATCCGGCCACGAAGCGGATCTGGCACGTCGCCGTTGCCTTACCCGGAATCGCGTTGACCGGATTGTTCGGATTGCCCGTGCGAAACGCGAGGATCTCGAACGTGTTCCACGCATAGACTTTCTCGGCGGCCGTAAAACCCGGCTCGCCCCACCACGCGTCGATCGCAGGCTCGTCTTCGCCGGGTTCGGGCGCGCAGTCGGCAAGCGCCGCGCGCACCGAGTCCGGGATGCGCTCGGGCAGCAGCTCGCGCACCAGCACCTTGCCTTCGCGCGTCACGATGCTCGCCAGCGCATGCGCGAGGATCACCCCGGGGTTCGCGAGCAGACCGCCCCAGTTGCCGGAGTGATGCGCACCCTCGCGCAACTCGACCGTGAAGTTCATGTTCAACGACCCGCGCGACCCGAGATAGATCGTGGGGCGGTTTGCTGAAAGACGCGGGCCATCGGAGGCGATCAGCACGTCGGCTTTCAGCCGTTCGCGGTGCTGCTCGCAGAACGCGCGCAGTCCGGGCGAGCTCAGCTCCTCCCCCGTCTCGAGCATGAATTTCGCGTTGAAGCCGAGCCGGCCGCGCTCCGCGAGCACGCACGCGAGTGCCGCCATGTTGATGGAATGCTGACCTTTGTTATCGGCCGTTCCGCGGCCGTAATAGCGCTCGCCATCCTGCTTCAGCGCCCACGGTGACAGCCCGTCGCGCCACTGTTCCGCGAGACCGCGTATGACATCGCCGTGACCGTACGAGAGCACGGTCGGCAGCTTCGGGTCCTCGATGCGCTCGGCCACGAGAATCGGCCCGAACTCGCCTGCCGGATTCGGCAGGATCTCGACCGCAAAACCCATGCGCTCGAAGGCCGGCGCGATTTCGTCCTTCAGATAAATGTCGAGCTGCGGTCGGCTTTCCGCAATCTGGCTTTCAGTGCGGATCGCGACGCGCCGCGCCAGGTCCTCGATGAACTCGCCTTCCTCGAAATGGCGCGTCGCGCGCGAGATTGCGGATTCTCGGGTCACTGTGTTTTTCCGTCGAGGTTGTCGATCGACTATAACCTGCGACGCGCGCTGTAGGTTAAAGTCGCGGAATCAGGGGATATCGAGCAATAAAAAGAATGCGGCGAAACCTCTTACTGCTGTCGGTGCTTCTGCCACTACAGGGGACCGCGCTCGCTGTCGAGCCGGCGACGGATGCAGCACCTGGCGATCTGCACGGCTGGTGCCGCTCGGTCACGCGCGCCATTCCCCAGATCAAGCCGAAAACGTGTCTCGCGGCCGAACTGAAGCCGGTCGCCCGATCGGTCAACGGCCGCCATATCATGGTGAGCGAGTTCAAGCCGGCTCGGACCGCCAGCCCTCGCGTGCTGGT
Organism: Burkholderiales bacterium; assembly: GCA_035626595.1. GTDB lineage: Bacteria > Pseudomonadota > Gammaproteobacteria > Burkholderiales > SG8-41 > JAQGMV01. The sequence continues at coordinate 2,483 of DASPNJ010000035.1, forward strand.
GGTGGGCGGTATCCACGGGGACGAGCTGACTTCGGTGTCGATCGTGTTTCGGTGGATCGAGCTGCTGCAACAGCCGGCCGGCCAAGTCGCGCAATACGAGTGGCGCGTGATCCCGGTGCTGAACCCGGACGGGCTGCTCGCAAAGCGCCCGACGCGCGTCAACGCGCGCGGCGTGGACTTGAACCGCAATTTCCCCACCGAGGACTGGTCGAGCGAGGCGCCGCGCTACTGGCAAGTGTCCACCCGGAAGGACCCGCGGCGCTTTCCCGGCACGCAGCCTGTGTCTGAGCCGGAGTCGCGCTGGCTTCACAACGAGATCAAGGCGTTCAAGCCCGACGTCATCATTTCGGTGCATGCACCGCACGACGTGCTGGATTTCGATGGCCCGCCCGATGTGAAGCCTCCCGCACGGTTCGGTCCGCTGCGCTTGAATCGGCTCGGCGTCTATCCCGGATCGCTCGGCAATTACGGCGGGCTGAAGGAAGGCATACCCGTGGTGACGCTCGAGCTCCCGCACGCCCTCGAAATGCCGACGGAAGAAGATCTCGCGCACGTCTGGCGCGACATGCAGGACTGGCTCAAGGTCAATCTGGTCGACGCGAAACCGGCGCCGCCGGGCCGCACGACAGAGCCCAGCGTGCCGCTCCTCCAATGGAGCTTCCCCGGCCGCAACGTGGAATCCAGCGTGCCGCTTTTCGGGTCGAGCCGATAACAACGTCGCAGGTTATCCGGAGCATCATGAAACGAGCGTCAGGAGTCGTTGTTTTCGTGTTCGCCGCCACGTGTGCGTTCGCCGCCGAATATCCGGCGAAGCCGGTCCGCATCATCACGCCGTTCCCGCCCGGCGGCAGCGTCGATCTCGTGGCGCGCCTGATCGGTGCGGATTTGAGCAAGCCGCTCGGCCAGCAGGTCGTGGTCGACAATCGCACCGGCGCTTCGGGCATGATCGGCACCGAGCTTGCGAAGAACGCGGCGCCGGACGGCTACACGCTGCTCGTCAATACGCTGCCGTTCGTCACGAACCAGTTCGCGTATGCGAAGGTGCCGTACGACCCGGTGCAGGACTTCGCGCCCGTTTCACTGCTGTGCTCGGTGGCGTCCGTTCTGGTGGCCCATCCGTCGCTGCCGGTGAATTCGATGAAGGATCTGATCGCGCTCGCGCGGTCGAAACCGAACGCGATCACCTACGGCACGGCCGGCGCGGCCACGAATCCGCACATCGCGGGCGAGCTGCTGAACAACCTCGCGAAAATCAAGCTGCTGCCCGTCCATTACAAAGGCGGCGGCCCGGCGACGATCGCGACGCTCAGCGGTGAGACGCAGTTGTACTTCGTCAATGCGATTCCCGAAGCGGTGCCGCACATCCAGGCAAAGAAGCTGAAGGCGCTCGGCATCACCGCGACGAAGCGCAATCCGAGCGCTCCGGAGATCCCGACGATGGCCGAGGCCGGCCTGCCCGGCTATGAATTCACGACGTGGCAGATCCTTGCAGCACCGAAGGCGACCCCGGCCGCGATCATCAGGACGCTCAACGAGAAAGTGCGAGCGGTGCTCAAGACGCCCGATGCATCGAAGCGCTGGCAGGATCGCGGCTTCGACGTGATTGCGAGCACGCCTGAAGAGGCGACGGCTCACCTGCAGCGCGAAATCAAGAAGTGGCGCGCGGTTTTCAAGGAACAGAATATCAAGGCGGAGTAGCCGGGGGGATTGCTAGGGGCGCTCGTGCGGGAGCGGCTTGTAATACGTCGCTGATCGCAACTCCGCTATTGGAATGTCGCCTTTGTCCGTGCGCAGGTATTTCTGGCCGATCTTCTCGATGAATTTGGCGACAATGACGTCGCCGTTGCGCAGGATGACCCGGATCTTCGCGCCCTTGTAGAAGGTCGTGTGCGTCGATTTCGCCTTGCGCATGCTGGCGCGTCCCTAATCAGTAACTAAAGCAGCGGCAGGGTTGTTATCACCTGCCGAGCTGATTTATCCTCGCCGCTCGCGCCGACGACGACGTCGGCATCAGCGACGCACTTCCCCTTCAACGACTGAACGAGCCCGCGGCACGCGTGCTGCCGGGCGCTGGACTTATTTTGAGACCGATAAACAACATCGCTGCCGCGCTGCTTCTCGCCTGCGCGCCGTCCGCAGCATGGTCGCAGAGCGACTGGAAACCAAGCAAACCGATCAGATGGATCGTGCCGTTTGCCGCGGGCGGCGCCGCGGACATCGTTTCGCGCGTGATCACGCCCAAGATCGGGGAGATCCTCGGGACGCAGATCATCGTCGACAACCGCGGCGGCGCGTCGGGCATCATCGGGGCGGAAGCGGGCGCAAAGGCGGCCCCCGACGGGCACGTCGTGCATCTCGGCGGTCTATCGACCCACATCCTCAACGCGCACCTCTTCTCGAAGCTGCCGTACGACTCGCGCGAGCTCTCGCACGTGGCGCTGCTCACGATCGTGCCGAACGTGCTGAACGTACACCCTTCCGTCCCCGCTCGGTCGCTGAAGGAATACATCGCGCTCGCGAAGGCGCGACCCGGTGAGGTGACGTATGCGTCCTCCGGACCGGGCTCATCTCAGCATCTGAACGGCGTGGTGCTTCAGCAGATGGGGGCGATCAAGCTCACGCACGTGCCGTACCGCAGCGGCGGGCCGGCGGTGGTCGATCTCGTGGGCGGTCACGTCATGTCCATGTTCTCCACGATTCCCTCGGTTGCGCCGCACATTCGTGCGGAGCGCCTGCGCGCCATAGCGATCGCTTCCGCCCGCAGATCCACCGCACTGCCGAACGTGCCCGCGATCGCCGAGACGCTCAAGGGTTACGACATGACCACGTGGTACTCGCTGCACGTGCCGCCCAGAACGCCGCGCGAGATCGTGGTGAAGTTGAACGCCGCCGTGAACGCGACCTTGAACGATCCGCAGATCCGCAAGCGGCTCACCGACGACGGCGCGATCGTGCAGCCGATGACGCCGGAAGAATTCAGCGCTTTCTTTCGCCGCGAATACGAGCGCATGGGTCCGATCGTGCGCAGCGCCGGCGTGAAACCCGACCAGTAGGAGGTAGAGACATGACGTTCCAGATCGCAGCGCGCTGCGAGAAGACCGGCCGCTTCGGTGTCGCGATCACGACGCGGCCGATGGCCGTCGGCTCGCGGTGTCCGTTCATCGAGCCCAACGTAGGTCTCACGGTGACCATGGCACGCACCGATCCGCGGCTCGGCCCGCTGGGCATCAATCTGCTGAAGCTCGGTTACTCGGCGCAGCGCGTGATCGACGAGATCGCCGCGAGCGATCCGCACATCGAGATGCGCCAGATCTGCGTGATCGACCGTGACGGCAACGCGGTGGCACGCACCGGCGCGCGCAACACGCATTACTCCGGCGCGCTCGTCAGGAAGAACCTCGTCGCGATGGGCAACAACCTCTTCAGCGAGCGCACGGTCGGCTCGATGGGCGAGGCATGGGATGCGAACGAGAACCTCGAGCTCGAGGACCGGCTGCTCGCCGCGCTGGGCGCCGGGCGCGATGCAGGCGGGCAGAACGGCGGCCAGCATTCGGCGGCGCTGCTCTCGTACGGCTGGCAAAGCTTTCCGTACTGCGATCTGCGCGTGGATCAGCATGCGGAGCCCGTCGGCGAGCTGCGGCGCGTTTACGACGCGATCCGCCCGCTGCTGCCGTTTTACTACGGCAGGCCGATGGATCCCGACGGTTACGGCCGCGAAGACGACTGGCTCGCACGCAAGGGGGCGGCGAAATGAGGCGCAGCCTCGCGTTCGCGCTGTTTGGCGCGCTGGCCATCGCCGAAGTAGCCGCACAGAGCTATCCGTCGCGGCCGGTGCGGATGATCGTCGGCTACCCCGCCGGCGGCAGCATCGACACGGTCGGTCGCATCATGGCGCAGGCGTTCAACGAGTCGATGGGACAGTCGTTCATCGTCGACAACCGCCCGGGCGCGTCCGCCACGATTGCCACCAGTGCCGTCGTCAAGGCGCCGCCTGACGGTTACACGCTGCTGGTCGGCGCGCAGGCGTCGCTCTCCGGCGCGCCCAGCCTGATCGCGAAGCTTTCGTACGATCCGCTGCGCGACCTCTCCGCGATAGCGCTGATCGCGCACCAGCCCAACGTGCTGATCGTGCATCCGAGCCTGCCGGTGCGCACGACCAAGGACTTCATCGCTCTCGCGAAAAAGATGCCGGGCAAGCTTGCTTACGGCTCGTCGGGACAGGGTTCCACGCAACATCTCTCGGCGGAGCTCTTCGCGATGATGACCAAAACCGACCTGCTGCACGTTCCGTACAAGGGCGGCGCACCCGCGACTGTCGATCTGCTGAGCGGGGAGCTCGCATTCACCTTCACGCCGGTGCCGAGCGCGTTGCCGCATATCAGAGCCAACAAAGTCCGCCCGGTCGCGCTGTCGACGTCGCGCCGGAACGAAACGCTGCCCGGTACTCCCACGCTCGACGAATCAGGCGTGCGCGGCTACGACTTCGGCGGCTATATGGGCCTGCTCGGCCCGGCCAAGCTGCCGCGCGAGCTCGTGATGAAGCTCAACGCCGAGGTGCAGAAGGCCATCAAGGAGCCCGGCGTACGCAAGAAGCTGGTCGATCTCGGCCTCGACGTGCGCGGCGGAACCCCGGAGCAGTTCACGGAATTCATGCGGCAGGACATGGACAAGTGCGCGCGCATCGTCGCGGCCGCGAAGATCCAGCCGCAATAGAGGAGAACGGACGATGACTTTCGCAATTGCCGCCCGCTGTGCGAAAACCGGGCGCTTCGGGCTGGGCGTTGCCACACTCTCTCCGGCGGTCGGCGGCCGCACCGGGCACTTCGTGCCGAATCTCGGCGTGGTGCTCACGATGGCCTACACGGAGCCGCGCCTGGGTTTCCTCGGCGCCGACCTGCTGCGCATGAGCTACTCCGCGCCCAAGATCCTGAAGGAGCTCGAGGCGAGCGACGGCGCGAATGTCGAGCACCGGCAGCTCGCTGTGATCGATCTCGATGGCAATGCCGTCGCGCGCACCGGCAGCAAGAACAACAAGTGGTGCGGGGCGCACACCGAGAAGAACCTGGTCGCGCTCGGCAACAATCTCACGTCCGAGAAAACGTGCACCGCGATGTTCGAGACCTACAAGTCGCTGGAGAGCGAGACTCTGGAAGAGCGGCTGCTCCGCGCGATCGAAGCCGGTCGCGATGCGGGCGGGCAGAACGGCGGACAGCTCTCGGCGGCGCTGGTGTCCTACGGCAGCAGGGTCTATCACTACATCAACCTGCGTGTCGATGCGCATGACGAGCCCGTCGGCGAGCTGCGCCGGGTCTACGAGGTGTACCGCCCGTACATCACCTACTACTACGAGCGGCCGAGCGAGCCCGAGCGCTGGGGCACCAAACAGCAGTGGAAGAAGCGCTGGCTCGAAGAGCAGCAGGCTGGCGGGGGTCGCACGAGCTGATCGCGGTTTCCGGCAACGCGCCGGAAACAAACTGTTTCAATACGGCAATCGGCGCGATACGCACGCCGATTACAGTGCCGTCCGTTCGCAACTCCCCGGAGGAACCGCATGGATGGCACCGACAAAGGCGCGAATTCCGTCGCGCTGCTCGAAACAATGATGCTGGTGCGCGCGTTCGAAGTGCAGAACCGCGCATTGAACGCCGCCGGCGATTTTCCCGGCACCTGCACCTCGATCGGACAGGAAGCCGCGGCGGTTGGCGTCGTCGCCGCGCTCGGCCGGCAGGACCAGATCCTCACGAATCACCGCAGCGCCGGGCACCTGCTCGCGCGCGGCGCCGATCCCGGCCGGCTGCTGGCGGAGATCATGGGCCGCAGCACCGGCTACTGCAAAGGTAAGAGCGGCTCGCTGCATATCTCCGCCAAGGAGCTCGGCGTCATTCTCACCTCGACGATCGTCGGCGGAGAGCTGTCGCTCGCCACCGGTGTGGCCCTGTCCCTGTCGATGCAGAGCAGCGAGGGTATCGTCGCGTGCCTGTTCGGCGACGGCGCCGCAACCGAAGGGATCTTCCACGAGTCGGTGAACCTCGCCGCGGTCTGGAATCTGCCGGTGCTCTACGTCTGCGAGAACAATCAGTGGCAGGCTTACGTGCACCGGCGCGAGACGATGCTGACCGACAAGATCGCCACCCGTGCCGCCGCCTACGGCATCGAAGGCATCACCGTGGATGGAAACGACGTGGAGGCGGTTTACGCCGCAACGCGAGAAGCCGTCGCCTCGATCCGCAAGAATCGCAAGCCGATCCTGCTCGAGACCTACACCTATCGCACCAGCGGCCACGTCGAGCCCGACGATCTCGCTTACGTCGATCCCGCGGAGCTGGCGGCGTGGCGTACGCGCGACCCGATCGAGCTGCTGAAGAACAGACTGCTCGAGCGCAACGCGATCACCGCCGACGGAATCGAGCGCATGCAGGAGCGCATCGCGAACCGGCTGGCGGAAGCGCTCACGTTCGCGAAAGTCTCGCCTTTCCCGGCTCTTTCCGAGCTCACGACCGACGTTTACGCCTAGAGGAGCCACACCATGCCGCAAATCACCGTCAACGAAGCCATCAGCCGCGCGCTGGCCGAAGAGATGCGCCGCGACCCGCGCGTCGTCATGTTCGGCGAGGGCGTCGCGACCAAGCGTCAGGACCTCGTAAAAGAATTCGGCGCGCTGCGCGTCAGGAACACGCCGCTCGCCGAAGGGATCATTGCCGGGACCGCAGTCGGCGCCGCCGCGACGGGGTTACGCCCGGTAGTGGACCTCCTCTTCGCGCCGTTCCTCTGCTACGCGATGGAAGAGATCGTGAACAGCGCGGGGAAGCTCCGCTACATCTCGGGCGGACAGTTCTCGTTCCCGATGGTCGTGATGACGCTGACCGGCGCCGGCTGGGGCGTCGGTGCGCAGCATAACCACAACGTTGAAGCGTGGTTCGTGCACACGCCCGGCTTGAAGGTCGTGATGCCGTCCACGCCGGAAGATTTCAGGGGACTTCTGAAGGCCGCGATCCGCGACGAGAACCCGGTGATGTTCTTTACCGACATCGCGCTCCAGTTCGAGCAGGGCGAGGTTGCGGAAGCCGACCGCGCGATCGCGCTGGGTCAGGCGGCGATGCGCCGCGTGGGCCGGGACGTGACGATCGTGAGCTACGGCAAAACCGTCCAGACGTGCGTCAAAGCCGCCGAGCGGCTCGAAGGCAGCAACATCTCCGCCGAAGTGATCGATCTGCGGACGCTGAAGCCGTTGGACGAAGCGACGATCCTCGCCTCGGTGCGCAAGACCGGCCGCGTGATGATCGTGCACGAAGCGAATGGGATGTGCGGCGTCGGCGCCGAGGTCGCGGCGCTTGTCGCGGAGAAGGCGTTCAGCTCGCTCAAAGCGCCGGTCATGAGATTGACCGGTCCCGATGCGCCGGCGCCCGCGAGCTTTCCGCTCGAGCAGGCGTTCGTGCCGCAGGAGGAGGGCATCGCCGCGGCGGCGCTGCGACTCGTGCAGCCGACGAAGCGCGTCCCGCTCGCTGCGTGATGGAACAGTAGCAACATTCGTCAGCGCGCCTAGGCGGGGCCAGTGAAACCTGCTCTGGATTCCCGCCTGCGCGCGAATGACGATGGGTGGATCGATCGAAGTCTCTCCCCAGTGCTCGGGGAGAGACAGTGACATGCGCGGTCAGAACGGCCGGTCGCCGCGCACGAGAATGCGGTAGAGCATCCGGTGCTGGCTGTGGTCGTAATCGAACCCGGCTTTGTGCATCGCCGAGCGGTCGTCGATGATCAGCATGTCGCCGAGCCGATACTCGTGGACGTAGACGAACTCCGGCTTGATCGCGATTTCGAGGAGCTCGTCGAGAAATTTCTGGGTCTCGTCCGGCGCCATGCCGATCACACGCTCCGTCTTGCCCTTGTGGAACCAGATCGCTTTCGTGCCCGTCTCCGGATGTGTGCGCACGAGCGGCTGGATCACCGGCGGTACTGTTGCCCGCTGCTGCTCGGCAACGATGTCCGGATTGCCGCTTTTCATGCGCGCGCTGCTGATGAGCGTGTTCTCGGTCTTCATCCGGGTGATGCGCTCCTTCCACGCCGCCGGCAGCGCCTCGTACGCCGCGCGCATGTTGCAGACGGATGTGCCGCCGCCTTTGTCGGGCAGTGCCACGGGATAGAGCATGGTGAACTTCGGCGGCCGCTCCTGATTGGTGTGGTCGGTGTGCCACGTGGCGTTCGTCGCGACCTTCGCCTGCCGGCCCTGGCTGTCCTTGTGGCGGTTCGAGAGCACGGAGACGAGCGGCAGACCTTCCACCAGATAACGCCGGTTCTGGTCCGGCATGAGCTCGCCGAAAAGCTCGGCCGCGGCCTGATACTGCGCCGCGGTGAATCTCTGGTCACGGATGACCAGCGCGACGTGCTCGGCCGCGGCGTCGTTCAGTCGCTTGCGCGTCGCTTCGTCGATCGGCTCGCGCAGGTCGATGCCGGTCACTTCGGCGCCGATGTGCTCCTTGAGTTTGCTGATCTGCATCGCAGCTCCTCGTGATGGTGGGCTCGAGCAGCGGATAGCGCGCTGGTAGCGCACCGCCAACCCAGCCGAGGAGGCTACTTTAACGCCGCTGCGCCGACACGAGTTGGATGACGTGCGCCCGCTGCAGGTAGTACAGCCAGCCGCCGTAGAGGCAGGCCGCGACGGTCAGCAGCCCCCGCACGAGCGAGGCGCCCTCGACGCCGAAGCCGCGCGTCGCTTCGGCGGCGACCGCCAGCGCCACGCTCCAGCCGATGAGCCGCGGCAGCGCGTCCCGGTAGTGCATGACCTGCCGGCCGCGCATTTCGGCGGCCATGTAGCCGAGCAGTGTGAAAGCGGCGCACAGCTCGAGGAGCCGGGCCGTCTCGACCTGTGAAGACGTGATCCTCGGAAACCCGACATGCCCGTGCCACGCGCCGATTTCCTCGAGCACCGGCAGAACGATCAGCATGAGGAGATAGACGCCGTACAGCGGCGTCGCAGCACGCAGGAGCGCCCCTTCGAAACGCCGGTTCGCCCCGTGCTCGGGCAGGGGCCGCTGTCCGAGCCACCAGCACAGGACTGTCGCGCCCACCACGCCGGCGATCAGCACGAACGGCTGCCACGGCAGCATCGCGAACGCGCCCGCGAAGAACCAGAGTCCTGCGAACCCCGCGGTGTGGTGCGCTTCAGCCGCGCCGCGCGGGCCGAAATAGTGGCGCTGCAGGCCGCCGAGCAGCGTCGCGCCGAACGCGCCGATGAGCAGCGTCATGAGCGTCGGCGGCAGGTCTCCGCGGGCGGCGAGCGTGTTCACCCACAGCAGCGGCACCAGCAGATAGACGAGACCCATCAGCGGGATCTCGAGTCCCAGCCATCCGATCACCCAACCGTGGTGCTTCGCCGAACGCGCGATCGCATCGAAGCAGAGCACGCCGATCAATGCGCCGGCGGTGTTCGCGGCGACGTCGAGCACGGTCGAGTCGTGTGTCACGTCGAAAAGCTGGATGGCCTCGATCGCGACGCTGATGAGCGCCGCATTCAGGACCACCAGTGCGAGCGAGCCGCGTTCGCGCGCCGAGCCGAGGCGGTACAGGAAACCGAGGGGGACGAAGAGCAACGCGCCGAACACGGCCGCGTAGGGGTCGTCGCCCGCTTCCACGTTCCAGCGGTCCGGCCACTCGAAATGAAACGGCAGCAGCGCGACGATCAGCGTCACCGCGAGCATGTAGCCGAGGAGGGCGAGGCCGAGCCGCGCGCCGGTGTCGTCCGGCCGCGCCGCGGTGGAGGCCTCCTGGGCTATGGCGTTCTGCATCCCCGGATCATACGGTCCGGAACAAGTTCCCGCCCGTGGGATGCGTCACACCGCGGGGCGATTATTCGACCTTGATGCCGAGATCCTTGGTGATCTTCCCCCAGAACGCGACCTGCTCGTGCATGAACTTGCTGAAGTCGGTCGGCGAGTCGCTCGTGACCTGGACCGCGCTCGCCTTGCTGTACTGCTGGGCGGTCCACGGGTCGTGCACGACCTTGACCACGGTCTTGTAGAGCTTGTCGATCGCAGGCTTGGGCGTGCCGCGGGGCACGTAGATGCCCTGCCACGATCCCAGATCGAGCTCGGGGTAGCCGGATTCGATCATGGTCGGCGTATCCGGCAACGCCGGCACACGTTTCTTGGCGACGACCGCGAGAACCTTGACCTTGCCCGTCTTCGCGTGCGGAACGAGCGAAGCGGTGGTGACCATCGTCGCCGCGACCTCGCCGCTGATCGTTGCGATCGTGGACGCGCCGGCGCCCCCTTTGTACGGCACGTGCAGCAGCTTGATCCCCGCCTTGCTCATGAAGAACTCGAACGCCATGCGCTGCGCGCTCGCGTAGCCCGCCGAGCCGTAGCTCAGCTTGCCGGTATTCGATCGTGCATAGGCGATGAACTCCTTGATGTTGTTCGGCGGCAGCCCGCCATGAATGCCGAGCGCGCCCGGCACGTCCACGACCAGCGTGATGGGGACGAGATCGTTCAGCGCGCGCGAGCGGATCTTCGTGAAGAGGTTGGGACCGATGCCCATCGAGCTCACGTTGCCGAGCAGGAACGTGTACCCGTCGGGCGTGGCATTGGCCGCCGTTTCCACGCCGATGGTGCCTGACGCACCGGCGCGGTTGTCGACGACGACCTGCTGCCCCAGTTCTTCCGCGAGCTTGGGCTGAAGGATGCGGCCGATGAAATCCGACGCGCCGCCGGGCGCGAACGGAATGATCATGCGCACCGGCCGCGATGGGTACTGATCGGCCTGCGCGAATGCCTGGCCCGTCGCGATCGACGCCGCGATCGAAGCGCAGAAAAGCAAGAATGGACGCTGCACCATGAAACCTCCTCGAAGACTTCTCCCTGGTGGGCGGGCTTGCTCTTTTTCGTCACTGTAGTCTCCACCGTGGATGGCCACAAGGTGTCCGGACAAACCGACCTATACTTCGCGTCTCGTATCGTGCTGGGGATTCGCAGGGCTTGAACATCCGGACTCGTCTTCGTGCGCTGATCCTCGCGACCTTGCTGCCCGTCGCGATTCTCGGCGGCGCCAGCGCGTACGTGCTCGTCGAAAGAGAGCGCGAGGCGTTCGAGCGCGGCGCGCTCGATCGCGTTCGCGCCCTCATGACCGCAATCGATGCCGAGCTGCAGGCGACGATCACCCCGCTGCAGTTGCTGGCGCGCTCGCCCACGCTGGACGGCGACGATCTCACCGCGTTTCGCGCGGAAGCCCGGCGTGCGCTCGAGGCGCGGCGGGGCGATTGGGCGAACATCGTGGTGTCCGATGCCGAGACCGCCGATATGCTGGTGAACATGCTCGTGCCCGCCGGTAAGCCGCTCTTCAAGACGCTCGACCCCGACAGCGTCATCGAAGCCGCCAAATTGCGCCGACCGGTCGTCGGACGTGTCGTGCAGGGCGGTGTGCTCAACCGGCCTTTGTTTCCGGTGCGGGTGCCGGTGATCCGCGACGGCAAGCCGAAGTACGTCATTTCCGCCGTCGTGGAAACGCCGGTGATCGTGGGGCTCGTGGAGCGCCAGGCAACACCCTCCGGCTGGGCGATCGCGGTGCTCGACGGCCGGTATCGCTTCATCGCGCGGGTGCCGGCGCCGGAGCAAGGCTCGGCGACCGCGAGCGCGTCGCTCAAACAGGCGCTGGAGAGCGGCTCGCAGGGCTTTCAGCGCGGGCGGTTGCTCGACGGCAGCGAGATCTATCGCGCGTTCCATCGGTCATCGCTGAGCGGCTGGTCGGCTTCGATTGCGGTGCCGCGCCGCGTCGTCGAGGAAAGCCTCCGGGGATTCTGGCTGCTTGTCGCCGCCTTCGCGGGTGCGGCGATACTCGGGCTGTGGGTCGCCTGGCGGCTCGCCTCCCGGATCTCGGAGCCGATCGTCGCGCTCGCGGCGGCTGCGCCCGCGCTCGGCCGCGGCGATGCTTCCGCGTTGCCGCCACCGGCCTCGGTGGACGAGGTGCGCGAGCTCTCGCGCGCGCTGGGCGATGCCGCCGCCGCCATTCACGACCGCGAAGAACGGCAGCGGCTCGCCGAGCAGGCGCTGCGCGACGCCGACCGCGCGAAGGACGAATTCCTCGCGATGCTCGGGCACGAGCTGCGCAATCCGCTTGCGTCCGTGGCGAGCGCGGCACAGTTGCTGAAGATCGGCCGCAGCCAACCGGCGGTGGTGGAAAACGTGAGCGAGATCCTCGGGCGTCAGGTCGAGCACATGACGCGGCTCGTCGACGACCTGCTCGAGGTCGGTCGGGTCACCGGCGGCAAGATCCGGCTGGACTGTGCGCCGCTCGATTTGTCACGGGTCGTGAGCGACATCGTCGAGACGTGGAGGACCGGCGAGCGCTTTATCCACCACGACATCCACACCGATCTCCAGGCGGTGTGGATATCCGCCGATCGCGCGCGCATCGAGCAGGTGATCTGCAATCTGCTGGATAACGCGCTCAAGTACACGCCGGCCGGCGGCCGTATCGACATCTCGGTCCGCGCCCAGGGGCGCGAAGCCGTGCTGCAAGTGCGCGATACCGGCGTCGGAATGGCACCGGAGCTGATCGGGCGCATCTTCGACCTCTTCGTGCAGGGTGAGCGCAGTCTGGCGCGCGAGCAGGGCGGTCTCGGCATCGGGCTCACCATGGCCAGGCGGCTGGTCGAGCTCCACGACGGAACGATCCGCGTGACGAGCGATGGACCCGGGAAGGGCGCGACCTTCACCGTCACGCTCCGGGCGATCGAGCGGCCGGAGCGGCTCACGGCGACCAAGGCCCTGCCGATGCAGGGGGCACGTGCGCTGCGCATCCTGATCATCGAAGACAATGCGGATGCGCGCGAAAGTCTGGCCGCACTGCTGCGTTACGACGGTCACGAGGTTGCGGTCGCTGACACCGGTGTGCGCGGTATCGAGACGGCGGCTGCGCATGCACCGCACATCGCGCTGATCGACATCGGCTTGCCGGACGTGGACGGCTACGAAGTGGCGCGGCGTCTCAGGCGCGATACCGCGACGCGCCACACGCGGCTCATCGCCTTGACCGGATATGGCACGCGGGAAGATCGACGCGCGGCGCTGGCTGCGGGCTTCCACGAGCATCTTGCGAAGCCGGTCGAGCTCGACACCCTCAATGCACTGTTTTCCAGATTCGCGGCGCAGGTTTCGCCGAGCGCCGCATGACCAGCGATGTGAAGCCAAGGAGATTGGGAATGCCAGCGATCCTGCGTAGCTCGAGAATCGTTCTGCTCGTCGCCGCCGCGATTCTGCCGGTGAGCACTTCGGCTCAGCAGTGGCCGTCGAAACCCGTGCGCATCGTCATTCCGTGGGCGCCCGGCGGCAGCACCGACATTGTCGGCCGCCTGCTCGCGGCGGACATGACGCAGCGGCTCAAGCAGCAGGTCATCATCGACAACCGGCCGGGCGGGGGCTCGATCCCGGGCCTGCATCTCGCCGCCGCCATGCCGCCCGACGGTTACAACTTCATGATGACGTCCACTGCGTACGGCCACCTCATCAATCCCAAGCTGGCGAAGGGCATCGATTATGCGAAATCGTTCGATCCGGTCGCGCTGATCGGTTTCGGCGACAGCGTGCTGTGCGTGCACCCGACGCTGCCGGTGAATTCGGTGAAGGAGCTGATCGCGCTCGCGAAAAAACGCCCGGGCGAGCTCAACTATTCCTCGTCGGGCATCGGGGGCTTCCCGCACATGAACACCGAGCTGTTCAAGCTCATGACGGGCACGAACATCGTCCATGTGCCGTTCACGGGCGGCGGCCCGGCCGCGGCGGACACGATGGCGGGCAACACGCAGATCAATCTCGGCTCGGTGCCCTCGCTCATCGGCTATATCCGCAGCGGCAGGTTGAAGCCGCTCGGCACCGGCGGCAAGAAGCGCAATGCGCAATTGCCGAACGTGCCGACGATGACTGAAGCTGGCGTGCCCGGCTACGTGACTTATATCTGGTGGGCGATCTTCGCGCCGCTCAAGACCTCGCCCGAGACGATCAAGTCGATGCACGGGGCCATCATGACTTCGCTCGAAGGCCGCGACATGCAGCAGAAGCTGGAGGCGCAGGGCGTCGAAATCCAGAAGGCGACGCCGGCGGACCTCGGCAAGCTCATGGTGGACGAGACCAACCGCTGGCAGGACGTTATCCGCCGCGCCGGGATCAAAGGCGAATAGCGACGCGCGCAGGCGGCGGCGGGCCGGTCATTGGCCCGCTACTTGCTCAGCTCAGGAGGTAACTCCAACGTGAGGGGTGCCTTATGCTGAACTACGCCATTCTGTTCTTCGTTCTCGCGTTGATTGCCGGCGCGCTCGGCTACTTCGGGCTCGCGGCGATCGCCAGCCAGATCGCGTGGATCCTGCTGATCATCGCGGTCGTGTTCCTGATCGTTCACATGTTCACCGGACGCAGGCCGCCGAGCACACCTGTAGTCTGACGTCGCTCAACACGATCGGCCGGCGGTGCCGGAGCTTCGCTCCAGCGCTCGCCGGCCGTCGCACGTACCGTTTCGGCAATCAGCGCGCGCGGTGCTCCAGAAGGTGCTCGACGAAGGCGCGCGCCGCCGGCGAGAGGATGCGCTCGCGGTGCGTGATGATGTCGATGTCGCGGCTCACCACCGGTTGCGCGAGCTTGATCACGCGCACGCGCGCGGTCGAGAGATGCGTGATCGCATGTGACGGCGCTACCGCGATGCCCAGCCCGGCCTCCACCATCGCGACGGTCGTGAGCCAGTAGGCCGTTTCGAACACCGGCAGGAACCGCTTGCCGGTGGCTTTCTCGTACGTGCGCTCGATCGTCTCGCGCGTGCTGCTCTCGCGCGAGGGCGCGACGATCGGGTATTCGGCGAGCGAGCGCCACGCCGCCGTGCGCTTGCGCGCGATGGGCCAGCTTTCCAGAGCGAGCGCGATCAGGCGGTCCTTGACATAGGGCGTCGCTTCGAGGTCCGGATCGGGCTTTGGCAGCGCGCCGATCGCGATCTCCACCTCCCCGCTTTTCAACTTCGCGAGCGACGGGCCGCTCGCCGCGTCCTTGAGCGTCACCTCGACGTGCGGATAGCGCTTGCGAAAGGTCGAGATCGGCGCGGGCAGGAGCGCGGCGGCGAGCGCAGGCGGACAGGCGAGGCTCACGGTGCCGCGCTTGAGGGTCGCGAGCGTCGCCAGATTCTTAATGGACGAATCGAGATCGGCGAGGATGCGCGTGACCGCCGGCAGGAACTCCGCGCCCGCCGCGGTCAGCGCGAAGCGGCGCGTGGTGCGGTCTATCAATTTGAGTCCCAGTGCCTGTTCGAGCTGGCTCACGTTGGCGCTCAGCGCCGACTGTGTCGTGTGCAGCCGCTGCGCGGCGGTCGTGAAGTTGCGCGTGTCCGCGACTTCGCGCAGCGCTCTCAGCTGCTTCAGCGTGACATTCATCGTCGTTTCCGATGGGTTTAGCGAAATTCCCAATTTGTATGATAGACGCACGCGCCGTATAGTCGTAGCCATCCCCAGCGGTTCGAATTTCCGAGGCGAGACATGAGCTCCCCACAGACCCTGTTCGAAAAAATCTGGCAGCGCCATCTCATACACACGACGGAAGCGGGCGATCACCTGTTGTACGTCGATCGCCTGCTCGTTCACGAAGGTCCGTTCTACGCGTTCGATGGCATGCGGCGCGACAAGCGCGCGTTCCGGCGGCCGAAGCAGATCTTCGCCTTTCCGGACCACTACATCCCGACGGTCGTCGCCGAGCGCCAGCGCGGTCTCGCCGGCATCAAGGACCCGGAGATGCGCGTCATGGTGGAGCAGCTCGCGCGCAACACGGCGGAGGTCGGCATTCCGCACTTCGGCATGGATGATCCGCGACAGGGAATCATGCACGTCGCCGCCCCGGAGCTGGGCGTGATCCATCCGGGGATGACGGTCGGCGGCACCGACTCGCACACGGCGACGCACGGCGCTTTCGGCGCTTTCTCGTCGGGCATCGGCGCCTCGCAGGCCAAGCACATCATGGCCACGACCACGCTGTGGTGGCAGGCGAAGCCGAAGACGATGCGCGTGGAGATCGAAGGCGCGCTCGCGCCGGGCGTCACCGCGAAGGACGTCGCGCTGACGGTGATGGCGCGGCTCGGCGTGAGCGGCGGCGCGGGTCACGTGATCGAGTACGCCGGCTCCACGGTGCGGGCGATGAGCATGGAAGGGCGCATGACCCTGTGCAACATGACGATCGAGGCCGGAGCGCGCTCCGGCATGGTCTCGCCGGACGAGACGACGATCGCCTACCTGCAGGGCCGCCCGTACGCGCCGAAAGGCGGGAATTTCGAGCGCGCCGCAAAGATCTGGCGCGCCTTCGCGACCGACGCGGGCGCCGGATTCGACAAGGAGGTGACGATCGACGCGACCGCGATCGTGCCCTCGATCACGTGGGGGACGCGTCCGGAGGAAGCGCTGCCGGTCACCGGCACGGTGCCCGACCCGGCGCAGGCGAAGGACGCGGCCCAGCGCACGCGCATCGAAACGGCGCTGCGCTACATGGGGCTCACGCCGGGCACGGCGCTCACCAGCGTCAAAGTCGATCGTGTGTTCATCGGGAGCTGCACCAACGGCCGCATCGAGGATCTGCGCGCGGCGGCCGCGGTCGCGAAAGGCCGCAAGGCGGTGATCCCCGCCATCGTGGTGCCGGGCTCGCGCTCGGTGAAGGCGCAGGCCGAAGCCGAAGGGCTGCACGAAGTGTTCGCGAGCGCGGGCTTTGAATGGCGCGATTCGGGCTGCTCGTTCTGCGTCGCATCCAACGGCGACCACGTGCCGCCGGGCGAGCGCTGCGCATCGACGTCGAACCGCAACTTCGAGAACCGCCAGGGGGCGAACGCGCGCACACACCTCATGAGCCCGGCCATGGCCGCTGCCGCCGCGGTCACCGGGCGCATCACCGACGTTCGCGAGCTGGGAGCGTAAATGGAACCGATCAAGACGATTTCCGGCGTAGCGATTCCGCTGGTGCGCGACGACGTGGATACCGATCGGCTGATTCCGATCCGTTTTCTGCGCAAGCCGCTCTCCGCCGGCTACGGCAACTTCCTGCTCGCCGACGACCGCTTCGACGAGAACGGCCGCGAGAAAGCGGACTTCGTGTTCAACCATCCGCAGTATCGCGGCGGCACGATCCTCGTATCGGGCAAGAACTTCGGGTGCGGCTCCGCGCGCGAAGGCGCCGTCTATGCCGTGCGTGACTACGGGATTCGTGCGGTGGTCGCTTCCGGTTTCAGCGACATCTTCCGCATGAACTGCTGCTGGAACGGCGTGCTGCCGGTGACGTTGCCCGAGAGCGCCATCCGCGAGCTCTGGGATCAGTTGAATGCCGAGCCCGGCGCGAAAATCACGGTCGACCTGGAGCAGCAGACGGTGACGGCGCCGAAAGGCAACCGCTACACGTTCGAGATCGACAAGTCGGTCAAGGAGCGGCTGATGGCGGGCCTCGACGACGTCGGCGTGACGCAGCAGTTCCAGGACAGGATCGACGCGTTCGAGAAAGCCTACGTGACCGGCATGCCCTGGATCGCGCAGCCGGAAGCGTAACCGCGTCGCAACGCCCGATGAAGATCAGTCGAGTCGAGGCCGTCTGGCTGCACGTTCCGATCCCGGAAGCGCAGCAGCACGTGAGCGACTTCGGCCGCATGGCGTCGTTCGACTCGGTGCTGGTGCGCATCGAGACCGCATGCGGCCTCGTCGGCCACGGCGAAGCGAAGGAGGAAGTCGGCAGCGCCGCGAACTGCCATGCGCTCGCCGATCTCATCAACCACAAGTTCGGGCCGCTCCTCATCGGGCAGGACCCGCGCGACATCACGCGCCTCGCCGAGACGCTCTACAACGGCACGCGCGATCACTACGCGCTCGCGCACGGCCGCGTGTTTCCGGCGCTGGGGCGGCGCGGCATCCATATCTGCGCGATGAGCGGGATCGACATCGCGCTGTGGGACATTCTGGGCAAGTCGCTGAATGCGCCGGTGTGGCGTCTGCTCGGCGGCCGCAAGGCGGCGCGCATGCCGGCGTACGCCTCGGGCGGATGGGCCGACGCGCGCGGTATCGGCGAGCAGTTGAAGGGCTACATCGCGCGCGGCGGCTTCAAGGCGGTCAAGATGCGCGTGGGCATCATCGACGGCGCGGTGCCGAACAGCGTGGAACGCGTGCGCGCCGCCCGCGAAGCGCTGGGCCCGGACGTGGGGCTCATGTGCGACGCGCACGGCACCTACAGCGTCACCGAGGCGAAGCAGTTCTGCCGTCAGGTCGAGGACCTGAACCTCACCTGGTTCGAGGAGCCGGTGACGGCCGACGACAAGCGCGGCATGGCCGAAGTGCGTGCGGGCACGTCGGTGCCGATCGCCGCCGGCGAGTCGGAATTCAATCGCTACGATTTTCGCGATCTCGCGCAGTTGCACGCCGCCGACATCTTCCAGCCCGACCTCGCCATTTGCGGCGGCATCACGGAAGCGATGCGCATCGGCGCGCTCGCCTCGGCGTTCAACCTGCGGCTTGCGCCGCATCTGTGGACCGGCGCGACCGCGTTCGCGGCCGGCATGCACGTTGCGGCCGCCTCTCCCGCCGGATTCATCCTCGAATACTCGCTCGGCGCGAATCCGCTCCTGCACGAGCTCGTGCAGGAAAAGTTTGCCGTTGAGGACGGCATGGTCGAGATTCCGGAGCGGCCGGGACTCGGCATCACGGTAGACGAAGCGTTCGTGAAGCGCTACGGCGTCAGGCAGTAGAACGATGACGCGGCCGAAGATCCTGCTGACCAATCCGATCGATCCCGCGGGTGTGCGCGTGCTGGAGCAAAGCGCGGACGTTTTGCTCGCGCCGAAGAGCGATGCCGACACGCTGCGCCGGCTGGCGGCGGACGTGGACGGCATCATCGTACGCGCGCAGCTTCCGGGCGACATCTTCGACCACGCGCACAGGCTCTGCGGAGTCGTGCGCCACGGCGTGGGCATGGACATGATTCCGGTCGAAGCCGCCACCGCACACGGCATTCCGGTCGCGAACGTGCCCGGCGTCAATGCCGAAGCGGTCGCGGAATATTGCGTGAGCGGCATGCTGCTCGTCGTGCGCCGTATGCACCTCATCGACCGCGATCTGCGCGCGACGGACTGGGACGAAAGCCGGCGGATCGCCGATCGCGCCACCGAGCTCGCGGGGCGTACGGTGGGCGTGATCGGCGTGGGCAGCGTCGGCACGCGCATCGCGGAGATCTGCCATCGCGGGTTTTGCATGCGTGTGCTCGGCCACCAGCGGCGCCTCGACGCGCTGCCGGCGTTCGTCGAAGGCGTGTCGCTAGACGCGCTGCTCGGCGAGAGCGATTTCGTCGTGCTCGCGTGTCCGCTCACGGATGAGACACGCAACCTGATCGATGCGCAGCGCCTTGCGCGCATGAAGCCGGGCGCGTGCCTGATCAACGTCGCGCGCGGACCGATCGTCGATGAGGAAGCATTGGTGCGCGCGCTGCGCGAGCAGCGACTGGGCGGCGCCGTGCTGGACGTGTTCGCGAACCAACCGCTGCCGCGCGACCACCCGCTGCTCGGAATGGACAACGTCATCCTCACGCCGCACGCGGCAGGCATCACCACCGAGAGCATGCGGCAGATGAGCGAATCCGCGGCGCGCGATCTCCTGCGCATCATCGCCGGGGAGCGCCCGGTGAATTTCGTCAATCCCAGGGTATGGGGCGCCTATATCGCGCGCCGCCGCACGCTCGGACTCGAGGCGGCTCACGCATGAGCGCGTCGGACACGCGCATCGAGCGCATCGAAGCATTCGCTTCGTCGTTTCCCGTGAAGCAGGCGGTGAGCCTCGGTGTCGGACGCGCCGTGAAGCGCGATGCCGTGATCGTCAAAGTGCTGACGCGCGGCGGGCTCGTGGGTTGGGGTGAGTCGCATCACGGGCGCTGCCCCACGGCCGTTGCGGACATCGTCAATACGACGCTGCGCCAGCTCGCGCTCGGCATGGATGCGCTCGACGTGGTCGGCGTGTGGCACACGATCTACCAGAAGCAGCTCGCGAGCCACGGCATGGGCGCGGCGGCGAGCATGGCAATGAGCGGCATCGACATGGCGCTGTGGGACATCCGCGGCAAGGCTGCAGGTTGGCCGCTGTACAAGCTCCTGGGCGGGCGCGCGCGCACGATCCCCGCCTACGCCGGCGGCATCTCCCTTGGTTACCAGGAGCCCGCGGCGCTGTGCGCCGAGGTCGCCGCGCTGACGGCGCAGGGCTATCGCGCGGTGAAGCTGCGGCTCGGGGACGGTGCGAAAAACGACAGCATGCGCGTGCGCGCGGTGCGCAAGGCATTTCCCGATCTCAAGATCATGACCGACGCGAATACCGGCTACGCCGTCGCCGATGCGCGCGCCGTGATGCCGGTTCTCGACGAATGCGGCGTCGAATGGCTGGAAGAGCCGTTTCCGCCGCACGATCATCGCAGCTATCGCGCGGCCACCGGCTTCGGACGCACGCCGCTCGCAGCCGGGGAGAACCATTTCGGCCGCTTCGAGTTCACGCGCGTCATCGAGGACGGCGCGATCACCGTGCTTCAGCCGGATCTCTCCAAGACCGGCGGCATCACCGAGGCGCTGCGCATCGCGGCGATGGCCTCGGCTTACAAGCTTTCGATCAATCCGCACACGTCGGCGACGGCCATGAACATGTGCGCGAGCATTCATTTCCTGTCGGCGATCGACAACGGCGGCTACTACGAAGCGGACGTCGCGAAAGAGAACCTGTTTCGCGACGAGCTCGCGAGCCCCGTGGTGCGCGTCGACGCCGCCGGCTGTGTGACACCGGGCGAGGCGCCGGGGCTCGGTGTCGAGGTGAACGAGGACTTCCTGCGGGCGCACCCCGTTATCGAAGGTCCCGCATACGTTTAATAACGAGGAGGCAACATGAAGCAGCACTTGAGGCTCGCGGCGGCCGTTGCGGCCGCCGTATCCTGCGCGGCCATACCGGCCGCAACGCACGCGCAATATCCCGAGAAACCGATCCGGTTCATCGTGCCGTTCGCGCCCGGCGGCTCGACCGACTTCCTGGCGCGGCTCGTCGGCCAGAAGATGACGGAATCCATGAAGCAGCAAATCCTGGTGGACAACCGCGGCGGCGCGGGTGGAACGCTCGGTGCGGACCTCGCCGCTAAAGCGCCGGCGGACGGCTACACGATCGTGCTCACCGCCATCAGTCACTCGACCGCGGTCGGCTTCTACAAGAAGCTCCCGTACGATCTCGTCACCGATCTGCAGGCCGTCAGCCTCTTCGCGACGCAGCCGAACGCGCTCGTGATCCATCCGTCGCTGCCGGCGAAGTCGGTGAAGGAGTTCGTCGCGCTGGCACGCTCGAAGCCCGGGCAGCTCGCTTATTCGAGCACGGGCAACGGCAGCGCCCAGCACCTGATGGGCGAGCTCTTCAAGGCGCTCACGAAAACCGACATGATCCACGTCGCCTACAAGGGCACCGCGCCCGCGCTGGCTGATCTCATGGCGGGCAACGTTCAGGCGAGCATGCAACCGGTCATCAACTCGGTGCCCAACGCGAAGGCGGGCCGCATCCGCATGCTGGCGGTGACGGGACCGAAACGCTCTCATGTCGCCCCCGACGTGCCGACCATGATGGAGGCCGGCGTGCCGCAGTACAACGTCGTCGCGTGGTACGGTGTACATGCACCGTCGAAGACGCCGCGGCCGATCATCGACATACTCAACAAGGAGATCGTGCGCGCGGTCAACCTGCCGGATGTGCGCGAGCGCATCCAGTCTCAGGGCCTCGACCCGTCGCCCAACACGCCCGATCAGTTCCAGGCCTTCGTGAAATCCGAGGTCGCGCGCTGGAGTAAAGTCATCGCCGACGCCGGGATCAAGCCCGACTGAGGAAGACGAAAATGCGCATCAGAAACATCGTGCCTGCCGCACTCGCCGCGTGTGTCGCGATCGGCGCGCACGCACAGAGCTATCCGACGAAGCCCGTGCGGGTCGTGATCCCCTGGCCGGCAGGCGGATCCAACGACGTCGTCGGCCGCGTCGTGCTGCAAAAGCTGTCCGACGCGATGGGGCAACAGTTCGTGACCGACAACCGACCCGGCGCCTCGGGGTCGATCGGCGCGGACGCGGTCGCGAAAGCGGCGCCCGACGGCTATACGCTGATGGTGCATTCGACCACCCACGTCGGCAACGGTCATCTCTACAAGAAGCTGCCGTACGACACGCTGAAGGATTTCACCGGGATCGGGCTGCTCTCCGGCCAGCCCGGCGTGCTCACCGTGCATCCGTCGCTGCCGGTGAAATCGGTGAGGGAATTCATCGCGCTCGCGAAAGCCCGCCCTGCGCAGGTCCTGTATTCGTCTTCCGGGAACGGCAGCGCCCCGCATCTTTCGATGGCGCTCTTCATCTCCATGGCCGGCATCAAGCTCGTTCACGTGCCATACAAAGGCGGGGTGCCGCAGGTGACCGCGCTCGTCGCCGGCGAGGCGCAGGCTTCGCTCGCCACCATCTCGACCGTGATCGCGCACATCCGCAGCAATCGGCTCCGGCCGCTCGGCGTGTCTTCGGCCAAGCCCTCGCAGACGCTGCCGGGCGTGCCGACGATCTCGCAGGCGGGCGTGCCCGGCTACGAGATGGCGCCGTGGATCGGTGTATTCGCGCCCGCCGGCCTCCCGAAGCCGCTGATCGAACGCCTCAACGGCGAGATCCGGAAGGCGCTCGCGATGAAAGACGTCCAGCAGAAGCTCGAAAGCCAGGCGCTCGATCCGTGGCCGACCACGCCGGAGGAAATGAACGAGAAGCTGAAGGCCGACTACGACAAGTACGGCAAGCTGATCGCGCTCACCGGCGCGAAAATCGAATAGCCGTCCCGGCGGTTCAGGCGAAGATCATCTGGCCGCCGCTCGCGTGGATCGTCTGCCCGGTGATGAAGCCGCCGCCCGGCCCGCATAGAAATCGCACGACTGCGGCGATCTCTTCGGGCTCGCCGAGGCGGCCGACCGGAATCAGTCCCTTCGGATCGGCGCGCAGCGAGCGATGGGCCGGCCGCGTCGTATTGATGATGCCGGGCGATACGCAGTTCACACGAATGCCGTCGCCCGCGAGCTCGTGCGCCAGCGCGCGCGTGAGCCCGATGAGCCCGTTCTTGGCGGCGGAGTTGTGCGCCTTGCGGTTGCCGCCGAGCAGCACCGAATCGCCGGCGAGCGTTACGATGTTGCCGCGCTTGTTCGCGAGCATCGACGGCAGACACGCCTTGATGCAGTGAAACGAGCCGTCCAGCGTGATCGACATCGTGTTGCGCCATTCCTCGAAGGTCATGTCCTTGAACAGCACCTCACGGCGTTGTGAAGCGTTCAGCACGAGGATATCGATGCGGCCGAAGCGCTTGATGATAGCTTCGCCCATCGCCCGGACCGCTGCTGCATCGGCGATATCGGCGAGGTAGGCCTCAGCGGCGCCTCCGGTTTCGCGGATCTCCTTCACCAGCGCGTCGGCGTCCTCGCGTGAGCGCAGGGTGTTGACGGCGACCGCTGCGCCGGCCGCCGCGAGCGCGAGCGAGATCGCGCGACCGATGTTTTTCGCGCCTCCGGTTACGAGCGCGACCTGGCCGGCGAGCTCGCGGCCTGCTGCGGGTAGTCCTTGCACGGCCATGACGCGGCCTCCTGAATTTTCCCGATAATACCGCCGTGCTCCGCCGCCTCGACGATCCGGTCCTCGAATACCCGATGGCCGATCAGGATCCGGGTCGCCCGGCTGCGACAACAAAAGACCGAACGCATAATCCGTATATAGTTCGCCCGCTTCACGACCACACCAGGGAGGTGTCATGAAAAGACCGGTAAATGTAGTGCTGGGGACGTGTGTGCTGTCCGTAGCAGCTTTCGCGGTTCAGGCCGGTGAGGCACCGCGGCCGGAATACGGGCCCGACATCACCATCGAGCAGGCGAAGAAGATCGCGACGGCGACTCTCGCAGAATGCGCGGCGAACAAGTGGAATGTCGCGGTGGCGGTGGTCAACACGCATGGATCGCTCGTGTACTACGAGCGCATGAACAACACGCAATCCGCCAGTGCGCAAATAGCGGTCGACAAGGCGAAAGTGGGGGCGATGTACCGGCGCACGACGCGCGTGTTCGCGGATGTCATCGCCAAGGCCGGTCCGGCGGTGATGACGCTGCCCGGTGTCGTTGCTTCGCCCGGTGGCGTGCCGATCATGAGCGGCGGCCGAGTCATCGGTGGCGTGGGCGTGAGCGGCGTCACCGGCGATCAGGACGAGCAGTGCGCGATGGCGGGTCTCAAAGCGATGTAACAATGGCGGCTGCGCCCCGCAGGCGCAGTCGCTTCTTTTATGGGACACAGGTGAATCAGCGGGCGCATGACCAGCTTCGACGGCAGCGGCAAGTGCGTTGCGGGTGCTGATACAAGGAGACTGCAGTGGCAACGTACCATTCCTCGATTACCGACGAGCAGGCCGAGCTCATCCGTAACGCACCGCTGTTCTTCGTCGCATCCGCGGACCCGCGGCTCGACGATGGTAGCGGCACCGGTCCCGTGAACCTCTCGCCCAAAGGCGGCGTTCCGCTGCACATCCTCG
>DASPNJ010000036.1:0-33385 GCA_035626595.1 Burkholderiales bacterium
TCGCGCGCGGACTCAGCCGAGGATGCTTTCGGCAACTGCAGCCAATCGGCCAGATAGGTGCGCAGATCGGTGTCTCGCGCGACGCTTGAACCGGAGCCCTCCAGCAGACGAAGGAGATCTGTGCGCGGCGCGACCGTCAACTGTCCAAGATAGATATGTGGAGGGTCTCGCCGAAAGAGGCGACGCCAAAATGGGGCTGCGGCGGCGGATGTCATGATGCCCAACAAGTAATAGACAAAAGTGTAACGAGCGTAAACCCATCTACAGGTAGAGACAAATCTGCGGATGTAGATATCTACATCTGCGCTCGTATATCCAAATGCAGATACTTTCCTACCACCGGCCGTCACATATCACCCGATCGTACAGGTTCAGCTCGCGTACGGTCTGTCGGTCGATTTCCCACAGCCGCTGACGCGGTCGCCAGATGCCACCGGCACGTTTGATCTGCTCGCGCAATGCCGCCTCCGCGAATCCGATTCGCACGCCGACGAGATCGGTGGCCGCAGGGCGCAGATTGCGCGCGCGCGGCTTCCATGGGGCCGTCTCGACAATGATTTCCACGGTCTTGTGGCGCACCTGGCGCTCGGCGTCGTACCGGTAGCGGACGCAAACCAGGCGCTCCCCATAGGTGGCGAGCAGTTTCTTCGTGCCGTTCTGACCCGGCGCCAGCGTCAGGCGTGTTTCCACGAGCACCTCCTCCCCTGAGGAGAAACGAGCCGCGCGCTGAATTGTTGACGCGCATGCGCAAAGCCTCCGCAGCCGGGATGGCGTGATGCGCCCGCTATAATTCGCCGCTCGGTACGTCCAATCACCCGCCTCGGTTCATGCACATCCACATCCTCGGTATCTGCGGCACGTTCATGGGCGGCCTTGCCGTCCTCGCGCGCGCGGCGGGGCATACCGTCACCGGCTGCGACGCCAACGTCTATCCGCCGATGAGCACGCAGCTCGAAGAGCAGGGCATCAGGCTGATCGAAGGTTACGGCGCCGATCAGCTCGCGATCGAACCCGATCTCTTCGTCGTGGGCAATGTGATCACGCGCGGCAATCCGCTGATGGAGGCGATCCTCGATGCAGCCGCGCCATTCACGTCGGGTCCGCAGTGGCTGCGCGAGCACGTGCTGCGCGGCCGCTGGGTGTTGGCGGTGGCGGGCACGCACGGCAAGACGACGACGAGCTCGATGCTCGCGTGGATCCTCGAGCACGCGGGACTGCGTCCCGGGTTCCTGATCGGCGGCGTGCCGCTCAATTTCGGCGTCTCGGCGCGCGCTTCGGACACGCCGTTCTTCGTGATCGAGGCGGACGAATACGACAGCGCGTTTTTCGACAAACGCTCGAAGTTCGTGCACTACCCGGCGCGCACCGCGGTCCTGAACAATCTGGAGTTCGACCACGCCGACATCTTTCCGAATCTCGCCGCGATCGAAACGCAGTTCCATCACTTCGTGCGGACGCTGCCGTCGAACGGGCTCATCGTGACCAATGCGCGCGAACCGGCGCTCGAGCGGGTGATTGCGCGCGAATGCTGGACGCCGGTCGAGCGGTTCGATACCGAGGAAGGCTGGCGTGCGGCAGAGCCTCACACGAACGGCGCCTTCGAGATTTTTGTAGAAGGGCACGCGTGCGGCTCGCTCAGATGGAATCTCGTCGGCGCCCACAACCGCTCGAATGCGCTGGCCGCGATCGCCGCGGCGAGGCATGCGGGCGTTCCGCCGAAGGTTGCGATCGACGCCCTGACGCGGTTCGAAAGCGTCAAGCGCCGCATGGAAGTGCGCGGCGTTGCGCGCGGTGTCACGGTCTACGACGACTTTGCGCACCATCCGACCGCGATCCAGGCGACGCTCGCGGGATTGCGCAGCGTCGTGAACGGCGCGCGCATTCTCGCCGTCGTCGAGCCGCGTTCGAACACGATGAAGCTCGGCGTCATGAAGCTCGCGCTGCCCGGCAGCCTCGAAGACGCGGATCGCGTGTACTGCTACAGCGGCGGGCTCACGTGGGACCCCGCGCAGGCACTCGAGCCGCTCGGCGAGAAAGCCGCGGTGCATCGCGATATCGATACGCTCGTCGCCGCGATTGCCGCGGAGAGCCGCGAGGGCGACCACGTGGTCGTCATGAGCAATGGGGGTTTCGGCGGCATACACGAGAAGCTTCTGCGCACGCTCGAAGCATCTGCATGAACACCGTCGGCGATCTGATCCTGATCGTCAAATCGCGGTTTCCCCTCGTTCTGGTCGAGACCAACGAGGAGCGCCGCATCCTCGAGATGATCGATAACGCGTGCAAGCTCGAGCACTGGGCGTGCTTCACGTGGACGATCGCCGACGGCCTTCGACGACTTGGCCGCGGTGCTCCGATACCGGATACGACCGAATTCCGCCAGGCGCTGCGGCACATCGATAAGACCGCCCAGAGCGGCGTCTACGTTCTGCTCGACGCCCAGCCCTATCTCGTCGATCCGGTCAACGTGCGGCTAATCAAGGAGATCGCGCAGGATTTCGACGAAACCGCACGCACCCTGGTGATGGTGAGCCCGGCGCTGGATCTGCCGCAGGACTTGAAGCGTCTCGCCGCGCGTTTCGTGCTCGCGCTCCCGGACCGCGGGCGCATGCGGCAGCTGATCGTGGACGAGGCGAAGCGATACGAGGCGGCCAGCGGCAAGCGGCTGCGCGGCTACATGGAAGCGCTCGATGCGCTTGCCGAGCACCTCGCGGGCATGTGCGAAGAAGACGCCCAGCGGCTGATCCGCCAGGCGCTGCACGACGACGGCGCGATCACTTTCGAGGACGTCAGGCGCGCGCTCGAGCTCAAGCACGAATCGGTGGGCGCGGCGGGGCTGCTCGAGTACCAGGTCGATGCCGGCAGCTTTGCCGATGTCGGTGGCCTCGCGAACCTGAAGCGCTGGCTCGGGGTCCGGCGCGCCGCGTTCTCCGCGACGCACGCGCAGCCGGCGGTGGATGTGCCGAAGGGCGTGCTGCTGCTGGGCGTGCAGGGAAGCGGCAAGAGCGTCGCTGCCAAAGCAGTCGCCGGAACCTGGCACTTGCCGCTGCTGAGACTGGACTTCGCCGTGCTCTACAACAAGTTTCAGGGCGAGACCGAGCGCAACCTTCGCGAGTCGCTGAAGCAGGTCGAAGCGATGGCGCCGTGCGTGCTGTGGATAGACGAGATCGAAAAGGGTCTTGCCGCCGACTCGAGCGGCAGCACCGACGGCGGGCTTTCGCGGCGGCTGCTCGGCACGCTGCTCACGTGGATGGCCGAACGCAAGAAACGCGTGTTCATCGTCGCCACCGCAAACGACGTATCGCAGCTCCCGCCCGAGCTCCTGCGCAAGGGCCGCTTCGACGAGATCTTCTTCGTCGATCTGCCCGACACAGCCACGCGCGCCGAGATCTTCCGCATCCATCTCGCGAAGCGCGGCCTCGCCGCCGACGGCTTCGACGTCGAGGGTCTGGCCGCGCTGACGGAAGGCTATTCCGGCGCCGAGATCGAACAGGCGATCGTCGCCGGCATGTATGAAGCGCTGGCGAAGAACGAACCGATCACGAGCGGACACGTCCGCATGGAAATCGCGCGTACGCGGCCGCTGTCTATCGTGATGGCGGAGCACGTCGCATCGCTGCGCGAATGGGCGGCTTCGCGCACCGTGCCGGCGAACTGAACGACGACCGACGAGGTGCTCATGGAACTCGACATACTCGAACGCGACCAGCTCGGCGCGTTCTGCCGGCACACGCACGTTACGCTGCGGCATACGCGCGAAGGCGCGCTCTCCGGCCTCACGTTCGGCGCGAAAGACATTTACGACATCGCGGGACACCGCACCGGCTTCGGCAGCCCCGACTGGCTGCGCACGCACCCGCCGGCGTCGCGGACCGCGCCTGTCGTGCAGCAGCTTCTGGACGCGGGCGCCGACATGGTGGGGAAGACGCATACCGACGAGCTCACCTTCAGTTTGAACGGCGAGAACGCGCACTACGGCACACCGATCAACGTCAACGCGTCGGGGCGCATACCCGGCGGCTCGTCGAGCGGCTCGGCGGCCGCGGTTGCCGGCGGCCTCGTCGATTTCGCCCTGGGCAGCGATACCGGCGGCTCGGTTCGCGCGCCGGCGAGCTTCTGCGGCATTTACGGGATGCGCCCGACGCACGGCCGAATCGCGCTCGAGGGTGCGTGCCCGCTTGCCTCCAGTCTCGATACCGCCGGCTGGTTCGCGCGCGATCCGCAGGTGATGCAGCGTGTTGGCGCAGTGCTCCTCGGCGAAGAGCCCGACGACACGCTGCCCGCGCGACTGCTGCTCGCGGAGGATGCCTTCGACATCGCGGGTGCTGCGGCGACCGCTGCGCTTCAGCCGGCGCTCGAACGCGTCGCCGCACTCGTGGGAAAGCCCGAAGGCGTGACCGTGAGCAGCGAGGGTCTGGGCCAGTGGCTCGACGTGTTTCGCCTGATTCAGGGTTCCGAGATCTGGGCGCAGCACGGTGCGTGGGTGCGCGAAACACAGCCGAACCTCGGGCCGGGCATACGCCAGCGCATGCAGTGGGCATCCACGATCGAGCCGCAGGATGCAGCGCCCGCGCGTGCGAAGCGTGAGCACATTGCGGCGCGCATGGATGCGCTGCTCGGCACCGACAGCGTGCTCGTGCTGCCGACCGTGCCGGACATCGCACCGCTGCGCAATGCCGACCCGCACGCGACCGAGGACTTTCGCGCGCGCGCTCTGACGCTCCTTTGCCTCGCAGGCCTCGCGGGCCTGCCGCAGATCAACCTGCCGCTCGGAAAATTGAACGGCTGCCCGATCGGCCTTTCGCTCATCGGTCCGCGCATGGGCGATATGACGCTGCTGGCGATCGCCAGAAAGCTACGGTGACGCAGTGATGCAGTGATGCAGTGACGTGGTGCGCTGTGCGACGCTACCTCAGCACTCCGTCACCCGGTCACCCGGTCACTCCATCACCCGTTACTTCGTCACCCCGTCACCTCTTGCGCCAGCCCATCACATGCTCATCTACATCCACGGCTTCAACAGCTCCGCGCGGTCGCACAAGGCGGGGCTCGTAGCAAAGCGCATGGCCGAGCTCGGCCGCGGCGGCGAATTCGCCTGCCCGGAGCTGCCGCACAGGCCTTCGGAAGCGATCGCGCTGCTCGAGCGGCTCGTGACCACAGCGACTGAACCGCCGGCGCTGATCGGAAGCTCGCTCGGCGGTTTCTATGCGACCTGGCTGGCGGAGCGCCATGGCTCACGCACCGTGCTCGTCAACCCGGCAGTGCGCCCCTACGAGCTGCTGGTTCAGGCGGTCGGCCGGCAGCGCAACCTCTATACCGGTACTGAATACGAATTCACACCCAAACATCTCGAAGAGCTGAGGGCGCTGGAAGTGCCGGCGGTGACGCCCGCACGCTATTTGCTCATTACGCGCACCGGTGACGAGGTGCTGGATTATCGGGATGCAGTCGAACAATACCGCGGTTGCGAACAGATCGTGGAACCCGGCGGCGATCACGGGTTCGGCGACTTCGACCGCTACATCGATCGGGCGCTCGCCTTCTGCGCTGTCCGCGGCTGAGCGCGCATGAACGTCTTGTACGAAGAGGAGGGCACGCTCAAGGTCGGCGCCGTCCTCGCCGATAACGGCACTACGCTGCAGGTCGAAGCGCCGCACGGCAAGCGCTCGAAGGTCAAAGCCTCGGCGGTGCTGTTTCGTTTCGACCAGCCGGGCATTGCCGATTTCCTGCCGCAGGCCCAGCGCGCGGCGGACGAGCTCGAGCTCGACTTCCTGTGGGAATGCTCGGCAGGCGAGGAATTCGACTACGAGCGGCTCGCGCACGATTACTACGGTCGCGCGGCGACGCCGGTCGAGTCGGCGGCCGTGCTGCTCAGGCTGCATGGCGCCCCGATGTACTTCTACAAGCGCGGCCGCGGTCGCTACAAGGCGGCACCGGAGGATGCGCTCAAGGCCGCGCTCGCGAGCGTCGAGCGCAAGCAGAAGCAGGCGCTGCAGAAGAAAGACTACGTGGACCGGCTCGCGGCGGGTGAGCTGCCCGAAGCGTTTCGGCCGGTGCTGGGCATGCTGCTGTACAAGCCCGACAGGAACAGCGTGGAATGGAAAGCGCTCGAGGAGGCGAGCGCAGCGCTGAAGCTCACTGCAGCGCGCGTGATCGAACGTTGCGGCGGGCTTCCTTCGACGCATGACTACCACTTGAATCGTTTCCTGTTCGAGCACTTCCCGCGCGGCGTCGGCTTCAACGTGCCGGTCGAGAGCACGCCGCCCGAGGACCTTCCGCTTGCCGCTGTCGCCGCGTTCAGCATCGACGACGTCTCTACCACCGAGATCGACGATGCTTTTTCCGTGACGGTGCTCGAAAACGGCAACACGCGCATCGGCATTCACATCGCCGCGCCCGCGCTCGGCATTCCGGCGGAATCCGAGCTCGATCAGGCGGCGCGCGCGCGGCTCTCCACGGTTTATTTCCCCGGCGGCAAGATCACGATGCTGCCCCCGGAGTTGATCGGGCGTTACACGCTCACCGCGGGTCGCGAATGCCCCGCGCTGTCGCATTACGTCGAGCTGACGCCCGCGCACGAAGTCGCCGGACAGGAAACGCGCGTCGAGCGCGTGCGCATCGCCGAGAACCTGCGGCACGACGCGCTGGAGCCTGCGTTCACCGAGGACAACATCGCGTCGGGCGCGGTCGATCATGCTTACGCCGCACCGCTCTCGCGGCTGTGGCGATGGGTGCGTCATCTGGAGCTCGCGCGCCGCGGCGACGCGCCCGAAGGCGAGCAGCGGCCGGAATACGTCTTTCGCATCGAGAACGACCGCGTGCAGATCCTGCCCCGCCGCCGCGGCACCCCGATCGACAAGATCGTCTCGGAGCTCATGATCTTGGTGAACAGCACCTGGGGACGCGAGCTCTCGACGAGCGGCAGGGCGGCCATCTATCGCGTGCAGAGCGCAGGCAAGGTGAGAATGAGCACCGTGCCCTCCGAGCACGCCGGTCTCGGCGTCGAGCAATACGCATGGGCGAGCTCGCCGCTGCGCCGCTACGTGGATCTCGTGAATCAGCGGCAGCTCATCGCGCTCGCGCGCGGCGAGGCCGCGGTGTACGGGCCGAAGGACGAGCGCCTGCCCGCGGTCATGCGCGAGTTCGAGTCGGCGTACGACGTCTACA
The DNA here is from genome assembly GCA_035626595.1 of Burkholderiales bacterium. Taxonomy (GTDB): domain Bacteria; phylum Pseudomonadota; class Gammaproteobacteria; order Burkholderiales; family SG8-41; genus JAQGMV01. The sequence continues at coordinate 7,168 of DASPNJ010000036.1, forward strand.
ACGACTTTCAGCGCGCCATGGAACGCTACTGGTGTCTGCGCTGGTTCCTTCAGGAGGGCATCGGTACAGTCGAAGCGACCGTGCTGCGCGAGAACCTGTGCCGCTTCGACGCGGTGCCGCTCGTTGCGCGCGTGCCGTCGCTGCCGCGCGTGGAGTCGGGCGCGCGCGTGCGCCTGTCGCTGTCGAAAATCGACCTCCTCGATCTCACGTTCCACGCGGAGTTCGAGGCCGTGGTGCGGGAGGAGGCGATCGGCACGGTACAATGAGCGGATGGCGCTAAAGCGTTCATCCAGAGTGGTTTTTCTGCCGCGTCGCGCGCGTCATGGGCGCCACACGCGGTGGCGGGCCGCGGTCGCCAACCTCGAAGCGCGCGTGGCACGGCTCGAGCGGCGCTTCGGCGGGCGCGACCGTCCCACCGGCGCATTCGAGATGACGGAGCGCATGCGCACCGCGCTCATCGCGTCATTCCTGTTGCACCTTGCGGTGATCTTCGGCGTCGGGTTCACGCTGCCGGCCAAGCCCAAGCCGGAGATCCCGAACCAGTCGCTCGAGGTGGTGCTCGTCAACGCGAAGTCGACTACGAAACCGGTCGTCGCCGACGCGCAGGCGCAGGTGAACCTGGACGGCGGCGGCAACACCGACGAAAAGCGCCGTGCATCGACCCCGCTGCCGGCAGTGCCCGAGCAGAAGACCGATGCCGACGTGAAGCTCGCGCTGCGGCGGGTCGAGCAGCTCGAGCGGGAGGCGCGGCAGGTGATGACGCAGCAGCAGGCGAAAGCGCCGATCGAGACGGCGGAGCCGGTCAAGCCTGCGCCGACCGCGGAAGCGGAGGTCAAACCGCAGCCGAGCGCGGCCGACATCATGCAGCGCAGCCTGGAGCTGGCGCGGCTCGAGGCGAAGATCTCGCGGGACTGGCAGGCTTACCAGGAGCGGCCGCGGCGGCGCTTCATCGGCTCGCGCACGCAGGAGACGCGTTTCGCGCGCTACGTCGAGGATTGGCGCCAGAAGATCGAGCGCGTCGGCGATCTCAACTATCCCCAGGGCGCGCGCGATCAGCGGCTGCACGGACGCCTTCTCGTAACCGTCGCGATACGCTCCGACGGCTCGGTGGAAGAGGTGAGCATCAACCGTTCGTCCGGCCACAAGGTGCTCGACGACGGCGCGCGTCGCATCGTCGAGCTCTCGGCGCCGTTCGCGCCGTTTCCACCGGATATCGCCAAGGACGTCGATATCCTGCACATCACGCGCACCTGGACGTTCACCACGGGCGACCGCTTCGTTTCCGAGTAGCCGTATGACCGATCGCTACGCCGTCATCGGCAACCCGGTCGCTCACAGCAAGTCGCCGCTCATCCACGCGCGGTTCGCCCGCGACACCGGCCAGGACATCGCGTACGAGGCGGTGTTCTCGGCGCTCGACGACTTCGAACGCGTCGTCGAGCGTTTCCGCGCCGCAGGCGGACGCGGAATGAACGTGACGCTGCCGTTCAAGCATCGCGCATTCGCGCTGTGCAGCGTCCACAGCGAGCGCGCGCAGCATGCGCGGGCGGTCAATACGCTCGTGCTGGAGCCGGACGCGATCCGGGGCGACAACACCGACGGCGTCGGTCTCGTGCGAGATCTCGCGGTGAACCTCGGCTGCGCGCTTTCGGGCAAGCGCATTCTGCTGATGGGTGCCGGCGGCGCGTCCTACGGCGTGTGCGGCCCGCTGCTCGACGCAGGGCCGGCGGCGCTCGTCGTCGCGAATCGTACGGTGTCGAAGGCGGTCGAGTTGTGCGAGCACTTCCGCCGCGTGTACGGGCGGGCGGCCGCGCTTCTCGCACCTGCCGGCTACGACGCGCTCGGCGGCCGTGCATTCGACGTCGTCATCAACGCGACCTCCGCCGGTCTCGCCGGAGACATGCCGGCGCTTCCCGGCAGCGTCTTTGCCGAGGGCGCGCTCGGCTACGAGATGCTGTATGGCCGCACGACGCCGTTCATGACGCTCGCCGCACGCGCAGGCGCCGAGTGCGCGGACGGTCTCGGGATGCTCGTGGAGCAGGCCGCGGAATCGTTCTTCGTGTGGCGCGGCGTGCGCCCGCAGACCCGCGGCGTGATCGCCGCTTTGCGCGCCGGTCGCTCGTGAGGTTCCTCTGGCGCGTCGCCTGGCGCGCCGTGCTGCTCGCGCTCATCACGCTCACGCTCGTCCAGTTCTGGTTCTTCGCCTGCGTCTGGTACTGGTCGGTGTACGAGCCGGAATCGACCGCCTTCATGCGCACGCGCGTCGAGCGCATGCAGGAGGAACGGCCGTCTGCCAGGGCCTATTACCAGTGGGTGCCGTATCGTTCGATCTCTCCCTACCTCAAACGCGCGGTCGTCGCCGCCGAGGATGCGCGCTTCATGCAGCACGACGGCTTCGATTGGGAGGGCATTCGCAAGGCGTACGAGAAGAACCTGCGCGAGGGCGAAGTCGTCGCCGGGGGCTCGACCATCACCCAGCAGCTCGCGAAGAACCTGTTCCTCACCGGAGAGCGCGCGTGGTGGCGCAAGGCCCAGGAGGCTGCGATTACCGTGATGATCGAGCTCATCATGGACAAGCGCCGCATCCTGGAGCTGTACCTGAACGTGATCGAATGGGGCGACGGCGTGTTCGGTGCCGAGGCGGCCGCGCGCTATCACTTCGGCACGACCGCCGCGGCGCTCACGCCGGAACAGGCGGCGCGGCTTGCCGCGATGGTTCCGAGCCCGCGCCGCTACGGCCGGGGCGAAAGCACCCCATACCTCCAGCGCCGCACGCAGGTGCTGCTCGCGCGCATGAACGCCGTCCGCGTCCCGTGAAACGGCGACGCACACTGTTTCTCATAGTGAAAAAGCTGTCCGTCCCTGTTTTCAGTTAAGCTTCCCGCCGCACTCATCCAGGAGCTTTCCCCTATGCATCGCAGACAATTCATCAGCGCGCTTGCCGCGTTGGGCGCGGCCGGTATTGCCCGCGCGAACGAGAATGCGCGGACGATCCTCGCGCAGGCCACGAGCGCACCAACGCGTCGCAACCCGGACGTCGTGTTCGTGCCTACGCCCGAGGAGGTCATCAACAAGATGCTGGAGGTCGCGAAGGTGACGCCGAAGGACGTCGTCTACGACCTCGGTTGCGGCGACGGGCGCATCGTGGTGGCCGCCGCCAAGAAGGGCGCACGCGCCGTCGGGATCGACATCGATCCGCAGCGCATCAAGGAAGCGAATGCCCGCGCGCAAGCCGAGAAGGTGACGGACAAGGCGCGCTTCATCGAGAACGATCTGTTCGAAGCGGACATCAGCGAAGCGACCGTGGTCACGCTCTACCTGCTGCCGCGGCTCAATGAGAAGCTGAAGCCCAAGCTCCTGAAGGAGCTCAAGCCCGGCACCCGCATCGTCTCGCACGCCTTCGACATGGGCGACTGGGCGCCCGAGCAGAAAGTGAGCGTCGGCAGCTCGACCGTGTATCTCTGGCGAGTGCCCAAGAAAAGTTAAGCGCTGATGGGCGTCATTCCCGCGAAGGCGGGTATCCCCTTCCCCCTCAGGGGGAAGGTAGGATGGGGATGTTTTTCGACCCTTCGACCGCGCGGCACTGACGATTGAATGCGGTTCGCAATCGCCATAGCGGCCGCGGCATGCCTCGCCGGCTGTGCGACGCTGCCGGAGGTCCACCCGTGGGTGCGGCCTCAGGCCGAGGGTACGACGGCGACGCTCGTCGGCGCGCGCGGCACGCTTCCGCCGGAGCGCGCTCAGCGCGTTCTCGAGCGGCTCGGCAAGGGCTCGGATGTTCTTGCCCGCCACGTCGCGATCGAGGAGGCGGTCTCGGGTGCGCCGCTCACGCTCGGCAACGCGGCGTCGCTGCTGGTGGACGGGCCGTCGTTTTATCGCGCGCTCTTTCAGGCGATCGCGGACGCCCGCGACCATGTGAACGTCGAGTTCTACATCATCGAGGACGACGAAGTCGGCCACAAGTTCGCGGAGCTGCTGCTCCAGAAAGCCGCGCAGGGTGTCGCGGTGAACCTGATGTACGACAGCGTCGGCTGCATCGATACCGCGCCCGCCTACTTCAAGCGCCTGCGCGACGGCGGCGTGCGTGTGGTCGAGTACAACCCGGTGAATCCGTTACGGGCGCGCAGCCCGTGGCGACTCAACAACCGCAATCACCGCAAGGCCGTGATCGTCGATGGCCGCATTGCATTTACCGGCGGCATCAACATCAGCGACGTGTACTCGAGCGGGTCTTCGCCGTCGTCCCGCAGGGCCGCACGCGCCTCGCGCGATGGGGTGCGCGCATCCGGCTCGCGCGGGCCGCGCTCGGTCGGCTGGCGCGATACCAACGTACGCATCGAAGGCCCCGGGGTGGCGCAGCTCCAGCGGATTTTCCTCGACACGTGGGCGAGCCAGAAAGGTCCGGCGCTGCCGCAGAAAGACTGGTTTCCGGCGCTGGCGCGCGCGGGCGATCACCCGGTGCGCATCATCGCGAGCGGTCCCGGCGACAGCGGGCCGGCGATCTACGTATCGGTGCTCTCCGCGATCGCGTACGCGCAAGCCTCGATTCACATCACGATGGCCTATTTCGTACCCGACGCGCAGACGATCGAGGCGCTGAAGGCGGCGGCCGCGCGCGGGGTGGACGTGAAGCTGCTGCTGCCTTCGTATACCGACTTCTGGGCGGTATTCCATGCGGGCCGCGCGCACTATTCAGAGCTGCTGACGGCAGGCGTGAAGATCTACGAGCGTCAGGAGGCGCTGCTGCACGCGAAGACGATCGTGATCGACGGCGTGTGGTCCACCGTGGGCTCGAGCAATCTCGACTGGCGCAGCTTCCTGCACAATCAGGAGCTGAACGCGGTCATCATGGGCTGGAAGTTCGGGCAGGAGATGGAGGCGTTGTTCGAGCGCGATCTCGCGCGCTCGGTGCCGATCGACCGCGACGCATGGGAGCGGCGTCCCCTGTCGGAGCGCACCCGGGAATGGGCGGCGCGGCTGTGGGAGTACTGGCTCTAGCATCATGACCGGGGCTCTCCCGCGCGCGCTCGGCGCAGTTCTCGCGTGTGCAGGCATTGCGGCATGCGGGGCGCCGCAGCATCCAGCGCAGCCCAACAGCCTGCAAAGCGGTGACAGTGCCCATTTCCCAGCCGCGGAAATGGTGACAGTCCCCCGCGTCGAAAACGATACGATTCCGGAGCCGCTCACGAAAGCGCCCGGCGACGCACGCCGCGGCCGCGAGATCGTCACCGGCCGCGAGGCGAACTGCCTCTTCTGCCACGCGCTCCCGGAACCCGGGTTGCGCTTCATGGGTAACGTCGGCCCGCCGCTTGCCGGTATTGCGAAGCGGCTGAGCGCCGGACAGATGCGGTTGCGGATCGTCGATCCGACGCTCGCAAACCGCGAGGCGGCGATGCCGGCGTATTATCGAACCGGGAGCCTGAACGAGGTCGCACAGGGCTACCGCGGCAGACCGATCCTGACCGCGCAGGAGATCGAAGACGTGATCGCGTACCTCCGGACGCTGAACTGAACATGGCACGCTGCTCGAGACGACGTTTCCTGGCCGCCGCCGCAGCGGGCGTGGTGGCGGCGCACGTGCGCGTCGCCGGCGCTCAGCTCGCGGCCCAGCCGCTGGAGCCGCTGATCGCGAAGTTGACCGGCGATGCGAGCGTGCAGCCCGGCCGCGTCACGCTCGAGATTCCCCGCCTCGCCGACAACGGGCATTCGGTACCGTTGAAAGTGCGCGTCGAGAGCGCGATGACCGAGCGCGATTACGTGAAGACGATTCACATCCTCTCGGGCCGCAATCCGCGGCCGCACATCGCGGCGTTCCATCTCAATCCGCATTGCGGCCGTGCGGAGATCTCGACGCGCGTGCGCCTGAACGGCACGCAGCGCCTGGTCGTGCTGGCGCAGGCGTCCGACGGCTCGTGGTGGTCCGGCTCGGCCGAGGTCGAAGTGACCGAGACCGCCTGTCTGGACGCGACGTGACGATGAGCTTGCTTTCCAGAGCCGCGACATGGCGGTAGCGCGCATACAAGTGCCGCCGGAAGTAAAGCGCGGCGAGCTCGTGCAGGTGCGGCTCGCGATCCAGCATCCGATGGAGACCGGCTTCCGCTTCGACGTGATGGGCCGGCCGATTCCGAAGAACGTGATCAATTCGCTCGTCTGCCGCTACAACGGCGCAGAGGTGTTCCGCGCGGAGCTGGGCTCCGGCATCGCCGCGAATCCCTACCTGCAGTTCTTCATGCGGGCGGAGGCGACGGGAGAGCTCGTGTTCGAGTGGGTCGACGACGCCGGCGAGCGCGGCAGCGAACGCGCGACGATCACCGTCGTTACGTGAGATGAGCGCGGCGCGCGCGCGGCACCGCGCATGACCGCGCAGGCGCGCACGACCGCGCGCATTCCCGGCGGCGTCTGGATCCTCGGCTTCGTGAGCCTGCTGATGGACGTCTCGTCCGAGATGATCCACAGCCTGCTACCGGTGTTCATGGTGACAGGCCTCGGCGCGTCGGCGTTCGCGGTGGGTATCGTCGAAGGCGTCGCGGAAGCGACAGCGCTCATCGTGCGCGTGTTCTCCGGCGCGCTCAGCGATTACATCGGCCGGCGCAAACCGCTGGCGGTGGCGGGCTACGGCCTCGGCGCGCTGTCGAAGCCGCTCTTCGCGCTCGCGGTGAGTGTCCACTGGGTGTTCGTCGCGCGTTTCATGGACCGCATCGGCAAGGGCATACGCGGCGCGCCCCGCGATGCGCTGATCGCGGATCTCACGCCGGCGGAGATTCGCGGCGCGGCCTATGGGCTACGCCAGTCGCTCGATACCATCGGCGCGTTCCTCGGACCGTTGCTGGCGATCGCGCTCATGCTCGCTTTCGCCGGGGATTTCCGCTCGGTGTTCTGGGTCGCCGTGATTCCGGGCGTCGCGTCGGTTGCGCTGCTCGCGTTCGGCATCCGTGAGGCCGAGCGCGCGCAGGGCGGCGTCGCCGTGCGGCCGCCGCTCAGACTGGAAGTCGTGAAGACGCTGCCTGTCGCGTACTGGTGGGCGGTGCTCGCGGGCGCCGTCTTCACGCTGGCGCGATTCAGCGAAGCGTTTCTGCTGCTGCGTGCCCAGCAGCAGGGACTGCCGGACGCGTATGCGCCGCTCGTGCTCGTTCTGATGAATCTCGTATTCGCCGCGACCGCATATCCCATGGGCCGGCTCGCGGATCGCGTGGCGCCGATGGCGCTGCTCGCGGCCGGTCTGGCCGTGCTGGTCGGCGCGGATATCGTGCTCGCGATGTCGCCCGGGCTCGCCGCGACGGGTGTCGGCGTCGCGCTGTGGGGCCTGCACATGGGTATGACACAAGGCGTGCTCGCCGCGCTGATCGCCGCCAACGCGCCGGGAGAACTGCGCGGCACGGCGTTCGGGGTGTTCTATCTCGCGAGCGGCGTCGCGATGCTCGTCGCGAGCGTCGTTGCGGGCGCGCTATGGGATGCGTTCGGCGCACCGGTAACGTTTTTCGCCGGTGCGGCGTTTGCCGTTGCCGCGTTCGTATTGTTCGCCTCGCGCGCGGCCGTCACGCGCCCGGCATGAGGCTCGGACTCGCGGTCGCAATGGTGTGCGTGATGGCTTCGGTCGCTGACGCAGCCGAGCGGCCGATTGCCCGCGGCGAGCTCAAACAGGGCAGCGAGTTCGTCAGCGCCGATGTGCGCGCGATGCAGGCGGACGCCTTCGAGAATCCCGGCATGCTGTGGGTGACGCGCGGCGAGCGGCTGTGGCGCGAGCCGCCGCACGCTGCGGCGAAAGCCTGTGCCGACTGCCACGCGGACGCGTCGAAGAGCATGAAAGGCGTCGCGACGCGCTATCCACGCAGCGATCCCGGCGCGGCGCGGCTCGTGAATCTGTCCGATCGCGTCAACATCTGCCGGGCGCGCCATCAGCGCGCAGAGCCGCTGCCGCTGGAATCCGACGCGCTGCTGTCGCTGTCCGCGTACGTGACGCACCAGTCGCGCGGCATGCCGATGGCGGTCTCCATCGACATACACAATGCGCGCGATTTCGAGCGCGGTCGTGAGCGTTATTACCGCAGGCTCGGGCAGATGAACCTCTCCTGCGCGCATTGCCACGACCGCAACTGGGGCCGCACGCTCTATAACGAAAAGGTAAGCCAGGGTCATCCGACCGGATGGCCGGGCTATCGGCTCGAGTGGCAGACTTTCGGCTCGCTCCAGCGGCGGCTGCGCGCGTGCTACTCGGGCCTGCGCGCGGAGATGCCCGAGTACGGCGCGCGCGAGCTCGTCGAGCTGGAGCTCTTTCTCGCCTGGCGTGCGTACGGCCTCCCGATCGAATCGCCGGGTGTCCGCAGATAACCCCTCTCCCCGCACGCGGGGAGAGGGGTAGGGTGAGGGGCGGCTAAACGAGGTTCAGGTTCTTGAGCGGCAGGCTCCGCACCGGTTTGCCGGTCGCCGCATAGATCGCGTTCATGACCGACGGCGACACCACGCAGATCGTAGGCTCGCCGACGCCGCCCCAGAAGTCGTAAGTCGGCACGAGGACCGTCTCGACTTTCGGAAACTCCGCGAGCCGCATGATCGGATAGTTGTGGAAGTTCGTCTCGACGATGCGGCCCTTGTCCACGTTCAGCTCGCCATAGAACGCCGCGCTCAAGCCGTACGCGACCGAGCCCTCCACCTGCGCCGCGATCTGGTCCGGATTGACGGCGTGACCGCAGTTGAGTGCGAGCACCATGCGGTGCACGCGCACCTTCCCGCCCTGCATCGAGACTTCGGCGACCGCCGCCGAGTAGCTCCCGTAGCCCATGAACTGCGCGACGCCGCGATACACGCCTTTGGGCAGCGGCTTGCCCCAGCCCGCCTTTTCCGCCACGGCGTCGAGCACACCGAGGTGCTTGGGATGGTTCTTCATGAGCGCACGCCGGAATTCGACCGAGTCCTTGCCGGCGGCACGCGCGCACTCCTCGATGAAGCACTCGAGGTACACGCCGTTCTGGTTGGTGTTGACGCCCCGCCACGGGCCGACCGGGATGTGGGTGTTGCGCATGGCGTACTCGGTGCGGAGGTTCGGCACGGTGTAGCCGATCTGCGCGTCGCCATCGAGCGTCTTCCACAGGCCCTGGAGCTGGCGCCGGTCCTTGCCGTCCTTGATGTTGTGAGGCGCGAGATAGGCGTTGATCGACTGTCCCGACACGCGTATGCGCAGCGACGTGAGATTGCCCTGCTCGTCGAGCCCGCCCTGAAGCAGGCACTGCGAGATCGGACGGTAGAAGTCATGCGCCTGATCTTCTTCGCGGCTCCAGATGAGCTTGACCGGGGTGCCGGAAAACTCCTTCGCGACCGCCGTCGCCTGCCGCACGTAATCCTGCGTGCCGCCGCGGCGGCCGAAACCGCCGCCGAGCGTCTGCGGATACGCTTCGCACTGCGCGAGCGGTAGACCCGAAACGCTGGAGAGCGCCGCGAGTGACGCTTCGGCGTTCTGGGTCGGCACCCAGACTTCGGCGCGCTCCGGCGTGTAGCGCACCGTCGCATTCATCGGCTCCATGCACGCGTGCGAGAGAAACGGCGTGGAATACACCGCCTCGATCTTCTTCGCGGCCGATGCGTAGGCCTTGATCGCGTCGCCGTCGTTGATGTCCGCGTAGGCGTCGTCGGAAGTGAGACCCGCCTTCAGATGTGCGGCGATCGTCGCGGTCGATGCTTTCGCGCCTTCGCCTTCGTTCCACACGATCGGCAACGCTTCGAGCGCCGTCTTCGCGTGCCACCAGGTATCGGCTACGACGGCGACGGCGTTGTCGCCTACTTTCACCGCGCGCTTCACGCCCGGCATCTTGGCGATCTTCGCTTCGTCAAACGAGACGAGCTTGCCGCCGTTCACCGGACACTGCTTGATCGCAGCGTTCAGCATGCCGGGCAGCTTCACGTCGATCGCGTACATCTGCGAGCCGTTCACTTTCGGCAGCGTGTCGAGGCGCTTCAACGGCTTGCCCGCGATCTTCCATTGCCGCGGATCGCGCAGCTTGATGGATTTCAGATCCGGCGCGGGCAGCTTCGCAGCCGCAGTGGCGACTTTGCCGTAGGTCGTCGAGCGATTCGACGCGGCGTGCGTGATCACGCCGTTCGCGACGGTCAGCTCGCTCGCCGGTACTTTCCATTCGTCTGCTGCGGCCTGCACGAGCATCATGCGCGCCGCGGCGCCGCTGCGCAGCAGGTAGCTCTGCGAGCCGCGGATGCCGCGGCTGCCGCCCGTGGACATGTCCCCCCAGACGCGCTTCCGCGCGAGGTTCTGTCCTGCGGTGATCGGTTCGATCGCGACTTTTTTCCAGTCGCATTCGAGCTCTTCGGCCACGAGCTGCGCGAGACCGGTGTGCGTGCCCTGGCCCATCTCGGCGCGCGCGATGCGGATGACGACGCTGTCGTCCGGTTTGACCACCACCCAGTGATTGACTTCGGTGCCGGCGGTCGAGGCGGCCGCGGCGCGCGCTTCCGGCGCGAGCGGAAGGCGCATGCCGATCGCGAGACCGCCGCCGGCAGCGGCGGAAGAAAGAATGAACTTGCGGCGGGACGGATTGCTGATCTGGCGCGTGTTTTTCATGTGTCCCCCTTACGCCTTGGCTTTCGCGGCCTGGTGCACGGCCGCGCGGATGCGCTGGTAGGTGCCGCAGCGGCAGATGTTGGTCATGGCCTGGTCGATATCGCGATCGCTCGGGTTCTTGTTCTTCGCGAGCAGCGCCGCCGCGGCCATGATCTGTCCGGACTGACAGTAGCCGCACTGCGGCACGTCGAGCTCGGCCCATGCCTTCTGCACCGGGTGGGAGCTCGTCGGCGACAGGCCCTCGATCGTCACGATGCGATCGCCGGGCTTAACGCTCGAGAGCGGCGTCACGCACGAGCGCACGACCTCGCCGTTGAGATGAACCGAGCACGCGCCGCATTGCGCGACGCCGCAGCCGAATTTGGTGCCGGTCAGGCCGACCTGTTCGCGAATGACCCAGAGTAGCGGCGTGCCGGGCTCGGCCTGCACGTCATGGTTCCTGCCGTTGATGTTGAGTTGCGGCATGTGCCCTCCTTGATAACGGCGTCCGGTGAGCGCCGGACGGTGTTCAGCGCTGAGCGTTGTTCGACGAGCTTGTTATGCCGGCGAGTGTAAACGAGCCGGAAGGAACAGAGGTAACGGAGAGCGACGGAAGGCTCTTTCCGTGAATCGAGGGCAGCGCCGTTCGTGGTTCGACGAGCTCACCACGAACGGTCGTTACGCAGGAGCGCCGCCCTACCGGAGGCTCGCGTTGATGCGTTCGAGTGCCACGGCGCCCGGGCAGAGCTCGCGGTCGCCGAGCTGGTTGAGCGGGGCGTCGACCGTATTGAGGTGCCGGTGCAGGTCCTCGGCGTCGGGATCGACGTACAGCAGACCGGTGACCACTTCGCCGGCTGCCGCGCGCTGCTGGAGGTAGTTCATCGCCTGGATGCGGTCGGTGGGATCGTAGTCTTCGGCGAGCTTGCGCAGGCGCAGACGTGAGCCGTCGTGCTGCACCACGTCGACCACTGCACCCGCGGCGTAGTCCGCGGTGATCTCCTCACGGCCCTCGATGAAGTCGAGCCGGTTGACCGCTTCGTTGTGCTGGCGCACGTATTCGTAGCTCTTGGTCGAGCCCGGGTGATTGTTGAATGCGACACACGGCGAGATGACGTCGATGAACGCCGCCCCCTTGTGCTCGATCGCGCCCTTGATGAGCGGCACGAGTTGCGCCTTGTCGCCGGAGAAGCTGCGGCCGACGTAGCTCGCGCCGAGCAGCAGCGCCATGCCGACGAGATCGAGCGGCTCGTCCATGTTCGCGATGCCGCGCTTCGACTTCGAGCCCTTGTCGGCGGTCGCCGAGAACTGGCCCTTCGTGAGGCCGTACACGCCGTTGTTCTCGGTGATGTAGACCATGTTCACGCCGCGCCGGATGGCGTGGACGAACTGGCCGATCCCGATGGAGGCGGAGTCGCCGTCGCCCGAGACCCCCATGTACAGAAGATCGCGGTTGGCCAGATTCGCGCCGGTCAGCACCGACGGCATGCGGCCGTGCACGCTGTTGAAGCCATGCGAGTTGCCGAGGAAGTAGTCGGGCGTCTTCGACGAGCAGCCGATGCCGGAGAGCTTGGCGACGCGGTGCGGCTCGATGTCGAGCTCCCAGCACGCCTGCACGATCGCGGCGCTGATGGAATCGTGGCCGCAGCCCGCGCACAGCGTCGAGATCTTGCCTTCGTAGTCGCGGCGCGTGTAGCCGACCTGGTTTTTCGCGAGGGTGGGGTGGTGAAGCCGGGGTTTGGCGAGGTAGGTCATATTTTTACGACACTCTCTTGAGCGGCACGACGGACCGTGCGGACGCGTGCTGCGAAATCTGGTCGACGATGAAGCGCGCGGTGATTGGCGTGCCGTCGTAGTGCAGGATCGAAATCAGGCGCGACGGATTGACCTTGGCTTCGTTCACCAGCATCGTCTTCAACTGCGCATCGCGGTTCTGCTCGATGACGAACACCCACGGGTGGGATGCGACGAAGTCATTGATCTCTTCCTGGAACGGGAAGCCGCGCACGCGCAGCGCGTTCACGTGGATGCCGCGCTCGGCGAGCACGTTGAGCGCTTCCTGCATCGAAGGGCTGGTCGAGCCGTAGAAGATCGCGCCGAATCGGGCGGGCTTCTCCGCCGGATACAGCAGCGGCTTCGGCACCAGCGTCTTCGCCGTCTCGAACTTGCGGAGCAGCCGCTGCACGTTGTCGACGTAGTCGGGGCCGGTCTCGCTGTAGCGGGCGTAGCGGTCCTTGGTCGTGCCGCGCGTGAAGTAAGCGCCTTTCGTCGGATGGGTGCCGGGGTAGGTGCGATACGGAATGCCGTCGCCGTCCACGTCGAGGTAGCGGCCGAAGTCACGGCCCGCTTCGAGCTCCTCGTAAGTCATCACCTTGCCGCGGTCGTAAGCCTTGGTATCGTCCCATTTGAACGGCTCGCACAGGCGCGTGTTCATGCCGATGTCGAGATCGGTCATCACGAACACCGGCGTCTGCAGCCGCTCCGCGAGATCGAATGCCTGCGCGCTGAACTCGAAGCACTCGGTCGGATCTTCCGGGAAGAGCAGCACGTGCTTGGTGTCCCCGTGCGAGGCGTATGCGCACGAGAGGAGATCCGATTGCTGCGTGCGCGTCGGCATGCCGGTCGAGGGACCGCCGCGCTGCACGTCGATCAGCACCACCGGGATCTCGGCGAAATAGGCGAGCCCGATGAACTCGGTCATGAGCGAGATGCCGGGGCCGGAGGTCGCGGTGAACGCGCGCGCGCCGTTCCAGCCGGCGCCGATCGCGATGCCGACCGACGATAGCTCGTCCTCGCCCTGGATGATCGCGAACTTATTCTTTCCCGTGGCCGGATCCACGCGGAGCTTCTGGCAGTACTTGATGAACGCTTCCGCGAGCGAAGACGACGGTGTGATCGGATACCACGCGCACACGCTTGCGCCGCCGTACACCGCACCCAGTGCCGCCGCGCTGTTGCCGTCGATGAAGATCTTGTTGCCGACGTTGTTCGCGCGCTTCACCCGTATGCCGAGCGGACACGCCAGGTTCTGAAGCGCGTAGTCGCGGCCGAGGCGCAGCGCTTTCACGTTCGACTGGAGCAGCGCCTCCTTGCCCTTGTACTGCTCGGAGAAAAGCTTCTCGATTTCGGCGGGATCGATCTCGAGCAGCGCCGAGAGCGCGCCCACGTAGATGATGTTCTTGAAGAGCTGGCGCTGGCGCGGGTCGGTATAGGTCGTGTTGCAGATTTCGGTCAACGGCATGCCGATCACGTTGACGTCGTCGCGGAACTTCGATTTCGGCAGCGGCTTGGAGCTGTCGTAGAAGACGTAGCCGCCCGGCTCGATCTCCTTCAGATCGTTGTCCCAGGTCTGCGGGTTCATCGCGACCATGAGATCGACCCCGCCGCGGCGGCCCTGGTAGCCGGTTTCGTTCACTCGGACTTCGTACCAGGTCGGCAGGCCCTGGATGTTCGACGGGAAGATGTTCCGCGGCGAGACCGGGATGCCCATGCGCAGGATCGAGCGCGCGAAGAGCTCGTTCGCCGACGCCGAGCCGGAGCCGTTGACGTTCGCGAACTTGACGACGAAATCGTTTGTTGCGGTGATGCGTTTCATGTTGTCCATCGGTCAAGCCGCCTTGCGTTGCGGCTTCCGGCAGCCCGGTCCCGCGTGTGTCATCTCGACCAGAAACTTCTGCATGTCCCACGCGCCGGTCGGACAGCGCTCGGCGCACAGGCCGCAGTGCAGGCACACGTCCTCGTCCTTCGCCATGATGCGGCCGGTCTTGAGCCCATCGGCGACGTAGAGGTCCTGCGTCTGCGGGTGCAGCGAAGGCGCCATGAGGCGCGTGCGGACTTCCGCTTCCTCACCGTTCTCGGTGAACGTGATGCAGTCCATCGGGCAGATGTCGACGCACGCGTCGCATTCGATGCAGAGCTTCGAGGTGAATACCGTCTGCACGTCGCAATTGAGGCAGCGCTGCGCCTCCTGATACGCGGTCTTCACGTCGAACCCGAGCTCGACCTCGACCTTGATGTCGCGCAGCGTGACCTTCTTGTCCTTCCACGGCACCTTGTAGCGCTGCTCGGGCGAGATCGCGTTGTCGTACGCCCACTCGTGGATGCCCATCTTGGTCGAGATGAGCGTGACGCCGGGCGCCGGGCGCTCGGTCATATCCTCGCCGGCGAGCATCTTGTCGATCGACACCGCGGCGTCGTGGCCGTGCGCGACCGCCCAGATGATGTTCTTGGGGCCGAACGCCGCATCGCCGCCGAAGAATACTTTCGGATGTGTCGAGCGCATCGTGACCTGATCGACGACGGGCATGCCCCACTTGTCGAACTCGATGCCGATGTCGCGCTCGATCCAGGGGAACGCGTTCTCCTGGCCGATCGCGACGAGCACGTCGTCGCATTCGAAATGCTGATCGGGCTCGCCGGTCGGGGTGAGGCTGCGGCGGCCTTTCGCGTCGTAGCTCGCCTTTACTTTCTCGAAGATCATGCCGACGAGCTTGCCGTTCTCGATCTTGAACGACTTCGGCACGAGCATGTTGAGGATCGGGATGCCTTCGTGGGTCGCGTCTTCTTTTTCCCACGGCGAGGCTTTCATCTCCTCGTAGCCCGAGCGGACGATCACCTTGACGTCCTCACCGCCGAGGCGCTTCGCCGAGCGGCAGCAGTCCATCGCGGTGTTGCCGCCGCCGAGCACGATCACGCGCTTGCCGATCTTGTCGATGTGACCGAAGGAGACGCTCGAGAGCCAGTCGATGCCGATGTGGATGTTGGGCGCGCCTTCCTGGCGGCCGGGGATGTCGATGTCGCGGCCGCGGGGCGCGCCGCTGCCGACGAAGATCGCGTCGTAGCTTTCGGCGAGCAGCGCTTTGAGGCTGTCGATGCGCTCGCCGGCGCGGAAATTGACGCCCAGATCGAGGATGTATCCGACCTCCTCGTCGATGACCGTCTCCGGCAGACGAAAACGCGGGATCTGCGTGCGGATCATGCCGCCCGCGCGCGCGTCGCCGTCGAACACCGTGACGTCGTATCCGAGCGGCGCGAGATCGCGTGCGACGGTGAGCGACGCCGGTCCTGCGCCGATCAGCGCGATGCGCTTGCCGTTCTTGTGCGCCGGCGGCTTCGGCAGACGCGCGCGAATGTCGTCCTTGTTGTCGGCCGCGACACGCTTCAGGCGGCAGATCGCGACGGGTTCCGGCTTCTCCGCGTTCGCTTCTTCGACACGCCCCCTGCGGCACGCCGGCTCGCAGGGACGATCGCACGTGCGGCCCAGAATTCCGGGAAACACGTTCGATTTCCAGTTGACCATGTAGGCATCGCTGTAGCGGCCTGCCGCGATCAATCGGATGTATTCGGGTACGGGTGTGTGGGCGGGACACGCCCACTGACAATCGACGACCTTATGGAAATAGTCGGGATTCTGGATCTCGGTGGGCTTCAACGTTCCTCCGGGTACGCCGAGGTTTGCTCAGCGCTGGAGGAATCCCCCCGATTCCTGGCGTTGCAAATCCGTTTACGGCGCTCTTTCGAGTGCGCTCTATGCTACGCCTTCGGCCCGGGCCTGAAAAGGCTGAAATTTCAACAAAAATAACCCACTACAGCGCTGTGGCGGCCTTCGCCCGCGCGACCGTGCGGCGTCGAATCGCGGGGCTCATAACGCGGGAGACCGGCGCACACCCGCGGCGACGTTACCGTCGCAAAGCGATGATCGCGAGGATCGCGAGGAGCCCGCCGCCAACCAGCATCCAGTGCGTCATCGACATCGGCGGCGAACGCACGCCGGTCTCGTACGGGTCGTGGGGTTGCGCGAGCTGCACCGGGTCGCTCGCGGGAAAGCTGTCGGCTACGGCGTCGTCGAGCCTGCGGTCCACGTCCGATGCGCGCGAGCCCATTCCGAGTTTCTGCTGTAAGCCTTCGAACGCCATGGCAGTTCCTTTCGGTCGCTGGAAGTGATCGTCCACGACTTCTGCAAACCCTATGCCGCCAACCGCGCCTACCGCGGCATGCGGGGCAGGCGCGCGTTCAGCCGCTGCAATGCGTCCTCGAGCTCCTGCACGCGCTCGAGAAGCGAGAGCACGAGCGCGAGTCCCTGCGGGTCGAGCTCGAAATCGTCGCGCAGGCGGCAGGCCGTGCGCGCCGCGACGATGCACTGCGCGCCGAAGCTCGGTTCGGTTGCGGCAGCGTCGATCGGCTCGATTGCGCCGAGGTCCATCAGATCGCGCAGCTCCTCCTGCGTGAGCCCCGAGCATTGCGAGAGCTCCACGAGCGTGACGGAGCCGCGCTCGTCGAGCCAGACGGCTTCAGTGAGTTCCACTTGCATCGGCGGTATCCGTCGTGAAATGTCGGCGTGGGTCGAACGTGGAGACCTGCGAGAGTTGCGTGTACAGCGCTTGCTCCGGTTCGCTCGCGTCGGGCGGCACCGCGATCTGCACGATCGCGTAGAGGTCGCCTTCCGCGCCCGGTTTCGGCAGACCGCGCTTCGCGAGCCTCAACTGCTGGCCGGCCTGCGTACCGGGTTTCACCTTGATGCGCACGGTGCCGCCGAGCGTCGGAATCTCGATCGTCGCGCCGAGCACCGCTTCCCACGGCGCGAGCGGCACGTCGAGATAGACGTCGCGGCCGCTCACGCGATAGAGGCGGTGCGGCGCGATGCTGATGTTCAGATACAGATCGCCGTCGCGGCCGCCGTTCATCCCTTTGCCGCCTTTGCCGGGCAGCCGCAGGCGCTCGCCGTCGCTGACGCCTTTGGGAATCCGCGCGGTGAAGGTGACCGGGACCCGGTGCACGCGCCCCTGGTTGTCGTATTCGGGCACCTGGAGATTCAGATCGAGCATCGTGCCGCGATACGCCTGCTCGAGCGTGATGCGCGCCTGCACCTCGTAATCCTCGCCGGGAATCGGCATATCGGCACGCGCGCGGCCGCCCCCACGAAAGCCTCTCCCGCCGCCGAGGCCCGCGAAGAGATCGGCGAGATCGACATCGTCGAACGTGAAGCCGCCCTGGCTGAACTGCTGCTCCCAGCCCGGCGGCGGGCGGAAATCCTGGCCCGGCTGGTAGCTTCCGAGCTGATCGTATGCCGCACGCTTTTCGGGGTCCTTGAGCGTCTCGTACGCCTCCGAGACCTCCTGGAATTTCTCCTTCGCGTCCTTTTCCTTGGAGACGTCCGGGTGGTACTTGCGCGCGAGCTTGCGGTACGCCTTCTTGATCTCGTCGGCGCTGGCGGTTTTCTCCACGCCGAGCGCGGCGTAGTAGTCCTTGTACTTCATGACTTCAAGAAATTGGGGTCAGGTCCCATTTTCCAAGCGCCTGATTCGTTGCCGTTTGCACTTACTTGAACATTCAACGATTGGAGAGTTTTCAATCGATCTTGGCGCCGGACTTCCTGACGATTTCGCCCCATTTGCGTCGCTCGCGCGCGAGGAACGCATCGAATTCGGCGGGGCTCGCGGAGAACGTCGGCTCGATCATGAGCTGCTTCTGGATCTGCACGAGCTCGGGCGCATGGCTGGCCTTGCGAATGTCGGCATGAAGCTGCTTCACGATTGCAACCGGCGTGCGGGCGGGCGCGAGCACGCCATACCACGCGGCGGCTTCGTACTTCGGCAGGCCCGATTCGCTTACGGTCGGAACCTCCGGCAGCGCGCCGGTGCGTTTGGCGCTGGTGACGCCGAGCGCGACCAGCTTGCCCGCGCGGATGTGCGGGACCGAAGTCGTCGACGCGAAGCCGACCTGCACGCGTCCGGCGATCAGATCGAGATTCGCGGCCGCGCCGGTCTTGTACGGCACGTGCACGATGTTGATGCCCGCCATCTCGCGAAAGAGCTCGCCGGCGAGGTGCTGTGACGAGCCGACGCCGGACGAGGCATACGCGAGCGCACCCGGCTTCGCTTTCGCGAGCGCGACGAGCTCCTTCACGCTGCGCGCCTGAACCGCCGGATGCACCGTCAGGATGTTCGGCACTTCGGCGACCTGCGTGATCGCGACGAAGTCCTTCACCGCGTCGAACGGCATCTTGGAGTGCAGCGCGGGATTGATGACGTGGCTGGGGCTCACGAGGATGATCGTGTAGCCGTCGGGCGTCGCTTTCGACACGATATCGGTCGCGAGCATGCCGCCGCCGCCCGGACGCGGATCGATCACCACCTGCTGGCTCCACAGCTTAGAGAGCTCCGGCCCGAGCGTGCGCGCGATCGTATCGGGCGCGCCGCCGGGCGCGCCGAAGGTGAGCACCATGCGCACGGGCCGATTCGGGTACGTCTGCGCGCCGGCAGATGCGCACAGCACTGCGAGCACGGCCGCTCCCGCGAAAACCGCCGCGCAGATCCGCCTCATCGTGCGAATCCTTCCCGCGCGACGCGTACGATGCCGCGGGCGTCGAGTCCCGCCAGCCCGAGGCGCTCGAGCGTGCGCGCCTCCGCATCGAAGCTGCGGCCGAGCTGATATTGCGCGATGCGCACCACCGCATCGATCGCCGGCGTGCGCACGCCGGCGGCGGCGCCGAGCGCTGCGATCGGCACGAGCCCCGTCGGCACATCCTCGGTGACGTATTTGTGATCGAGCGTGCCCGCGGCGCGATTCGCCACGTACGCGCCGTCGTCGTCGTACGAGAGCCGCCGGATCGTCTCCACGAGCGTCGCTTCGCGCACGCCGTAGACGCGCTCGAACCAGTCAGCGAGGCCGAGCACGCCGACGCCAAGCGCACGCGCAACCGCCAGCCGGTCCTGATCGACCGCTTCGTACAGATTCGCCACCGCACGCGTGACCCCCTCGCCGTAGAACTTGTAGCCGCCGCCGCTCTCGATGCGGGCGGCGTTCGAGATGCAGTTCGCGACGTGCAGCACCGCGTTCATGTTGGTGAGCCCGGTGTGCAGCACGTCCGGCGCCGCCACGATCTGCGGGAAAAGCGGCTTCAACCGGTCGAGCGCTTCGGCGGTCCGCGCTGCGGGAAATGCTGCAATCTGGAGCCAGCGCTTGTCCGTCGTGCGCCTGAACGTGAGCGGCTCGGGGCGGCGCATCGCGTGGGGATAGCAGTCCATCTCCGCGAGTGTCACGTCAGCGCGGCAGCCGAGCGCGTCGAGCTCGCGGCGCACGACGAGCGTGCCGCCGGTATTGCCCTGGATGAGCAGCACGAGCTGCCCGTCGCGGAGCAGCGGCGCGAGCGCGCGCGCGACGCCCGGGTGCGTGTTGCCGCCGGACACGACGATGATGATCTCGGCGCCTTCGAGCGTCTCGCGCAGGTTCGTCGTTGCCCGCTCGACGCGCGCGAAGCCCCACGGCGTTCCGTCGAGGCGCAGCACGTTCACCCCGCCGCTTGCGCGCAGCGGCGCGAGCTTCGAATCGTCGATGTCGTTCAGCCGGATGCGCTGCCCGGCCAGACCGAGGTGCGCGGAGAGGCGCAATCCGCCGGGGCCGGCGCCGATGATCGCTATGTTTTGCATCTATTTCTTGGGCATGTAGAGGTCGGTGATGCTGCCTTCGGCGATCTCGGCGGCGAAGAACACCGTCTCCGAGAGCGTCGGATGCGGATGGACCGTGAGGCCGATATCGCCCGCGTCAGCGCCCATCTCCAGCGCGAGCACGGTCTCCGCGATGAGCTCGCCGGCATTGACGCCGACCATCGCTGCGCCGAGAAGCCGGCGCGTCTCCTTGTCGAAGAGCAGCTTCGTCATGCCGTCGTCGCGTCCGGTGGCGAGTGCGCGTCCGCTCGCGGCCCACGGGAAAACGGCTTTGTCGTACGCGATGCCGTCCTTCTGCGCCTGCGTCTCCGTGAGCCCCATCCAGGCGATCTCCGGATCGGTATATGCGACCGACGGAATGCTGCGCGCGTCGAAATACGCCTTGTGCCCGGCAATCACTTCCGCGGCGATCTTGCCTTCGTGGCTCGCCTTGTGCGCGAGCATCGGCTCGCCGCAGATGTCGCCGATCGCATGGATGTGCCCGACGTTCGTGCGCAATTGCTTGTCCACCGGGATGTAGCCGCGCTCGTCGACCTTGACCCCCGCCGCCTCGGCCTTGATCTCGCGCCCGTTGGGTCTGCGGCCGACTGCCATCAGGATGTAATCGTAGATCTGCGGTTCGGGCGCGTTCGAGCCCTCGAACGTGACCTTGAGGCCGTCTTTCTGCGGCTCGATTTTCGTCACCTTCGTCTTGAGCAGGATCTTCTCGTAGCGCTTCTCGATGCGTTTCGCGAGCACGCGCACGACGTCTTTGTCCGCCCCGGGAATGAGCGAATCCATGAGCTCCACCACGGTGATCCTGCTTCCGAGCGCGTCGTACACCGTCGCCATCTCCAGCCCGATGATGCCGCCGCCGACCACCAGCAGCCGTTTCGGGATCTCGGGCAGCTCGAGCGCACCGGTCGAATCGACGATGCGCTTGTCGTCGTACGGAAAGCCGGGAATGCGCGCGACCGACGATCCCGCGGCGATGATGCAATGGTCGAACGCGACTGTCTTCGCGCCGTCGGCCGTCTCCACGCGTATCGTATTCGCCGATGCGAACTCGCCGCGCCCCTGTACCACCTGCACCTTGCGCTGCTTCGCGAGCCCGCCCAGACCTTTCGTGAGCTTGCTCACCACGCCGGACTTCCAGTCCCGCAGCTTCGTGATATCGATCTTCGGCTTGCCGAACGCGACGCCCGCGTGGGCCGTCTCCTCGGCTTCGGTGATGACCTTCGCGATGTGCAGCAGCGCCTTCGACGGAATGCAGCCCACGTTGAGGCATACGCCGCCGAGCGTCGGATAGCGCTCGATCAGCACCGTCTTCTTGCCGAGGTCCGCCGCGCGAAACGCCGCGGTGTAGCCGCCGGGGCCTGCGCCGAGCACGACGACCTCAGCGTGTATGTCGGCCTTGATCGAGGAAGCCGGTGTTGCCGCAGCCGGCGCAGCCGGTGGTGGCACCGATGCCGGTTGCTTCGGCGGCGCCTTGGCCTGCTGAGAGGGTGCGGACGCGGGCGCAGCCGCAGGCGCCGGTGCTTTCGCTTCGGGCGCTGGCTCGCCCTGCGCTTCGGAGTCGAGGGTGAGCAGCAGCGTGCCTTCTGAGACTTTGTCGCCTGCTTTCACCTTCAACTCGCGCACGGTACCTGCCGCGGGCGAGGGCACGTCCATCGTCGCCTTGTCCGATTCGAGCGTGACGAGCGCGTCTTCCTTGCCGATCGCGTCGCCCGGCTTGACCAGCACCTCGATGACGGGGATGTTTTCGAAGTCCCCGATATCGGGGACTTTCACTTCGACGATGTTGCTCATGGCTCTCCGCGGTGCGCGAGAGGCGCACCCTACGTGACGACGTGACTCCCGGAGCTACTCTCTGATGTGCCCGTCGCCGATGACGACCCACTTGAGCGACGTGAGGCCCTCGAGTCCGACCGGGCCGCGGGCGTGGAGCTTGTCGGTCGAGATGCCGATCTCCGCGCCCAGCCCGTACTCGTAACCGTCGGCGAAGCGCGTGGAAGCGTTGACCATCACCGAGCTCGAATCGACTTCGCGCAGAAAACGCCGGGCGCGCGTGAGATCTTCCGTCACGATCCCATCGGTATGCTGCGAGCCGTATGTCGCGATATGGTCGATCGCTTCGTCGAGCCCGCTCACGACGCGCACCGAGAGTATCGCCGCCAGGTACTCGGTGTACCAGTCCTCTTCGCTCGCCGGCTTCATCCCCGGAACGAGCGCACGCGATTCGTCGTCGCCCCGCAGCTCGATCTCTTTATCGGCGTAGATCTTCGCGAGCTGCGGCAGCACGCGCGGCGCGATGCCGCGCGCGACGAGCAGCGTCTCCATCGTGTTGCAGGTTCCGAGCCGCTGGGTCTTGGCGTTGTCCGCGACGCGCAGCGCCTTGTCGACATCCGCCGCGTCGTCGATGTAGACGTGGCATACGCCGTGCAGATGCTTGATCATCGGCACGCGCGATTCGCGCATCAGACGCTCGATCAGGCCCTTGCCGCCGCGCGGCACGATCACGTCCACGTAGTCCTGCATCGTCACGAGCTCGCCGACGGCTGCGCGGTCGGTCGTTTCGATCACCTGCACCGCCGTCTCGGGCAGTCCGGCCGCCTTCAGACCTTCGTGGACGCACCCGGCGATCGCCTGGTTCGAATGCAGCGCTTCGGAGCCGCCGCGCAAAATCGCGGCGTTGCCCGATTTCAGACACAGCCCCGCGGCATCGGCAGTCACGTTGGGGCGCGATTCGTAGATGATGCCAATGACGCCGATCGGTACCCGCATCCGGCCGATCTGGATGCCGGAAGGGCGGTAGCGCAGATCGATGATCTCGCCGATCGGATCGGGCAGCTTCGCGACCTGTTCGAGCCCGTCCGCCATCGCGGCGATGCTTTTTTCGGTGAGCGTCAGCCGGTCGATGAGCGCAGGCTCGAGCCGCTTCGCGCGCGCTGCTTCGAGGTCGCGCGCGTTGGCCGAGAGCAGCGTTTCGGATGCGCGTTCGATCGCGCGGGCCGTCGCGGCAAGCGCCGCGTTCTT
The DNA here is from genome assembly GCA_035626595.1 of Burkholderiales bacterium. Lineage (GTDB taxonomy): Bacteria > Pseudomonadota > Gammaproteobacteria > Burkholderiales > SG8-41 > JAQGMV01. Next base: position 30,172 of record DASPNJ010000036.1, read on the forward strand.
CGCGTCCGTATCGGCCTTTGCGACGACGCGCGAAGCCGCGCGCGCCGCGCGTCCGATACCGTGCATATAGGTCTGGACGTCCATGACTGAATGATAGCCAGTTCTCCCACGCCTCGCGATGCGGCGAGCGGTTGACGAGCCCCGCTCGCGCGGCAGGGTAGGCAGGGCAGCTAAAAGAGCGGCGCGTGCGGCGTCGGGTGCGTGGCGCCGCCGCCCGGGCGCTTCCCTGCCGAGCCCAGGGTTCCGGGATTGCCTTTCGCGAACCGCAACGCGAGCTGCAGCAGCTCGTCCCAGACGTCCCCTTTCACGAGACCTTTGATCATGCGGTCGATTGCGGCGGCGTGACGCAGCGCCTCGGTGACCTGAGGGATCGTGTAGCGGGCGTAATTCGTCTCCATGAGACGTTGGTGTGCGGGACCACGTATGCGCGCCTCGCGCACGAGCATCGAGACCGGTTTTCCCTCGGCGGCGCCGCTGACGATCTTGCCTATCGCGCGGATTTCGTCGGTGAGCGACCACAGCGCGAGCGGCGGCGCGGCGCCTTCGCCTTTGAGGCCTTCGACCATGCGCGCGAGACGCAGCACGTCGCCTTCCAGCATCGCCTCGCCGAGGTTGAAGACGTCGTAGCGCGCGACGTCGAGCACCGCGTCCTTCGTTTGCTCGAACGATATCCTGCCGGCCGGAAAGAGCAGCGCGAGCTTCTGCACTTCCTGGTGCGCGGCCATCAGATTGCCTTCGACGCGATCGGCGATGAACTCCAGCGTCGCGACGTCCGCTTCCTGCTTCTGCGCTTTCAGCCGCCCGGCGAGCCATTGCGGCAGCGCCTTACGCGTCACGACCCGTGCTTCGACGCCGACGCCGGCCGTTTCGAGCGCTTCGAACCATCCGGCTTTTTGCGCGCGCCAGTCGATGCCGGGAAGCTGCACGAGCGTGATCGTGTCCGGCGGCAGCTTCCGGCAGTAGCTTTGGAGCGCTGCGCTGCCTTCGGTTCCAGGCTTGCCGCTCGGGATGCGCAGCTCCAGGAGCTTACGCGCGGCAAACAGCGACTGCGAATTTCCGGCGAACGCGAGATCCGGCCATTTGAAACCGGAATCGACGACCAGCACCTCGCGCTCGGTGTAGCCTTGCGCGCGCGCAGCGGCGCGCACGCGATCGCCGGCTTCGAGCGCGAGCAGCGCCTCGTCGCCGAAGATCGTGTACAGCGGCTGCAGGCCCCGGCCCAAGTGCTGCGGAAGCTGCTCGGTGGAAATGCGCATCGCGCCGAGTTTACTGCGCTGCTGCTGGGCCTGAAGCGCTGCAGGCGGGAGGGCTGCGCTACGACTACGTCCTCGGCTGATTCTTCGCGGCGGCCTGAAGGCGCCGCACGAGCTGCTGCACGGCGTCGGCCTGCATGTCGCGATAGAGCAGCTCCTGCTCGCCTTCCTGTCCGCGCGGGTCCTGGTCGTTGACCGAGAAGTCGCGCCGCAGCACGATCTCGCTCGGGGGCAGGAGCTGCGCTTTCTTGCGATCGAACACCTGGTACTGCACGCGGTAACGGAGCTGGAGCTCGCGCGCGCGGCCGCCCGGCGAGAGCGACAGGATCTCCTGCTCGCGGAACTCGTTCAGCACCTGCAGCGTCGCGTCGGCATCCGCCGGGTTGTTGGTGACCCGCGTCGTGCTGCCGGAGCCGATCGCGCGTCGAAGCTGAAGGGCGAAAGGCGAAGACCGCGGCGCATCGACGTATAGCGTGTTGAACGGCAGCGTCGCCGAGCCGCGAAGCTGAAAGCCGCACGCGGCGAGCGCCAGGCACACTGCGACGCAGCCCAGGTACGCGGCGGCCGTCGTGTCAGGCGATCTCTTGCGCAGGCATGCAACGCCTCCAGGCCCGTCGCGGGTCTTAGACCACCACATTCACGAGCCTTCCCGGCACCACGATCACCTTTTTCACCTGCTGCCCGTTGACGAACTTCTCGACCCGCGGATCGGCGAGGACGATCGTCTCGATCGCTTTGCGGTCCGCGTCTCGCGGCACGCGCACGTCGCCGCGCTTTTTACCGTTCACCTGGACGACGAGCTCGATCTCGTCTTCGATCAACGCCGCGGCCTCGTGCTCCGGCCACGGTGCGTCCAGGATGTCCCCGCCGAACGCGAGCTCGCGCCACAGGTGGTGCGAGATGTGGGGCGTGATCGGCGAGAGCAGCCGCAGGAGGATGGACAGACCCTCGCGCAGCACGGCGGCCTTCGCGGCCGCGTCACCGTCGCCGCGGTGCGCGGACTCGAGCGCGTTCAGGATCTTCATGGCGGCCGACGCGACGGTGTTGAACTGGTGCCGCGTCATGTCGTAGTTCGCCTGCTTGAGCACGGCGTGAATCTCGCGCCGCGCGGACGCGAGATTCGCCGGGAGCGCTGACGGCACCTCGCCGCTCGCCGCGTCCGACTGCGCGAATTCGTAGGCGAACGTCCACAGGCGCCGCAGGAAACGCGCCGAGCCTTCGACGCCGCTGTCCGACCACTCCAGCGTCTGTTCCGGCGGCGAGGTGAACATCATGAAGAACCGCGCGATGTCCGCGCCGTACTCTTCCATCAACGCCTGCGGATCGACGCCGTTGTTCTTCGACTTCGACATCGTGCCGATGCCCGCGAACTCAATCGCTTTCCCGTCCTGCCGCAGGACGGCCCCCGTACGGTTGCCCTTGTCATCGTGCGCGACATCGACATCGGCCGGGTTGTAATAGACGAGCCGGCCGGTATCGGCTTTCCGAAAGTAGATTTCGTTCAGCACCATGCCCTGCGTGAGCAGGTTGGTGAAGGGCTCCTCGAGCTTGACCATGCCGAGATCGCGCATGACCTTGGTCCAGAAGCGCGAGTAGAGCAGGTGGAGGATCGCGTGCTCGATGCCGCCGATGTACTGATCGACGGGCAGCCAGTAATCGACACGCTCGTCGACCATCGCGCGGTCGTTATCCGCGCACGCATAGCGGATGTAGTACCAGGAGGAGTCGACGAAAGTGTCCATCGTGTCGGTCTCCCGCCGCGCGGCGCTCCCGCACCTGGGACACGTCGTATTCACGAAGTCCGGCCGCTTGTTGAGCGGGTTCCCGCTGCCGTCGGGCACGCAGTCTTCCGGCAGAACGACCGGCAGCTGATCGTCCGGCACGCCGACGTCACCGCATTTCGGGCAGTGGACGATGGCTATCGGGCAACCCCAGTAGCGCTGGCGTGAAATGCCCCAGTC
>DASPNJ010000037.1:0-68665 GCA_035626595.1 Burkholderiales bacterium
TGTACTGCGGCAACAGACGATCGACCAATAGGTGCATGTGACCTGAAGTGGTCGGCAAAGAAAGAAGGCTTCGCTGACGGTAGGGCCGAGAACCGATGCGGCTGCGGAGCACGATGTGGCCTCCTATGTCCGACGCCCAACAATCGCGTTGAGCGGCGCAACTCAGCACGCGCCGCGCGCTGAAACGCGTCCGCTCGAACGCGGGGTTGGGCGCGGACCTATGCATGTCGCGAACACGTTCGCAAACCTTGCCACAGGCAGTTGTATTCACGAGTACGGTGCAACGGCAGCCGATGTCGGCGCTGACGTAACCGGCAACGTGGAAATTGCGCGTGCCACGGACATTGGAGCTACCGCTCGCGCTGCTATTGAGAGCCATCAGCATGTACTGGGGCAACAAACGATCGACCAATAGGCGCATGTGACCTGAAGCGGCCGGCAAAGAAAAAAGGCCTCGATGACGGTAGGGCCGAGAAACCGGTGCGGCTGCAGAGCACGATGTGGCCTGATATGTCCGACGCCCAACAACATGTTGAGCGGCGCCGGGCGGCGCGGGCGATAGCCGCGCCGACCTCGCGTCCGCTCGAACTGGGGTTAGACAACACGCTCAGCCTACTGGCCACCGAGTTCTCCCATTGCGAGAAAGTTCAACTCTGAATCGGTTGGCGGGGGCAGCGCAAGGATCCAACGCGCCGTGTGCAATTGATCGGCTGGCACCAGAACCGCGGCACTCCCCCAGCACCAGAAGAGGAAGCCATTAGGTGCCACATGCGTTAGCACACCCTCATTTTCAAGCAGACCCGCGACGATGCGTGCTGCGAGTTCGTTCGGATATACCTCGAGCAGCGCCCATTCACCCAATGGTTTTGGTGTTGTCTAACAACATGTTGAGCGGCGCCGGGAGGCGCGCGATAGCCGCGCCGACCTCGCGTCCGCTCGAACTGGGGTTAGGGCGCAACGGCAAACTTGCGCCGAAACAGTTGCCAGCACACCCAAAGGCCTAAGAGCATGCCGCTACCCGCCGAAATGAACAATAACGAGACAGGAGTGACGCCGGCGTCACGGAGCGTCAGGACGAGCGCTCCGATACCGGATGTCGTCCACCACGCGGCGCCAGGAATAAAGAAGCGCAACGCCCAACGTGAGTGCTTCGGTTCCGCTCGTGCCAACTGAATACCAACCACAAAAATGCTGCCGAGGAACATGCCAAAGAACACGAACGGGATGTCGTCCCACGTGAGTGGCGGCTGGGCGGCAAGGGCGGCATCTAGCGCCATTTGACTTGTGAGAGCCCCGACCAAAACGGCGATAGAGATGGCGAGAGGCCAGAATTTCACTTGCGCCCTAACAAGAAGTAGACGACCTAAACGTCGTCTTCGAAAGCATTTGCGACCTAAACGTCGCTATGAAAAGCGTCGAAACCACTGTATATCCGTTCCCGTTCACAGGATCCGAGCCATCTTATCAAGTACTTACTGAGCGGCAAACGTCTCCTAATACAGGGGAGCAAACACGTCACGACCTTATGACTCGTACGCCACGAGATCCGCGCACGTGTAGGTGCCGCGCGAGACAGCTACTCTGGGTTCCCGCCTGCGCGGGGATGACGATCAGGCGGCGGCTTTGAGCGTCGGCCGCTTGACGTGACTCGTCAGGTGCTGCGTGAGGCCGCGGCGGATTTCGTTGAAAGCGGCGGAGGAGACGTCGCGGGGGCGTTCGAGATCGACCTTGATGTCGGCGTCGATGCGACCGGGACCGGCACTCATGACCACGACGCGGTCGGCGAGGAGTGTGGCTTCCTCGACCGAGTGGGTCACGAAGATGACCGTGACGCCGGTGCGCGCCCAGATCTGAAGGAGCTCGTCCTGGAGCTGCTCGCGCGTGAGCGCATCGAGCGCGCCGAACGGCTCGTCCATGAGGAGGATGTTGGCTTCGTTCGCGAGCACGCGCGCGATGGCTACGCGCTGCTTCATGCCGCCTGAAAGCTGTGAGGGGAAGCGATCGGCGAACGGTGTCAGGCCGACCATGTTCAGGTACTCGCCCGCGATCTCGCGCACCTTGGCGGCAGGCAGGCCTTTCTGTTTCGGGCCGAACGCGATGTTCTCGCGTACGGTGAGCCACGGGAACAGCGCGTAGTCCTGGAACACCATGCCGCGATCGCTGCCGGGACCGCTGACGGGGTGATCGTAGATGTCGACGTGGCCGGTGCTCGGCTGCTCGAAGCCCGCGATGATCCGGAGGAGCGTCGACTTGCCGCACCCGGATGCGCCGATCAGGCAGACGAGCTCGCCCTTGTTGATGACGAGATTCACGTGGTGCAGGGCTTCCACGCGCTCGTCGCCGATCTGGAAGGTCTTGTTGACGTCGCGGATGGCGAGAAAGTCTCTGCGGCGGCTATCCATGATGTTGCGGGCTCCACCGCAGCAGGCGGTTGTTGATGGCGACGATCATGCGGTCGGTGAGGAATCCGGCGACGCCGATCACGATCATCCCGGTGATCACGAGATCGGTACGCGAGAGCGTGCGCCCGTCCATGATCACCGAGCCGAGACCGGTGGGGACGCCGGTCATTTCTCCGACCACGATCAGGATCCAGGCGAAGCCGTGCGCGAGCCTGAGGCCGTTGAAGATGCTCGGCGTAGCTGCCGGCAGCACCACCTGGCGGAACATGCGCGAGCCGTCGCAGCCGAGCATCGCGGCGGCTTCGAAGAGCTTGGGATCGACCGAGCGCACGCCGAAGATGGTGTTGAGCAGGATCGGATAGAAGGCGCCGAGGAACACCAGAAAGATCGCGGAGCGCGGTCCCAATCCAAAGAAGATCATCGACAGCGGCAGCCAGGCGGTGACGGGGATCGGCCGCAGCAGCGAAAGTGTCGGGTCGAGCAACTGCCGCACGACCTTGACCTTGCCGATCAACAGCCCGAGCGGAATGCCGAGCAGCGCCGCGAGCGCGAAGCCGCCGTAGACGCGCTGCATGGACATCAGCAGGTGCGTGAGGATCGTGCCGCTGAACGCGTCGTCGTGGATGCCGCCGAACGCGAAGTCGTACATCATCAGCCCGACCTGATACGGCGTCGGCACCAGCTTGGTGCCTGACATGACGACGAGCTGGTGCCAGAGGATCACCAGCGCGATCGGGAAGCCGATGCCCAGCACGATCCCCTGCATGCGCTCGAACATCGCGCGGCGGCGCGCGTCGCCGGGCCGCGCCGCAGTGCCGCGCGGCGGTGCCGCGGGCACGGCAACGACCGCCGCAGCGGCCGGAGCGGCCGAAGGTTGTGGGGCCGGCGCGGCGTCCACAGGCTCTTCGGCCGGAATCGCTGCAACGGCCGCCGAGGCGCGCGTCACGGGTTGTCGCCTACTTGGCCGCGGCGACCGTCGTCGGCATGAACTTCGTCGTGACGAACTTATCGAAGTTCGGCAGCTCGCGGATCTGCTTCTTCTCGTGCATGAGCTGCGCGTAGGCCTTCGCGCGCTTGACGAACTCCGCGTCGATCTTCCACGTGAGCTCGACGTTGGGCGACGCGAGCTCGATCGATTTGCGCGTCTGGCCGAGCTTCTGCACCGCCATCTCGACCTTCGCGTTTTCGTTCGACATCGCGTACTCGGTCGCCTTGCGGTGCATCTCGAGCATGATCTTCACGAGCTCGGGATTCTTGTCGATCGTCTCCTGCTTCGCACCCCAGACCATGTTGAGCGAGCCGATCGCGGTCGTGTAGGGGTACTCGACGATGCGCCCGGTGCCGTTCGCTAGGCTGATTCCGGGGCCCGGCTCGGCGCCGACATACGCGTCGACGTCGCCGCGCGCGAGCGCCGGCGCCATGTCGGAGAACGGCAGGCGCACGTGCTGCACGTCCTTGATCGTCATGCCTTCGGCCTTGAGGCGCTCGAGGATCACGACTTCCTGGGTCGAACCGGGCCAGATCGCGATCTTCTTGCCCTTGAGGTCCTTGACGGTCTTGATGTTCGATTTGGCGCTGGCGACGATCGCCATCCCGCGGTTGCACTGGGCGGCGAAGATGACCAGCGGCTCGCCGGCGGCCGCGCCGAGCGTCGCGGACGCAATCCCGAAGGTCCCGAAGTCCACCGTGCCGATGATGACGGCGTTTTTGCCGTCGGTCGGGCTCTCGAACGGGATCACCTCGATCTTGTAGCCGGGCGGTGCGAACTTCTCGTAGAAGTACGGCGTGATGCCATGGATCAGCTTGAGCGTGCCGACCTTGATGACTTTCTGCTGCTGGGCGAGGGCGGGCGCGCTGGCGCCGAACGTGGCGGCAACCGCGAGAGAAGCCGCGGCGAGGCTCAGGAATTTGCGACGCGATTGCATGGGCGCTCCTTCTTGGAGGACGTTTTCGAACGGCGGGCCGCCGCTCTTTCGCCGCACCCCCTTGAGCAACGCCTATGCCACTTGTGGTCTCCTTCCAGAACAGGGGCTTACGCGTATGCACGCGCAAGCGCCGCGCCCCGTGCTAGTGCGTGCGCTCGCTGCGCGCACGATTGAAGTGCACAAGTGTGTATGCGCCCTTGTATCCAGCCGTCATCCCGGCGAAGGCCGGATCCAGGACGTTCTGGATTCCCACCTTCGCGGGAATGACGGGATGACACAGCGCTCGATTCGCGCCGACGAGCTATAGCTCGAACAGCAGCCTCGTCAGCGCGCCCTCCGGGCTCGCCAGCTCTTCCAGGATCGTGAAGTGATTGTGGCCGGCAAGCGGCGCGAGCTCGCCCGGCAGCCCGGCTTTTGCACGCGCATTGGCGTATTCGCGGGACTGGCGCTGCAGCTCCGGCAGCTCGCCGGTGCCGTACGCGACGACGAGCGGCGGTGACGACGCGGCGATATTGCGGATCGGGCTCAGCGGCTCGACATCGTGTTGGGACACGCGCAGCTTCTCGTTGAGGTACGAGAGCCGGATCGGCTCCAGATCGAAGATGCCGCTGATGGCGATGCCGCCGCTCACCGCCGGATGACCGAGCGCCATCGCCGTGAGATGGCCGCCGGCCGACCAGCCGGCGACGTAGAGACGCCGCGCGTCAGCGCCGAAGCGCGAGGCGTTTTCGGCAATCCACGTGATCGCGGTGCGCACCTCCTCGACGATCTCCGCCAGCGTCGCGTCGGGCGCGAGCGTGTAGGCGGCGTTCGCCACGTGCACACCGCGCGCAAGCGGGCCAACGGCGAGAAAGCGAAACGTCTCCTTCGCGCGCATCTGCCAGTAGCCGCCGTGGATGAAGACGAGCACGGGCGCGGCGGCATGCCCGCAGGAAAAGAAATCGATGCGATTGCGCTCGCGCGGCCCGTAACGCAGATCGAGGTGCTCGGGGTGTGCTGCTGCGAGTGCGGCGCTGCGGCGGTCCCAATCGGCCAGAATGCGCGCGCTGTCGGTGACGGCGAGCGTGTTGTCATAGGCGGCATCGAGCGTTGCCCGATCCATGCCGTGGTAGACGGTCAAGCCGAACCTCCTGCACCCGGATGCCGGTGAAGAAAAGCTTCGATCGCCGGTGCGAATTCGGGATGTGCGGGGGCGGACAAGTGGGTGGCGCCCTCCAGCAGCACGAGCTCGAGCCGCGGCATCACCGTGCGCAGCGCCTCGAAGCTCGCGCGATACGGATCGGCGCTGCCGACCAGCCCGAGCACCGGCACGCGCACTTGCGCGAGCTGCTCCGACGTCACCGCCTGCCCGCTGTTCGAGCGCCTGATCGCGGCGAGCGCCAGCCGGTCCTCACCGTCGAGGAACGCATCCGACAGCGCTTTGAGCTCGGCGGCGCTCGGCACCGGCGCGGTCGGCGGAAGAAGGCGCAGGATCTGCGATGCGAGCAATCCAGTCTCGATTTCCCGCGCCTCGCGTTCCACACGAATGTCGTCGTCGCGGCTCCAGTTGCGGCGTCCGGCGGCGCCGCCGAGCGTTGCCGTAATGAAGCGCTCCGGCGCGAGCGTGAGCAGCAGCGCGACAAGATGGGCGCCCATCGAGTACCCGACGACATGCGCACGAGCCAGGCGCAGGTGGTCGAGCAGGCGAACGACGTCCCACGCCATCTGTGCGCCGTAGGCTTGCGGCTCGTGCGGCTTGCCGCTCCTGCCGTGACCGCGCGCGTCGAACGCGATGACGCGATAGTGGCGCGCCAGGTGCTCCAGCACGCCTGTCGCGCGCCATTGGCTTTCGAGATCTCCTGTATAGCTGTGGACGAGCACGATGGGCTCGCCCTCGCCGCGCTCGAGGTATCGGATCGACACGCCGGCGGAATCGAAGAACACGTTCGTCACCCCACGTCGGGGTATGGGAACCGGCAGGTCCCTACGTGATCGCGATGAACTCGGGATCGCCCTGCTGCTCGCGCTCGAACTTCAGGAATTCGTAGTAGCCGCAGCGTGGCGCATCCGGGTACTTGCGGCACACCCCGGGCCGCGCTTCGTACACCGTGCAGCGTCGCTTCTCCTGGTCGAAGAGGGCGCACATCGAGTCGAAGATGTGATCCTTCCGGTGCCGCAGCATGTAGATGCCCTTGCTCTTGTCGTACTTCGTGAAGCGCTCGACCGCGCGGTCGAAATCGATTCCGAAGTGCCGGGCGAGGCGTGCGATATCGCGCTGCGTGATCTCGATCTCGGCGTAGCTACAGCAGTAGCCCGGGCACTTGAGGCAGTCGTACTTGGGGCGCGGAACGACAGAAACCGGTTTGATCTTGATGGTTCTCATGAGTCCGAAGTTTATCGAAAAGCGCTGCCGCGTCCGCTGCGTCGCGGCCAGAACGCAGGCGGGGTAAACAGTAGCTCTAATGATGCCTCACGCCGCCGCACGCGTGTTGCCTCTCCCACTCGCCTCTCTTATGCTCTGACGTATCCCTCCCGATCCCGCCTCGCAAATGACTCCCACGACACGCGTCCTTACGGCAACGCCATGACCGTCGAACGTAAGCAGGTCGGCCCGCACCGCTATCGCGAGTCGTTCGGGCGCTACTTCGAGGATTTCAAGGTCGGCGACGTGTACGAGCATCGCCCCGGGCGCACCCTGACGGAAGCCGACAACACGTGGTTCACGCTGCTCACCATGAACACGCATCCGCTGCATTTCGATGCGGCGTATGCCGCGAAGACCGAATTCGGGAAGCCGCTCGTCAATAGCTGCCTCACGCTCTCGATCGTCGCGGGTATGAGCGTGAGCGATCTCTCGCAGAAGGCGGTCGCGAACCTCGGCTGGGACAAGATCAGGCTCGTTGCGCCGGTTTTTGCGGGCGACACGATCTATGCCGAGTCGGAAGTGCTGGAGAAGCGCGAATCCAGATCGAGACCGAACCAGGGCATCGTCACCGTGCGCACGACCGGGATGAAAGCCGACGGCGCGGTGTTCATGACCTATGAGCGGTCGTTCCTGGTGCCCACGCGCGGTCACGCGGCGGATGACTGACGTCACCCCCGTCCCAGCCTCCCCCCGTCAAGGGGGAAGGAGCGCTTTCCCTTCCCCTCGACGGGGAAGGGTCAGGGTGGGGGTGTGACAGAAGACAACATCATCCTCGACGCCGTCGATCGCTTCCTCGAACGCGACGTTCGGCCCGTCGCCCACAAGCTCGAAGCCGCCGACGAATATCCGCGCGATATCGCTGACAAGCTCGCGGAGCTGGGGCTCTTCGGCGCGACGATCGGCGCCGACTACGGCGGCCTCGGTCTGCCGGCGGTGACGTACGCGAAGATCGTCGAGCGCGTCTCGGCGGTCTGGATGTCGATCTCCGGCATCTTCAATTCGCATCTCATCATGGCGGCCGCGGTCGAGCGCCACGGCACCGACGCGCAGAAGCGGTCGTATCTGCCGCGCTTCGCGAGCGGCGAGCTGCGCGGCGGCATCGCGCTCACCGAGCCCGATTGCGGCACCGATCTCCAGGCCATTCGCACGCAGGCGAGACGCGACGGCGATCATTACGTCGTGAACGGCACCAAGACGTGGATTACCAACAGCGTCGAAGGTCGGATGCTCGCGGTGCTGGTGAAGACCAATCCGCGCGCCGAGCCCGCGCACAAAGGCATGAGCCTGCTGCTCGTCCCGAAGGGCCCGGGTGTCACGACGCGCAAGCTGGAGAAGCTCGGCTACCGCGGCGTCGATACCGGCGAGATCGTTCTCACCGACTGCCGCGTGCCGGCGGCCAATCTGGTCGGCGGCGAGGAGGGGCGGGGGCTCCAGCAGGTGCTGAGCGGGCTCGAGCTCGGACGGATCAACGTCGCGGCCCGCGGCGTCGGCCTTGCGCGCGCGTGCCTCGAAGAGTCGCTGCGCTATGCGCAGATCCGCAAAACCTTCGGCAAACCGATCGCCGAGCACCAGGCCATCCAGTTGAAGCTCGCGGACATGGCGACGCGCACCGAGGCCGCGCGCCTCCTCGTCGAATCGGCCGCGCGCGCCTACGACACCGGGCAGCGCTGCGATCTCGAGGCCGGCATGGCAAAGCTTTTCGCGACGGAGGCGGCGGTCGAGAACAGCCTCGAAGCGATGCGCATCCACGGCGCTTACGGTTATTCGAAGGAGCTCGATATCGAGCGCTACTACCGCGACGCGCCGCTCCTCGCGATCGGCGAAGGCACCAACGAGCTCCAGCGCATCATCATCGCGCGCCAGCTCGTCAAGCGTCACCCCGCCTGATGCTGCCACTGACCGGCGTTCGCGTCCTCGCCGTCGAGCAGTACGGCGCCGGACCGTTCGGCACGATGTTTCTCGCCGACCAGGGCGCGGAAGTCATCAAGATCGAGAATCCGAACGACGGCGGCGACATGTCGCGCGCGGTCGGACCGTATTTCTTCGAGCCCGGCGACAGCGAGTTTTTCGCGAGCTTCAACCGCAACAAGAAAAGCCTGACGCTCGATCTCTCCACGGCAGAAGGACGCGCGGTGATGCACGACCTGGTCCGCACCGCAGACGCCGTCGCATCGAACCTCCGCGGCGACGTGCCGGCGCGGCTCGGGCTCGTGTACGAGCGGCTGAAGGAATTCAATCCGAAGATCGTGTGCGCGCACCTGAGCGCTTACGGCCGCACGGGACCGCGCGCGAGCTGGCCGGGCTTCGACTATCTCATGCAGGCGGAAGCGGGTTACTTCTCGCTGACCGGCGAGCCGGACACGCCGCCGACGCGCTTCGGCCTTTCAATCGTCGACCTCATGACCGGACTCGGGCTCGCGTACGCGCTGCTCGCTGCGCTCACGGCCGCGCGCGCGACGGGCGAAGGCCGTGACATCGACGTGAGCCTCTTCGACATGGCGCTCTATAACACGAGCTATCTTGCGACCTGGTACCTGAACGAGGGCGTCGTGACGAAGCGCCTGCCGCGCTCGGCGCACCCGGCGCTGACGCCGTGCCAGCTCTACCGCACGCGCGATGGCTGGATCTATCTCATGTGCAACAAGGAGAAGTTCTGGCCGGCGTTGTGCGAGAAGCTGGGCCATCCGGAGTGGAGCGATGACGCGCGCTTCCGGACATTCGCGGACCGGTTGAAGAACCGCCCCGTCGTGCAGGAATTGCTCGACGCCGAGTTGGGGCAGCGCACTACGGCCGAATGGCTTTCACATTTCGCAGGCGCGGTGCCCGCCGCGCCGATCAACGATCTCGCGCAGGCGCTCGAGAACCCGTTTGTCACGGAGCGCGGCAAGCTGCAATCCCTGCCGCATCCCACGCGCGGCGCCTACCGCATGCTCGCGCCGCCGGTGCGCACTGACGGCGAAACCGCGCCCGCCCATCCCGCGCCGGCGCTCGGCGAGCACACCGAAGCGCTGTTGCGCGAGATCGGCTACGACGACTCCCGCATCGCCGCGCTCCGCACCGCCAAAGTCATCTAACACCGCCGTCCCTAACCCGCGCGGATGACGCCGCAGGCCAGCCGCGCGCCGGCGTTGCCGGTCGGCTGCGTCTTGTAATCGTCGGGGTCGGCGTGAACGATGACGGCGCGGCCGATGACGCTGGCCGGTCCCGGCGTGACGGTGATGACGTCCATATCGGCGGCGAGCTTCGCGCGGCCGTTCTTCGCCGCTTTCAAGGCCGGCAGATCCCCGGCGTGCCGCTCGGTCGTGTTCGGATGAGCGTGCGGTTTGTTGTGTGGATTGAAGTGCCCCTTGGCGCTCATGCCGTCGCCGGAGCTGCAATCGCCGACTTCGTGGATGTGCAGCCCGTGCTCCTGTCCCGGTTTGAGCCCCTGCACGTTCACGAGGACGCGAACCTTGCCGCCGACCTCCTCGAACGTCGCTTCACCGAAGGTTTTGTTGCCCTTCGTCGGCTGCAACTGCGCAGTCGCGCGCGCGGGTTCCGTGGACGTCGGCGCCGTTTCGCACCCCGTGAGCAGGAGGGCTGCGGCGGCTGTGGCTGAGATCAGGACAGCTTTCATGTGTGGGCTCCTTTTGTTATCTCGGCGTATCGCCGGCTAGCGTAACGCGGTGCATCACGCGCCGAAAGCCGTGGTAGTCGTTCACCGGAAAGTGCTGCGTGCAGCGATTGTCCCAGAACGCAAGCGAGCCGGGCTGCCAGGTGAAGCGGCAGGTGAGCTCGGGACGGATCTGGTGCCTGAACAGGTACTCGAGGAGCGGTTTGCTTTCGTCCTCCGACCAGCCCTTGAAATGCGTCGTGTGACCGACGTTCACGTAAAGCGCCTTGCGGCCGGTCTCGGGGTGGGTGCGCACCACCGGGTGCTCCCCGATCAGCGTCTTGTTCTCTTCACCCGCCGCGCGCAGCGCATCTTCGCGCGTCTTCGAGGCCTCGGCCTTGAGAGAGCTGTTGATGCCGATCACGCCGTCGAGCGCGCGTTTGAGCCCGTCCGACAGCGTCTCGTACGCGAGGTATTGATTCGCGAACAGCGTATCACCGCCGTACCGCGGGACCTCCAGCGCGTACAACATGCTCGCCATCGGCGGGCGTTCGAGATACGTCGTATCCGAATGCCAGATGCCGCCGAAATTCACGCGCTCGTGAGGAAGCTTCATCACGGGCGTGATCAGCGGACACTCGGGCAGCCCCTTGAGCTGGGGGTAGCCCATCGGCTCGCCGAAGCGCGCCGCGAACGCGAGCTGCTGCTGCGGCGTGAGCCGCTGATCGCGCAGGAAGATCACGAGATGGTCGAGCCATGCGCTGCGGATTTCCGCAACGACGTCCTCGTCGAGCGGCTGCGATGCATCGAAGCCGCCGATCTCGGCGCCGAGCGCGCCGGCAACCGGACGCACTTCAATGCAGCGATAGATTCGAGAGGGTGCGTTCATCGCTCAGGGCGTTACTTGAACACGTCTGTCACGAGCAGGTTCGGGAGCCACGTGGCGAGCTCGGGAAAGAAGATTACCAATACGAGCACCGTTATGTCGCCGAGGAAAAAGGGGATCGTGCCCTTCAGCACCGACTGAATCGGAATCTTCGAGGTGCCGCTCACCGTGAAGATGTTGAGCCCGATCGGCGGTGTTACGACGCCGGTCTCCGCGTTGAGCGCGATCAGTATGCCCAGATGTATCGGATCGATATTGAGCGCCATGGCGATGGGAAAGACCACGGGCACCGTCAGCAGCACCATCGCGACACCGTCCACGAGCATGCCCAGTATGAGCAATATGCCCATGAACGCGAAGATGAAGCCGAGTGGCGAAAGGCCCAGGCTCACCACGGCCTCGGTGATCTTCTGCGGCCAGTACAGATTGGCCGCGACGAACTGGAACACGCCCACGCTGCCGACCAGGAACAGGATTACGGCCGTCAGGTTGAGCGACTTCGCTGCGACCGGCAGGATCTGCTTCACGAACTCGCCGCGTTTCCTGATAAGGCCGTACAGCAGCGCGTAGCCGCACGCGGCAGCCGCCGCTTCCGTCGGGGTAAACAGACCGCCGTAAAGCCCGCCGAGTATGACCACCGGCATGCCGAGCGCCGGCAAGGCCCCGCGGGTTTCCGGCCATAGACGCTTTACATCGAACCTGCCGCGCGGCAGCTTGAGATAAATCGCGATGCCCATGACCGTGAGGATATTGCCCAGCGCGAGCAGCAGTCCCGGGATGACGCCCGCGAAAAAGAGGCGCACTACCGAAGTCTCGGTGACGATCCCGTACAGCAGCAGCAGGATGCTCGGCGGGATCATGATGGCGATGCCGCCCGCGGTCGCTACCAATCCGGCCGCAAGCCACGGCGGGTAGCCGCGCTTGGTCATCTCGGGAATGGCGATCACGCTCATTGCCGCAGCCATCGCGACACTGGAACCGGAGATTGCGCCGAACAGCACGCATGCAACCACGGTTGCGACTCCGAAGCCACCCGGCAGCCATCCGACCAGCGCGTCGGCAAACCGGAAGAGCTGCGAGACGAGGCCGGTGCGCTCCATCAGGAATCCCGCGAAGATGAAGAGCGGGATCGCCATCAGCGAATAGCGGCCGATGAAATTGAAGAATGACCGGAATATCGCCTCGCTGTTCAGCAGCGGATCGGCGGCGACGGTGGCAGCCGCCGCGAGGCTCAACGCAATGCCGATCGGCACCGCGAGCAGCAGCAATACGAACAGCACGATGCCGGTGACCGCCATCCGCTCCTCCGGATAATCTACGTCGCTCGTTCGCTGCGCTCCGGGCGCAACGACAGAGCCTACGCGCCTATCGGCGCTGCTTTATGTCGGTGCCTACTCGAGCACCGGGGTTTCTTCTCGAGGCTCCTCGAGCACGGTTACGCCGCGCAGTGCCTGGATGGCGCGGTAGATCTGGAAGAACAGCGTCACGGCCATGAACGTAAAACCGGCGACGAGCGTCGCCAGGAACGGCCACATCGGAAACGAGAGGCTCTCTGTGCGCGATTCGTAGTTGATGCTGTCGTGGACTTCCGGCAGTCCCCACCACGCGAGCGCGAGGAGATAGACGAATGCCACGGTCGACGCGAAGAGCCGGATCGCCTCGGCCGCGCGTTTGGCGCGCGGCCCCACCGAATCCAGCGTTTCGACGACGATGGTGACGGTGAGATGCTCGTTGTGCCGTTGCGAGATGCCGAAGTACAGGAAAACCGCGCTCAGGATGAAGAACGTGACCGCATCTCCCTGCCATTCGTAGGAGAAGCCGAGCACGTATCTGCGGAAGATCTCGACCAGCGCGAGCAGCGTGCAGCCGACCAGGAGCACGGCGGCGATGCGTCCCAGGACCTGGTCCTGGAACGCCCGCCATATTGCGTACGCTTTCTCCACGCGTTACAAGCGGCGCCGGAGCGCTACTTGATCACGATCTTGGAGGCGTGTTTCGAGCAGTCCACCTTCTCGATCCACGAGCTGCCGACCGGGTGCTGCTTCGAAAGCTCGCGGCCCTCCTGCGCGAACGTGTCCACCCACTTGTGCGCGTCGGCCGGGGTCTTGGTCTTGATGTACTTGATGGTCGAATCGCCCACGGCGGAGGTCATCGCCGTCACTTCCTTCGGGTTCATCCAGTACACGCCGGGCTTGTTGGGATCCTTGGTGCCGTACTTCTCGTACGTCATCTTGTCCACGCACCAGTTGATCTCTTTCTGGAACTGGATCGTCTCGTTGATGAGCCCCGTGAGCGCTTTCTGCGTGGCCGGCGTCAGGCGGTCGAACCAGCGGCGGCTCGCGGCGACCATGTAGTAGTCGCCGGTGAACGCGCCGGCGCCACCCGTCGTGTAGAAGGGCGCCTGCTCGCGCACCGAGAGCCATCCGCCGATGCTCGTCATGAGGCCGTCGACCACGCCGGATTCGAGCGCATTCGGCACCTCGCCGAAGGCCATCACGATCGGGTTGGCGCGCCACGCTTCGAGCGCGGCGTTTTCCACCGGGCCCATGCTGCGCACCTTGCGGCCGCCGAAGTCCTCGGGTTTCAGATAGCGCTTCTTGCCGCCCACGCCCATGCCGAAACTCATGTGCGCGATACCGAAGACCTTGATCGCCTGGCGTTTCTCCAGGCGGTCGGTCAGCATGCGGAAAGTCTTCGTCTTCTCGAGCTGGTCCGCTGCGCCGGGCGTCGTGATGATCCCGGGTCCGACCATCGTCATCATCCACGGATCGACCGGCGCGGCCTTGCCGATCTGCATCCATGTCATCTCGAGATTGCCCTGGCGCATCGCTTCGAAGGCTTCGGGAATCGTGTAGAGCGCGCCGGCGAAATAGGTGCGCACTTCACTGCCCGGGATCACCTGCGGCAGGCGGTCCTGGAAGTGCTTCATCGCGATGCCGGCGGGATGCGGCGGAGGCGTGAAGTCGGCGGCGAATCGCAGCACGACTTTTTGCGGTTTGTCCTGCGCCTGCGCGTGCGGGGTAAACGGTAAGGCGGTTGTGAGCGCGGCGAGAGCGAATGCTGCGAATGCGCGCGCGGTGTGGCGATGCACCGGGATCTGTTGCATGTGCTCCTCCAGTAGACGTTGTACTGCGAACGCCGCTCGTATCGGCGGCTTTGAGTGAGCGTGCGGCGGTCACGCTATACGTACCTGCAGTGCAGCGTCAACAGGGCTGGAGCGCCCTCCGGGCTAATCCTCCTTGATAGGCCCGCCTATCGTTCCGTGCTCACCGACCCGCGGCGCCGCGCGCTCGTACGCGGGCCGCTCGCCGTCGAAGCGCAGCGGCAGTCCGAGCGTGGGGAGCGCGCCTCCGGGGCCCTGCTGGATGATGCCGAGGGCGCGCGCCTGTGGGTCGTCGGGGATCTGGTCGATGCGCTGCACCGGGGCATTCGGCACGCCCGCCGCGTCCAGCAGCCCGCGCACTTCGACCAGCGTGTATTTCTCCACCTCGGTCTGGATGAGCGGAATCAGCTCGCGCCGGTGCTTCACGCGATCGCCGTTCGTCACGAACCGCGCGTCTTGCGCGAGCTCGGGTATGCCGAGCGCGGCAACGAGCCTCGCGAACAGGTTGTCGTTGCCGCCGCCGATCACGATCCAGCCGTCGCTCGCGCTAAACGCCTGGTAGGGCACGATTCCGGAAGCGCCCGAGCCCTGCGGTTTCATGCGGCGCGGTTGCATCGTCACGCTCGCGATCTGGATGGTTTCGTAAGCGAGCGCGGTCTCGAAGAGCGAAGTCTCGACGAGGCCGCCGCGGCCGGTCTTCAACCGATCGAGCAGGCTCGCGACGATGCCGATCGCCGCCCACATGCCTGAACCCTGATCCGTCATCGCGACCGGCACGCGAATCGGCGGGCGCGTCTCGTCTTCGCCCGTGATGCTCATGAGCCCGCCGTACGCCTGCATGAGCGGATCGTAGCCCGGCTTGTCGTCGAGCGGTCCGCCGCGGCCGAACGCGCCGATGTCGCAGTACACGAGCGCGGGCTTGAGCGCGAGGAGCTTCTCGGGCCCCAGCCCGCGCTCCTTCGCCATACCCGGCCGCAGGTTGAAGATGACGGCATCGGCGCGCTCGACGATGAGCTTCTCCAGCGCGTCGCGCTGCTGCGGGTCGCTCAACTCCGCGACGACCGAGCGCTTGCCGCGGTTCAGCGCGACGAAATGCGCCGCCGAGCCGTCCCAGAACGGCGGGCCCCACGCGCGCGCGAAGTCGCCGGTCTTCGGCGGCTCGATCTTGATCACGTCGGCGCCGAGCTCGGCGAGGATCAGCCCCGCATACGGGCCGGCCACGCTGTTGCCGACTTCGATGACGCAGTAGCCGCGCAGCGGCTTAGAGCTCGCCATGTCTGCGCCTCATGCTAGTCCGCATGTTTCTCCAATCACGCGCCCCGAAAGAGTTTGTTGTAGTCGAATGGGCGAATCGTCCGGCTAGTAATGGTCCTGGCGTCCGCATGCGTTGCGTTGATCAGGACGACACGCGCCTCAGGAACGATCACCGAAGGCACCGTCAGCAGCGTGCTTCGCGACGATTTGTACCAGTTTGACCCGACATCCACGCTCGCCTTGCCCGCCGGCACCGCGCTCCACGCAACGTCGATTTTCTCCGGATCGATCTGTTCGCGCGCCTGCCAGACCTTCATCGGCACGTCGATCTTCACGACAAAACGATTCAACGGCAGTCCGCCTGAATCGATGTGCGCGGCCGTTTCGAGCACCGCCAGCGCAATGGTCTCGGCAGCATAGACGACGTATTCGCCCGGCGCATTCCAGCGGCCGGGGTACTTTGCCGCGCCACCACCGGAAAGATCGTCTGCCTTGTATTCCCTGGTCTCAGCCGCGATGCGCCACAGGCTGAAGGACACCATTACAGGTAGGCACCACTTTCCACTGCGCCGAGGAGCCGCGAGACGACCTCCAGGCCTGTAGGCGTGTCGAGGAGCTCGGCAGGTCTCTTGCCGCCCAGCGCGGGCTGCGGACGCTCGAGCCACTGCCCCAGCCATTTGCGGGCGTCGAAATTCTTCACGTCCGCGGTGCTGTTCTCGACGATGCTTTCGGCAATCGCGAGCAGGCGAACCATGCCTACGGCCGCTTGCCCACCGGCGCCTGTAATGGCTTCGTTGGCCGCCGCCTTCTTTTCGGCTGTGGCTCTGGGCACTCCGATCATGCTGAACAGACGGCTCGTCGGTATGGCCATCTCCTTGGCCATGTCCTTCAAAAAGCGCCCGCCAACGCCGCTGCGCTCGACCTCGACCAGCTCGAGCGGCGTCGCATGCCGAATTTTTTCGACGAAGTCATCGATGCTCGTCTGTGCTCTGCGGAAAGGCTTTACATGACCGCCGGCAGCACGCGTGGCCGCGCGGGCGGTTCCCGACACCCGTTTTTTTGCTTTGGCCGTCATCACCCCTCCGTCTTGACTTGGACACATTGTAGTCCAGATCGAGACACCGCAGCGAAGTGCCGTTCAGAAGCCCAATGCGCTCGTTCGTGCGGTGAGTCGGCGCAGAACTAGTAGGAGCGCGGCAGGCCGAGAACGTGCTGCGCCACGTGCGCGAGGATCAGGTTCGTCGAGACCGGCGCGATGCGCGAGAGCCGCGCTTCGCGCCAGTGGCGCTCGACGTCGAACTCGCGCGCGTAGCCGTAGCCGCCGTGCGTCTGCATGCACGCTTCGGCGGCTTTCCAGAGCGCCTCGGCCGCGAGGTAGCGCGCCATGTTCGCTTCAGCGCCGCACGGCACGCCGACCTGGAACATCGCCGCGGCGCGCCGCACCATCAAGTCCGCGGCTTCCATCTCGATATGCGCCTGCGCGATCGGAAACTGGATCGACTGGTTCTGACCGATCGGGCGGCCGAAAACCTGGCGATCCTTCGCGTACGCGGTCGCGGTGCGGATGAACCAGCGCGTGTTGCCGATCGCCTCCGCCGCCGTCAGCACGCGCTCGGCGTTCATGCCGTCGAGGATGTAGCGGAAGCCTTTGCCTTCCTCGCCGATCAGGCTGTCCGCGGGGATCTCGACGTCGTCGAAGAACACTTCGGTGGTGTGGTGATTGACCATCACCTTGAGCGGGCGCACTTCGAGGCCTTTGCCTTTGGCCTCGCGCATGTCGATCAGAAATGTCGAGATGCCGTGCGATTTGTTTTTCGCTTCGTCGATCGGGGTGGTGCGCGCGAGCACGAGCATCAGATCGGAGTGCTGTGCACGCGAGGTGAAGATCTTCTGGCCTTTGAGCGTGTAGCCGGTCGCCGTCCTGATCGCCCGCGTCTTCAGGTGCGTCGTGTCGGAGCCGGTCGTGGGCTCCGTTACGCCGAACGCCTGCAGCCGCAGCTTGCCGCTCGCGATCTGCGGCAGGTACTTGCGCTTCTGGTCTTCGCTGCCGTGTCGCAGCACCGTGCCCATCGTATACATCTGCGCGTGCCCCGCGGCGGCGTGGCAGCCGGCGGCACAAACTTCTTCGAGAATCACCGCCGCGGCGCGCAGCGGCAGGCCGGTGCCGCCGTACTCCTCCGGAATCAACGCCGCGAGAAAGCCCGCTTGCGTAAGTGCGTTGATGAACTCGGTGGGATATTCCTCCGCCTCGTCCTTCGTGCGCCAGTATTCCTGCGGAAAACCCGAGCAGACGCGGCGCACCGCTTCACGGATGTCGCGGTAATCCTCGCCGGTGGGGACGTCGATGATCGCGGGCTGAAGTTCTTGTGGAGAGTTCATGGGTTCCCCGTCCTATCCGTAGGGTGCGCCGGTGGCGCACCATCAATCGGTGCGCTACCAGCGCAGCGTACGCGTTGTACAGCACCGCCTGGGTTTCGTAGGGTGTGCCGGTGGCGCACCATTCAGTCGGTGCGCTATCAGCGCACCCTACGCGTTGTGCAGCTCATGTAGGTCCCTGACGTTGTCGAAGCCCCACACGAGCTTCATCAGCGACTCGCATTTCGCCTTGCCGATCACCGGCTCGCAGTTCGACGTGAACTTGCGCTCGAGATCGTCGTCGGTCATCGGGTTCTCGCCTTCGCCTTTCGGGTCGAGCACCCGCTTTTCGAGGCTGCGTCCATCGTCGAGCTCGATCCGCACGACGCCGGAGCGGCGGCCCGGGTAGATCCGCTCGCATTCTTCGTCGATGCGTGTGTCGCAGGCGTCGATCAGTTTGCGCACCGCGGGCCGGTCGAGGCTGTCCGGCAGGAATTGCGTCGCGCTCAGGCGACCGTCGACGACCGCCAGCGCCGCCGCCACGGGCGCGCTCATCTGCGCGTCGAGCAGGTTCTCCGTGTGTTTGTGATCGTGTCCATTGAAACCGACTGCATAGAGACCGATCTGAATGCGCACGACGTCTTCGGGCGCAAAACGGTGCTCGGCGCGCAGCGCGAGTATCCCGTCGACCACGCTGTGATAGTGCCGGCAGCAGGGATAGGGCTTGAAATACGCGTGCTCGATCTCGAAGCGTTGCCCAAGCTCGAGCAGCAGGCGGTCCCATTTCATCTCGCCGCTCGCGTGGATGTTGCCGAACCCGTAGCGTCCTTCGAGCACCTTCGCGGGACCGGTGACACCGCGTTTCGCGAACTCCGCGCACAGGAGCCCGTCGCGCGCCGCTTTGCCCGGGTGAATGCGTTTCACTTCCGCGCCTTCGTCGAGGTACTCACGGATGCCGCCGGAGAAGCTGCCGGCGAGACCGAGCGCGTTCCGCGCCTGCTTTGCATCGAGCCCGAGCAGCTTCGACACCGCCGCGGCTGCGCCGAATACACCCGCGAGCGGCGTGTTGTGCCAGCCCCTGCGCGCCGTGGCCGGATGCATCGCGGCGGCGATGCGGCACATGACGTCGTAACCGATCACGCCCGAGAGGATGACCTCACGCGGCGTCGAGCCGTATTGCTCCGCCGCCGCGAGCACGGCCGGGAAGATCACGCCCGAAGGATGCGCGGATCCGTTCGTGTGCCCGTCGTCGAAATCCAGCGCGTGCGTGTTGGCGCCGTTGACGAGTGCCGCGTTGGGCGCCGAGAGCCGCTTTCGCGTGCCCAGCACCGTGGCGGTTCGCGTCGCATCGCTCTCCTCGAAATACTCGAGCAGCGCGCGCGAGACCGGCATCGCGGCGCCGGCGATCGCGCATGCAAGGTGGTCCTGGAACGCGCGCTTGAATGCATGGATCGTGTTCGCCGGCAGCGCCTCGTACGTCGTTGCAGCAACGTGCTCGGCGAGCCGCGCGGTCGCATCGGCTCCCGCGGCGGGTCTGATTTGAGTTGCGATGGCGCTCATCGATTCTCCTCGAAGCGGTTCACCTTTCGACAAGGTCCGGGCGAACGGCCGCGCCGAAAACGACGAGCCCATCGACCGCGACAACGCCACTGCCTTGTTCCTTCACGATCAACGGGTTGATTTCGGCTTCCGACACGGTCCGGGCATCGACTTCCGCGAGCAGCGACATCGAGCACACGGCGCGCGCAAGTGCGTCGACGTCGCCGCGCGGCAGGTTGCGAAAGCCTTTGAGTATTTCGAGCTCGCGGATCTCTTCGATCATCTCGCGGGCCGTCTCCAGCGTCACGGGGGCGATCCGCACGCTCACCTTCTTCATGAGCTCTGCGGTGATGCCGCCCAGTCCGAGCACGACCGTCGGGCCGATCTCCGGGTCGCGCCGATAACCCACGATCACCTCGGCGAGACCGCGTTCCATCTGCTGCACGAGCAAGCCTTCGATGTGGGCCGCCGGAAAGTGCGAGCGCGCGTCCTGCAGTATGCGCTGGGCCTCAGCGCTGACGGCCGTCGACGACACGTCGAGCCGCACCAGACCCGCTTCGGTCTTGTGCGGGATGTCGGGCGAGAGGATCTTGACTGCAAAAGGACCCGGCAGCGAGACGGGCTGCGTCGGATCGACGATCACGCGAGATTCGGCGATCGGGATGCCGAGCGCGTTGAACAATGCGCCGGCCTCGCGCTCGCTCAACCGCTCGCGCGGGCTCGACATCGCCAAGGTCGAAGCCCCTCGCGCCGCGTCACGGGCCGAGGGGCGCGGCCCCGGCGCCCGCCAGTTGAGATAGGCATTCACCGCGTCGGCGCACGATTCGGGCGTGCGGAAGCTGGCGACGCCGTTCTTCTGGAGCTCCACCAGTGCGGCGTCGGCGAGCGGCGCGAGAAAAACGCCGAGCGGCTTCCTGTCGAGCGGATGCGCGACGAGCACGCGCTCGACGATCGTCTGCGGATTCTGCGAGCTCGAGCCGACGACGGACACGACCGCATCGGTGTGATCGGATGCGAGCAGCGCGGACAGGATCATCGCGTAGCGTCCGCCTTCGCTGCGTCCCATCGGAATGTCGGTGAGCGGCGCGTCGGTGACATGGATGTCTTTCAACGCAAGGTCGCCGATGATCCCGGGGGAAGGTCCCGTCACGTCCGCGCCGAGTACGCCGAGCCGGTCGACCACCATGGCCGCCGCGCCGCCGGTGCCGGTCAGCACCGACACGCGCTTGCCGCGCGGTGGCTTGTGGCCTCTGACGAGCTGCGCCGTCTCGAAAAGGCTTTCATAACTATCGACCCGGATGATGCCGTGCTCTCGGAAAAACGCCGTTGCGACTTCGTCCGGGCCGGTGATCGCGCCGGTATGCGAGGTCGCCGCCTGGCGGCCGACGCTCGAGCGGCCGAGCTTGTAGGCGATGACGGGTTTGCCGATCGCGTAGGCGCGCCGCGCCGCTTCGGCGAGCCGGTCCGCGTCACGAAAGGTCTCGAGGAACAGCAGGATCGCGCCGGTGTCGGCGTCGTCCACCAGCATGTCCGCGAGCTCGCCCACGCCGAGGTCGGACTCGTTGCCGACGGAAATCAGCTTGGAGAAGCCGAGGCCGCGAGCCTGCGCGCGCGAGAGAATGCTGCCGGTCATGCTGCCGCTCTGCGAAACCAGGCTGAGCGGCCCCGGCACGAGCTCTTCGCGCTCGATGACCGCATTGACCGTGAGCGGAATGCGGTCGTGCACGTTCACGAGGCCCATGCAGTTGGGGCCGAGCAGCCGCAAGCCCGCCGCGCGCGCTTTACGGACCATGTCGCGCTGGCGCTTCAGCCCCTGCTTGCCGAGCTCCGCGAATCCGGCGGTGAAGAGCGTCGCGACCGGGATCTTCAATTCGCAGCACTGATCGATCACGTCGGGGACGGCGGCGGCCGGCGTCATGACGAACGCGTGGTCGATCGGTCCCGGAGCCGATCTGAGGTCGGGATACGCGCGCTCGCCGAGCACTTCGCTGCGCGACGGATTGATCGGCAGCACGCGGCCGCCGTAACCGAAACGCTTCAGGAAACGCTGCGGGCGCGAGTTGACCTTCTTGAGATCGGGTGTCGCGCCGACGAGGGCAACCGATGCAGGCTGGAGGAAGGCTTTGCGGAGCTTGGCGTCTATCATTGATGTTGTTCATGCTTCGACAAGCTCAGCACGAACCGATTCTCAATCGATCTTCATGTTGGCGGCGCGCACGACCTTGCCCCACTTCGTCTGCTCCGCCTTGATGAAGGCGACGAATTCCTCGGTCGAGCTGCCGATCGGGACCGTGCCATCGGCCGCGAGCCGGTCGAGAACGCCGGGGATTTTCATGATCCTGACGATCTCGGCACCGAGCTTCTCCACGACGGCCCGCGGCGTGCCCGCGGGAACCGAGATCCCGTTCCACGAGCTCGCGTCGTAGCCGGGCATGCCGGCTTCGGCGAACGTCGGCACGTCGGGCACGGCGATAGAGCGCTTGGGACCGGTCACCGCGATCGCGCGGATCTTTCCGTTACGCACGTGCGGCACGGCCGCGAGCATCGTGCCGAACATGCTCTGCACCTGGCCGGCCATGAGATCGGTCAGCGCAGGCGGCGCGCCGCGATACGGCACGTGCACGACGTCCACGCCCGTCATGCCTTTGAAGAGCTCACCGGCGAGATGCCCGGAGCCGCCCGGCCCGGACGAGGCGTAGTTGATCTGCCCCGGCCGCGCCTTCGCGAGCGCGACGAAGTCCTTCACCGTCTTCGCCGGCAGCGACGGATGTGTCATCAGCAGCAGCGGCGAGAGCGTCGTCTGGCTGACCGGCTGGAAATCGCGCATCGGATCGTACGGCAGGCTCTTGTGGAGCATCGGCGCGAGCACGAGCGTCGTGATGCCGCCGAGGTACATCGTGTAGCCGTCGGGCGGCGATTTCACCGCGAGCATCGCGCCGATCACGCCGCCGCCGCCGGGGCGGTTGTCGATGACGACGTTTTGTCCCCAGCTCTCGGTGAACTTCTGACCGAGGAGCCGCCCGAGAATGTCCGTGGGGCCGCCGGCGGGGAAGGACATGATCATCTTGAGCGGCTTCGTGGGGTACGGCTGCTGTGCGAACGCCGGGACGCTCGCCGCGACGCTCACAATTGTCATTGCGAGGAGCCGAAGGCGACGTGGCAATCTCGTGGCGCACGTGCAGGGTGTTTTTCGGCCGCGTCGAGATTGCTTCGTCGCCGCGCCGGCGGCTCCTCGCAACGACACGCCGACTACTCGCAATGACATTTAGCCTCCCCGGCTTGTCTACCGCCCCTTGAACTGCGGCTTGCGCTTCTCCGCGAACGCGGTGATGCCTTCCTTGTGGTCCTCCGTCATGCGCGCGATCGTCGAGGTGAGGATCTCGGTCTCGAGCAGCGCTTCGAGCGACGGAACGTAGACCGACTGGAACATTTTCTTGGCGAGCCCGATCGCGTAGGTGGCGGAGCCCGCGAGCTCGCCCGCGAACGCCTGCGCCGCGCCGATGAGCTCCGCGTCCGGCACGACTTTCGTCGCGATGCCCCATTCGCGCGCTTCCTGCGCCGGCAGCATGCGCGCTGTGTAGACGAGCTCCTTCGCGCGCGCGATGCCGAGGTGCTGCGCGAGGAAGAAGACCGCGCCGCCGTCCGGCACGAGCCCGATGCGCTTGAAGAGCATCGAGAACTTCGCGGACTCGGCTGCGACGATGAGATCGCACGCGAGCGCGACGGAAAAACCGATGCCGACGGCCGCGCCGTTTACCGCTGCGATGACCGGCTTCTCCAGATTCACGATGTTGGTGATCATCCGGTGGCGGAGCTGCATGCGCGGCCGGTTCCCCACCATCGTCACCCCCTGCATGCTGCCGACGTCGCTGCCGGAGCAGAACGCTTTCCCGGCGCCCGTCAGGATCACCGCGCGCACACTCTCGTCCGTCTGGAGCTCGCCGAAGATATTCGCGACGTCGACGTACATGTCCTCCGAGAGCGCGTTCATCTTGTCGGCGCGGTCGAGCGTGACCGTGGCGATGCCGCCTTGCTTTTCCAGCTTTACGTTCATGCGTGTGTTTCCTGTTTCGAGGGGCGCGGTGGCCGCTGCGAGAAGCGGCGCTCGAAGATGATTTCGGCGAGCCGGTTTTTCATCATCTCGATCGAGCCGCCGGCGATCATCCAGCCGCGCGAGCGGCGCAGGCAGTAGTCGACGAGCGTGTCCTGCGTGTAGCCCAGCCCGCCCATGACCTGCATCGATTCGTTCGCGATGTCGAAGCCGGCCTGGTTGCACATGAGCTTGGCGATTGTCGTTTCATCTGCGGCCGGGAAACCGCGGTCCGCGTTCGTCGCCGCGCGGTAAAGCAGGAGCTGCGCCGCGTCGAGCTTCACCTTCATGTCGGCGAACTTCCACTGCAGCCCCTGGAACTCGCAGAGCGGCCGCCCGAACTGCTTGCGCTCCAGCGCGTACTGGCGCGCCAGATCGAAGCAGTAGCGTCCATAGGCGAGCGAGCGCGCAGCATTCCCGATGCGCTCGGCGTTGAAGCCCTGGATCTGTTTCTTGAAGCCGCCCGCCGGCAGCAGCACGTCCTCCGGCGGCACGTAGACATTGTCGAAGAAGATCGGCGCCCACTCGTTGCCCGACATGAACTTCGAGACCTTGCCGATCGAGAAGCCCGGCGCGCTCCGCCGCAGCATCACCGAACCGATTCCCTCGACGCCGGGCCCGTAGCGCACGTACACGAGATACTGGTCGGCGTGGGGATTGGGAAAGACCTTCGAGCCGTTGATGCGAAAGCCTGCGCCGTCCGGCGTCGCGGTGGTCTTGAGATCCGTGGTGGCGGAGCCCGCGTCCGGTTCGGTCATGCCCACCGCGATCACTTCTTCGCCGCGTAGAAGCGGCGCGAGATAGCGCTTCTTCTGGTCTTCGGTCGCGAAATGCGCGAGCACGCGGATCGCACCGAAGTTGCCTTCCTGGATCACGTCGGCGCTGCGCGGGCAGAATCTGGCGATCTCCTCGATCGCGATCACCGCGTCCATGAGCGTTCCGCCGCCGCCGCCGTCGGCCTCCGGCAGCGTGATGCCCATCAAGCCCGCATCGGACATCTTTCTCGCGATGTCGTGGGGGAACTGCGCTGCGTGCGCGCGCTCGAGCGCGCCTTCGGACAATTCACGCCGCGCGAAAGCGGCGACGGAGTCCCTGAACATCTGCTGATCGGGCGTCAGCGAAAAATCCATAGTGCGAACTTCGAGCGGGAGGAGAAGCGGAGAACGGCGGGAATGCAGCGCCGAATGATACATTCATTCAGTGGACTTCTCGATCGTTTGATATGACTGCACCCGAATACCTGAGGCTCGAAAAGCGCGACGGCTGCGCGTGGATCACGCTCGATCGCGCGGACAAGGCGAACGCGCTCACCGTGGAGATGATGGAGGGCGCGGCGCAGGCGTTCGCAGCCGCCGCGGCCGACGAGAGCGTGCGAGCCGTGTTGCTGACGGGCGCCGGCGACAAGGTGTTTTGCGCGGGTGCGGACGTCCGCCAGCGGCCGGCGGACGGCGACATGCTCACGCATCGCGTGCGCCGCGGCGCGGCACTCTTCGCGCTGCTCAACGCGATCATGGATTGCCCGCGGCCGGTGATCGCCGTGCTGAACGGCATCGCGAGCGGCGGCGGCGCGATGCTCGCGCTGGTCTCCGATGCGCGCGTTGCAGTAGACACGGCGGAGATCTCGCTGCCGGAGATCAATCTCGGCATGCCGACCTTTTCGGGCATTTCGATCGCCATGCACGTCGCCGGCCACGCGCTCGCGACCGATCTCGTGCAGACGGGGCGCCGTGTGCCGGCGGCGGAGGCGCTGTCGCGCGGCCTGCTAACGGGGGTCGTGCCGCGCGAGGCGCTTTATGCCGAAGCGATGCGCGTTGCCGCGGTGTTCGTGGGGAAAGAGCCGAAAGCCTTCGCCGCGAACAAGGCGTGGCTGAATCGCGGGCCCAAAGCAGCGCTCGCCGAAGCGCGAAAGCATTCGGATGAGCATCGCAAGAGTGCCGGTTAGCGCGTCATCCCCGCGTAGGGGGGATCCAGTCCCCGCGCTCTTGCTTCCTGGATTCCCGCCTTCGCGGGAATGACCTAATACGAGGTTGTGGTGAAACAGTTTGAACGATTATTCGAGCCGAGGGCGATCGCCGTCGTCGGCGTCTCCGAAGATCCGGCGCGGCCGGGATCCCAAACCGTTAATGCGCTGCTCCGCAATCACTATCCAGGCACGATCTATCCGGTCAATCCGAAATACGCGGAGCACGAAGGCCTGAAGTGCTATCCGTCGATTTCGTCGATCGAGGGCGACATCGACGTTGCGCTGATCGGCGTGCCCTCACGCGGTGTGGTCGGCGTGGTGGAAGAGTGCGCGCAGAAGCGCGTGCCGTTCGTCGTCGTGCCGAGCGGCGGATTCCGCGAAAGCGGCCCGGAGGGCGCCGCACTACAGGACAAGATGGTCGCGATCGCGCGCAAAGCCGGCATGCGCATCGTGGGGCCGAACTGCCTTGGCTACGTCAACATTCACAAGGACGTCTACGCCGGTTTCGGCAGCATCACCCGGCCGCCGAACCTCGCCAAGGGCTCGGTGTCGCTGGTCACGCAAAGCGGCGGCTTCGGTTACAGCATCGCGCTCACGTGTGCGCAGTACGGCATCGGCTTCAGGAACGTGATCGCGACCGGCAACGAAGCCGATATCGACACAGTCGAATTTATCGAGGCGCTGCTCGACGATACCGGCACACGGATCATCCTCGCGTATATCGAAGGCATGCCCAACGGCCGCGCGCTGCTCGAGGCCGGGCGGCGCGCGCTCGCGCTCGGAAAACCGCTGCTCGTGTGGAAAGGCGGCGTGACCGACGAGGGTGCGCGTGCGGCGGCGACGCACACCGCGAATTTGACCGGCAGCTACGACTTCTACCAGGCGCTGTTCAAACAAGCCGGCATCGTCGAGGTGCGTGAGCTGCACGAAGCTGCGGATTATGTGCGCGCGTTCCAGTCCGGCAGGCTGCCCGCGGGCCGGCGCGTGGCGGTGATGGGCGGCTCCGGCGGCTCGGCGATCGCGTTCGCGGACGCCGCGGAGCAGTCGGGCCTTACGTTCGCGAAGCTGGGCGAGGACACACAGCGGCGGCTCGCCGAAGTGGTGCCCGCGATCGGCTCCGTCGGCAACCCGGTGGACTTCACCGCCGGGTACATCGTCCCGGGCAATGCCGAGCGGTTGACCAAAGCGGTCAGCGCCGTTCTGGCGGACCATGCGGTCGATGCCGCCTGCCTCAACGTCGCGACATCGTCGGCCGCGGGCTGCCGGCTCGCGGCGGAGGTGCTGCCGGGGCTCGTGCGCGGCACACGCAAGCCGCTGTTCGTCTTTCAATCCACGCCCGCGCCGGACGCCGTCGAGGCGCTCGACAAAGCGGGCGTGCCGGCGCTGCCGTCGCCCGTGCGCGTCGCGCGCTGTATCGCGATGCTCGCGCGGTATCGCGAAGCGCGCGAGCGGTATGTCTCGGACGAGCCGTTGCTTCGACAGGCTCAGCACGAACGGGGTGTGGCTCAGCACCAGCGCGATGTATCGCCGCTCGCCCTGAGCTTGTCGAAGGGCGAACGACCCGTAGTCTCCGAGAGCGACGCGAAAGCCGAGCTCCGCCGCATCGGCATCGCCACCACCCGCGATGTCCTCGTGCGCGAAGGCGAGGCGGCGCCGTTCGAAGCATTGAGCCCGCCGCTCGCGGTCAAGATCGCGTCGGCCGATATCGCGCACAAGACCGAAATCGGCGGCGTGCGGCTGAACATCCGCACGCGTGAAGAGCTCGAGGCCGCCATGCGCGACGTGGTGACGAATGCCCGCACAATGGCGCCCGAGGCGCGCATCGACGGCGTGATCGTGTCCGGGATGGTCACGGAAGGCTTCGAGCTCATCGCCGGCGCCGTGAACGATGCGGTGTTCGGACCGGTCGTCGTCGTCGGCGCCGGCGGAATCTACACCGAGATCATGAACGACACGGCGTGCCGCATCGCGCCGTTCGACGAGACGACTGCGCGGGAGATGATCGACGAGCTGCGCTGCCGCAGGATACTGGACGGCGCCCGCGGGCGCCCGGCGCTCGACGTCGATGCGATCGCGCGCGCGCTCGCGACACTGTCGCAGTACGCATGGGCGAATCGTGAGGCGATCGTCGAAATCGACGTGAATCCGCTGTTCGCGCTGCCGGCAGGGGCGGTCGCGGCCGACGCTTTGATAATCCTGAAGTGAACGTCGGGTCGGCGGAGCCCACCACAGTGGGTTTCGCTTTGCTCTACCCACCCTACGATTCAACGTTCACGTAGGGTGCGCCAGTGGCGCACCGCGGTGGGTCTTCGACCCACCCTACGAGCTACGCACCTTCCGCCGCAAGCGCCAGCGACGCCGCGGTTACCACAGCGGCAATCCGTCCGACGTCACGCAGTTGCTGCGCGGTCACGCCGTTGTCCTTCAGCAGCTTGTAATGCGACTGCACGCAGAAGTGACATTTGCCGACGATGCTCGCCGAAAGCGCGAAGAGCTCGAAGCGCTTGCGGTCGATGCCGCCGTGGGTCGCATAGGCGTTCATGCGCAGCTCCGGCCGCTGCGTCTTGAGATCCTGGTCGTCAGCCATCTCGACGTACGGATACCAGACGTTGTTCATCCCCATGAGCGCCGCGGCCTGCAACGCCGCGTTCGTGTCCGCCTCCGAAAGCTGGCCGGAGCCGCGGATCGCATCGACAATCGGCTTCGATTTCGCGGCGTAGGCTGCGGCGAGTGCAGCGCCGAGCGCATCGGCCGCGTCCAGGCTGCTGCGCGCGATGACCGCGTCGAGGTTCAGACGCACGTCCTTGGCGTACTCGGGGATCCTGTCTTTCAATGCGTTCAGAAATTCCATTTGTCTCCCCTCACCCTGTCCCTCTCCCCGCTTGCGCGGGGCGAGGGCAGGTTTGGTTGACCCTCCCGCAGGAGCAGGTCGCCCTCCGCAAGAGGACGTGACCTCCGCAGGAGGAGGTGAGTCGCGCTTAAGCGGCTTTGAGGACGTCGCCGCCGACCGCGCGGTTGCACGGGCACAGCTCGTCGGTCTGGAGACCGTCCAGGATGCGCAGCGTCTCTTCGGGGCTGCGGCCGACGTTCAGGTTGTTCACCGTCACGTGCTGGATGGTGTTGTCCGGATCGACGATGAAGGTCGCGCGCAGCGCAACGCCTGCTTCCTTCTCGCGCACACCGAGCTGATCGACCAGCGAGCCGGTCGTGTCGGCGAACTGCCAGTGGTTCAGGCCCTTCAGATCCGGGTGCTCGCGGCGCCAGCCGAGCTTGCTGAACTCGTTGTCGGTCGAGCCGGAGAGCAGCACCGCGTCGCGCTCTTCGAACTGCTTCGCGAGCTTCGCGTAGCCGGTGATCTCGGTCGGGCACACGAAGGTGAAGTCCTTCGGGTAGAAGTAGATAACCTTCCACTTACCGGGAAACGACTTCTCGGTGATGGTTTCGAAGGCTGATTGGCCTTTCTCCTCGTGCTGGTTGAATCCGGGTTTCACGCCGGTCACTTTGAAGGACTCGAGTTTGTCGCCTACGGTTTTCATGCGGCATTTCCTTTCAGATTCCAGTTGCGAGATCCGTGTCTCGAGAAGCGAAGATACGGCAGCGGCTCCGATAAATGAAGTTGATTTTATCAATTCATCCAATAGTCAACGCCAATGCCGGCATGCACGTTTTGCACGTAAGGAAGTGAAAGTCGTGTGCCCATAAAGTTCACAAGGCGCATGGGCGCGTTTCTTGCGGACGCCCGCGTGGAGCACGTCATGGTCGATCCGTCCCACACGCTGATCTCGCCGAGCGATCTCCCGGTGAGACGACTGTTCGAGGTCGAGCCCCCGGGACTGCTCTATCACTACACGACCATCGCCGGCGCGTTCGGCATCCTCAGCAGCGACGCGCTGTGGATGACGAAGATCCGCTACCTGAACGACACGAGCGAGCTGGAAATCGGCATCGCGACTTTCCGCGAGGTGCTGGAGCATCTACTGCGGGAAGCGCGCCCGCGCGACGAGCTGGAGCTGTTCGACGCGCTGCGCGGCGGGCTCGCGACCGTCGCGAGCAGCAACATCTGCGTCGCAAGCTTCTGCGAGCACGGCGATCTTTTGAGCCAGTGGCGCTGGTACGGCGAGGGCGGCCGCGGCGTGTCGCTCGGTGTGTCCTCGCGCGTGCTGCGCGGAATGGCGAAAAGCGCGATCAACCTCTGGAAGTGCATCTACGACGTGGAGGCGCACCGTGCGCTTCTGCTGGCGCTCGTGGACGGCCTGCTCGAGGCGCATCGGGGCCTTCGTGCCGAAAATGGCGGAGCCGTATCGGCGGAGGCGAGCCACCTCCTGCTGCAGCGCTTCTTCGTGAGCTTTCTGCAGATCGCGCCCATTATCAAGAACCCGAATTTCGCGGAAGAGCGCGAGTGGCGGCTCGTCTCCCTCCCGGTCGAGCTCGACGACGAGGGCTACGGCGTGTGCGTGATCGGCGATCGCATCATGCAGCGCTACGAGCTGAAGTTTCCGCGCGATCCCGACGGCTGGTGCCGTGCGATCGGTCAGGTCGTCGTCGGGCCGACCAAGGATCCCGAGCTGATCGGCGAGGCGATTGCGGTGCTGTGCCACAAGAACCGCTTCGAGTGCCCGCACATCATCTATTCGGACATCCCGTTCCGCAGCAGCTGACGCGCTGGAAGCGCGTCATTGCGAGGAGGCGGCTTGGCCGACGCGGCGATCCCGGAGCGTCCGCGATCGTGCGCCACGAGATTGCTTCGGTCGCTGGCGCTCCTCGCAATGACACATTAGCGGTCACTAGTGCGTCACCTTCGCGGGGGCGCCGGGTTGTTTCAGCGGCGCCGACTGCTCGAACGCAGGGATCTTCATGCATTCGCCGAAGATCCGCATGACGGCCGGCACACTCGAGGTGTCGAAACCGAACAGCTGCGCGCCGAATACCTGCGAGACGACGCACACGTCCGCCAGCGTCGGTGCGCTGCCGTGGCAGAAGCGGGCGGTCTCGATCTCCTTCACGAGCTGCGCTTCGACCGCCTGCAGCCCTTTCATCGACCAGTTCTCGATCCACCGGTTGCGCTTCGCCTCGTCGATGCCGAGGTCCTGCGTCAGGAAATCGCGCACGCGCGGCACGATCAGGGGGTGCGTGTCCGAGACGACGATCTGCGCCAGCCCGCGCACACGCGCGCGGCCGCGCGGGTCGGGCGGCAGCAGCGGCGGCGTCCGCTGCGTCTCCTCGAGATACTCGAGGATCGCCATCGACTGAAACAGCGGCGCGTCGTCGTCGATGACGAGCGAGGGCACCACGGCCTGGGGATTGATTGCCTTGTACGCGTCCGCGTGCTGGTCGCCTTTCATGAGATCGACCGGGATCTCCTCGAAAGCGACGCCCTTCAGCCGCAACGCTATGCGCACGCGACAGGAAGCGAG
Organism: Burkholderiales bacterium; assembly: GCA_035626595.1. Taxonomy (GTDB): domain Bacteria; phylum Pseudomonadota; class Gammaproteobacteria; order Burkholderiales; family SG8-41; genus JAQGMV01. The sequence goes on from DASPNJ010000037.1 coordinate 30,928, forward strand.
AGAGCGCCAGAAGCCGTAAAGCTTGATCATGATGTCACCCCCACCCCGACCCTCCCCGTCGATGGGAGGGAGGGTTAAATGACCTCCCCGAAGTTACCGGCTGTAGGGTGGGCGAAGCCCGCCAACTCAGCGCGCTGGAATGATGGGCAAGAGTATATAGGCGAGGTGCTGGGGGCCTACGTGCAGCGTCGTGCGGCCGCCGAAGAGCGATTTCGGGCGCTCGCGCGGGTCGTCGTGCAGGAAGGGTCCGCAGCCGAGGAGCTCGTTCTTGAAGTTCGACAGCCGCGCGCCGGTCGATTTGGCGAACTCGTAGTCGCGGCCACGTACCGTGAGCGCGATGCGGTAGCCGGCCGGCACGACGATGGACGTCGGCCACAACTCGATATCCACCGGCACGATCTCGCCGGGCCGCAGCGGCTGGCGCTCGTCGTGGGTGTGATACGGGCGCCATGGGATGGAGAGCTTCGGGTCGAGCTTGCGGTGCGATGCGCGCAGCCAGCCCTGAGCCACCGGCGTGTGCGGATCGATCGCGCCGATGAAGACGACCTCGCGCAGGTCCGGCGTGAAAACGCGCAGCACGAGGAAGAGGTCGGCGTCGGCCGTCGACGACGAAATGAAAAGCCGCGCCGCAACCGGGCCGGTGATCTCCGTCTCGGCATCGAGCGGGCGCGCGACGAAAGTGAGTCCATCGCCCAGCGCGTCGAAGGTGACCGCTTCCGCGCTCCGGCTGGGCTCGCGATTCAGCGTGCCCGCGGCATCGAGATGCAGCTTCGTCCAGCGCGTGCGCGCGAGCGGCCATTCGTTCTCGTGCCGCTCGACGAAGCGATCGACATGACGCACCTGGAGCTGCACGCGCGGCTGCTCGGTCCAGCCGGTGTTCTCGCCTTTGAGAAAGTGGCCGAAGAAGCGCTTCTGCAGGCGCACGCCGTAATCGGTATAGAAATGCGTCCAGTGCTCGAGCCCGTGCGCCTCGAGCCACTTGTCTGTCGAAGCCGCGCGCAGGAACGCTTCGAAGTTGCCGCGCGGATGCAGCCCCTGGCCGCCCCAGTTCGCCGCCGTGAGCAGCGGCGCGGTGATGTTCTCCCACACCGGAGAGCGTGCGCGGTGATACTCGTCGTCCAGCGGGTGGGCCAGGATCTCGTCGCCGAAGTCGCAGCGGTTTGCCGCGAGCTGCTTGTCAGAAAGCGTCTCGTCGCCGCACACGAGGTCGCGCGTGACGCGGCTGCGGGGGCCGCGCTCGCCGAGGCCGTATTGCACCGTCTTCACCTGCATGTCGTACCAATTGCCGAAGAAGGTGTTGAGGATGCCGCCGTGGTGCGTCATGTCGCGGTACCAGTCCGCGCCGCCTTCCCACACGCACATCGCCGCAAGGTGCGGCGGCTGGAGCGAGGCGACGTGCCACTGGTTCGTACCGTAGTAGGAGACGCCGTTCAGCCCGACTTTGCCATTCGACCACCGCTGTACACCGGCCCATTCGATGCATTGGTAGAAGTCCTTCGTCTCGCGCGGGGAGAACGGATCGAGAAATCCGGGCGAGCGGCCGGCGCCGCGCGAGTCCACGCGCACGCAGACGTAACCGTCAGGCACCCACTTCTCCGGATCGACCACTTCCCAGTTCTGGTACTGGTTCGTCGAGCCGTATGCAACATCCGGATGCTCCGCGATCATGCGCTGCCACGCACTCGGGTAGCCGTCCTGAAACGCGAGACCCTTCGCGTACGGACCGTACGTGAGGATCACCGGAAAGCGCCCGTCGTCGACGGGACGGAACACGTCCGCGCGCAGCGTGATGCCGTCGTCCACGGTAATGCCGATGTCCCACTCGATGCGCATGCCATCGCGTAGCTCGGACTTGTGCGCGCCCATGGCTGTTATATTAGCGACCTCCGCAGTAATCCCCTGGAGTCCACGGTTTGAAAATCGGTGTCGCCGGGACCGGCCGCATGGGCGCTGCCATGGCGCAGCGTCTGTTGAGCGTCGGTCACGAGGTGAGCGTGTGGAACCGCTCGGCGGAAAAAACGCAAACGCTCGCGGAAGTCGGCGCGAAAGTCGCCGCGAGCGCGCGCGAGCTGGCGAGCGCGTGCGAGATCGTCATCAGCACGTTGACCGACGCAGCCGCGATCGAAGGCGTTTACGCAGGCGAACGCGGACTCCTCGCCGCCGACGTCAAAGGCAGGCTGTTCATCGAAATGAGCACCGTGCGGCCCGTGGTTGAACAAGAGCTCGCGCAGAAGGTGAAGGCGCAGGGCGCGGCACTCGTCGATTGCCCCGTCGGCGGCTCGACCGGTCCGGCGCGCGAAGGCAAGCTCATCGGTTTCGCCGGCGGCGATGCCGCAGACGTCGCGCGCGCAAAGCCGGTGCTGGATCAGCTTTGCCGCCGGCTAGAGCACGTGGGTCCGGTGGGGGCCGGCGCGCGCATGAAGCTCGCGATCAACCTCCCGCTGCTGGTGTACTGGCAGGCGCTGGGCGAAGCGCTACGGCTGATCGAGCCGTTGAACCTCGATCCCGCGCGCGTGGTCGATATCCTGTCGGACACCTCCGGCGGCCCGAACGTGCTGAAGGCCCGGGGCCCGTCGATCGCCGCGGCGCTGCAGGGCCGGGACACCGGGGCGGTTACCTTCGACGTCGATTCGATCCGCAAGGACCTGCGCACCATGATCGAGGAAGGCCGCGCGCTGGGTGCGGATCTGCCGGTGAGCGCGCGAGCGCTGGCGTGTTTCGACGAGGCTTCGGAAGACGGGCTGGGACCGAAGGACGGTGCGACGCTGCCCGCGAGGGTTGCGAAGCGGTAAACGTATGCAGGACGAGTGGCTGCGCCGCGTGCACATAACCACGTAGGGTGCGCTGATAGCGCACCGACGGGATGGTGCGCCACTGGCGCACCCTACGACCAAGCAGCATGGTGCGCCCGTCGACAGGCTCAGGATGCACCCTACGAAACAAGGATACGACGATGACCACGCAGTTCCAGACTCTTCCCATGAACGCCGCCCTCGGCGCCGAGATCCGCGGCCTCGACCTGAGACAGCTCGACGACGAGACGTTTCAGACGCTGCACGACGTCTGGCTCGAGCACCTGCTGCTCGTGTTCCGGAAACAGTCGCTGACGCCCGAAGATCTCGTGACGCTGGTGCGCCGCTTCGGTACGCCCGTCACCTCCTCCAACCTGCACAAGCGCGATCTCTCCGACCGCACCGCGAACCAGATCTTCAACCTGCCGCCGGAAGTCACGGTCGTCACCAACGTAAAGGAGCAGGGGAAACCCGTCGGGATCCTCGGCGACGGCGAGGTGGTGTGGCACGCGGACTTCTCGTTCAAGGAGCGGCCGACGGCGGCGCGCATGCTGCTCGCGGTCGAGGTGCCGCCCGCGGAGCTTGGCGGGCATACGTACTTCCTCAACTGCTACGCCGCGTATGAAGCGCTGCCGGCGGATCTCAAGAAGCGGATCGTCGGCAAGACGATCAAGCAGGCGGACATCATCGACACCGCGATGAAGGTACGGCCGGGGATGTCGCTCGACATGGACATCCGCAATGTGCCGGGGCCGAGTCATCCGATCATTTCCACGCACCCCGAAACGGGCGCGAACATGCTGTTTCTCGGCCGGCGCCACGGATCGTATGTGAACGGCCTGTCGCTCCAGGATTCCGAAGCGCTGCTGGACGCGTTATGGGCGCATGCGACGAAACCGGAGTTCTCTTACGAGCACCTGTGGGCGGCCGGCGACGTCGTGGTGTGGGACAACCGCGCGACGCTGCATAAGCGCGATCCGTTCGATTCGAACGCGCGCCGCGTGCTCTACGCCGCGCAGGTCGAAGGCCACAGGCCGTTCGAAGGCCCCGACGCATTGAGCCGTCCCTTCCATCCGCGTTATCGCGCAGCCGCGGCGCAACACGCATGATCGAGCGCATCGAAATCTTCGTGACGGCGCTCTCCGCGCGCGTCCAGCGCATTTTCGCGAGCGGCAGTTACGACACCGGTCCGGCGGACCGCATTCTCGGCAAACCCGTGGTCGTGAAGGTTTATGCCGACGGCGTCGTGGGGCTCGCCCAGATCCGTCCGATCAGCCCCGGTCACTTCGTCGCGGACACGACGCACAGCGTGGTCTCCGCGATCAAGGAAATCTACGGTCCCGCGCTCATCGGCAAATCGATCTTCGACATCGAATCCGCGAATCAGACCTTCGACGCGCGCCTGAACGGCAACCCGGCCGCGCGCGCGCTGCTCGACATCGCGCTGCGCGATGCAATGGGCAAGGCGCTCGGGAAGCCCGTCTACGATCTCATCGGCGGCTGCTGCCAGCCGCGCATCCCGCTCGAGTGGTCGGTCAGCATGGCCGAGGACGTCGGCACGATGGTGGCGGAAGCGAAGCGCGCGCTCGACGAGTTCGGGATCCGCGTGCTGTGCCTGAAGATGGGCGACCGTCGCGGCGTGCGCCAGGACATCAGGAACTTCGAGACGGTGCGGCGCGCGCTCGGCGATGACGTCATGATCGGCATCGATCCGAACACCGGCTGGACGCTGGCCGACGCGTTGTATGCGATCGATGCGCTGAAGCCGCTCAACGTGGGCTATATCGAGCAGCCGATCGCGCGCAGGAATCTCACCGGAATGGCGGAGATCCGCCGCGCGGCGAACGGCATACCGGTGATGGCCGACGAAGGTCTCTTCACGATCCAGGACGCCTACGCGCTTGCCGAAGCGCGCGCGGTCGATGCCTACTGCATCAAGCTCTACAAGATCGGCGGGCTCACGCCGGCGAAGAAGATCGCGGCGATCGCGGAAGCGACCGGCATCCAGTTGAACTGCGGCGGACTGGCGGTGCAGTGCCAGCTCGAAGCCGCCGCCAGCGCGCACTTCTACGCGAGCACGCCGGCATCGCAGATGATGGGCGCCGGCGAGTTCGTGTTCGGGCTGAACGCGACGGCGAAGGACCCGCTATCGCCGGAGAGCGACTTCCGCATCCGCGAAGGTCACGTCGACGTGCCGCGCGGCCCCGGCCTCGGCATCACGATCGACGAGGCGGCGCTCAAGAGACACACGCTACTTCACGAGGTAGTGGAAGCGTAGGGTGCGCTAGTAGCGCACCATCGCGGTGCGCCGGCGGCGCACCCTACGTAGCGCACCGGCCGGTGCGTCACCGACGCACCCTACGGATTGGCCAGCCGCTTGTTCGATTCCTCGAACTTGCGCATCGTATCTTCGACGTCGTAGGGCTGCTCGACCATCGTCTGCGGGTCCCACTCGCTGCGCGGTGTGGCGAAGAAATCACCGCCGTAAACGTGGAGCGCCGCCGTGACCTGGTCGAGCGGGTTCGTAACGGCATGGATGATCGTCTCGCCAAGCGGCGCGACCTCCTTCGGGTCGAGCACCTTCAGGCCGTGCCGCACCAGGCCGTGTTCGCCGCGCCGGAAGAACGTGTTCTCTTCGCGGCCGCTGTAGAGCCCGATCACGGCCCACATGCGATGGTCGTGCGGCTTGAAGACCATGCCGGGTCCCCAGCGCAGATCCAGGATGGTGAGGTCTTCCGATACATGGAGCTTGTTCACGCCCGCGCGCGTAGGCTCGCCGAGCGCGCGCAGGATGCCTGCGGGATCGCTGACCGCTTTCGTGACCAGCTCACGAATCGCCGCCTGCGGGCGGTCTTCCTTCAGCGCCGCCCGGCATTCCTCGATGAATCGCTCTTTATCGAACATGGCGATGTTCCTTTCGTTCCGTGCGTCCTATTTCTTCGCGAACAGCGCGTCATAAGCAGGCCGCGAAAAGCCCTGGACGCGCTGGCCGCTCACCAGCAGCACCGGCACGCCACGGCCGCTGCCGGATTGCACGAGGGCCTTCATGCCCTCGGGCGTGTCGATGTCCTGGCGCTGATACGCGATCCGCTTCTCTGCAAGATACGCTTCGGCCTGCCGGCAGTACTTGCACCACGACGCGCTGAACAGCACCGGCGTGGACCCGCTCGGCGCCGCGCTGTTCGCGAGTCGCTTCTGCATGCCCTTCTCGAGCTCCTGCCGGTAACGCACGACCGATTCCGGCATCGGCGTGGACGGGAGGTTCGAGAAATTGAACGTCTGCTCGATTTTGCCCGTCGCGGGCGGCTGATCGCTGTACACGACGCGCCCGTCGGGCATGACCGACTTGTAGAGCGTAGCCGCGGACGCCAGCAGCGGCGCCAGCAGCCCCAGCATCATGATCACTTTCACCGTCACATCCCCCTCCGGATCCGTCCGCGCGGACTGATGATTACGCCGCGGCGGCCGCGGCCGGCACGAACTTCTGCAGCCAGCGCTTGTTGACGATCATGTTGCGCTGCCATTCCTGCTCGATCTCCGGCACGGTCGACGTCTTCACCGCGTGGGACGCGAGCAGCGCGTCGCGCCACTTCGAGAGCAGCGGGAATTTTCCGATCACGCCGAGCGGCCGCAGACGGTCCATGAACGTGTAGCGCTGGAGGAAGGGCGCGTACGCGGCATCCACCAGCGAAAGCTTCGGTCCGTTGAAATACGGCCCGTCGTTGCCGCGCTTCGCGAGCGCTTCCTCGAGCTTGGCGAAAGGTCCGGCGATTTTCTCGGCGCGTGTCGTGAATTCCTCTTCGGTATTGGCGTACGCGGTCGTCGAGATCGCGGACGCAAAAGTCGTGACGTAGTCGGTCCACGCGCGGTTGCGCGCGCGCTCCAGCGGATCCTCCGGGTGCAGCCGCGGCGCCGCGGTCTCGTCGAGGTACTCGGCGATCGCATTCGACTCGAACAGCGCGTGCTCGCCGTCGATCTGGAGCACGGGCACTTTGGAGTGGGGCGAGATCTTGCGGAACCACTCGGGGCGGTTGTCGCGGTCGATGTAGGTGATCTCGTACGGGATCTCTTTCGCGCGCAGCACGATCGCGGCGCGCTGCACCCAGGGGCATGTCTTGAAGCTGCAGAGCATGTACTTCGAGGTCATTGTGTTCTCCATGACTGGATTCCGCTTTCGCGGGAATGACGATGAGGACCGGATTCCCGCCTGCGCGGCAATGAGGGTTGATGAGTTACGCGATCGGCACGAATTTGTTGATCCGGCGCCCGTAGTTCGTCTCGGCCACGTAGAGATTGCTCTTCGAATCGAGCGCGAGACTATGGCCGTGCGTGAAGCTCCCGAGCTGGTGTCCGGGACGCCCGAAGCTCGACACGATCTCGCCGCTTTCGTGATCGAGGATGTGCACCTGCTCGTTGCGGCCGTTCATCACGTAAAGATGCTTCTGCTCCGGATCGCGTGAGAACTCGAGCCACCACGCCGTGCCGCGGCGGTCGGGCAGGGTGGGCGTGCCGGTGCGGATCCAGATGTTGCGCTTGAAGTTGCCGAGCTTGTCGAACACCTGGATGCGATCGCCCTGGCGGTCGCACACGTATACCAGACCCGCATTGCTGATCTTCACATCGTGCACGACCTCGGCGAAGACGCCGCCGGCGCCGGCCTCGATCTCTTCCGGCGTGGCTTGCCGCCCCCACTGCCGCAGGAAATTGCCGTTCTTGTCGAACACCGCGACACGGCGGTTGCCGTAGCCGTCCGCCACGTACACCTCGCCGTTCGTGCGGTCCACCGTGATACCGGCGGGCTTGAGAAACGCAGTGCGGCCGGCATTGAGCGGCGTGCCCTGACGCGTGCCGTCGGAGGTGTCGTACACGCCTTTCGTGCCGATCTGGAGCAGGAGCTTCCCGTCGTGCGTGTATTTCTGGATCATGCCGTCGCCGTTCGCGGTGATCCAGATGTTGTCGTCCGCATCGACGCAGCAGCTATGCACGGTGCGCGGCAGCAGCTCCCAGTCGCCCCACGAGTCGATCAGCTCGCCCTCGGGACTGAAAATCAGCACCGCCGGCGCCTTGACGCAGGTTTCTTCTTCCTCTTTCGTAATGTCGCCGCGGTTGGTGACGATCACGTTGTCCTTGCTGTCCACACACACGCCGGCGAGCTGTCCCGTGATCCAGCCTTCCGGCAGCGGCTTCGGCCACCACGGATCGATCCGGAATTGCGGCGCGGCCCGTCGCGCCTCCACGATCTGCATGCCCAGCTCAGCGCTTACCGTTGCCGCCATGAATCCTCCGCGTATGTTGGTGTTACTCGACCTTCGCGCCCGAGAGCTTCACGACCTTGGCCCACCGGTCGCGCTCGGTGCGCACGAACCTGCCGAACTCGTCGGCGCTTCCGCCGCCGATCTCCATGCCGATCTTCTCGTAGCTTTCGCGCAATTCCGGCAGTACGCGATTGACGGTCGTGTTGAGGCGATCGATCACGCGCTTCGGCGTTTTGGCAGGCGCCGTAAGGCCGTACCAGCCGACGACCTCGTAGCCCGGCACGCCCGATTCGCTGATCGTAGGCAGATTCGGCGCCGCGACCGAGCGCTTGGCCCCCGTCGAGGCGATCGTCTTGATGCGGCCGGCGCGCGAGTGCGGCAGCGCCGCGCTGCTCGTGAACGAGACCTGCACTTCGTTCGCAATGAGCGCGTTCAACGCGGGCGCGCCGCCTTTGTACGGCACGTGCACCATGCGCATGCCGGACATCGTCTTGAAGAGCTCGCCCGAGAGATGGTTCGCGCTGCCGATGCCGGACGACGCGTAGGACAGCGGCTGCGCTCTCGACTTGCTGAGCGCGAGGAGCTCGGCCAGCGTGTTGACCGGCAGCGCGTTGCTCACCGACAGGTAGTACTGCGCGTACACCAGAAGACCGACGGGCGCGAAATCGCGGATCGCGTCGTAACGCAGGTCCTTGTAGAGGCTCGGATTGATCACATGAGTCGGCGTCGTGACGAGCAGCGTGTGGCCGTCGGGCGCGGCGCGCGCGCACAGCTCGCCGGCCACGGCGCCGCCGGCGCTGGGACGGTTGTCGACGACGAACGACTGCCCGAAAACGTCCGCGAGCTTCTGGGTCATGAGGCGCCCGACCGTGTCGGTGCCGCCGCCGGGCGCGAGGCCGACCAGCACGCGCACGGACCGGCTCGGATACGCCTGCTCCGCCGCGTTCGCGGCCGGACACGCGACAGCGGCCGCCGCAACCACGATCGCGATCGCACGGATCTGCATGGGTTCTCCCTCCCGGAAGCCTAGGCCGGCCAGTTATACCAGACGAACGACAGCCCTGCGGCGGCGAGCGCGAGCAGCGCCGCGGCCGCCACGAACAACGCGGTGATCTCGGTCTCCCGGCGCTCGAAGATCACCCGCGTGCTCAGCTTTTGGTAGATGCGTGTGAGCTTCTCGACGTCGCGCGCGTAGAAATACTCGGCGCGCGTCATGTCGGCGATCTTCTCGAGCGTCTCCTCCTCGAACTCCGCGTGTATCGCCTCCCAGCCTTCGACGTTCGCGACGCCGCCGTACAGCGTGCCCACCCCCGCGGTATAGACGCGGATCCCCTGTTCGGCGGCGAGCTTCGCCGCGCCGAGCGCCGGGATGCCCATCGTGCTGCGGCCATCGCTCACGAGCACGATCGCCCGAGAAAGATCCGCACCGGCGGGCATCACTTTCCGCGGTTTGTCGGCGTCCTTGCGCGCGGGCGCGCGTCCGACGCCGAACAGATCGTGTGCCTGATTCACATCCAGGTCGGGAATGAGCGTGAGCAGCGCGCCGATCAACCCGGTGCCGATCGCGGTGAAGCGCTGAAGCTCGAGTGCATCGAGCGTGCGCAGGAGCTGGACGCGATCGGTCGTCGGCGGCTGCACGAGATCGGCGTGACCGCCGAACGCGACGACGCCGATCCGGATGTGCGGGGGACGCGCGTTGACGAACGCCTTGGCGGCCGTGATCGCTGCCTTGAGGCGCGTCGGGGCGACGTCGCTCGCGGCCATGCTGAGCGAGACATCCATGAGCAGGATGACCGTACCCTCCTTCGCGGGCAGCGTCGTCACGAGCGCGGGCCGCGCGGTCGAAAGCAGGAGCGCGGCGAGCGCGAGCAAAAGCAGGAGCGCGGGTGTATGGAGACGAACGGCGGCCATGTCCGCCAATGCCCGGCGCAGGACGACCGTGTCGACGTAGCGCACGGATGCGGGGGCCTTCCGGCGGCGCAGCACGAGGTACGCGCCCGCGAGCGCCGGCAGTGCCAGCAGGAGCCATAACGCGTGCGGCCAGAGGAAAGTCACGGCTCACCCTCCGTGACTCTCTCTTATACACCTGCCGCCGAACGTTGTGTGCGCGCCGCTAGGCGCGCTTGGACGGGCGCTCTATTTCGCTTCGGCGAGCGTGAGTCCGACGAGCGCGTCGGCGCGCGCTGCGCGATCGAGATCGCGGCACGTCGAGATGATCTGCTCGAAGCGGTCCGCCGAGATCGGGAGCCCCGGCGCAACGGGACGGATGCGGCGCGCCTGTTCTTCGAAATCCCAGATGAACTCGCGTCCGGTCGACTGTTTCGTGTAGGTCTTGCCATCCTTGGTCGTGATCGAGATGCGCGGCGCGAAAAGTCCCATGTTGTGCGACGGGATGATCGAGACGCGCTTCATCATGTCCGTCACGGCGGGCTCGGCTTCGACGTTCGGCGGACCGCTCATGCCCCAGCTCTGGAGGATCGGGAGTCCCCGATGCACGACGGCATACGCGCTGTAGTACGCGGTGCCGCCGGGTTTCGGATTGATGTCTTCGCGCCGGATCGGAAAAGCGGGGCTCGGGTACTGCGTTTCCAGCCAGTTCACCACGGCTTCGATCTTCTCGACGTTTTCGGGCTTGATGTCGTGCTCTTTGCACAGCGCCGCGGTGACGTCGATGTGCGCGATGTTGTAGCCCGAGATCGAATAGATCCGGTACAGCGTCTCGAGGAACATCCACTCCTTGCCGAGATCCTTCGTGATGTTCTCGAGACTCGCATGCGTCGCACCCGCGAAGCTGTAGGTGAGCTGTCCGTGATTGTTCCCGGTAAACGCGTGATAGAAACCCGCGGGACCTTCCAGCACGCTCTCACCACCGTCGTGGCCGTTCTTCGCGAGCGCGACCGCGAGCATCGCGTTGCGAACGGCCGCGCCTTCGCGCAGCACCTTCCCGCCATGCCGCGGCGCTTCCGGATTGCCGCCGGCGAGGCTCGCGCAGAGCGCGATCGCGCTGTTGATTTGGTCTTCGTTCAAACCCATGATCTTCGCCGCAGCGACGGCCGCGCCGAAGATGCCGGTGACGGGACCGGGATGAAAGCCGCGCGCCATGAACGAGGCGATGAAATCCGCCCCCATGCGCTCGCACACTTCGTAGCCGCAGACGAGCCCGGTGATGAAGTCCTTCCCCGACGCGCCGGCGCTTTCCGCCGCGACGAGAGCGGTTGGCACGATGCTCGTGCCCGGATGCGTCAACATCCGGAAGGTGTCCCACTTGCCGCCGGCGAATGCCATTTCGGAATTCGCGAACGCCGCGCCGGCCTTTGTCACCTTCGCGCCGTTCACGAGGATCGTCGCGCCGTTCTTCACGCCGAGCTCCTCGTCGGTCATGAGCTTGACCGCGCTTTTTCCGCCTCCGGTCTGCGAACCGATGAGCACCGAAGACAGGCAGTGGAGCGTCACGCCTTTGGCGCGGTCCACCACCGCGGGCGGCAGATCCTCGTAGCGCAATTTCGAAACGAACCGGGCGAGCTGGCGGCTGAGGGACGGCATTTTTCGCGGTGCTCCGTACGTTGGGGAAAGGGTTGCCTTAGCATAGCGCACGAGCCCCCGGATCTTTCATGCGCAAAACGTCGCGGCCTTTCAGCCACTACCAGATCGCGCTCGTGCTCCTGGCGGTGCTGCCGCTCATCGCGGTGTTCGGGGTCATGACCTGGTGGCAGACCGAGGCGCTGCGCGATTCCATCCGGCGCGGCATGCTCAGCACCGCGGACGCGCTGTCGCTCGCGATCGACCGGGAGATCGGAACGATCCGCGCGAGCCTGGAGACGCTCGCCGCGTCCGATGCGATCGACCGGCGCGACATACCGGCGATGCACCTGGAAGCAGGACGTGTCGCGGAGCGGCGGCCGGGATCCTGGATCGTGATCGCGGAGGTCTCGGGCCAGTATCTGATCAACACCAGCCTGCCGCTCGGCACGCGGCTGCCGAATCGCTTCCGCGAGGATATGGCACCCCCGCGTGTGGACGAGCTGCCGCATGGTGTCACATCGGCGTTGAAGCAGGTCATCGAGACCGGCCGCGCTAACAATTCGGACCTGTTCATCTCGATCGTGCACAAACAACCGGTGCTGGCGGTCAACGTACCGGTGGTTCGCGACGGCGTGCTGAAGTACGTCGTGAGCATGACCTTTCCGCCGCAGGGGCTGACCGATCTGCTGTCGGCAGGGATATACGACCGCGACGGTGGCGGGGCGATCATGGACTCGCGCGGATTCATCATCACGCGCTCGCAGGAGCCCGAGAAATTCATCGGGCGGCGTGCCGCGCCGATGCTGTTTCCGCCTGCCGACGCGCCCGCTCGCGGCCTCGGCGTGGGCACCACCGTGACCGGTGAGGAGATCCATCGTGCCTACGTGCGCTCTCCGGTGACCGGCTGGATCGTATCGACGGGCGTCACGGCGGCGGCGCTGGAGCGCCAGATCGCGGTGAGTCTCGTACACACCGCGCTGATCGGCGTCGGGGCACTGCTCGTGAGCGTCGTGCTCGCGCTGTGGTTCGCGGCCCGGTTACGCGCACCGATCACCGCGCTCGCGTCGAAAGCGACGGGTCATGCGGCCGGGGCGGCCTCGCATTTCATGCCGACGGAGCTGCTGGAGCTCGAACGCGCGATAGACGCCGGCGAGCGCGCGCGGGCCGCCGAGGCCGCCGAGCGCGAGCTGCGTGTGGCCGCGGAAGCGCGCAAGGAGGAATCCGAGGGCGCGAACCGCGCGAAAGACCGCTTCCTGGCGATGCTCGGTCACGAGCTGCGCAATCCGCTCGCCGCGATCGCCAACGCGGTCGCGGTGATGGAGAAAGCGCCGCAGACGAGCGTTTCGATGACGCCCATCGTGAGGCGTCAGTCGGAGCACCTGAGGAAGCTCGTGGACGATCTGCTCGACGTCGCCCGCGTCACGTCCGGCAAAATCCGTCTGATGCCGGAGCACGTCGACCTCTACGAGCTCGCCTCCGGCTGCATCGAGACGTTCGTGCGCACCGGCCGCAGCGCGCATCACCGGCTCTCGATAAAGGGCGACAGCGTAATCGTATACGTCGACCGGCATCGCATGACGCAGGTGCTGACCAATCTCCTCGACAACGCGCTGAAGTTCACGCCGGCGGGCGGCTGTATCGACGTGACCGTGCGCGACGAAGGCGCGGAGGGCGTGCTGCGCGTCGAAGACAACGGCAGCGGCATCCCGCCCGAGTCGATCGCGAGCATCTTCGACGTATTCGCGCAGGCCGATCAGCCGCCCGGCCACGGCCAGAGCGGCCTCGGGCTGGGGCTCGCGCTCGCGAAATCGCTGGTCGAGATGCAGCACGGCAGCATCACGGCCGAAAGCGGCGGCAGCGCCAGCGGCGCCGCGTTCACGATTCGTTTTCCGCGCGCGACGAAATCTCACGAGGAGAACGCTGCGGCACTGGAGCCCTCCGCGACTGTCGCCGTCCAGAAGCGGCGCGTGCTCGTGGTCGAGGATCAGCCGGACACGCGCCGCGCGCTGCGCGCGCTGCTGGAGCTCGAAGGCCACGACGTCACGGAAGCCGTGGACGGCAGGAGCGCGATCGAGACGGCGCAGTCGTCGCGGCCCGACATCGCGATCGTCGACATCGGACTGCCTGACGTCAGCGGACTCGAGGTCGCGCGCACGATGCGCAGCCACGCCATGTTGCGGGAGATCAGGCTGGTTGCGTTGACCGGTTTCGGCGCGCCCGAAGATCGCGACAAGGCGCTCCAGGCCGGATTTGATCTCTTCGTGACGAAGCCGATCGAGGCGCCGCTCCTGCGGGAGGCCCTGAAGTCGCGGGACTGTTAATCTCGCACCGATGTCCCGTACCGGATTCGCCCATCTGCCGCTGCACGGCGGCAAGGCGCCGTCGTGGCTGTTCGAGCGCATGGTGCCGCTCTCGCGCGAGATCGTCGTGTTCCTGGCCTCCGAGTTCGGCCGCGCGGAGGTGCTGCGACGGCTTTCCGATCCCTACTGGTTCCAGGCGTTCGGCTGCGTGCTCGGCTTCGACTGGCACTCGAGCGGGCTCACGACGACGGTGTGCGGCGCGCTCAAGGAAGGACTCAAAGGCACCGAGCGCGAGCTCGGTATCTATGTCGCGGGCGGCAAGGGCGCCACCTCGCGCAAAACGCCTGCGGAGATCGCAAGCGCGTGCGAGCGCATCGGGCGCGACCCCCAGCCGCTGGTGTACGCGAGCCGCATCTCGGCGAAGGTGGACAACTCCGCCGTACAGGACGGCTATCAGCTCTACCACCACTCCTTCGTGTTCACGCCGGACGGGCAGTGGTGCATCGTGCAGCAGGGCATGAGCGACGCGACGAGCATGGCGCGCCGTTACCACTGGCTCTCCGACGCGGTCGAGAGCTATGTGAACGAGCCGCACGCGGCGATCTGCTGCGATTCGACGGCGGCCACGCTGAATCTCGTCGCCTCCGAGAGCGCGCCGGTGCGTGCTTCCTCGGCGGTGCTCGCGGCGGAGAAGCCGGAAGTCGCGCTGGGTGCGCTCGATCATCTGCCCCTCCTCGAGCTGCCGCGGCGGCATGCCGTTGCGACCGCAGACATCAATCCCAAATATCTGGAGAAGATCCTGCTGCGCACCTACGAAGCCGCGCCGAAGGATTTCGAGGCGCTGCTCTCGATCGAAGGCGTGGGCGCCAAGACGCTGCGCGCGCTCGCGCTCACCTCCGAGCTGATCTACGGCACGGCGGCGAGCCGCCAGGATCCCGCCCGCTATGCCTTCGCGCACGGCGGCAAGGACGGCACGCCGTTCCCGGTCGATCGCGCGACCTACGACAAGACGATCGAGGTGATGCGCACCGCGCTCAACGGCGCGAAGATCGAGCGGGCGGAGAAGGTGAAGGCGTTCAAACGCCTCGCCACGTTCTGCAGTTAGCGTGCGCCACGGGATTGCTTCCAATGCGCAACGACTTCGTGGTGCGCGTGCACGGTGTTCCCCGCAATGCCGCCTGCGGTGTCATCGCGAGGCGTCGGTAAGGACGCCGTGGCGATCGCTGAGCGTCCGTTAACCGAACAACGCGCGCAGTTTCGCGAGATACGCCGGCGCCGCCGCGTCGCCTTCGGGCGGCGACCATTGCGCCCATTCCTTTTCGATCGTCGGCTGATAGGGCCCGCCCTTCACTTCGAAGAAGACCGATCCCGGCTCGAGCGCGACGATCGAGTGAAACGTGCCGCAGGGCACGTGCGCGCCGATGAGCTCGCCGTTCGGGCGTATCAGCGCGGTCTGCGTGACATTGCCGTCCCCATCGAACAGCACCACGCCCAACGCGCCGCGCACCGCGACGAACGTCTCTTCCTTGTCGGGCCGCAGGTGCCGGTGCGGGCGCACGTACGAATCCGTCTCCATCGCATTGAGCAGCCGGTTCGCCGGGTGCTCGTCGCGATCGTGGAAGTTGAGGTTCATCCGCCGCCGCTTCGATTCGCGCGCGCGGGCGCAGAGCGCGTCGAGGCACTCGCGTCCGAAAAAGAGATTTGCAGTCACCGCCTCGTCAAGAGCTCCACGATGCGCGCGGTCGCCTGCTCCGCCTTCGCGCGCAGCGCCGCCTCGTCGTTGTTCGCAACCGGGTGCTGGATCACCACGAATGGGTAATCGCGCAACCCGTTTACCTGCGCGACCAGTTCCGCGCTTCTGACGAAGCGATCCGTGATGACCGCCGCCGCCGGGATGCCGAGCCGCTCCGCTTCGATGGCGTCGTGCAGACTGCACGACGAGCAGCTCCCTCAGTCGCCGATCGCGGAGACCAATGCGTCGGCTCCGCTCATCTCCGCGAGCATGTCCTTCGGAACGGGCCGCGTCGTGTCCGGCTTGCGGCGCCGGATGAACTCGCGCACGCCGTGTTGCGTTTTCAGAATCTCCGCGACGAAATCGAAGAATCGCCCGGTGCCGATCTTCGCGTTGTCGAGCAGGCCGACGACGGCGCCGTTCAGCGAGGCGAGCGGCTGCGCCATGCGCAGCGCCTCGCCGGCCGGATCCACGCGGGGATCGAGGACTTTGAGTGTCATGTCATGCTCCTGTTGG
Source organism: Burkholderiales bacterium (assembly GCA_035626595.1). Classification (GTDB taxonomy): domain Bacteria; phylum Pseudomonadota; class Gammaproteobacteria; order Burkholderiales; family SG8-41; genus JAQGMV01. Next base: position 47,045 of record DASPNJ010000037.1, read on the forward strand.
GTTGACTCGATCCCGGCTTACGCCGGGATGACGGCGGTGACTGCAAGCGATTTCTGGCCGTACCACGGCGGCACGATCGCGCCGAAGCCGCCGGCGGGACCGCCTGCTGCAATGACGAGCAGATCGTCGGGCGTGCGCAGCGCACGATAGGTGCGGTCTTCGTCATCCTTGCGCCCCGCGACGGCCGACTTGCCCACCGAGCGCCATTCCCTGCGCTGCACGTGCGCGCGCTCGAATACGTATTCGCGGATGTTCTGCTTGCTCCAGCCGGCCGCCGCGAAGATCTGCCGGTGCTGCTTCGGAACCACCATCGCGTAATTGCCCGCCCAGATCGAGTACGTGAGCATGTTGCCGCGGATGGCGGCGATGTAGGTATCGAGGATCTCGCGCGGGTCGTGCGTCCACTCGTTCATGATCTGGTGCGGCGACTCCGCGGCAAGCACCGTCACGGCCGATGCGCCTTCGGGAATGCCCCGTTCCGCGGAGAGCGCCCGCCACGGGCTGTCTTCCTCGTCCTCCGCGATGCAGAACGTGTATTTGCCGGGATGTCCGATCGTCGAGCGGTCGAGCTGCCCCGGGATCCCGCCGAGCACGTTCAGGATGAAGAGACGGATGCTGCGCCCGATCGTGGCATTGGCGCGGCTCGCGTTGCCGAACACATTGTGGGTTGCGTTCATGCCGAGCGCGGTCCTGACCGGCCCGTTGACGACGACGAAGGGCGCGCTGCCGCCCGTGCTCGCCGTGGCGCCGTGCAGCCCGAACTCCGGCTCGCACATGGCTTTGATGACTGCAACGACGACCGGCATGTACTCCGGCAGGCATCCGGCCATGACTGCGGCGATCGCAACTTTCTCCGCACTGATGTGGCGCCGGCGGACGGGCTCGATGCCCACGAGCTCGTCGGGCGAAAGCCTGCCTGCCGCCAGAAACGCGCGCACGTTTTCCTCGGCCGGCGCGACGATCGGCAGCCCGTCGGTCCAGCCGTTGCGCTGGTAAAGCTCGTTCGCTTCGAATGCGTCGGCGACTTCGTAAGCCGCGCTGCTGAGGTCTGCTTTGCTGGCCATTCCGGGGAGGATTACAGGCGAAAATCAAGTGCCGGCAATTATCGTCGCTTTCGCATCGTCTTTGTCACCGGGCCTCACGCCCGCGGCGCCCGCTGAGCGCATAAGCAATTTCGTTTTCGCACTAAGCCGGGTCGGCGTCCCGGCGCTATCATGTCGTTTCCCCCACGCCACGATGAAGGAGGTCACTATGTCATTGCACATTGGCGACGAAGCGCCGGATTTCACGGCAGAAACCACACAAGGCCCGATCCGCTTTCACGAATGGATCGGAGACAAATGGGCGGTCCTCTTCTCGCACCCGAAGGATTTCACGCCCGTCTGCACGACCGAGCTCGGCTACATGGCGCGGTGCAAACCGGAGTTCGACCAGCGCAACGCCAAGATCATCGGCCTGAGCATCGATCCGGTAACCGATCACTCGCGCTGGGCGAAAGACATCGAGGAGACGCAGGGCACCGCGCCCAACTATCCGATCATCGGCGACGCGGATCTGAAGGTCGCGAAGCTCTACGACATGATTCATCCGAACGCGGCGGCGAAGGTCGAAGGCCGCACTGCCGTGGACAACGCCACGATCCGCTCGGTGTTCCTGATCGGACCGGACAAGAAGATCAAATGCATGCTCACCTACCCGATGAGCACCGGGCGCAACTTCGACGAAGTGCTGCGCGTGCTCGACTCGCTGCAGCTCACGGCGAAGCACAACGTCGCGACGCCGGTGAACTGGAAGCCGGGTGAAGACGTCATCATTCCGCCGGCCGTGTCCGACGAGCAGGCGAAGCAGAAATACCCCGGCGGCTGGAAGACCCTGAAGCCGTACTTGAGGGTGGTGCCGCAGCCGAAATAAGCGGCGGAGGACTTAGTTCCTGCGAGTTACTTGGGCACAGCGATTGCGGCAGCTCAGGCATGCGTCGTGACACGCTGTCGGTGAGAGCGACGCAGCATCGGTTACGCAATTTGCGTCCTTTCAAGGAGCTCGCGATGAACAAGTATCTCGTTGCAATCGCGTTGGCGCTGGGGCTGTCGGCCTGCGGCACGACCAATGAGACGCTGGGCACGGTCGGCGGCGCTGCACTCGGCGGCGCAGTCGGCAGCGCGGTGTCGGGCGGCAGCACGCTCGGCACCGTGGGCGGCGCGGCCGTCGGCGGTATCGTCGGTCACGAAGTCGGCGAGGCTGCTGACCGCCGTTGACGCTTGGCACTGACGGAAAAGAGGGCGCCTTCGGGCGCCCTCTTTTTTTTGTCACCTCTGAACTATTGGGCGCTTTCGGCCGTGATGCCAGCCGCCTTGATGACTTTGCGCCAGCGGTCGGTCTCCGACACGATCAGGTTGCGAAATACCGCGGGATCGCCCGGCATCGGCTCCACGCCCTGATCGATCAGCCGCTGGATCGTCGCGGGGTTCGACAGCGCGCGGTTGAGCTCCGCGTTGAGGCGCGAGAGCACTGGCGCCGGCGTGCTGCGCGGCGCGACCATGCCGTACCACGTGTTGCAGTCGAAGCCGGGGAACGTGTTCGCAACCGGCGGCAGGTCGGGTGCGATGCGCGTCGGGTTCTGTGTGCCGACCGCGATCGGCCGCAGCCGGCCTGCGTTGATCATCGCCGAGACCTGGGGCTTACCCGAAAAGAGCACCTGCACGCGGCCGGCGACGAGATCGGTTACCGCGAGCGCGCCGCCCTTGTAGGGCACGTGCACGAACTTGACGCCCGCGAGCGTGTTGAGGAGCTCGATGCCGAGGTGGTTCGGCGTGCCGAAGCCGGGTGACGCGAAGTTGAGCTTGCCGGGCTGCGCTTTCGCCAGTGCGATGAGCTCCTTCACGCTCTTCACCGGGAGGTCGGTGGGAACGACGAGCAGATACGGGATGTAGACCATGAGCCCGATCGGCGCGAAATCCCTGAGCGGCTCGTAGGGCATCTTCACGCCGAGCGCGGGATTCACCGCGAGGCCTGCGGACGTCGCGAACGTGATGGTGTAGCCGTCCGCCGGCGCCTTCGCACCGAGCGAGAGGCCGAGCAGCGTCGCCGCACCCGGCCGATTGTCGATCACGATCTGCTGACCGAGCGACTCGGTGAGGCGCTGGCCGATCTCTCGCGCCACGAAATCCGTGGTGCCGGCGGGCGGGTAGGGCACGATCCAGCGGATCGGTCGCGACGGATACGGCGCCTGCGCGTACGCCGATCCCGCGACGAATGCAAGCAGCAACAGCGACAAAGCGGTGCACTGACGACGCATGGCTCCCTCCCCGAGCGTACGCGCGACGTCGGCAATATACTTCGGAATCCCCATGTTGGACGTAGCGTGCGCGAGTCGCGCACGGGCAAAGGAGAAAACCATGCATCTCAAAGGCAAAGCCGCCGTCGTCACCGGCGCGGGCCGCGGCATCGGCCGCGAAGTCGCGAAGCTGCTCGCCGCCCAGGGCGCGAGCGTCGTCGTCAACGATCCGGGTGTCGGACGCGGCGGAGAGCCGACCAATGAGCGTCCGGCAGACGACGTCGTCAACGAGATCCGCAAGGACGGTGGTAAGGCGGTGGCGAACTACGACTCGGTCGCCGATTACCTCAAGGCAGGTCTGATGATCAAGCAGTGCGTGGACGAGTTCGGCAAGATCGACATCCTCGTGAACGTCGCGGGCAACCTGCGCGAGCGCATGATCTGGAACATGTCCGAGGACGACTTCGACTCGGTGGTCTCCGTGCACCTGAAAGGACACTGGAACATGTGTCACCACGCGATCAAGTACATGCGCCAGGAAGGCCACGGCCGCATCGTCAATTTCTCGTCCGACGCGTTCAAGGGCTCCGTCGGCCAGTGCAACTACAGCGCATCGAAAGCGGGCATCATCGCGCTCACGCGCTCGATCGCGAAGGAAGCGCACAAGTTCGGCATCGTCGCGAACGCGATCTGTCCTTCGGCCGACACGCGCATGACGCTCACCGAGGCGGTGAAAGCCAACCGCAAGCGCAAGTTCGAGTCCGGACTGATGACCAAAGCCGAGTACGAGCGCACGCTCCAGCCGCGCGGGCCCGAATACATCGCGCCGCTAGTCGCGTACCTGTGCCTCGACGAAGCCGATTACATCAACGGCCAGGTGTTCCACATCGAGCGCGGACGCATCCACACGTACTACTTCGGCGAGGACCTCAAGTCGCTGCACAAGATGGACGACGACGGCATGTTCACGGTCGACGAGCTCAGAGAGTGGGTCCCCGGCTCGCTCATGAATGGCATCACCCCGGTTGCGCCGGTGGTGAAGATGAGCGAGGCCATGAAGGCGTCGGAGGCGAAGAAGGCGGGGTAATACGTCATTCCCGCGAAGCCGGGAAATCTAGTACGTCATTCCCGCGAAGCCGGGAATCCAGAACGGGTTCTGGGTCCCCGCCTGCGCGGGGACGACGCAGGAGGTGAATCTCATGCCATCGATCAACGTCCGCTTCCCCGCCACGCACGGTCACGCGCTCGCGGCCCGCCTGGAGCTGCCTGCCGGCGAGCCGCGCGCCTACGCGATCTTCGCCCACTGCTTCACGTGTTCGAAGGACTCGAAAGGTGCGGTGTACATCGGTCAGGCGCTCGCCGCGCGCGGCATCGGCGTGCTGCGCTTCGACTTCACCGGCCTCGGGCAAAGCGGCGGCACGTTCGCCGAATCCACGTTCTCGTCGAACGTGGAGGACATCGTTTGCGCCGCCAACTTCCTGCGTGAGCGCTATGCCGCGCCAGAGATCCTGATCGGCCACAGCCTGGGCGGCGCCGCGATACTCGCTGCGGCGGGCCGCATTGCCGAAGCGCGTGCGGTGGCGACCCTCGGCGCGCCGTTCGAGCCGAGCCATGTCGAGCACCTGCTGAAGAACCGGGAAGAGCTCGCCACGAAGGGTGAGGCGACGGTGGACATCGGCGGACGGCCTTTCCAGATCCGCCGGGAATTCCTCGACGACCTGCGTCGCCACGATCCCGCGAAGAACATCGCGGCGCTCGGCAAAGCGCTGCTGGTGCTTCATTCGCCGCAGGACACCGTCGTCACGATCGACAACGCATCGAAGATCTTCCTCGCCGCGAAACATCCGAAAAGCTTCGTTTCGCTCGACCGGATCGATCATCTCGTCACGAAACAGGACGATGCGGCATACGTGGGCGAAGTCGTCGCGGCGTGGGCCTCGCGCTATCTGCCGCCGGCGCCCGAGCAGGAGCCCGTGCCGGGCGTGCGCGTCATCGAAGCGGGCCAGGGCAGCAAATTCGCGCAGGAGATTTACGCCGGCCGTCATCGCCTGCGCGCCGACGAGCCCGCGTCGGCGGGGGGCACCGATACCGGACCGAATCCTTACGACCTGCTCGCGGCCGCGCTCGGCGCGTGCACGGCGATGACCGTGCGCATGTATGCCGAGCGCAAGCAGATTCCGCTCGCGCGCGTGAGCGTCGATTTGAAGCACGGCAAAGTGCACGCTGCCGATTGCGAAAGCTGCGAGACCCGCGAAGGCAAGATCGACCGCATCGATCGCGTCGTGACGCTGGAAGGCGATCTGGACGACGCACAACGCGCGAAGCTGCTCGAGATTGCCGACAAGTGCCCGGTGCACCGCACGCTGCATTCGGAGGTCTGGATCAACACGACGGCCAACCAGAGTTGATGCGCAGCGACGTCGTCGTTCTCGGCGCGGGCGTCATCGGTATCTGCGTCGCGGCCCACTTGCAGCAACGCGGACGCGCGGTCGTGCTCGTCGATCGCCGCGGCGCCGCCGAGGAGACGTCGTTCGGCAACGCCGGGCTCGTACAGCGCGAAGGCGTCTATCCGTACGGCTTTCCGCACGACTTCGGCGCGCTCGTGCGCTATGCGTTCAATCGCACGATCGACGCGCATTACCACCCGTCGGCGCTCTTCAGGATCGCGCCCTTTCTGTGGCGCTACTGGCTGCATTCGCGTCCGGCGCGCCACACCGAGGTCGCACACCGGTACGCGAAGCTGATCGAGCACTGCGTGACCGAGCACGAGGCGCTCGCCGCCGCCGCCGGTGCGTCGGGTGTCTTTCGCCGCGACGGCTGGATCAAGCTGTTTCGCACCGCGCGCGAGCGTGACAAGCGTTTCGAAGAGGCCGAGCGCGTGCACCGCGAGTTCGGCATCAATCACACGTTCCTCGACTCGCGCACGCTGCAGGAGTGGGAGCCGCACCTCGCTCCAAATCTCGCGGGCGGCCTCCACTACACCGATCCCGTGAGCGTGGACGATCCTCAAGGCCTCGCGCACATCTACCTGCGGCTGTTCGAGCGGCTGGGCGGTACTTTCGTCCAGGGTAACGCGTTCAGCCTCGAGCCCGAGGCAAACGGCTGGCGTCTGCGCACCGCGAAAGGGCCGCTTTCGGCCGCGGCAGCGGTCATCGCGCTCGGCCCGTGGGCCGATCAGATGACGCAGGCGCTGGGCTACGACCTGCCGCTCGCGGTCAAGCGCGGGTATCACATGCACTATCGGTGCGCCGGCGAAGCGCGGCTGCGCCATCCCGTCCTCGACGTCGAGCGCGGCTACTTCCTGGCGCCGATGCGCCAGGGCATTCGCCTGACGACCGGCGCGGAATTCGCGATGCGCGACGCGATCAAGACGCCGGTGCAGCTCGGCCGCGCCGAGCCGATCGCGCGGGATTTGTTCCCCCTTGCCGAACGCCTCGACACCGAAGCGTGGATGGGGGCGCGCCCCTGCACGCCGGACATGCTGCCGATCATCGGCCCGGCGCCGCGGCATGCGAACCTGTGGTTCGCGTTCGGCCATGCGCATCACGGACTCACCCTCGGCGCCGTTACCGGCCGGCTCGTGGCGGAGCTGGTGACGGGCGAGGCGCCTCTGGTGGACCCGACACCCTATTCGGCAGCGCGCTTCGGCGGTACGTGACACATGCGCTGCGACGCGCGCCTGCGGGGCCGTAGAATGCGGACGCGAGGCGACAACGGGGGCACAGTGGCCAAAACGAATCTGAGAATCGAACCGCGGGTTGCGCAGGGCCGTCGAGGCACGCTGAGTGCTAGTGGCACCTCGACACCTTGCGTAATCCAGGACATCAGCACCAAGGGTTTCCTCATCATGTGCACCAAGCCATTCGCCGTCGGGGACGTGCTCGAGCTCAAGTCGGAGCTCTATCCGGGCAAATTCGTCACCTGCAGCATCGAGGTGCGGCACGTGACGGACACCTGCATGGGCACCCGCATCCTCGATATCAACCCCGCTTCCCTGAACGTCTGCCGTCAATTCATCGAGGAGCATTATTCGGAACGTCTGAAGTTCGGCTGATCTATCCGTCTGGAGACCGTATGCGCTCCCTCAATCGTCTGCTCGCTTCCGCCGCTTTCGTTATCGCCTCTTCAGCGTTCGCGCCGCCGTCCGCCGAGGCTGCGATCACGCTGTCGCAGCGCGGTTGTCAGACCTACGCGAGCTGGTCCGGCAACATCGTCTGGGCGCGCAACCTGGGCGCTGACAAGGAGAAAACGCGCGCCGAGCTGCTCACGCTCGACAAGAAAACGCCCGCGAACATCTTCGAGCTGATGCTGCGCAACCTCGACACGCTGTGGACGACGAGCGCGGACTGGGAAACCGTCACGCTCGCGATACTTCAGGATTGCATCAACCGCCGCGGGTCGTACGAAGAAGGGACTTGATTCCCGTCATCCCCGCGCAGGCGGGGATCCAGATTCGGCCGTAAGACCGAACGCCTGCGCCAGCAGCTCGTACGAGCGGTGCCGCGGCGCCGGGTCGTACGTCCACGTCACGATGACGAGCTCGTCGAGCGCATGACGCTCGCCGAACGCCGTCAGCATCTCTTTCACCTGTTCGGCCGTGCCGACGAACGCGTCGCGTCGCATCGATTCGAGCCGCGCGCGCTGTGCGTGCGTGTACGGATACGCCGCTGCTTCTTCGGGCGACACGAGCGCATCGCGTATGCCCATATCGCGCAGGATGCGCGAGTGCTCGCGCGTCGCCGCCAGCCGCCGCGCTTCATCCTCGGTGTCGGCGGCAAGCGCCCAGACGCACGCGGCCGTCATCGGCCTGGCATGACGCTCGCTCGGCTTGTAGCCGGCGCGATAGAGATGGAACGCCTCCTCCATGCCATGGCCGTCGGTGAAGAAGTACGCGAAGGCGTACGGCATGCCGAAATGCGCAGCGAGGCGTGCGCCGTAATCGGAGCTTCCGAGGATCCACAGCTCGGGGCTCGTCGGCCCCAGCGGATGCGCCTTGATGGCGTGATACGGATGACGCGGATCGAGCGGGGCGCCCGAAACCCACTTGTCGAGCTCGTAGACCTGCTGCGGAAAATCCTCGGCATTGTTCGTGTTCGGGTTGAGCGCGAAAGCCGTGCGCTGATCCGATCCGGGCGCGCGGCCGAGGCCGAGATCGATGCGTCCCGGCGCAATCGCTTCGAGCACGCGAAACTGTTCCGCCACCTTGAGCGACGAGTAGTGCGGGAGCATCACCCCCGCGCTGCCGACGCGTATGCGCTGCGTCGTCGCGGCGATAGCCGACATCAGAATCTCGGGCGCGGTGCCGACAATGTTGCCGGTATTGTGGTGCTCGGACACCCAGTATCGGTGGTAGCCGAGCGCGTCGCAGTGGCGCGCGAGCTCGAGCGTTTCACGGATGGCGTGGTCTTCGGTGCGCCCCTTGGAGGCGGTGGATTGGTCCAGGACCGAGAGCTTCATGCCGTGGATATTACAATTTCATGCCACTGGGGTCGGCGCGCGACCCGGGGAGAGCTACGATGCGGCTGAAATCCGGAGTGATTTCGTTGGCGTGCTGCGCGGCTCTTGCCGCGCCCTGTCATGCCGCGGAGGGGTTCACCGACGGCGAGAAGCTGCTGGCGTATTGCGCAGACGCCGAAAGCGACAGCCCGAAGATCAATCCGTTTCGAGCGGGCTATTGCTTCGGATTCATCGAAGGCGCGCTGCGCGGGTGGGAAGCGCACGCGATGGTGCGCAACGCGCCCTTGAACTACTGCATACCCGCTGGCACGAGCATCGGCGTGCTCGTCAGCAGGATTGCGCAGCACGTGCGCGAGAACCCGGCGGCGCGAGCGGGCAGGGCAGAGATCTCGGTGCTCCAGGCCGTGCAGCGCGCGTATCCTTGCGCGCAGCCGGGGAAATGACCTAGGCGGGCATCTCCGCCATCAGCTCGGCTTTGCGCACGGTCATCGCGACGGCGACCGCCTCGAGGTCGATCGCGCCGAACTGCTTGACCAGCGGGAACAGCTCGGTTTCCGCTTTGAGGACCCGCTGCTTCACGTGCTGGATCACGCGCATGAAGTGCGCGTTGCGCCGCCTGTCGTCGGCGTGCGCCTTCTCGACTTCTTCAACTAGCTCGAGGATCGTGTCGTGCTCCTCTTCTGCCGCGCTGACAAGGCGTTCCACCGCTTCATCGGTGTGCGCCTCGACGGCCGGATAGAAAATTTCCGTCGCCAGCGTGTCGTGGATCCTCAACTCGGCGCAGACGTTTGCGATGACGCCCGTCAGGTCCTGGTGCTTCTGCTGCCGGTGCTCGAACTCCCTGAACAGCCACTCCAGCTCACGGTGGTCCTGCATCAGGAGATCGAGGGCGTCGAGCGCAGTGCGCGTGTTGTCATTGTTCATGATGTTCCTTAGAAAAAACGCACACGCCCCGACCGCTACAGGCGGGGCATGGAAAGCGTAGGAAGACCAGCGATGCGGCCTCAAGGCGGAAAACGAGACCCGGCACATCGGCGGAGGCCCGGAGTATGAGGCCCGGGGCCATAAATAGCAATAAAATCTACAGCTTAGAGAGCTCGATGGCCGGCTTGCCGCTGATCCACGCGCGCTGGAAGCGCTCATCGACCGCTTTCGCTTCGCGCTTGAGGCCCGCGCGCGCATACGCCTCACGCAGGCCGTACAGCGCCCACGCGTTGCTCGGTGTGCGCGCGAGGCTCGCGCCGAACGCTTCGCGCGCGCCGCGGGTATCGCCCTTCGCGAGCAGCACGGCGCCGAGCGTCTGCCGCACCGGGTAGTACCAGTAGGCAGGCTCCATGTACGGCAGCTCGTCCTGGAGCTTGATGGCGGCGTCGAGCTCGCGCACGGCGCCGTCGAGATCGTTTCCCGCCTGCGCGATGCGCGCCCGCAGGACGTGCGCCGCGATCCGGGTGACTTCCTTCGCCGGAATGTTCCACGCCGCGAATGGTTTGTAGTCGGTCGTCTCGAGAATGCGGTGGAGATCCGCGAGCTCGGCGGAGGCGGCTTTCGTATCGCCTTTCTGCGCAAGCGCGACGCCGCGCGCATACCGCCACGCCGTCTGGATGTACGGCAGTTCCTTCCCCGGGTCCGGCAGCGCCATGATCGATGCTGCGTCGCCGAACTGGGCGTGCGCGTAATACGGCGCGGCCTTGATGGGCTGAAGCACGAGCACCTCACGCGCGACGTCCGACGGGATCAATCCGGCGAGCTTGTTCGCGGATTCGAGCACCGTCTTGCCGTCGCCGCCCATCTGCGCCGACACCATCACGAAGTGCACGTTGTGCGGGTAGTACCCGAGCGGGTACACGCCCGACGGCTTGCGCGCGGCGATGTACGCCTCGTCCACCTTCACGGCCTGCCGGTTCAGTGCGAGCGAATCCTTGTAGCGGCCGAGCACGAGATAGATGTGGCTCGGCATGTGCACGAGGTGGCCGGCGTTCGGCGCGAGCTTCGCCAGCTTGTCGGCGTAGCGTTCCGCGCGCTTCGGGTTCGCGGACGCCTCCACGGCGTGGATATACAGATGGATCGCGCCGGCGTGATCGGGATCGGCTTTCAGCACGCGTTCGAGCGTCGGGACGAGCTCGGCGACCGCCGCTTTGGCTCGCGTGCCGCCGCGTTCCCAGTAATTCCACGGCGAGACGTTCATGAGCGCGTCGGCGTAGAGCGTGCCGATCTCGTTGTCCTGCGGATACCGCCTGGCGACCTGCCGCATCTGCGCCGCATACGCGGCATCGAGCGCGGACCGGTCGCCGTTCACGCCGGCCGAGTAGCGCTTCGCCATCGCGGCGATCAGCGCCTGTTCGCGGCGCGACGCACGCGCGGCGAGCTTCTGCGCGTTCTGGATGGCGGCGAGCGCGGGCACGATCGCCTTCTCGTCCATCGGCGAGTTGATGTTCGGCCCCAGCGCCCAGGCCTCGCCCCAGAAGCACATCGCGCAATCCGGGTCGAGCCGCTGCGCCTTGCGGAACGCGCGCAGCGCTTCATCGTGATTGAAGCCCCAGGCGAGCCGGTAGCCCTGGTCGAAGTACTTGCGCGCGAGCGCCGAGGACGTGGTGATCTTTAGGCTGCGCGTGCCGATGCCTTCGAAGAGCGGAGGATCCTCAACCGGCGCGCCGGTTGAAACCGATTGCGCGGCAGACGGCGCGGCCGGACTGATCTCGGATTTTTTCCGGGGCGCGTCCGGTGCCGCCTGCGCGAGGCGCACGAGCGGGAATCCGGCGGTGCCCGGCGCGCGGCAGAGCGAGCCGTCCACGGCGGCGAGCTCCGGGACGAAGACGGTAGCGAACTGGGCCTGGGGCGCCGAGGCCGAGCCCCCGAACACGCCGGCCGCGACTGCAAGAACGAGCGCTTTCTTCATGTGCATGGCGGTCTCCTTCGACTGCGGGGCAGTGTAGTCAGCCGACGTTTCGGGCCTATTTCCGCCGGGCCGCGGTGTGTTTCGACCGCGTTGCAGGCCGCCGCCGCGGCGCCGGGTTTGACAGCCCGAACGTCCATGCGCTACAGAGTCGGGTTCCCGCTCCTCACCTTACCTATCGAAAATGAACGCTCCCGAACCCCTGAACGCGCCGCTCCCGCTCTCGCGCCTCACCGTCCTCGATCTCACGCTTGCGCGTGCGGGCCCCACCTGCGTGCGCCATCTCGCCGACTGGGGCGCGAACGTAATCCGCGTCGAGCCGCCCGCGCACGGCAACGAGGACATCGTCGGCAACCGCGTCGGCCCTGACTTCCAGAACCTCCACCGCAACAAGCGCGTGATCACGCTCAACCTCAAGGACCCTGCCGGCCACGCGGCTTTCATGCGTCTGGTGAAGACCGCCGACGTGATCGTCGAGAACATGCGCGCGGACGTGAAGGGGCGGCTGAAGATCGCGTGGGAAGACGTGCACGCGGTCAACCCGCGGCTGGTTTACGGGAGCATCAGCGGCTTCGGCCAGAGCGGACCGTACAGCCACCGTCCCGGCGTGGACCAGATCGCGCAGGGCATGGGCGGCTTGATGTCGGTCACCGGCGAGCCCGGCAAAGGCCCCGTGCGCGTCGGCGTCGCGATCAACGATCTCACCGCGGGCAATCTCCTCGCGCTCTCGATCATGATGGCGTTATACGAGCGCCACTACACCGGCGTCGGCCGCTGGGTGCACACGAGCCTCCTCGAGTCCCAGATCTTCCTGCTCGATTTCCAGGCGAGCCGCTATCTCATCAAGGGCGAGATCGCGAAGCAGGTCGGCAACAACCACCCGACGAGCGTGCCGACCGGCGTCTTCCCGACGGCCGACGGCGCGATCAACATCGCGGCATCATCGACCCGGCTGTGGCCGAAGCTCTGCGATCTGCTCGGACACCCGGAGTGGAAAGACAAGGCGGAATGGAAGACGCAGATCGAGCGGCGCAAGCACCGCGCCGACGTTCACGCCGCAGTCGCCGAAGTCACCAGAACGAAAACATCCGCGCACTGGGACGCAGCGTGCGACAAGGCGGGCATTCCGTGCGGCCCGATCAACACGATCGATCAGGTGTTCGCCGACCCGCAGGTGCGGCATCTCGAGATGGCGCAGCCCGTGAAATCGCCGCAGCTCGGCGAGCTCAACCTCGTCGCGACGCCGATCAATATGTCGGGCCTAAACAAGGCGCTGCGCAGCGCGACGCCGGACATCGGCGAGCACACCACCGAGGTGCTGAAGAGCGTCGGCTACTCGGATGCCGAGATCGAGGACCTGCGCAAGGCGGAAGTCATCTGATTCTGGACCCCGGCCTGCGCCGGGGTGACGACGGACGACTACTGGTCAATCTTGATGTTGCGCTCGCGCACGACCTTCTGCCACTTCGCGAGCTCGGTGCGGATACGTACGGAGAACTGATCCGAGTCGAGCGACAGGGGCTCGTAAGCCTGCTGCGCGAGGAACTCACGGAACTCGGCGCTGCGCGCGACTTTCAGCGTCTCGTTCTGAAGCCGCGCGACGAGCGGCTTCGGCAGCCCCGCCGGCGCGATGAGTCCCGTCACGAAATCGGATTCGGCAGCGGCGAGACCGAGCTCGGCGAACGTCGGCACGTCCGGCAGCAGCGCGCTGCGCTTCGGTGTCGTGATGGCGAGCGCCCGAAAGCGCTTCGCAGTGATGTGCGGCAACGTGGAGGCGGGCGAGTCGGCGACAAAGTCGATGCGGCCGCCGAGGATGTCGACGTGCGCGCCCGTGACGCCTTTGTACGGGACGTGCTGGAAATTCGCCTTCGTGACGACGCTGAAGAGCTCCACCACCATGTGCGTGAGCGTGCCGGTGCCGCTCGAGCCGTAGGTGAGCTTGCCGGGCGCCGCGCGGCCGGTGCTCACGAGGTCCTTGAGCGTCTGGATCTTTGCCTGCGACGAGACCACGTACACGAAGGGTGAGACGCAGAACGCAGCGACCGGCAGCAGCTCTTTGGGATCGTACGGCGGCTTCATCACGCTCGGCAGCACCGACATCGTGCTCGTGGTCGCGATGAGCAGCGTGTAGCCGTCCGGCGCGCTTTTCGCCACGATGTTCGTGCCGAGCGTCGTGCTCGCGCCGGGCCGGTTGTCCACGACGATCTGCTGTCCGAGCGACTGCGAAAGCTGAGACGAGAAGCGCCGCGCGATGATGTCGGTGCCGGCGCCCGTGAAGAGCGGCACGATCGCGCGTATCGGGCGTGACGGATAGCTTTCGCCAGGGCCTACCGCCGCGTATGCCGTCGATTGCGCGAAGGCGGTTACTCCTGTCATTGCGAGGAGCGCCAACGCGCGACGCGGCAATCTCGTGGCGCACGTCAAAGCCATCACATCTCCACCTTGATGTTCGCGTCCTTCACGACCTTCGCCCAGCGCTTGATCTCCGAAGCGATCGCATCCCGAAACTGCTGCGGAGAGCTCGCGATCACTTCGAGGCCCATCGCCGCGAGCCGCTCCTGATTCTCGGCCGCGCGAAGAATGCGCGCGATCTCCGCGTTCAGCTTGTCCGCGGTCGGCTTCGGCACGCCGCGCGGCCCGAGTATGCCCTGCCAGTCCCGCACCTCGAGATTCGGCACGCCCGCTTCACCCATCGTCGGCACGTCGGGCAGTTGCGCCGAGCGCTCTTTCGACGATACCGCCAGCGGCCGCAGCCGGCCCGCCTTTATGAACGGCAACGAAGAGGTCATTGAAGCGAAGCTCATCGACGTATTGCCCGCGACCAGATCGGCAATCGCGGGCCCGCCGCCTTTGTACGCGATGTGCCGCAGCTTGGTCCCGGTCTGAAGCGCGAAGAATTCCCCTATGAGATGCGGTGCGCCGCCGATGCCCGATGAGCCGAACGTGAGCGTGTCCGGCTTCTGCTTCGCGAGCGCGATCAGCTCCTTGACCGATTTGATCGGCGTCTTCGAATTCACCACGAGCACGTTGCCGACGGCAGCGGTCATGATAATCGGCTCGAAATCCTTTACGGCGTCGTACGGCAGCTTGAGCACGCTCGGGTTCACCGAATAGCGCAGCGACACCAGCACGAGTGTGTAGCCGTCGGGATTCGCTTTCGCGACGATGTCCGTGCCGATGATCTCGGCGGCGCCCGCGCGATTGTCCACGATCACCTGCTGGCCCCAGCTTTCGCTCATCCGCTGCGCGACGACGCGAGCAAGGCCGTCGCTGCTTCCGCCCGGCGGCACCGGCACGACCAGCCTGATCGGGCGCGACGGAAAGTCCTGCACGGTCGCCGACTCTGCGCTGGCGGCTGCGAGCAGCAGCGGTACAGATGTCATCGCGAGCAGGCTGCAAAGGCCGATACGGCGACCCCGTGGTGCACGCAAATGCATGGTTTCCCCCTTTGAACGGCGAAGCTATAGTGGCGGCCTCGCGGAACGCTCGTCAAGAAGGGGAGATTCCATGAAGACAGGATTGGCGGCAGGTCTGACCGCCTGCGCCGGCCTCGTGGTTTCCTCGTTCCCGCTTCAGGCATTCGCCGGCGAATCCAAACCGCTCCGTGTCATCTCGGACCATACCGCCGGCGGATTTCAATTTCCCGAATCCGCCGCCTACGACCCGCGAGCGAAGGTTTTTTACGTGAGCCAGTTCGGCGGCTCCAAGCTCGATCCCGCCGCGAAAGACGGCCAGGGCAAGATCAGCAAGGTGGCGCTCGACGGAAAGGTGATCGAGGAGCGCTTCCTGCCGGCGGCAGGCGAGACGATGAACAAGCCCAAAGGCATCTGGGTAAAGGCCAACCGGCTGTGGGTGACCGACATCGACAGCGTATGGATCTTCGATCTGAAGACGAAGAAAGGCCGCAAGCTCGATATTCCCGGGATCACCTTTGCGAACGATCCGACCGTCATCGGAACATCGTTGTACGTGAGCGATAACCGCGCCGATCGCCTGTATCGCATCGAGCCCGCCGATTTCCTGAACGCGAATATCGCGCCGCAGATCAGCATTCCGCTGGCGGGCAGGTCCATCTACCCCAATGGTGTGCATCCCGGGAAGCGCGGCGAGGTCCTCATCGTGGGCTTCCAGTCGCCGAAAGAGCCGCGCGGCATCTATTCGCTGACCAAGGACGGCGAGCTGAGGGAGCTTGCGAAAGGTCTCGGACGTCTCGACGGCGTCTATCAACTGCGCGACGGCTCGCTGCTCGTCACCGACTGGAACTCCGGCTCGCTCTCGCGCTGGACGGAGAAAGGCGGCATGGAGAAGCTCGCAGCGCACTTCAAGGGGCCGGCGGATTTCGCAACGATCGAGGACGGCAAAGGCGTCACCGTCGCCGTGCCCGATCTCCCGGGCAGCCAATTGCGTATCATCCGACTCAGTAGATAATCCACGTCGTCATTCCCACACGAGGCGGGCATTCGGAGTAACCGTCATTCCCGCGCAGGCGGGAATCCAGCAACCGTCAGCCCGCCGCAGCCCGGGATCCAGAGAACCGATGCTAAAGAACCTGATTGCCACCGCCGTCTGTCTCGCGCTGCTCCCTGCTGCGTACGCGCAGACCATCACCAAGAGTAAGAGCGGTCTCATCTACGAGTCGCTGAAGGAAGGCAAAGGCGAGCCGCCGAAAGCGACGGACACCGTGCGCGTGCACTATCGCGGCACGTTTCAGGACGGGCGCGAGTTCGACAGCTCGCACAAGCGCGGCGAGCCGACGGAATTTCCGCTGAACCGCGTCATCCCGTGCTGGACCGAAGGCGTGCAGATGATGAAGCCCGGCGGGAAGGCGCGGCTCACGTGTCCGCCGGACATCGCGTACGGCGCGCGCGGCGCGGGCGGCGTGATTCCGCCGAATGCGACGCTGCAGTTCGAAATCGAGCTGCTCTCGGTCAAGCGCTAGAAGTTGCCCTCGCAAAACATTTCGTAGGGTGCGCTGATAGCGCACCGCAACCAAGGAGAAAACCATGGGTAAACAAATCGAGCTCACCGCGTCCGACGGCCACAAATTCAACGCCTATGTCGCGGAGCCCTCCGGCAAGCCGAAAGGCGCGCTCATCGTCGTGATGGAGATCTTCGGTGTGAACAGCCACATCCGTCGCGTGACCGACGAATACGCAGGCGATGGGTACCTGTGCATCGCCCCGGCGTTCTTCGACCGCGTCGAGCGCGGGCTGGACGTGGGCTATACCGGTGCTGATCTCGAGAAGGCGCGCGGCCTCATGCAGAAGATGAACTTCAACGATCCGCTGAAGGACGTCGAAGCAGCGAGACAGCACGTCGCCAGCGCCGGAAAGACCGGCATCGTCGGCTGGTGCTGGGGCGGGGCGCTCTCGTTCAAAGCCGCGTGCAACGTGAACGGTCTCGCTGCGGCGGTGTGCTACTACGGCGGCGGTATCCCGAACATGATCGACGAGAAGCCGAAGTGCCCGACGATGTTCCACTGGGGCGAGACCGACGCCTCCATCCCGCTCGAGAAGGCGAAGGCCGTCGCCGAGAAGCACAAGGACCAGGTCCACCACTTCTATCCGGCGGGCCACGGCTTCAACTGCGAGCAGCGCGGCTCGTATCACAAGGAGTCCGCGGACACGGCGCGCAGCCGCACGCTCGGTTTCATTCGCAAACACATCGGTTAGCGGCGATCGTCACGCGCGTGCGAGGCCATATTTGGCCTCGTGTGCGTTTCGTGACCATCATCTCACCCGAAAAGTCTTGGGCATCATGATGCCTGACAGCTAGACAACGCTTCACGATCACGCCATGAGAGCCGTTTGGTCCCTAGGCGGTACAGCAGGACTCCTTTGCCTAGTCACCATCGGGGCGTACATCGCGCAGTTTGCTGACCGGCCATTTTCTACTGATCCCCATGACTGGGCGCAGTTTGGTGACTATTTAAGCGGCACATTAGGTCCACCTCTATCGTTTCTTGCGCTTCTGGGATTGATTTTTACGATCAGAATTCAACATTTAGCGCACACGCATAGCGAAGTAGTGTTCCGTGAGCAACAGGAGTACCTCCTTAGAAAGGAACGAAAGGAAGAATGGCTTTCGGTCATTCACGATGCTGAGCAGCGCATTCGTGACTATCTCGATATGTCGATCCTGCTGCGGGATGGGCGCTCGGTGAAACTGGCAATGCTGATCAATACACTGAAACTCCGTTTGCTGGGAACACTGAAGCAAGCTCCTCGTAACTGACGGTCTCCTCGTCATTGGCGGTGAAATCAGACGCACAATCGATGCTCACCTCAGTATGACCGTGCTGTTCTCAAAGGAATAAGACTTTGATGCTTTCTAGACGCATTCTGTTGCCGCTGCTTTTTTGTTTTGTATCTCCTATGCTGGTCGCACAAAGCTTTCCAACCAAACCCCTCCGCCTCGTCCTGCGCTCGCCGCCCGGCGGCACCGACGATCTCCTCGGCCGGCTGATCGCGCTCAAGATGCCCGAGTCCCTCGGTCAGCAGGTCATTGTCGATTACCGCACCGGCGCGGGCGGGCTGGTCGCGTGGGAGTACATCGCGAAAGCGCCGCCCGACGGCTACACGCTGCTGCTCGCGGCATCGGGGCTGGGTGCGGTCAGGAGCCTGCGACCCAACGCTACGATCGATCCGTGGAAGGATTTCGCGTGGGTGTCGCAGGTCGTGAACTATCAGCTCGCGCTGGTCGTGCACCCTTCGGTGCCGGCGAAAAACGTGAAGGAGCTGATCGCGCTCGCACGCGCCCGGCCCGGGCAGCTCTCGTACGGCTCCTCGGGCGTCGGCGCGACGCCGCATCTCTCGGCCGAATATTTCAAGGCCGCAGCGAAGGTGAACATCGTCCACGTGCCGTATAAAGGCGCGGGGCCCATGTTTCTCGATCTCATGAGCGGGCGGGTCGAGACGGGCTTCTCGGTGGTTGCGAGCTCGATCCCGCATCACAAGTCCGGGAAGCTTCGCATCCTCGGCACCTCGGGCTCGAAGCGCGTCGCGCAGATCCCGGACGTGCCCACGATCGGCGAGAGCGTCCCGGGATACGAGTTCGATGCGTTCTACGCGCTGCTCGTGCCGGGCGGCACGCCGCGCGAGATCATCCAGCGGCTCGCCGACGCCACCGCGAAAGTGGTCGCCTCGCCGGAATACCGCCAGCGCGTGATCGACGGCGGGATGGAGCCCGTTTCGAGCTCCCCTGAGCAGATGCTGAAGATCGCGAAGCTCGACGCGGCGAAGATCGACAAGATCGTCCGCACGGCGAACATCAAGCTCGATTGACGTAACAACATGGCTCGCATCGCTGTCGGCGGTTTCCACCACGAGACGAACTGCTTCGTCGAACCCAAAACCGACTTCGCCTACTTCGCCGCGCATCGCGATCGCCCGCCGCTCGTGCGCGGTCCGGACGTCATCGAGTGGCTCACCAACACGAGCTTCGCGCTGTCGGGTTTTTTCTCGGACATGGGAGGCGGGCACGAATACGTCCCGCTCATCTGGACGAGCGGCGGCGCGGGCGGGATGGTCACGCGCGATGCGTTCGAGCGCATCGCCGGCGAGATGGTGGGCATGCTCTCGCAGCAGATGCCGGTCGATGCGATCTATCTCGACCTGCATGGCGCGGGCGTGAGCGAGGATTTCGAGGACCCGGAAGGCGAGCTGCTGCGGCGGGTTCGTGCGGCGGTCGGCGCGACGGTACCGATCGTGATCAGCCTCGACTACCACGCGAATGTCACGCAGCAGATGGTCGAGCTCACGGACGGGCTCGTCGGCTACTGGACGTATCCGCACGTCGATCGCGTGGAAACCGGTCAGCGCGCCGCGCGCGTGATGAAGATGATTCTGGAGCATGGGCAGCCGAAGGGGCGGGCGCTGCGGCGTATCCCGTTCCTGATTCCGCTCAACTCGCAGTGCACGATGGTGAACCCGTCGAAAGGCATCATCGAGAAGTCCGCGCAGCTCGAGCGCGGCGACCAGGTGCTGAACGTGTCGTATCTCGCGGGCTTTCCGCCGGCGGATCTGGAGGAATGCGGGCCGGGCGTGATCGTGCACGCGTACACGCAGGCGAAGGCCGACGAGCTCGCGGACGAGCTCGCGCGCGAGATCGTGGCGAACGAAGGCAACTTCGCCGCGCCGCTGCTCGAGCCCGACGAAGCGGTGCAGGAAGCGATGCGCATCGCGCAGAAGGCGTCGCGGCCCGTCGTCATCGCCGACACGCAGGACAATCCCGGCGCGGGCGGCACGGGCGACACGACCGGCATGCTGGCGGCGCTCGTGCGGAACAACGCGCAGGGCGCGGTGCTCGGCATCTTCTACGACGCGGAAGCGGCGGCGGCAGCGCACAAGGCCGGCGAGGGCGCTGAGATCGCGATCGCCCTCGGCGGCAAGTTCGGCCCCGAAGGCTCGCCGCCTTACAAGGCCACGTTCAAGGTCGTGAAGCTCGGCGACGGCAAGATGCGCACGACGGGCCCGTCGGTCGGCGGCCGCAACATCGATCTCGGTCCGATGGCGCTGTTACAGATCGGCGGCGTGCGCGTGGTCGTCAGCAGCAAGCGCATGCAGGCGCACGATCAGGCGCCGTTCCGCCATCTGGGCGTCGAGCCGAAAGACCAGAAGATCCTCGTGCTCAAGAGCACCGTCCACTTCCGCGCGGACTTCGAGCCGATCGCGGAGCAGGTGCTCGTCGCGGTCGCGCCGGGCGGGCACATCGTCGATCCGACGAAATACGACTACAAGCGGCTGCGTAAGGGCGTTCGCTTGTTTCCGCTCGGTCCGGAGTTCAGCGACTAAGGCCTCGTGCCGTCATGCCGATCGAATGCGATTTTCACTCGCGCAAGTAGCGGGCGAGGTCCTGCTCAGTCAGCAGCCCCTTGTCTCGTGCTTTTTGACTCCAGTAGTGCTGCAGGCTACGTAGCTCACGCACTCGCCGGTCGATGAGTGCGTCCTGAATGAACGCCGAAAAGGTCTTGCCTTCGGCGCGCGCCAGAGCCTCGGTCTCTCGTGAAAGGTCCGCCGGAAGGGAAATCGTCTTTTTGACCGCGACAGCCATGGTGTGAATAAACGATACCACCTTCAGCGGCGCCGGACGATCAGGTTGCCGGTATAGATCTGCACCGGTTCGTCCTGCTGGTTGAACGTCGTGGTGCGGACTTTCAGCCAGCCGTAGCCCGGCCGCGATTCCGAGGGACGAACCTCGAGAATCTCAGTCTCGGCATGCAGCTCGTCGCCCGGTCTCACCGGCCGCGGCCAGTGGATTTCTTCGATCCTCGCGCCGATCTGCCCGCCCGCCGGCTCGAACGGCGCATCGAGGATGAGGCGCATCGTGAGTGCCGCGGTATGCCAGCCGCTCGCGGCGAGGCCTTCGAAGAAAGAATCCTTGGCGGCTTCTTCGTCCATGTGGAACGGCTGAGGGTCGAATTCGCGGGCGAAGCGCTTGATGTCTTCGGCGGTGACTTTGATGCGGCCGGTGCGGAAGGTCTGGCCGGGGGTGAGGTCTTCCAGGTAGTAAACGGCCATCGTTTCCCCTCACGCTATCCCTCCCCCGCGTGTGCGGGGCGAGGCAAGTTTCACGTGCGCCACGAGATTGCCACGGCGCCCTTGCCGGCGCCTCGCAATGACTACAACGCCGGGCGGCGGGTGTGCCAGTCCGTCGCGTTCTCGTAGGCCCAGCCGATGCGCAGCACACGCGCTTCGTCATAGGCTCGGCCGATGATCTGGAGCGAGAGCGGTAGCCCGATTTCATCGAAGCCGCAGGGCACGGCGAGCGCGCAGAGATCGAGGAGGTTCGCGGCGCGCGTGAGGCGGCTCATCGGCGCGACGCACTGATCGCATTCGCTTACCGGGATCGCAGGCAGCGGCGTCGTCGGCGTGAGGAGTGCATCGAACATCTGCAGTGTCTCGTTGAACTCGGCGATGACGCGCCCGCGTACGGCGAAGACGCGGATGTACTCCACCGCCGAGATCTTTTTGCCGGAGGCGAGCCGCAGGCGCACGTC
>DASPNJ010000038.1:0-20262 GCA_035626595.1 Burkholderiales bacterium
GATTCGGCGAGCCGATTTGTGCCGCAGTCATCGAAGCGGGCCGTTCGTGTGCGGGTGGTCGTGTGTTGACCGCCCGCCGCGAACGGGGTTTCCCGCTTCGAGGACGCGCTTTGCGGCACCATGAGGCTCGACGAATCGCCTCCACTGCGCCGTCCGGCGCAGCAAAGCCGGACGAGCAGAGAACAACCGATCGGCGGATTCAGCCGATCAGATCCTCGACCGCATCGATCACGCGCGAGGCCGGCAATCCGATGAGGCAGTCGCTCGTGCTCTCGACGTGCCGCTCGCAGCCTTCGAATCCGCACGGGACGCAGGGGCCCACGCCCTGCACGAGACGTACGTGCCCGGCCGCCTGCGTGCCGGTGCGGGCCCATGGATTCGCGTGTGCCGGCTGCCCCGCCGGCCACGGACCCCATTTCACCGGATTCGTCGGGCCGTAGAGCGCGACGGTCGGGACGCCGAGCGCGGCCGCCGCGTGCGTGATCGCGGTATCGGGTCCGACGTACACCATCGCTTTGGAGACGGCGAGCGCCGTGCCGCCGAGCGACAGCCTGCCGGAAAGGTCGAGCGCGTCGGGGACGTTACGCGCGATGCGCTCCACGTAGGCGCGCTCGTCGGCGCCGGGCCCGCCGGTCAGCACCACGGCGAGGCCGCGCTCGGCGAGCGCGCGCGCAAGCGTGATCCACCCTTCGACGGTCCACATCTTGTAGCGGAATTTCGGGTACGGATGGATCACCGCGTACGGCGCGTGTTCGAGCGGCGCGAGCAGCGTCTCGACCAGCTTTTCGTCCTCGGGCGTCCAGGAGGCGATCACGCCCGGCGCGGGCTCGATCCCGACCGCGCCGAGCAGCGCGAGATGCATGCGCACGGTATGCGTGTCCACGTTGTCGAACGGCACCCACGCGTCGAGCAGCGCGCGCTTCCAGAGGGACTTGCGGTTCTCTTCGAGCAGGCCTGCACGCGAGCGTGCCGCGATCCACGCGTACAGCGTCGGGCGGTCTCCTGGCAGCAGCGACAGCGCCAGGTCGTAATGCCGTGCGAGCGCAGCGAGCAGACGTGCGTGTTGCGCAAGCCGCGGCCTCTCGGGCACCGTGAGCACCCGATGCACGTCGGGATTGCCCATGAGAAAACCTTCGGTCCCCGTGAACACGAGCACGTCGATACGCGCTTGCGGCCAGGCGTTCTTGATCGAGCGCAGCACCGGCGTTGCGAGCAGCACGTCCCCGATGCGCCGCGTGACGATCAGCAGCACGCGCGACGGCGGCTTCTCGAACGCCAAGGCACGCGGCTTGGGCTCCGGCGCGTTCATGAATAGCGATCGAGCCCTTCGATCGCGGCGACGCGCTGGGACGCCACTATGTCGTCGAGTCGCCGGCGGTTCTCCGCGAGCTGAGTGCGGTCGTTCTCCGGATGCCAGAGGTGAAACACCGGGGCCGCGAAGCGCGCGCTCTTGTGCTTCACGCCGGCGTGCAGGAGCCGTATGACGAGGTCGGAATCCTCGAGGCCCCAACCGGAGTAGCGTTCGTCGAAGCCGTTGGCGCGTACGAGATCGCTCCGCCACGCCGAGAAGTTGCACGTTTTCACGCCTTCCCACGTGTCGGGCGCGCGTTTGCGAAACACCGCACGAGCATCGCGCTTCAGGAGCGGCAGCGCCCGGTTCACGTCGCGTCGCAGCCATGCCCGCAGCCATTGCGCCGTCGACCAGCGATGGATGGGAACGCGCCCGGCGAGCACGGTCTTCGTGAAAGCCGCGGAAAGCAGAATGCGATTGCCCGAGAGAAACCAGCCGGGCTCGGCGAGCTCGACATGTCGTGCCACGAACAAGGGCGGCGGCACGCAGTCGCCGTCGCTGAAGATCACGTAATCGGCATTGGTCCGCGCGAGCGCGCGGTTACGAGCGGCGCCGGCGCGGAAGCCCCGATCTTCCTGCCATACGTGCGTGAGCGGGAACGGTGCGCGCGCCGCGTACTCCTCCACGACGCGGCGCGTTTCCGCGGTAGATCCGTCGTCGGCGACGATCAGCTCGAAGCGCGCGTTCTCCTGCGCGAGATAGCCCTCCAAGGCGGCCGCGAGCGCGTCGGGACGGTTGTAGGTCGTCAGGATGACCGCCGTGCGTGCCGGCATCGCGTGCTACGTCTCGTCGTCGCGGCGCGCGAGCAGCATGAGCTTCACGTACTTGTAGTACGTGCCTTCGGCGTTGGACACCGCCAGCATGAAGCCCTCGCGGCCGTCGAGAAACCCGGCGCGCACGAAGTACGTGCGCACGAACGCCCACCAGCCGTGGAAAATCGCTCGCAGGAGACCCGAGCGCTTGCCGTCTTCGTGCAGGCGTTCCGCGCCCCACGTCGAATACGCGTTCATTTTCTCGAGCACCTTGTCGAGGCTCCGGAAAGGCTCGTGCATGAGCGGAGTCCTCAGCCGGCCGATGGGCTCATCGGTGAGCAGGTGATCGTGCACGATGCCGCCGCCGAACTTTGCCGCGCCGCGTCGGAACAGCCGCGAGATGTAATCGGGCCACCAGCCGCTGTGCCGCATGAAGCGCCCGCAGTAGCTCGAAAGGCGCGGCAGCCGGTAGACCGATGCGGCCCCGGGTGAGCGGATCGTCTGCTCGATCTCGGAGCGTAGCGCGTCGGTGACCCACTCGTCGGCGTCGAGCGCGAGGATCCAGTCGCCCGCCGCCTGTTCGATGCCGCGGTTGCGTTGCGTCGCGGGCCCGCGCCAGTCCGCGTGCACGACGCGTGCGCCGAGCTCGCCGCAGATCTCGATCGTGCGGTCGGTGCTGCCGGAATCGACGACGATGCGCTCGTCGGCCCAGGCAACGGAGGCCAGGCAGCGGCCGATCACGGCTTCCTCGTTCTTTGCGATGACGACGACGGAGAGCCTCATGGCTGGGCGGGGCGACGGTAGCTCGCGTACAGCAGTCCGGTGAACCAGGCGAAGAGCAGCCCTTCGACGTGGTCGAGCAGAAGCGAGTTGACCAGACCGCCGGCTGCGATCGCCAGTGTGACGCCGCGCACGAGATCGCGCTCGAGCCGGGTGCCGAGCGCGCGTGCCTTGTGCCACGCGAGCACGTACAGCGCGACGAGAAGCGCGAAGCCGGGAATACCCACCTGCGCGGCAATCAGCGCGTAATCGTTGTGCGGGTTCGTGGTCGTCCGGCTTTCGGTGCCTCGCACCCGCTCGGCATACGCCTGCGCGAAGCCGCCGGTTCCGACGCCGAGGACGGGATGCTCCGCGACGATTGCAAGCGTGTTTCGTGTGTATTCGAGCCGCTGACCCACCGATGTGTTGTCACGCGCGCCCGGGCGATACTGCTCCAGATCCTGGCCGATCTCGTCCACGCGCTGTTGCAGGCTCGGCGACGTGAGATACGCCGCGCCCGCGAGGGATGCGACCGCGACCAGCGCGTACGCCGGACCGCGCCAGCCGCGCACGGCCGTGACCATGAAATAGGCGAGCAGCAGCCCCAGCACGACGTAACCGGTGCGGCCGATGACGATGAAGAGCACATTGTGGGCGCACAGCGCCGCCGCGGCCACCAGCGCGACGCGCACGCCGGGACGCCGCGTTTCGCGTGCGTAGAGCAGGAATAGAAAGGCGCCCAGCGAGACGAGGATGCTGTGCGTCACGGACGCCTTGAAGCCGATCGGATAGTGCGGCGAGCGCAGACCAGGCAGGCCCGCCGCCGCCGTATAGGCGACGTAGAGATTCGCAATGACCGCGATCGCGAAAAGCACCAGCGCGCGCCGCCTTACGGCGGGATGGGCCGCGGCCCACATGAAGATCGGGATCAGCGCAAGGTCGAGATACTTGCCCAGTGTTCTGAACGATTCCTTCGGCGGCACCGACGCGTAGGCGCATCCGGCGAGCAACAGTAGAAAGAGCAACAGCGCGGCAAGCGTCGGCGGCGTCTGCAACGCGAGCGCCTTCAGCTCGCCCACATTCGCCGGCAGCGCTGCGAGCCACGCGATGAGCAGCAGCGCGATCAGGATTCCGTCGGCCGCCGTGGAGATCGGGATCGTGAGCCCCAGCGCAACGACGCACCAGCCGGCGGCGACTCGCGCGCGCGCCGCGACGATCGCGTAGGTCACGGCGTCACGACCTCAGGGGCCGACGACCGGCGGCTCAGCGTGACAGGTAATGGGGCCGGCAGGCGCGGTCTGCGTCTCGCGCGCGGGACGGCTCTCCGTCTCGAGCTCGTGTCGCGCAGGTGCGTATTCCGGCACCCAGTGCGCAAGCGTGGCTTTCGTTTCCGCGGCGCCGAGCGGCCGCACGCTCGCAAGCCACGGAATGAGCTCGCCGAGCACGGCCGGCTGCGCGTGCCGCGAGCTCACGATGCGCAGCTTCGGGTGCGGTGTGGGCAGCGATTCCTCACCGTGCGCGACGAGCTCCTCGTAGAGCTTCTCGCCCGGCCGCAGTCCCGTAAACGTGATGCCGACTTCCTCTTCCGAGAGGCCCGAAAGCCGGATCATGTCGCGCGCGAGATCGACGATGCGCACCGGCTCGCCCATCTCCAGCATGAAGACTTCGCCGCCGCGGCCCATGAGCCCGGCCTGGAGCACGAGCTGCGCGGCTTCGGGTATCGACATGAAATAGCGAATGATGTCCGGGTGCGTGACCGTGAGCGGTCCGCCGCGCTCGAGCTGCTCGCGGAATCTCGGAATGACGCTGCCGGCGCTGCCCAGCACGTTACCGAAGCGCACGGCGACCAGCGCCATCTGCGAGCGCCCCTGAAGCGCCTGGCACACCTGCTCCGCGAGACGCTTCGTCGCGCCCATGACGTTCACCGGATTGACCGCCTTGTCCGTCGAGATCAGGACGAACCGCTCCACGTCTGCATCGGCCGCGGCTTTCGCGACGATGTACGTTCCGAGCACGTTGTTCTGCAGCGCCGCCCACGCGTTATCGTTTTCCATGAGCGGAACGTGCTTGTAAGCCGCCGCGTGGAAGACGACGCGCGGCCGATAGCGTGTGAGCACGTCCTTCAACCGCGCCTCGTCTTTCACGTCGCCGATCACGCACACGCGCGGGAGCGTCGGGCGCTGTTGCGCGAACTCGGCGTCGATCGTGTAAAGCGCGAATTCGCTCATTTCGAACAGCACGAGGAGCCGCGGCTCGAAACGGGCGATCTGCCGGCAGAGCTCCGATCCGATCGACCCGCCCGCGCCGGTCACCATGATCGTGTGCCCGGTGATGAGCTCGTGCAGGCCGGCGTCGTCGAGCTGCACCGGATCGCGTCCGAGCAGATCGTCGAGCTCGACGTTGCGCAGCGCGGAGGCGCTCACGCGGCCGCTCACGAGGTCGTCATAAGAGGGTACCGTCAGCGCTTTCACTTTCGCTGCCGTGCAGATCTCGAGCACACGGCGCCGGGCCTGGTGGCTCGCACCGGGCAGGGCGATGATCGCGTGCTCGACGTTCGCTTTTTTCGCGAGCTCCGGCAGACGGTCGATGGCGCCGTGCACTTTCACGCCATTGACGAGGCGACCCACGAGCGCCGGATCGTCGTCGAGCAGGCCGACCACGCGCCAGTCCGGGCTGCGCTGGAGCTCGCGCACGAGCGTAAGTGCCGTGTCACCCGCGCCGAGGATGAACACAGGCTTGCCCAGATCGCGCAACGCCCCATACAGGTCGTGCTCCTTCCATACGCGGTACGCTATGCGGCTCCCGCTCATGATGAACAGGAGCAGCAGTGGATCGAGCAGGAAAACGGAGCGCGGCGTGAGCTCGGTCAGCACGCCCGCCGCGGTCAGGAGCGGCGCGATGAGGCCGGAAACGATGACGGCCAGCGCGAGGCGCTGCAGATCCCGAAGGCTCGCATAGCGCCACATCCCGCGGTACAGCCCGAAGCCCCAGAACACCACCGTCTGCGCCGGCACGATCCAGAGCAGCGCGCGCCACATCGCTTCGTCGTAATACGGCGGGATTTCCATGTTGAAGCGCAGCCAGTGCGCGAGCACCCACGCGGCCGCCGCAGCGCCGACGTCGTGCAGGAACACGAACAGGATGCGCAGCACCGGCGGTCTAGCCTCCGGTCGCCGCGGTCATGACCTTGCGCACCGCGTACGCCGTCTCGCGCACGTCGTGCTCGCGCAGAGTCGGATGAACCATCAACATGAGGCTCGTCTCGCCCAGGGCGCGCGCGGCCGGCAGGCGCGTGGCCGGCCCGAGCTTCGAGTCGGTGAACGCTTGCTCGAGGTAGATCTCGCTGCAACTGCCTTCGGCACAGGGGACGCCTTCGGCGTTGATGGCCGCGATAATCCGCTCCCGGCTCCACTCGGGCGCGAGCAGCGCCGGATCGATGAACGCGTAGTACTTGTAATACGCGTGCTCGGTCGGGGGCGCGGGTGTGTGGATCGTGAGTCCCGGCACGCCGGCGAGCTCGGCGTCGAGCAATCGCGCGTAGCCTCGGCGCGTCGCGATCCACCCGGGAAGCTTCGTCAGCTGACGCCGCCCGATCGCCGCCTGCATTTCCGTCATGCGCCAGTTCGTGCCGAAGGACTCGTGCAGCCAGCGGAAACCGGGCGGATGCTTGCGCTTGAACACCGCGTCGTAGCTCTTGCCATGATCCTTGTAGGCCCACGCGCGCCGCCACGCGAGCTCGTCGTTCGTCACCAGCATGCCGCCTTCGCCGCCGGTGGTCATGATCTTGTCCTGACAGAACGAAAAGGCCGCCACGTCGCCGAACGAGCCGGTGATACGACCGCGGTAAGCGGCGCCGTGACTCTGCGCGCAATCCTCGATCACGCGGATGTTGCGCGAGCGCGCGAGCGCCATCAGCGGCTCCATCTCGCAGGGCCAGCCGGCGAGGTGCACGGCGATGATTGCACGCGTGCGCGCGGTGACGACCGGGCGCACGGTATCCGCCGAAATGTTGCCGGACACGGCATCGACGTCGGCGAAAACCGGCCGCGCCCCGCGCAGCACGACACAACCGGCCGAGGCGACGAACGAGCGCGCCGGCACGATGACTTCGTCACCCTCGCCGATGCCGAGCGCGTGCAGGGCGAGCTCGAGCGCGACCGTGCCGTTGGCGAGCGCGATCGCATGGCGGGCGCCGACATAGCCCGCGAACTCCCGCTCGAAGCTCTCGCATTGCGTGCCGGTCCAGTAATTCGCGCGGCCGGAGACGAGCACGCGGCGCACCGCGTCGAGCTCGTCTTCCGCGAAATGCGGCCACGACGGCAAAGGCGCGGTGCGCACCGGTGTGCCGCCCTCGATCGCGAGCGCTGCGAGCGCAGCGTCACCGGCCTCGAGGCGCGCTATGCGAGCGATCGGCATGGATTGCCTGCGACGCGCGCGCCATCGGGCACGTCGGCGATAACAATGGATCCGGCGCCGACGGTCGCGTGGCGCCCTATGCTTATCCCGGGAATGATCGTGGCGCCGGCGCCGATGAGCGCGCCCGCCCCGACGCGCACGTGACCGCAGAGATGCGATCCGGGCGCGATGTGAACGTCGTCGCCGATCTCGCAATCGTGGTCGACCGTGGCGCCGGTATTCAGAATCACGTTGCGCCCGACGCGCGCGCCCGGGTTGACCACGCATCCGGCCACGACAACGCTGCCGGCGCCGATCTCGACGTCGCGCGCGATGGTTGCAGACGGATGCACCACACTGGCGAGCGTACAGCCGTGATCGACGAGCCATTCGGCGACGGCGCGCCGGGCGCCGTTCGCGCCGATGCCCACGACGCCGACGCGCGGCTGCGCGTCCGCGCGCAACTGTTCGCGTCCTCCGATCACTTCATAGCCCATCAGCAGCGTCCCATGACGTTCTTTGGCATCGTCGAGCACGAACAGTATCCGGTGCTCGCCAGCACACTCGATCGCGTCGATCACCACTTTGCCGTGCCCGCTCGCGCCGAACACGAACACACCCGGCCGCTCACTCATCGTGCGCAGTGCCGGTGAACTTCGGCATCGTCGCGCTGCCCGGTTGCGAGATGCCGCGCGGCCGCACGACGTGGAGCAGCGTGAGCCCGAGTATCTTCATGTCGAGGCCGAACGACAAATGCTCGACGTACCAGACATCGAGCTCGAACCGCTCTTTCCAGGATATCGCGTTGCGGCCTTTCACCTGCGCCCAGCCGGTGATGCCGGGCCGCACCTCGTGTCGCCGTGCCTGCCGTGCGTTGTAGAGCGGCAGGTATTCCATGAGCAGCGGGCGCGGTCCCACGAGGCTCATGTCGCCTTTCACGACGTTCCAGAGCTGCGGCAGCTCGTCCAGGCTCAGCTTCCGCAGCCACCGTCCGAACCGGCCGAGCCGCACGTCGTCCGGCAGCAAGGTGCCGTCCAGCGCGCGTGCATCCGTCATCGAGCGAAACTTGTAGAGCATGAACGGATGCCCGTGCCGGCCGGGCCTCTGCTGCGTGAACAGGACGGGAGAACCGAGCGCTATGCGAATCGCGAGCGCGGTGACGAGGATTACCGGCAGCGTAAGCAGCAATCCCGCGGTCGAAAAGACGATGTCGAGTAGCCGTTTCCCTGTTGTTGCGTATATCGAAAACATTCGGGGCGGCACGATCCGCGCGGGCCTTTCCGAGCGCAGGCGGCGGGCGCCGACGAAAACCGAATCGTAGCGGCTGGACGCGGCAGCGTCAAAGCTAACCTGCAGAATCGTCTGCAGAAATTGACTTATTGCCGGCGAGTGCGCGAGCGTAAAACGCGACGAGCTCGGCAGTCATGGCCGCGCTGTCGAAATCGCGCAGCGCGCGCGTGCGCGCGGCTTCGCCGAGCGCGCGGCGCAGCGGCGCATCCCAAGCGAGCTTCTGCATCGCGGCCGCCAGCGCCTCGGCATTCCGCGGCTCGACGAGCAGGCCCGTGACGTTCTCCTCGACTGCGTCGGTGAGACCGTAAATGCGCGAGGCGATCGCGGGGAGACCGGCCGCGGCAGCTTCGATCACGACGGCGCCGAATCCTTCCCGGTAGCTCGGCAGGCAGAAGATGTCCGCGGCGGCGAGGTAGTCCTCGGGCGCGTCGGTGCGTCCGACTAAACGGATCCGCGGCGCCGCGTCGGCGCAGGCCTCC
This sequence comes from Burkholderiales bacterium, assembly GCA_035626595.1. Lineage (GTDB taxonomy): Bacteria > Pseudomonadota > Gammaproteobacteria > Burkholderiales > SG8-41 > JAQGMV01. The sequence goes on from DASPNJ010000038.1 coordinate 9,027, forward strand.
TGTATCGCGCCGGCCAATCGCTCCTCGTCGGGGCCGACAAGCACGAGGTAGGACGCCGCGCCGATTCCCACCGGCATACGCGAAAAAGCGCGTGCGAGCTCGAACACGCCTTTGTCGCGGGTGAGCCGGCCGACGAAAATGAATACGATCGCCTCCGCCGGAATGGCGAGAGCTGTGCGCACGTCCGCGTGCGCCGCCGGATTCGGCTTGAAGCGGGCGGCGTCCACGCCGGCGATCGATCCGTTGCCCAGCACCTCGCCCTGAGCCGGGGTGAGCACGCCTTCGTCACGCAGGAAATCGCGTTGCGAGGGGCTGTCCACGAGCACTGCGGTCGCCGAGCGGGCGATCAGCTTGTCGATGAGCTTCAGCAGACCGCGCGCGGCACCGCGCCGCGTCGCCCACACCTGGCCGGTGAACGTGTGGACGCGAACCGGTACGCGCGCGAAGCGGGACGCGAGCATCGCCAGCAGCCCGGCCTTCGGGGTGACCGAGTGCACCGCATGGTATCGGCCGCGGCGAAACAGCCGATAGAGATGCGCGAGCGCGCGCAGATCGGCGAGCGGCGCGATCTGGCGTACCACGGGAGCATGGATCACTTCGATACCTTCGAGCTCGACGGATTCGTCGCGCGTGTTCGCGACGACGGTGACTTCATGTGCGGCGGCCAGCGCGCGCAGGTGCTCGCGCAGGAACGCGTGAACGGTGAGCGGCGTCGCCACCACGACGCAGAGTCTGGTCATCGCGACGCGTGCCACGCGCGCACCAGCTCGCGCAGACCCTGCGCCACGGGTACGACGGGTGCGAAGCCGAGCTCGCGCTCGATGCGCTCGCGCGCAACCCGCGCACGGTTCACCATCGCCGCCACGCGTTTCTCGTCGAGCGGCACACCGGGAATGCGTCCTGCGACGCGCGCAAGGCCGCGCGCGAGAGGCTCGGGGATGCGCCGGCGCGGCATCGGCTTTTCGAGCGCGGCCGCGATCACGGCGACGAATTCCTCGATCGTGCAGTCATCGGAGAGGTTGTAAATGCCGCTCGCCTCGGCGCCTGCGCAGCGCCGGAGCGCATCGATCACGTCGTCCACGTGCACGTAATGCGTCATCGCCCCCGGCATTCCGATAAAGAAGAAAAGCCCGCGGTCGATGGCGGAGAAGAGCCGATACAGCACGGCGTTGTTGCCGCCGTCGAGCCCGGCGCCGAACACTTTCGTCGGGCGCAGTATCGAGCCGCTGAAGCTGCCGCGCGCGACGGCGGCCTGCACCAGCGCGTCCGCCTCGGCTTTGCTGCGCCCATAGACGTCCACCGGCTGCGGCGGTGTCTCTTCGGTGATCACGCCGCGCTCCGGTGCCCCGTACACCGCGATGCTGCTCAGTTGTACCCAGCGACGCACGCGGCCGGCGGCCGCTTCGACCAGCCGGCGCGTGCCGTCGACGTTCACGTCCATCATGCGCTGCGGATCGTGGATCTCGGCCGCGCAGTGATACAGCACGTCGGCGCCGTCGGCGAACGCCGCGAGCGACGGCGTGGCCGAGGTGAGATCGCCTTCATGCACTTCGATCTCGCGCGGCAGATCGCGCGACGCACGCCGCGTGAGCACGCGCACGCGATCGCCGGCGTCGAGGTGGCGCCGCACGAGCCGGCTGCCCAGCGCGCCCGTGCCGCCGGTGAGCGCGATCAGCATCGCGTCGTCACGGGATCAATCTTCGAGCGCGGCGCGCACGTCTGCCGCACCGAAAATCGATTTCACGCAGATGCCGATTGCGTGCGCCTGACCCGCGGCGAATTGCAGCGCGCCGCGCTCGCCGCGCAGGCCACGCGCGAGCTGGCCGGCGACGCGCGCGCACAGCATCGCAAGGCACGCGGCGGGCGAGAGCTCCGGATGCGACTGCGCGAAATGGAAAGCCGCCAGCGCCGACTTGCGGCCGCGATAACGCTGCACGTTGTCGGCCGGCGCCTGGTCCGCGATCGGTAGATGCCGCGCCCGCGCGGTGGCGCAGACGTACAGCGGGTGACGCTTGCCGACCGGATAGCTGAAGCGGATGTCTTCGCCTATCGCCCAGCGCGTCCTGAGCTCGGGCTGTCGATACTGCTCCAGGATCTCGCGGCGCCACACGGTATAGCCCCCGCCCAGCCACTGCGTGCGGATGTCGTGATCGAGGCCGTCGATACGCGAGTTGTAGCCGGAGCGCAGCACACGGCCGGGCTCGGGCGTCCGCATGAACACGAGCCGTGCGAGCAGCGACGACGGAGGCGGCGGTGCGTTGACGATGTTGAAGCCCACGCCTGCGGTTTCGGCGTCGACCCGGTTCCAGAACGCAATCATCTGCTCGAGCGCGTCCGGTTCGAGCATGAGATCGTCATCGAGAAACCCGACGAGTGGCGTGCGCTCGTCGAGCCTCGAGATGCCGAGGTTGCGCTGGCGGATCTGCCCCGGCGGCTCGCATCGAAAGTATTCGATCGGCAGCCGATCGCGGAACGCCATCACGACGTCTTCAATATCGATGCCGCTCGCGACCACCAGCACTCTCCCGCACGGAATCGTCTGCGCCGCCAGGCTCTCGAGAAGCTCGCGGATGACATCCGGCCGGTCTTTGGTGGGTATCAGCCACGCGAGATCGCGCCCGGTGTAACGCGGCGCGCTCACGCGCTGAGCATCACGTGGGCCATCCGCTCGAGCGCTTCCGGCGTCGGCGCACGCAGATAACGCTCTGCATAGGTTCGCGCTTCGACCCGCAGTGCCTGTCGCGGTTCGGGGGCGAGCGCGTGCGCGTGCTCGATCGCTTCGGCAAGGCTCGCGCCGTCGCGCGCGCTCAGCTTGAACGCGTGCTCGCCCGGGATCGGATCGCCGCTCGGCAGGTCGCCGATGTCGACGAACAGCGGAAGCCGGCCATACAGCATGCCTTCGAGCGCGACGGTGGACGAGCTGTAGGCGACCAGCGTCGCGCGCGACAGGTCCTCCGCGAGTGTCGCACGAGCCGACAATTCGACGTTGGCGCCCCACTGGAACAGCGCGTAGAGATCGTCCACCCGAATGGTGGGGTGCGTGCGCACGATGAACGCGCAGGGCGTGCGCGCCGCCGCCGCATGCGTCGCCTGCAGCAGGCTCAGTGCTTCGTCGCGGCTGGAGGAGATCGCCACCAGCACCGTCGGCGTCGCCGCATCACGTACGTCCTGACGCGCTGTGCGCAGGCTCGCGCCGACCGTGATCCGGCCGGCCAGCGCCGGCGCCGACGTGCGCAGCAAATCAGCCGTGACCTCGCCGATCGTCACGAGCCGGTGCGGCAGTCGTGATCCGGCGAGCTCCGCCGGGGCAATCCGGAACGCGAGATGTCGTGGCGTGATCGAGGAATGCTGGTAGGCGACCGCGCGCACACCGTCGCGGTGTGCTTCGGCGACCAGATGCTTCTCGAAGCTGCGGTTCTCGAATGCGTAGACGACCGTTTCCGGCAGAGTGCATTCGAGCATGCGTCGAAAACCGCGGCGCATGAGGCGCTGCATGAAGTATTCGCCCGAAGCGATCTCGGTGCGGCGAAGGTGGGCGTGCAGCGGCGCGAGCCGCGCGTGGCGTGGCGAAGCGCCTGCGCGCGTGCCGCGCACGAGCGCGGACAGCCAGCTCGCGATCACGTCCCACGGCGACAGAAACGCTTCGAACGGCACGCGCGTGCGGCCTGCCGGCAGCCGCAGCGTGCCGCCCGAGGCGAGATAGACGACGAGTGTCGGCGCATGGCGGGACAGCACTGCGGGCAGCGTGCCGAAATACGGATCGCTTGCATGCCTCGGCGCGCCGACCGAGAGCGTGAAGATCACGGTGCGATACGGTTCGGCATCGGCACGGTTCAACATCGTGCGCAGCAGCGTGCGCGCGAACCGAGCCCACGCCCTGCGCCCGGGCAACGCCCCCGCGCGTGCGGACGTGCTCGCGAGCATCGCATGCACGAGCCGTCGCAGCGGCGCGTCCGGCACGAGCAGCAGCACCTCGCGGCCCTCGGCAATAGCGCCGCGTGCGAGAAAGAGCTTCTGGAGGTCCTGCCAGCCCGGGATCGAAAGCACGACTTTGGAGGAATAGGCGAACTGCCAGTCGGGGTCGAGCTGCCCGGCTTCGTCGAAGAACGCGATGACCTCGCGCAGCGCTGCGTCCCGCAGCGCGGTCGAAGCCAGCAGGTCTTCGTGGCCGTGCCGTGCCGCGCGCTCGGCGAGGCTCAGGATCTCGGCGGGATCGAAGCGATCGGGGTTGAGGATCGAATAGAGGGCACCGCTCGACTCCGACAGCGCGGCTGCGAAAGCACGGGCGTCGTCGTAAAGGCGCAGCCCCAACGCCCGATCAGGCGTTCTTTTCGCGGTAGCGCTGGCTCAGGCGCTCCGCCTCGAGCTGCTTGCCGTCCACCAGGTTGTACAGGTCGGTGTTCGAAAGCTTCACCGCTTCTTCCGGCGGAAGATTGTGCCGGTTGGTGTAGACGAGCGCGTCGGCGTGCGGACGGAGCTGATCGCACTGATCGCAGTACGGGAACATCTCGAACTGCTTCATGCGATGCGCGTGGCGCAGCAGCCGGTATTTCGGGCTGTTGAGAATGTCCAGCACGCCCTGCTCGAACGCATTCCCCAGGACGATCTGGTTGTTGTAGTCGTAACAGCACGGGATGACTTCCCCGTTCCACTGGATCTGGAACGGGCCGTTCTCGGGACGGCCGCAGGTCGCCTTGTCCTCCGTGCGCGCGCGATAGTCGCGGCCGTCGCCGAAGTTGTGCGGCTTCCAGATCTCGACCGCGTCGACTTTCGGGACCCAGTATTCCCGGAACGCCTCGGTGTCGGAGCTGTTTTCGGGAAGCTCGAGATACGAGATCTGCACGCGCGTACGCGCCTTCATCTCGTCGCGCAGCCGCAGGAATTCGAGCACGCCCTTGAGCGTGCGGTTGAAATCCAAGCCCTGCATGACGGCGTTGTAGGTCTCCGGACGCATGCCGTAGAACGAAACGCGCATTTCGGAGAGACCCGCCTCGAGGAGCTTGCGCGAGCGGCGCGGCGTCAGCGCGGACGCATTAGTGATGAAGTAAGTAGAGAGGCCCCTGGCGCTCGCATACGCGATCTTGTCCTCGAGCCGCTTGTCGAGCATCGGCTCGCCGAAACCCGTCAGCACGATCTTTTTGGCGCCGAGCTGCACGACTTCGTCGATGCTTTTCTCGTATTTCGCCTGGTCCATGATTCCGTGCTCGCGGCCGTGCTCGTGCTTATCGCGCGGGCACATGATGCAGGTCGCGTTGCAGTTGTCCGTGACTTCGTAACGGACTTCCGGGTGCAGGAGCTGCGTGATCTCGGGCTCGTTCTCGAGCTCGCGAAGCAGCGCATCAACGCGCGCGCGCTCACCCACGACGCTGCCGTCGGCCAGCAGCCGGGGCTGCCCGTACCGGCCGTCGTCGAGCGCGCGGATCGGGATGATGCGTTTGGCGGTCTGGAGCATTACGCCCTCCTGTACAAGGGGCGGGATTTTACACGAAGTCCCTGATTTCCGGGCTTTTATTGCGCTTTCAGGCGGCCGGCGCGCAATCGCTCGACGAGCGCGGGCGCAGCGGGCGCGTGCACGCCGAAATAGCTATCGAACGCGCGCAGAAGCGCTTCGCGCAGACCGTCATCGTTGAGCGCGGCTGCAAACGCGCGGTCGAGCTCGGGGCGCTCGGTACAGAGCGCGCTCGCGCCGCCCGTGCAGAACGGCGGCAGCGCGGTCCCGGTCTTCTGCAGGAAGTGCGCGCCGCCCGCGTCGGGCAGCAGCACGCAGAGCGCCGGAATGCCGAAGAAACCCGCCTCGACTGCAACAGATGAAAACTGCGTGACGACGAGCTGCGGTGCCTGGGCGAGCGCGTCGACCACGCCGAGCGGCGTCACGTCCGTGAAATCCACGCCGGCTGTCGCGAGCAGCGGCCGGTAAACGCCGCCCGTGTAACCTGGGTCCCGCGGGTGCGCCTTGAACAGCAGCCTGACCGTGTGTCTTCTGAGCACCGGCGCCAGCACTTCGAGGGTTTTGACCGCGTACGCCGTCTCCGGTTGGCCTGCCCAGAGCACGGTCGGGCGTCGACCCGGCGCCCGCCAGCGTGACGCGGTCGCGCTGCGCAGGCTCGCGAGCTCGCGCCGATACGCGTCATAGCGGGCCGGGGCCGCGATTATCGTCGCGGGTGCATTCGAGCCGAGGCGGTGCAGGTAAATCTCACGTGCGGCGGCGCTTTCGACGACGACGAGATCGGCGTCGCCATCAGCGACCGGCGTGTAGTTGCCCGGAAAATCCTCGACCGCGACGATCGGGAGCTTCGCCGCCCGCGCCGCGCGACGCGCCGAGGCTTCGATTGCGCGGCCCGCAGCGCTGTCCGAGGTGCCAACGATGAGCAGTGACGGACGTCGTCGGGCGATACTGTCGCGCCAGTGTGCGTCATCGGCTGAGCTCGCAGTTGGCTCCAGCGTTGCCGCCACGTGGTCCGCGATCGGTCGTAGCGTGCCGCGCGGCCCGGCATCTACTGCCACGAATAGCGGCTCGAGGCGGCCCCGATCGCGCAGGCGACTAGCTCCTCACGGCTGAGTCTGAATGCGTTCGAAGTCGTCGCGACTGAGCATGCGCCCCTTGAAGCCAAGCGCAGCGAGATCGCGCTTCACGGCAGCAGCGTGCGACGTGAAGATCAGAAGGACGTCGGGATTACTCTCGAGAATTTTCTCCGGCGGGAAAACGGGCACGTCGTAATAGGGCGCGTCGTGCTTGCGTTTATCACGATCGAAGATGCACACCACGTCACGGGCCGTTATCGCTGTGTTGAGAAATACGCGCTCCGCACCCCAGCTCGCGCCATAGAACGCGACGCGCTGGCCGGCTCCCATGGCGGTCTTGACCGTGCGCTCGACAACTTCCAGGACGTGGCTTACGCGTTTGTGGTGGTGCTGTCGGACCGCGGCGCCGACGCCCTCGCTCAGCTGCGGCCGAAACGGCTTCGCGAGAACACGCAGGACACGGTCGCCGCCGGAAACTGCGTAGCCCTTCGTGATCGACATTTCCTGTTTCACGACGATATAGCCGGCGCGGAAGAGCAGGTGGCTCAGCGTGTGTTGCGCGAAATGGTTGACGTGCTCGAAAGCGAAGGTATTCGTTTCGTCGTCGACGAAGCTCCAATCCGGAACCTCGATGAACACGTGCGCGCTCGACGCAAGATATTTTTTGAGGGATGCGAGCCATCCGGCAGGCTGCGGAACGTGCTCGACAACGTGACGCAGAACCAGCACGTCGACGTCGGGTTTCGCGCCCAGCTCCTCCACGGCGGTGTGACCGCCTACGTTCCTCAGATGCGCCCTCGACTCGAGATTGCGCTCGTCGAAGTAGGTGCGCGCGCCGTAGATCTGCTTCAGGAAATCCAGAAACTTGCCGGTGCTGCTCCCGATCTCGAGCACTTTTGCGCCTTGCAAGCTGGCAATGGAGTCGATGAACGCCGCCTGGCGCGAATGGACGAACTCTTCGACCACATTCAGCGCGGCCGAGCGAAGCTGCGAGTTGTCTTCGTAGTACTTCTCGAAATCCGCCGCGCTGAGCGGGTTCAGCTGAAACGTGAAGCCGCACCTGTTGCAGATGCCGAATTCGATCGTCAGGCGCTCGCCGAGGTTACTGACGAAGTACGTCTCCCGCAGATCGAGAGGTGCGATCGCGTCCGAGACGCAGACAGGGCATTCCGAGATCGAAATCTGCAAAAAGGCTCGCTATGACCGAACCACCGCTTTTCCGGCGATCGCGTCTTTGTTCGTGATGTTGTTCGGCACGATGAGCGGCTCGAACTCGGGCGTCCGAAGAATATCGAAGTAGCGGATCACGCAGCTCACGCGAGGGCTGCCGGTGAGGTTCTCACCCGTCTTGTGCAGCAGATCCCGGTGGAACAGCACGCCATCGCCGCGTTTCAGCGCGCAAGGCACCTGCTCGAACCGCGATGCGATCTCGTCGGACACCGCGAATTGAGTGACGCCGCTCGGTTCCTTGGCGAAGGTGTAGGGATACACCTCCTTGTGGGAGCCGCGCGCGACGATCATGGGCCCGTCTTCGGGCGCGAGGTCTCGAAACAGCGGAAACCATAATGTGATGAGCCGCTCGTAGGCCTGCAGATACGTCGACTCCTGGTGCCATTTGTATTGAAGGCGAGTCACCGGCCGGTCGTTCCAGAATATCGCCGGCGGAAAATTGAAGATCTGGCCACCCTCGGCGCCGAAAAGCGTCTCGATCACCTCTGTAATGACCGGATGCGTCGCGATTTGCAGGCCCGCGACAGCGGTTCCGATCGCGCACAGCTTGAAAAAGCGGTGGCGCGAGTTGCTTTCCAGGAGCCGCATCGTCTCGAAGGGCGTGAGACCGTCGCAGGCGATTCCAAGCTCACGCAGGTCGATGCAAGCACGCGACAGGATGAGATTCTCGAACCTGTCGAGCAGCCGCGGCTCGATCAGTTTTTCGACGAAGATATAACCGTCGCGTTCGAACTGTTCAGTGGGGGTCATCGGGACGCGAAACCGCGGTGGAGATGGATCGAGCGTGCCCGGACTCATCGGTCGCGAGCGGCGGTCATTTTATCATCGAGCCTGTACGGACACGCAGCGGGGGACGAAACAGCGGATATGCGCCGACCTTTTCCGAACGCTGCGTTCTATCGGAAGCGATAGAGCAGATCGATGCTGTAAAGGTCGACATCGTTCTTTCCGCCTACCGCCTCACCGCCGACCCTGAAGCGCTCCCACTGAGCGCGTATTCCGAGATTGCGTGCGAACGCGTAGCTCGCGCCAAGCCCATACGTGAGCTCCGTCGTCTCATCCTTGGCGCTGGCGCCAATCCCGCCGGTGGTGACGTCGCCTTCCTGCTCACCGCGCGCGACGCCGAGCCTTGCCAGAAGCGAGAGGTCGCCCCACACGGGCAGTGTCACCACGGCGGCAACCGCGTACGCCTTCGAATCGAAGTTGCCGCTCGTGCCCGTGCCGGCGGGGAATGGCGGCACGGCAGTCGTGAGCCGGCCACTGAACGAGACCTTGCCGAGGTCGTAGTAGCCCGCTTCCACGGCGAGATAGCGGTTGAACTGGTATCCGGCAAAAAGCTTCCAGCCCGTGTCGCTGTCATCCACGTCGCCGGCGAAGCCGCTCGCATCTATGTTGCTCTTACTGTAGCCGGCGCCTCCACCGAGATAGAGGCCGGTGTCCATTCTGCCGCCCATCCACGGCTCGGCGGCCTCCGCGGTGCAAAGCACTCCGCTGCACAGCATCGTGGCCAGGATCATTCTCATGGCAGTTCTCATCAGTCCCTCCCGTTAGAGCAAGTCGAACGACGTCGACACGATTGTAGCCAGCGTTGTGCAGGTCCTGCTTCTGGTCTGGCGTTCCCGGGCCGCGGCTGGTCGATCAATCCATGTTGCCCAGGTGACGACCGCCGCTCGCCCAGCGCTCGACGGTCGGGGTCAGCGCGCGATGCAGCCGGTAGAACAAGTGCGAGAGCCAGCCGCGGCCGCGGAAGTGCGGCACGCGGGCCGAAAAGGGAATGTCGCTGCGCAACTGACCATCGATTGCCGCGACGAGCGCGGTATCGAGCTCACTGCGATGACCTTGGAAGATCTCGATCGCGAAATCGACGTAACCGTAGAGCAGCGCCACCGACAGCATGCGCAGGAGCTTGGAGCGGCGTGCGTCGGCGTCGGCGTAGCGTCCGACGAGCGCGCCGAAGCTTTCTTCGGTGCGCAGATACAGCGCGTCGCAGAATACGAGCTGGCCTTTGGGGCCCCCATAAAGCGCACCGGCCGCGCGCTTCCAGTAGCTTGGGCGAAGATCGAAAAGCTGAAAGCCCGCGGCGCGCAGAAAATCATCGAGCGCGCCGAACGACGGCTGGTCGATGTAGAGCGGTGCGAGCTGAATCTCGAGCTCGATGCCCAGCAGAAGCCGCGCGACGGTGTCTTGCGCGCCCTGAAGGATCGCGAGCTCGGCGCCTTGCGTGTCGAGCTTGAGAAAGTCGGGATCGCTAACGCCGTGCGCCGGTAGCAGGGAGTCCAGGCGATCGGCGGCGACGGCAATGCGTTGGCGCGTCTCAAAGCGCTCGGCGCGCGGAAAACGCCGCAGGAACGCCATGTTCGGCGCGAGCAGCGACGAGGTGCCGGGATCACGCGCGACATTGAACGTCGCCTTTCCCTGCTCGCGCGCGACCGCGGCGTTGATGTACAGCGTCCGGGCGTCGGCGCCGGCGGCGAGCCGCGCGTGCTCGCTCGCGTCAGGCTCGAAACCGACGAGCCGCAAGTGCCGTCGCGCGCGGCGCCAGTTCGGTTGCAGGCCGCCGCGCGCGCCGACGTCGATCAGCGTGAGCGGCCGCTCGGCGTACTCGCGATCGGCAGCCGTGCCGAAGTAAATATCGATCACGCGGCGTCCGCGCTGAAGACGCGCCGGTAGTGCTCGCCGGTCGCGCGCAGCGCCTCGTAGGTGCCCGACTCGATCGCCTGACCGTTCTGCACGACCAGGATGTCGTCGGCGAGCGGCAGCAGATTTTCCTTGTGCGTGACGAGTATGACACCGCGGCCGCCGCGCGCGGCGACGAGGTTCGCGATCACGCGCCGCTCCGTGTCGGCGTCCAGCGCACTGGTCGGCTCGTCGAGGATCAGCGTCTGCGCAGGAGACACGAAAGCGCGTGCGAGCGCGATCCGCTGGCGCTGGCCGCCGGAGAGTGACTGGCCGCGGTCGGCGAGTATCGTCTGCAGCCCCTGCGGCAGCTCACGCACGAAATCGAGCGCCCCAGCCATGCGCAGCGCCGCTTCGACGTCGCCCGCGGAAATCGCCGGGTCGCCGAAGCGCACGTTGTCGGTCACCGATGCGTGAAACAGAAACGGCTCCTGCCCGAGATAGCCGAACTGCCGGCGCCAATCGCGCAGCGCCAGCGTCGAAATGTCGATCGCATCGACGCTGATGCGCCCGCTCTGAGGCTGGATGAAACGCAGAATCAGATCCACGAGCGTCGATTTGCCCTGACCCGAAAGGCCAACGATGGCCGTGACGCGGCCGAGGCCGATGGTAGCGTTGAAGCGCGTGAGCACCGGCTTGTCGCCGTAGCCGAAGCTCACGTCCTGGAAGACGAGTCGCCGTCGCGCAAGCTCCGCGGGAACGGACCCACCCGCGTGCGCCGGCGCTTCGAGCGGAATGCTCTCGGCGAGCTCGCAGTAGGTGCGCAGGTTCGGAAGCGCCTGCATCATCTGCATGCGTGCGTTACCGA
>DASPNJ010000039.1:0-2684 GCA_035626595.1 Burkholderiales bacterium
GCGCGCGCGCAGCCCTGCCGCCGCCTCGATCAGTGGATCGAGCAGCGGGGCCGCCACCGGCGCGCGGATCGCGTTCACGCGGGAATCGGATCGCCTGCCGGACGGATCACGCAGCGGCCGCGGCCGCGCAGCGTGTCGTTCACCTTGCCGTTTTCGTACGCCACCTCGCCGCGCGCGATCGTCATGACCGGCCAGCCCTTCAGTTTCCACCCCTCGTAGATGCAATGGCCGTGGCCGGTGTGCTTGACCGTGCGCTCCTCGTCGAGGTCCACCAGCACGAGATCGGCGTCAGCCCCCGCCTGCAGCGAGCCTTTCTTCGGCCACAACCCGAAGCGGCGCGCCGGATTGAACGAATTCAACTGCACGAGCCGCGAGAGCGAAATGCCGCGCTGGTGCACGCCGAAATTCAGCATCAGCGCGAGCTCCCACGGGAAGGACACCACGCCGGGTACTTCCTTCCACAGGTCCTCGCCTTTCTTCGGGTAGAACGGCACGTGATCGGTGCCGAGGCTGTAGACGCTACCGTTCAACACGCCTTTCCAGAGGCCTTCCAGATCTTCTTTCGGCCGCAGCGGCGGCGATATCTTGGCGCGCATGTCGAGGTCGGGGTCGTAGCAGGTGCGCGTGAGATAGTGCGGACACGTCTCCACCGTCACGTCGATGCCGCGGCCGCGCGCGTCGGCGGCCAGCACCGGCCCCATGCCGACCGAGGTGTGCACGATGTGCAGCGGGCATTTCGTGCGCTCGGCAAGGAACAGCATGCGCTTGATCGTCTCTTCCTCGCAGAAGGACGGCCTCGACTCGGTATATGCGCCGAGGTCCTGGCGCCCCGTCGCCTTGAGCTCGTCCTTGAGCCACGTCGCGATGCCGGTGTTCTCGCAATGCACGCTGATCACGCCCCCGGGAATCTTGGCGAGATGCCGCATCGTCGCGTACACCCAGCCGTCGGTGGCGGGCACGATGCCGATCGGATTGTCGGGCTCGTAGCCGAAATAGCACTTGAAGGATTTCACCCCCGTCTCGCGCACGACGTTGGGGATGTCATTGATGTGGTCTTCGCGCTGGATGCCGAAGTGGAAGCCGAAATCAGTGAGCGAGTTCTCTTCGCCGATCGCGCGCCGCTCCTTGTAGAACGGGATGTAGGGGCCGTTCTTGTTGCGGATGTACAGCAGATACGTGGTCACGCCGCCGGAGAGCGCGGCCGCCGACTCGGTGTGCATGTCCTCGTTGTAGGGGAAGTTCACCCCGAGGTGGCAGTGCGGGTCGATCAGGCCCGGCATCAGCACGCGCCCGGCCGCATCGATCGTGCGCTTCGCCTCCGGCAGCGCGTCATTCGCGCCGGTGAGCGCGATCTTCCCGCCGGCTACGGCAACGCCGCCCATGAACTCGCCGTCGTGCGTGACGACGCGCGCATTGCGCACGACCAGATCCACTTTCATCTTTCGCCTCCGTATATCGCTTCGATGCGCTTGCGTATCCCACCCCACTGGCTGCGCCCGACGGTGATCGGCGCGCGCATGCCCATGCCGCGCGCCCACACGAACTTCAGGCCCAGTGCCTGCGCGGCGTCGCGGTCGATGCCGCCCGGCGGCGCCGCGAGATCGATTAGCAGCGCGTGTGTCGGCAGCCGCTCGAGGATCGCGCGCGACACGATCTGCGCCGGCACCGTCGAGACGACGGTGTCGAGCCGCGGCACGAAATCCGGCAGCTCGTCGAGCGTATGCGATTCCGCGCCGGCGGCGTGCGCCGCCGCGCGCTGGACGTCGTTGCGCGCGAAGACGTGCGTGTACGCACCGAGCGCGACCATGTAGCGCGTCACCAGCGTGCCGATCGTGCCCTGCCCCACGATGCCGACGGTCGATTTGTGGATCGTGATGTCGGTGTGCTCGATCATCACCTTGAGCATGCCCTCGACGATCGCCGGGCCGCGCATCAGCATGAGGCCGACATCCCACTCGTATTCGTGGAACGTGATGCCGAGGGCCTCGCCGTGCGCTTTCAAGTTCTTGTCTGCCCAGCCGAGGATGATGTGCGCGGGCTTGCGCATCGCCGCGAGCATCGCGCGATCGGGAATGATGCGCTCGGGGCAGGACGGCGCGAAGAGTGCACCGTCGGGCGCGATGCCGGGTATCGGAAAGAGCGCGATATCGGCACCGGCCAGTGCGCTCGCCGCGTTCGGCGCGTGCGTGACGCCGGCAATCCCTTCGGCCGGCCACGGAAAGCCGTACGCGCGCACCTCTGCGCCCGTGGCGGCAGCCTGGCGCGCAATCTCCTGTTCGCGCCGGTCTCCGGCCACGACCGCGATTCTGAGCTTCTTCCAGTCCATCAATCCGCTCTCACTTTCTCGAGAAGGCCATCGCGGTCGAGCCCCGCGATGCCCATCGCTTCGGCGGTGCGCCCGGTTTTGGAAAAATCGGTGCCGATCAGCTTTTCGCCGAGGCTGAAGAGCGACTGCGCGACGGGCACCGGCACCCCGGCGATGTTCGCCAGCGCGATGAACGGCAGCAGGCCGTGTCCGAAATCCTCGCGATAGTAACGGTGCGCGAGCGAATCCGGCGCCTTGATGCGGCTGTTCGCCTTGCCGCCGGAGATCGCGGCAGCGAAGTCCTGCGTATCGCGCACGTGCGCCTCCACGGTCCCGATCAACTGCATCTCCTCGACGAGATTCGGCAGGGTGTGGCCGA
>DASPNJ010000040.1:0-62400 GCA_035626595.1 Burkholderiales bacterium
GCGCTCGTGGGTGAGAGCGTGGTTCGGCGTGGTCGGGCCCGCGGGCATGCCGAAGCACGCGGTCGATGTGCTCGCGAAGGCGACGCTCTCGTCGCTCGAAACCGAGGAAGTGAAGAAGCGGCTGTTCGCGTCCGGCGTCGACATCCGCACCGGCGGCCCTGACGTGCTCGCGAAGTTGATCAGGACCGAAATGGAAAAGTGGGCCCAGGTCGTGAAGGCCTCCGGCGCCCGCGCCGATTAGCTGTCATTGCGAGGCGCCGCCGATCGCCGCGCCGAAGCAATCCCGTGGCGCACGTAAGGGGGAATACATGAACATCCGGCTTCTCATCGCGGCCCTGGCCTTTCTCGTCGTGAGCGCATCGCATGCGCAAACCTTTCCCTCCAAGCCGCTGCGCATCATCGTCCCGTTCGCGGCCGGCGGCGCTGCCGACCTCACGAGCCGGCTGCTGGGCGAACGTCTGAGCAAGGCGCTGGGCCAGAGCGTGATCGTCGATAACCGGCCGGGCGCCGGAGCGGTGATCGGGTACGAGCTGGGCGCAAAAGCCCCGCCGGACGGGCACACGATGCTGATCGTGTTCCCCAGCTTCGTGATCAATCCGTCGATCCGCCGCGTGCAGTACGATCCCGTGAAGGACTTCCGCGCAGTCACGCAGGTGAGCTCGCTGCCGATGACGATCGCCGTCCACCCGACCCTGCCGGCGAACACGATGAAGGAGCTGATCGCGCTGGCGCGCTCGAGACCGGGCGAGATCTCGTACGGCACGCCGGGCGTGGGCACCATTCAGCACGTGCTCGGCGAGCTCATCAAGCAGGGCATGAAAGTGAATCTGACACACGTTCCCTATTCGGGCCTCGCGCTGGCAATGCCGGCGCTCGCCGGCGGGCACATCATCACCGTCGTCGGTAACGTGCTCGAAGTCGCGCCGTTCGCGACAACCGCCCGGGTGCGCGCGATCGTCGTCACCACGGATGCACGCGCGGAGCTGCTGCCGGACGTGCCGACGATGAAGGAAGCCGGCTTCCCGCAGTTCGAGGCGAACAACTGGGCCGGCTATGTCGTGCCGGCTGCGACGCCGCAGGCCGCCGTCACGCGCCTCAACGCCGAGCTCGTGCGCACGCTCAAGCTCCCCGACGTGCAGGACAAGTTCAAAGCGCAGGGACAGACCGCCGCGCCGAGCACGCCCGAGCAGCTTGCGGCACTGCTGCAGTCGGAGACCGCGCGCTACTCGAAAGTCGTCAAAGCGGCGAATATCCGCGCCGAGTGAGGCCGCCATGAACCGAACGATCTTCGCGCTGCTGCTCGCCTGCGCGGCATGCGCGAGCAGCGCGCACGCCGCGCAATATCCGGTGAGGCCGGTCCGTGCCGTCATCGGCTTTCCGCTCGGCGGCAGCGTCGACGATCTGATTACGAAGTGGGCCAAGGTCATCAAGGCCGCCAACCTCAAGCAGGAATAGGCATGGCGATCGAACGCGGCGACGTAGGTAAACGGGTGGCCTCGCCGTGCGTGCGCAACTGCTGCCTGGATGACGACGACATCTGCCTCGGCTGCTTTCGCACGCTGAAGGAGATCTGCGCGTGGAGCGAGTCGAGCGACGAGCAGCGCGTGGAGATTCTGAAGCGGTGCGGCGAGCGGGAAGCGCAAAAGCGCGCGGCTCGGGGTACTGGATTCCCGCCTTCGCGGGAATGACCGCTATTGCGTCACCGCCGCGCAGGCGGCGGTCCAGAACATCTACTCCCCTTTGATTCCCGCTTCGCGGATCACCTTCCCCCATTTCTGAAGATCTGAGCGCAGCACCGCACCGAATTCGTCGGGCGTCGAGTGCGTGGCGTCGACGCCGTGCGCGGCAAGCTGCGTCGCGAAATCCGGCGCGCGCAGGATGCGCACGAGCTCGCTGTTGAGCCTCGCGATCACGTCCTGCGGCGTCCCGGCGGGCGCGAGCACGCCGAACCACGGGCTCATCTCGAACCCTGCCAGTCCCGCCTCGCTCACCGTCGGCGTGTCCGGCATCAAGGGCGAGCGCTGCAAAGCCGTGACGGCGAGGCCTCGCACGCGCCCGGACGCGATGTGGGGCAGGAACGAAGCGATCGGCCCGAAGCCGATCGGCACCTGACCGGCGACCAGATCGATAGCCGCCGGCGCGCCGCCCTTGTACGGGATGTGCACCATCCTGACGCTCGTCATCGACACGAACAGCGCGGCCGTGAGATGCGGTGTGCTGCCGACGCCGGGCGTGGCGTAATTGAGCGCGCCGGGACGCGCTTGCGCGAGCGCGATCAGCTCCTTCACGGATCTCACGGGAAGCGAAGGATGCACCGCGATCACGTTGGGCGCGCGCGCGGTGAGCGTGACCGGCGCGAAATCGCGCAGCGTGTCGTACGGCAGCTTCGTGAGGAACGGACCAAGCGTGAGGCTCCCCATTCCGCCGTGGACGAGCGTGTAACCGTCCGGCGGCGCTTTCGCGACGAAATCGGTGCCGATGTTGCCGCCGCGGCCCGGCCGGTTGTCCACGATCCAGGGCTGCCCGAGCGCGGCCGCCATGCGCTGGCCGAGCGCACGCGCGCCGAGGTCGTTTACGCCGCCGGCGGGATACGGCACGACGAAGCGCACGGGCTTCGCAGGATATTGCTGTGCCGCCGCGCTTCCGCTGGAGAGCACGAGCAGCGCTGCGCCTTGCAGTAACATCCGCACCAGCATCGAAAACTCCTCCGGAGGAAACGCCGTGGCGCAAGCGCCGACCGTCGACACCCACGCTCATTATTTTCCGCAAGCTTACCTCGACCTGATTGCGAAGCGCGGACCGCGCGTCGGCGCGCGCGTGGAAGAGATCCAGGGCCGGACCTTCATCCAGGTCGGTTTGCTGCTGCGCACGGGTCCCGTTACGCGCGAGTTCATCGATCTCGACGCGAGGCTGACGGAAATGGACCGCCAGGGCGTGAAAGTGCACGTGCTCTCGCTCACGCAGCCGATGGTGTACTGGGCGGACGACCAGCTCGGCCTCGACCTCTGCGTCGCGTTCAACGACGCCTGCAGCGCCGCTCACGTACAGCATCCGGAGCGCCTCTTCGGCTTCGCCTGCCTGCCGATGCAGAACACGAAGCTCGCGCTCGAAGAGCTCGACCGCGCCGCGAGGCTCCCGGGGATCCGCGGCGTTTACATGGCGACCGTCGTGCGCGACCGCGATCTCTCGGACCCGAGCTTCTTTCCAATCTATGCGCGGATGGAAGAGCTGCGGCTGCCCCTCTTCCTGCACCCGATGATGGTCAACAACGAGCGCATGAAGCAGTTCTACCTCATCAACACGTGCGGCAATCCGTTCGAGACCGCGCTGGCGGCCTCGCACCTCATCTTCGGCGGCGTGCTGGACGCGTTTCCGAAGCTGGAGATCTCACTGCCGCATGCGGGCGGCGCGCTGCCGATCCTGCGCGGGCGGCTCGATCGCGGCTACGACATCCGCCCCGAGTGCAGGACGATTCCGCGCCGGCCCAGCGAATACCTGAAGCGTTTCACCTACGACACGATCAGCTACGACGACGACGTGCTCGCGGATCTGGTGAAGCTCGTCGGCGCCGAGCGCATCATGGTCGGCAGCGACTATTGCTTCGATATCGCGTACGAGGAGCCGGTGAAGATGATCCGGGACATGAAGGCGCTCACCGAGGAGCAGAAGCAGATGATCCTCGGTGAGAACGCGAAGCGGCTCCTGCGCCTGTAGCTTCCCGCTGACTACGCCGGCCGGGGAAACAGCAGCCCCGCCCGCGTCTGCACGCCCGATGTCAGAGGCGATAGACCAGCGGCGGCCAGGTCGCGCGCCGTGTCGGGCGTGTCACTGTCCGCAACACTTTCGGCGTCGACCAGCAGCCCGTCGCGCTGCGCGACGATGACCGCCTGCAGGCGGCTCGACACGCCGAGCTCCGCCAGGATCGCGCTGATGTGAGTGTTGACCGTCGCCGGCGAGATATTCAGCTGGCGGCAGATCAGCTTGTTCGGCAGGCCCTGGCACAGCAGTGCAAGAACCTCCAGTTGCCGGGCAGTGAGGCGGACACCCCGTCTGACCTCGCGACGGCCCGGCGCAGCGCTACGTTCTTCCATGAGCGATCTCCCCTGTATCGACGAGCACAGGCTCGTTACGTGACGACTCTAGAAGCGGCAGCATTTCCGGTCAGTGCGTAAACGCACCGGGATCGCGCGGTTTGTCAGGACAGCGGCCGCCATCGTTGGTTTGCGTGATGCCGTGCTTGCAGCCGGCGCGGTAAATAAACCCGCAGGACTGTTGCCGAGGAAAGAAACAGCATGAGCGCCCTGCGACACCGATCTGCGCTGGAACGGCTCCCGCTTTCCAGCGTGCGCATGTTCGTGGTGGTAGCGCGCCTGCTCAGCATCAGCCGCGCCGCCGAGGAGCTGAACGTCACTCCGTCGGCCGTGAGCCACCAGATGAAGGTCCTGGAGAGCTATCTCGGCGCGACCTTGTTCCGGCGCGAAAGGAACCGGCTCAGCCTCACCGCCGCAGGTCAGCAGTACATGCTGCATTGCTCGGAGGGGCTCACGCTTCTTTCCCGCGCTACACGTGCGATCCGAGCAGCGAAAGGTCAGCAGATACTTCGGGTGGGCGCGCCGGCGAGCATCGCCGCGCTCTGGCTGGTGAGCCGGCTCGGACGATTCATGGAGCGACATCCCGAGATTTCATTGCACCTCACGGCGTGTGCGAACCTGCCGGCGCTGCTGCACGCGTCGGTGGATGTCGGTCTTCTGTATGGCCATTGCACGCTCGCGGGCTGGTCGTGCGAGCCACTCGGCGAGAACCGGCTGTTCCCGGTGTGCAGCCCTGCGCTGCTGAAGGGCGCGGACGCGCCGCGCACACCCGCCGATCTCGCCCGGTGCGTGCTTCTGGACAGCTCTGACGAAACCTACTACGCCGAGCCGCGGCAGCCCGGCTGGCACGGCTGGCTCGAGGCGGCCGGCGTTCCCGAGGTGAACGGCACGAAACACCTCGCGTTCACCCCGCGCGCGCTCATGCATCCGGCGGTACGCGCGGGTTACGGCGTCGGGCTCACGCGCACTCTACTGGCGGTCGATGCGCTCGTCGCGAGAGAGATCGTCTTACCGTTCGGTCCGGCGCCCGTCCAGCCGCTCACCTACCAGCTCGCGTGTACCGATCAGGCGGCGAAACGCACGGATGTGGCGGCTTTTCGCGAGTGGGTGCTGGAGGAAGCGCGGGGGAGCACGAAGCAGTTCGAGAGCATCTTGAGGCGCATGATGCGCGCCCGTGCTCGGGCGACCCGCAGCAGAGGTCCGGGCCGCGGCGGCACGCCCGGCGCAGGCGACGTGAGCCGGCGCGGCGCTGCCCGAGCCTCAACGCAGGAGATGCACGCTGAGCAGGCGCACGAGCTGGGCCTGACGGCGGGTGCCCGTCTTGGCGAACACGCTCGCGAGCTGTGATCGCACGGTCGTGATCTTCACGCCGAGCTGCTGAGCGATCTCTTCGGGATCGTCGCCGGCGGCGAGCCGCGCCGCCAGTCGCGTCTCCGCAGGGGTGAATCGGTAGAGGGCGGCGACCGCCCACATCGGCGGGGTCGGCGGCACCCGTGGGTCGGCGATCGTCAGCGACCACAGCGAGTCCGGTTCACCATCCGATCGAAGGCTGCCGACCTGGAGACGCCGCACGATCATCTGATACGGCGGCTCTCCGGACGGCCGCGGCACGAGCAGCGCCGCGCGATCCTCATCGGCGGCCGCCTCGGTATCACTCAGCACGCGTCGAAGCTTCTGCTGCGTCAGCTGATCGCGCACCGCGAGCCGGCCCGTTCGCAGGCAGATGCCGTCCTGTCTTTCGAGAATGCCGAACGCGGTGTCGTTGGCGACCACCACATCCGCGGTCGAGCGACAGATGAGGGTCGCGTGACAAAGCCCCTCGAGCGCCGCCTTGACGATCGCCCACTCGCCGCATGCCTCCGACGGTGGCGCCGTTATCGAACCCTCGCGAGTCAGGGCCGTCGCTACTTTCAATTCGATTCACCCCCTGCATCACGGTGCACACGTCCGGGTGTTCTGTCCCGGCTTCGCTCGAAGCTCGTTGCGCGGCCAGCCTATGCGTAAGAACGTGGCGACTGCCGCGCTCAGCTCCTTCTTTCGCGCCGCGAGCCACAGGTCCGAGGCGCGTCGTAGGTTTTAGTTGTGCCGCGCGCCGAAATCAAACGAAACATTTCGAACATGCGTTGAGCAAAACAGATGTCGTGAGCGTATCTCACGAAATCGTGAGCCGTGCTCAACCTGCGCTTTCACGCGCAGCTCGTACCAGTCATCCGTTTGGATGATGCGCACGCGCGGGTCATCACCGCATGATGCATTCGTCGCGCAACTCGTGATGTTGCGCGGAAATTCAAAGGAGATCACCACATGTCCGCTCGCTCGCTCACTCGCGTCATCGCTGCTGCACTGACCATCGCACTGCTTCCCGCCTGCGATCAGACGCCCGGCGAGAGCCACGCAAAAACCGCCGCGCCTGCCGCGCGTCCTGGCGATCCGCAGACGGCGCCGTTGTCTTCGCCGGCGCCTGCGCTGGTGACCGCAGCCGACGTTGAAGACGCCGACGACGGCACGTATCGCAGGCAGATCGGCCGCTGATCTCGCGCGGCCGGGACGCATACACCGCACGCAGGCGATCCATGAAGCTCAGGGCAGTTTTGGTCTTGGCGGCGGCTGCGGTGATCGCGAATGCAGCGAGCGCCGGGCAGCCGGCCCCGTCTCACAACGGCGGCGCGGCGACGGTATGTGCCAACGCGACACCGACCGCGCGGTATCCGCAACCGTCCGACGCCTGCTGGGTAGCGTTCGACGTCGCGCTCGCGAGGAATGCCGTTGCCGAGGCGATCGCCATCGTGCGAACCGGCTGCGAGGTCCACCGCCGCGCCGATCTGTGCCTGCTCGTCTCGTGGATATCGGCGCCGCAGCGTCCCGTGCGTCCGGTGCGTCATAGCCCGACCGGCCTCACCGTTATGCAGCTAGCACGCCTCGCCGACGACATCGGCGTGTGGGAATGGGACGACGCGCTGATCGGGCTCATAGCCCGTGAGCAGTCTGCGCAGACCAGTCGCTGACAACTCAGGAGACGCAAATCATGAAATCAGCTATCGGCACTTTCGCAGCAGCTTTCGGCGCCGCGCTCTTGCTGGCGCACGCGCACGCAGCAGCAGCAGCGGGCTACGGTCGCATCGCGGATCGCGACGATCGCGATGCGGTCGCCACCGGTCGCATGGAGTACCGCTGTCAGTTCGGCGAGGTCAAATCGGGCGTGCCTTCGGCCGCCGGGGCTTGCGCGGCCGCACACCTGCACGCGGTGGCCGCCGGGCGTTACGACGATGCGTTGCGCTATGCCGTGATCGGCTGCGAGAAGCACGGGTTCGCCCCGAGTTGCCGCCATGCCGCCGGGCTGCCGCTTTACATGGGCAACACGGCGGCCGCGGTGCCCGCTTCCTACGCCATCGCGATCCGGCGTCTGGCACAGCACGTCTGCGACACGGGCGCAGTCATATGGCACCCATTCGCGGGCAAGGTCAACGGGCGCGAATGCAGCGCGATCGCACGTCACTTCGCGCTCGCCGTCGACGACGACTACCGTTATGGACTCGAGCCTGCAGCGCGCAGCTACTTCGAGGCTGCGTACGATCCCGCGTTCGCGACGAGGCTCTATACCAGGGCGTGCAGGAGCTGGCGCAGCCGGGAAGGCTGCGAGCAGGCCGGCATCGCAGCCGCGCTCGCCCGCGCGGAACGCGGTCGCTGCCAGGCCACATCGAATGCACCGGAGCTCATCTGTCGCGGCGGTCTGTGTCGCGCAGCCTCCGCCGATGCGGCAGCGTGCCTGCGGCAGGTTGCGCTCACGGCGGCTGCAGGAGCTGATAAGGGAGCGCGCGACACCGCTCTGCGGGACGTGGTGTCAGCCGAACGCGCGCGCTAGGAGACCGCCGTCATGGACGGCCTCAGCTCCCTGGAGCTCGTTTTCTGCGCGGCCGTGGTCACCACCGCGTTCGCGGTGCGCGGCGGCACCGGCTTCGGCGCCAGCACCGTCGCGATTCCGTTTCTCGCGTTCGCGGTGCCGCTGCAGCTCGCCGTCCCGGTGATCTCGGCGTTGATCATCGGCAATTCGGTCAGCCTCATCGCGCGCGAATGGAATCGGATCGCGTGGCGCGCAGTCCTCGTGACCGTTCCATATACGGCCATCGGCGTCGGCATCGGGCTATACGCGCTCACCAATCTGGACGACCAGAGCTTGCTGCGCGGGATGGGTGTGATCGTCGCGCTGTACGGCATCTCGGGGCTCGTGCTGCGGCAGGGCGTTCACGCAGTTTCGCCGCGTTATCGCCCGGTGCTGGCCGCGACCACCGGCATGGCCGGGGGGTCGGTCGGAGCGCTGTTCGGCGCCGGTGTCGGTCCGATCTACGCCATGTACATGCGAGCGCTCGACATGGACAAGAACGTGTTCCGCGTGACGGTGACGAGCGCGATCCTGTTTCAGCTCCTCGCGCGCGTCGGCGGCTACGCAAGCCTGGGTTACTACGGCGGCGGGGTCCTGCTCGTACTGATCGCGGCCGTTCCGTTCATGCTGCTGGGGTCATGGCTCGGCGACGTCGCCCTCAGGCGCATGGACCAGCAGCTTTTCGGGCGCGTCGTCAGCGGCGTGCTCGTTGCGAGCGGGAGCGCGCTGCTGCTGAAGTAGCCCGACAGCGGCGCCGCCGCGGCGTGCTCAGATTTCGATCGGCCGCGTCACCGCTCGCGAATTGCCGAAGCACGGCACGTACGTCGAGTGCGTACCCGGGCCGCCGGCGACGATCAGCATGATCTCGTCCGCGGTGGGCGAGATCGGCAGCAGCGTGCCGGCTTCGATCTCGCCCAGCTCCTCCGTGCGCGAATCGCGCGCGCGCTGAAGCTCCTTCGTCGAAAGCTGTGACGCGGCCATCTTCGACTGCTCCCACAGGTGGCGCTTCACATCATCCTTGGTGAGACCCCCGCGCTTGAAGACCTCCGCATGCTCGGGGCCGATGATCAGCCACGGCTCGCCGCCGTGGACGTACTCGTTGCTGGGCGGATGGATCAGCGTCTCCGCCATCACGCGCACGAGCTCCATCGCGTCCTTGGAGTGCGTGTTCATGTTGAGCGTGCCCTCGGCGCCGACCACCGTGACCGTGCTCTCGTCACGCCGGAAGCCACGCTCGACGTGCAGCGGTTCCCACGGGCTCGCGTCCTCGTTCTCGGCGCAGCAGAAGCTGAACTTGCCCGGCTGACCCTGCGTCGCGCGGTCCATTTCCCCCGGCAGTGCCCCGCCGATGTTCTGGAGGATCAGCCGCATCGCGCGCCCGAGCGTCGCGTTCGCCCAGGCGCCCTGCCCGATACAGTTGAACGCCGCGTTCACGTTGAGGGACGTCGCGGCCGGGCCGTTGACGACCAGCCAGACTGCGACCGGGTTCGTCGTGGCCTGGATACCCTGCAGGTTGAACGCCGGATCGGCAATCGCCTCGGTGGCGGCGATCAGCACGCGCAGATACCCCGGATCGCAGCCGGCCATCACCGCGTTCACCGCGATGCGCTCCACGGTCGCGGCGCCGTACGCCGGCGCCACGTGCGTGACGACGTCGTAACGCGCGCGTTTGGTGTGCGCCAGCATGCGTTCCACCCGTTCGGGCGTCGGCGGCACGATCGGCAGTCCGTCGCTCCACTTGCGCTCGCGGTAGAGCCGGTTGATCGCTTCCAGATCGTCGGCGCATTCGAGCGTCGCCGCACGATCGATTTCCGGTGCGTTCATCGCTGGGTTCCCGTCACGAGCCCGGCGACCTCGTCCACGCACGCGCTCGCGATCTCGCGGATTTCATCGCGGCTGCGCAGGCCGAACGGATGCGGCACCACCGCGATCGGGAGGCTCGCGTCGCCGAGCGCGCGCGCCTGCGCGCGCCCGAGCGTCACGAACGCCGTCGAACAGACGGTCAGCGCGGCCTTGCCCCGCTTCGCCACCTCTACACTGTCGTGGATACTCCACGACGTGCAGGAGCCTCAGTCGCCGGAGCCGGTGATGACGACGTCGCATTCCTTCGCGAGCTCGTCGATCACTTCGGGCTTCGCCGGGACCGACGCGGAAGGCTTTCTGCGCGTCACCACGCGCGCGATGCCGTACTTCGTCTTGAGGAGCTCGCCGAGATCCGCGGCGAGGAGATCGAAATTCGGCTTTGCGTTGTCGATGAAGCCGACGACTTTGCCGGCGAGGCCCGAAAGCGCCGCTTTCGCGATGCCGGGCGTGTCTTCGGGCTCGCGCCGCGGCGCCGTGGGATCGAATAATGTGATCGTGAGTGTCATGGTTGAAACATCGTGCGTTATTTCCGGAGAAAGTCCATCAGAGTGCGGGTGGATGACAAGTCTTCGAGCTTCGAGACTGATTCGACGACCTGATCGATGCGCGACGCGGGCAGCCGGTCTTTCGCGTACGTCCTGAACTTCTGTTCGATCTGCGCGCGCGTGAGCGGGTTGTCCGGCGCGCCGCGCGGCGAGTCGCATTTCACTTCGATCGTCTTGCCGTCCGCGAGCTCCGCCTCGACCGTCGCCTGCACGCCCGTGAGGGTGGCGTCCTCGCGCACCTCGACCTTGTCGGCGGCGAAAGCCTTGAGCTTTGGATCGTTGTAGCGCGCCGGCTCGAACTGCGCGAGCGTGAGCGCGCGGTCGTGGAGGATCACCGCCGCGACGTAGTGCGTCGAGAGCAGCGCCTCGAACTTGCCGTTGTAGCGCGGGAAGATGCCGTGCATGTCGTTGCCGACTTTGCTCAAGCCCACGCGCACGCGGCGCACCTTGTCCGCCGGCATCTCGTGCTTCTCGATCAGGTCGAACATCGCGGTGATGAAGCCCTGGATCGTGGATGCGGAGGGCCACAGCCGCAGCGCGATCTGCTCGAGCTCCCAGCGCTCGCCGAGATCGGCAATCGCGAGATCGGGTTTGCCGCCGTTCGTATAGGTGTTGTAGAGACCGCCATCCGGCGCCGTCAGGAACTCCTTCGTCGCCACGAATCCCTGCTCGGCGAAGAGCGCTGCGAGCAGCCCGGACACGGCGCCGCGGCACTGATGGAACTTGACGGTGGGAGTGCCCCAGGCGGCGAACGTACCGGCGGCCTGACTGCCGGCGAGGCCGAAGGCACGCGCCATCGCCTCGGGTTGGAACTTGCGCAGCCGGCCGACCGCCGCCGCAGCGCCGAACGGCCCCAGCACGCCCGGACCGTGCCAGCCGCGGCGGCGAAACTCCGGGAAATCCAGGCCGATGCCGATGCGCGTCGTGATCTCGGAACCGATCGCCAGCGCGACGAGCAGATCGCGCCCGCTTGCGCCGTCGCGCTCGCCGATCGCAAGCGCGGGCGGCACCACTTCCGGCGTGATGTGCGTGAGCGTCGAGCGGTGCGCGTCACACATCGTCACCGCGGTGATGAGATACGCATTGAGCAGCGTCGCGCCCGCGAGCGACGAGCGCTCTCCGCCGATCACGCTGTATTCGCCGGGCCCGCCGAGCGTCTGCGCGACGGCCGCGACCTGTCGCGTCTCCTCGCCGAGATGTCCGGCAACGGCGCAGGCGAGCGCGTCGAGCAACAGGTTCTTCGTGTACTCGCGCGTGGGCGCGGGGATGCGTTCGTACGTCAGCGTCGAGGCGAATTGCGCCAGGACTTCAGTGGGATTCGAGGCCATCGTGTTCCTCCGGGAGCACGAGAAGGTAAGGCTTACGCGTGCGGCGCGCAACGGGCGATAATCCGCCTCGACTCGCCATGCGGCACGTGCTCTTCATCATCCCGCTCGTTTTGTTCGCGTGCGCTCGAGCGCCGGTATCGGACGGCTGGACGACGCTGATCGACGGCGCGCGCGGCCTCGAGAATTTCGATCGCGTTGGCGATGCCCGCTGGCGGGCCGAAGGCGGCGCGATCGTCGGCGATGGCGGCACCTGGCACAGCTTCCTCGTTTCGCGCAGGGCTTACGGCGATTTCCAGCTCCGCGCCGAGTTCCGGGCGCAGCGCAACACGAACAGCGGCATACACGTGCGCGCGCAGGACCCAGCCAACGTGACGCCGAAGAACTCTTACGAAGTGAATATCTTCGATCGCGCGCCGGCGCCGGAATTCGGCACGGGGTCGATCGTCGGGTTTGCAAAAGTGAATTCGCTGCACACGGCCGCCGATCGGTGGAGCACGTATGTCATCACGGCCAAAGGCGCAACGATCACCGCCGAGTTGAACGGCGTTCGCACGGTGGAGCTTCGGGACAGCACGTTTGCGCGCGGCTACATCGCGCTGCAATGGGGCGTGCTGCCGAAGGACGTCCCCGGCGGGCGCATCGAATGGCGCAAGGTTCGGATTCGGGAGTTTTAGTGGGAGGAGGCTCTCCTTCCCCTCGTCGCGGGAAGCCTGGGCTGGAGGTGCTACACGAGGCCGAGATCGACCGGCGACGTCCCCGGAAACACCCGCTCGAGCTGCGGCGCCCCGAATCCGTACACGCGTGCGAAGAGGCCGCCGCAGAGCGCGCGATATTCGGTGAGCACCGGGTAGTCGCGGTTCTGGTGCAGCGTCGACTGCCGGAGCTGAATCTGCTCGCCCGCGGTGCGTCCGCCGCGCACGCTGCCGCCGGCGATCCAGTAGACGGTGCCGTGGCCGTGGTCGGTGCCGCGGCTGCCGTTCTCGCGAAACGTGCGGCCGAATTCGCTCAGGACGATCACCACGGTGTCGTTCCACTGCGCGCCCATCTCCGCGGCGTACGCCGCGATCCCGCTGCCGAGCTGTTCGAGCCGGTTCGCGAGAAAACCTTCGGCGCCGCCCTGGCCGACGTGCGTGTCCCAGCCGCCGACGTCGACGAACCCGACGTTGTACCGGTCGCGCATGAGCCGCGCGATCCGCCGCGCTTCGAGCTCGAAGCCGCGCGCCGTGATCGCGTTGCGGCTCGCCGCCTCCATCTCCGCGGCCATGTTCTGCATGACGCCGTCGCGCACGCTGATGCCTTCATCGATCGCGCGGGCGTACGGCGTATCGCGGTACATCTCGGCGATCACCGCGGTCTGCACCGGGTCCACCGCGGGTTTGCGCACCTGCTTGAGCGCCATGTTCGGAACCTGCAGCTCCCCGCGAAAGGCCACGGGTACGCGGTCGGTGAACGAGATCGCGCGCGATTGCCCGGCGAGCGTCGCGGCGAGCCGGTTCAGGAAGCCGGACTGGTAATTGCGCCGGCCGTCGTGCGCCTGACCGAGCTCGATCGTGTCCTGGGTCTGGAAGTGGCTGCGCGACAGGTCGCGCGTTCCGGCGAACGGCACGAACGCGAGCTGGCCCTGCTGATACAGCGGCAGCAGGCTCGCGCCGAGCGCGGGGTGCAGCCCCCAGTCGCCATCGAGCGGCAGGGCCGCTTTCGCCGCGCTGCCCGGCCGCGGCACCGCGATATTCGGCCGCGACTCGTAATAGAAGCTGCTCCCGACCGGCACGAGCACGTTGCTCGCGTCGTACCCGCCGCGCAAAAAAACCAGGAGCAGCCGCGCGCTGGTGCTCGAAGCGGCGGCATACAGGCGCACGGGGGACGCCGCCAAGGGTGCGGCGGCCGCGAGCTTCAGAAAATCGCGTTTGTTCATGTTTCCCCTCACCCCTACCCTCTCCCCGCGCGCGGGGAGAGGGGGTGCTGTGTTAACGGTTCATGAACTCGGGCGATGACAGAAGGTACGTGTTCCACTCCTGCGGCGAGCGCGCCTGATCGAGCGCTTTCAGGGTGGCCGGGCCCAATGTCTTCTGGATCGCCTGGAAGTACAGCGCGTTCGAGAGCTGCGGAAACGCCGGCGCCTCGAGCGGCTCCGGACCCGCCGTTCTGAAAAGGCCCGCGCTCCCGGAGCCGATCGCCCGCGCGATCTCGAACCGGGTGGTCATCTGCCCGGGGCTCACCCAGTCGTCGCGCGTGAGTGAAAAGCCGTCGGGCGTCTGCCGCGTATAGAGCCCCTGCCCCATGCGATTCAGCCAGCCGATCACCGGCTGCGCATTGAGGATCGCGCGCTCGTCGTATGCGAGGCGCACCGCCGACATGACGTAATGCACCGGGTCCTTGAATTTCCGGCCGGCCGAGGCGGCGAACTCGGGCGAGCCGAACATCGTGCGCAGCACCGCCGCGATATCGCCATCGCTCGACCGGAAAGTTGCCGCCATGCGCTCGACGAGCGCGGACAGCGGATCGTCGGCCACGAAGTACACCGCGAGCTTGCGGCTCACGTGCCGCGCCGTGGCGGGATGGCGCGCGAGCATGTCGAGCGCCTGTTCGGTCTCCCTCAGGCCGGCGCCTTTGATGGTGCGGCCCAGGAACACCTTGTCGCCGAAATCGTGGCGGCCCGGAATGAACTCGAATACGCCGTCGCGCACGTACAGGCGCTCGCGCGCGGCCGCGATCTTGCGCGGCTCGCCGATGAGATTGACGCCGACGCCGGTGAGGATGCGCGCGAGCTCCTGCACGTCGCGCTGCGTGTAGCCGCCCGACACGCCCAACGTGTGCAGCTCCATCAGCTCGCGCGCGTAGTTCTCGTTGACGCGGTTAGCCGCGTTCTGCACGTTGTCGAGATAGCGCAGCATCGCAGGATGCCGCGCGGTCGCACCGAGCAGCGCGCGAAAACGGCCGAGCGCGTGCGGCCGGATCGCGTTCTCCTCGTAGTCGCCGACCGTCGCCCGCACGTAGCTCTTGAACTGGAAGACGTTGAAGTGGTTCATCCAGAACCACGTCATCTTTTCCTGAAGCTGCGCGGGCGAATAGAGCGCGCGCAGGATCGACCGGGTCGCAGCTTCGCGCCCGAGCCGCGTGAGCTCCTGCTGGTAGGCTTTCTGCGCGGCCTTTCGTTCCTCGGGATCCTTGATCGCGACCGCATCGCGGCGCTGCTGCTCGACCTCGCGCACGAGGTCCGTGAAGGGCTTCTGCGAGATCGTCAGCGCGTCGATCTGCGCCTGTACCGCGGGCGGGAGCGGCGGCTTCGGCGCCGGCCGCAACTGCTCGTCGAGGAACGCTCGCGTGCCGACGGCTTCGATGCGCCTCGCAGACGAGCCGTTCGCGCCCCACGTCACGCGGTTGAGCAGGTGCAGGCGCGCTTCCGGTGTTTCCGCGCGGGGACTGTCGACGCGCGGCGAAACCACCGGTAGCTGGCATCCGGCCAGCACAAGCACCAGAACGGTTGCGAGCGTCCGCACGCGAACAGGATTTCAGATCAAGCCGCGCTCGGCGAGCTCGGCCTTGATGTACGCATAGTAAATCGGCGCGGCGACTACGCCCGCGATCCCGAACGCCGCCTCCATGACCAGCATCGCGATCAGGAGCTCCCAGGCGCGCGACCGGATCTGCGTGCCGATGATCTTCGCGTTCAGGAAGTATTCCAGCTTGTGAATGATGACGAGGAACGCGAGCGATCCGGCGGCGACGTACACCGAATACGCGAGACTCACCACCACGATCACCGTGTTCGAGATCAGGTTCCCGATCACCGGCAGCAGCCCCGCGACGAATGTAATGACGATCATCGTCTTGATGAACGGCAGGTTGATGCCCAAGAGCGGCAGCACGACCGCGAGATAGATCGCGGTGAACACCGTGTTGATGGCGGAGATGCGCACCTGCGCGAACACGACGCGCCGGAACGCATCGCCGAGACGCTCGCCCTGTCGGGCGAGCGCGTGCGCGAGCGGCTTCTGCGCGTCTCCCTGCACCGCCTCGCGCAGCGCAAGCATCGCGGCGACGATCATTCCGATCAGGATGTGCGCGAAAGTTCGCGCGGTCTCGGCGCCGGCGAGCCGGAGCTCGGCCGCATGCTCGCGCAGCCAGAATGAGATCTGGTCCCGCAGCTCGGCGGTGTCGTCCGGAAGATTGTCGGACAGCCACGGCGGCAGCGTGCCGCGCGCGCTCTCGATGATCTCGGCCATCTTGGTGAGCAGCCCCGTGAGGCTGCCCGCCTCGCTGCGCATGAATGCGACGATGCCGATCACGGCCGCCGTGAGCAGGCCCACGATGACCGTCGCGAGGATCGCCACCGCCACCATGCGTGGCCGCGGACCGAAGAATCGGCGCTGCAGCCGCGGCGCCATCATGTGCACGAGCTCGAAAACGAGCAGGCCGGCCAGCAGCGCCGCGAGCAGATGAAGATGCAACACACCGACGAGCATGGCGGCCATCAGCACCCATGCGGTAATCTCCATGGTGCTAGGACGCCGGGCGGCGTGCGTATCCGTCATACAGACTGTTCCTTCGTAAACGCCGAGCGGATTCTCGCATGGCTCTCTCCAAACTCCACTGGCCCTCGATCGATCT
This sequence comes from Burkholderiales bacterium, assembly GCA_035626595.1. GTDB lineage: Bacteria > Pseudomonadota > Gammaproteobacteria > Burkholderiales > SG8-41 > JAQGMV01. The sequence continues at coordinate 16,319 of DASPNJ010000040.1, forward strand.
GCGCACGATTCCGCGGCGGCTCGCTCGCAGCAAGCTCGTGTGGTCGGCCGCGGTCCTGCTCCTCGTCTATACGCTCGGCGGCTTCCTGCTGGCGCCTTATCTCGTCAAGCGCTACGTGCCGTCGCTCGCCGAAGCGCACCTCGGTCGCCCGGCGGCGGTCGAGAACGTCAGGATCAATCCGTTCGCGCTCACGTTCGAAGCGACGCGATTCACGCTGAACGGCGACGGGAACAAAGCCCTGCTCGCGTTCGAGCGGCTGTTCGTCGATTTCGATCTTTCCAGCCTGTTCGATCGCACCTGGACATTTGCCGAGATCCGGCTGGAACGCCCCACGCTCGCGCTGGAGATCGATCGTAACGGCCGGCTCAACCTGCTCGATCTCATCGAGCGCCTGCGCAAGCCGCCGCGACCGGACACGCCGCCACCGCGTCTGATCGTGCATCACATCCTGCTGGACGACGGCCGCGTGAGCTTCACCGACCTGTCCGGTCCGTCGCCGGAGAGCACCGCTGTGACACCGGTCGATCTGGAGCTCTGGAATTTCGGCACGCTGCGCGACCAGGAGGGCCGCTACCGGCTCGACGGCAAGCTGCCGGGCGGCGGCACGCTGGCGTGGAAAGGCGATCTCTCGCTGCAGCCGATCGCATCGAGCGGCGAGATTTCGCTCCAGGGCATGAAGCTCGAGACCGCGTGGCGCTTCATGCGCGACGTCCTGAACGTCCAGTCGCCGCGCGGTGAGCTCGCGATCGCGGGGCATTACGACTTCGGGTATCGCGACGGCAAGGCGGCGCTCGACGTGAAAGGCGTGCAGGCGACGCTTTCCGGCCTGTTTCTCGGGCTGGCGGGCGAAAAAGAGCCGCTCGTTGCGCTGGGCGCCGTGCGGGTGTCGGACGCGAGCTTCACGCTCGAGAAGCGCGAGCTCGTCATTGCGAACCTGAGCGTCACCGAGGGCGGCGTGAACGCGGCAATAGCCGAAGACGGCGTGCTCGACTGGCAGCGCATGACACCGGCCGACAAGCCGGAGCAGGCGCCGCGGGCGACGGCAACTGCGGCGGCCGCGGCGGCGCAGCCGTGGCAGATCCGCGTACGCACGATCGCACTGAACAAGATCGCGCTCGGGTACGCCGACCGCAGCCGAAAGCCCGCGCTCACCGTGAGCACGGGCCCGCTGACCGGCAGGCTCGCGCTCGATGTAACGGCCGGCGCAAGGCCCGCACGCATCGCTGCCCGCGATATCGAGCTCGAGCTCGCAGCGCTGGCGGTGACAACTGCCGGCCGCAAGACGCCGCCCGTCGCGCTCGATGCCTTCACGCTCTCGGGTGGACACTTCGACAGCAGCGAGCGCACGTTCAGCGCGGACTCGGTCGCTTTGCGCGGTGGCGGGGTCCGAATCGTACGCGGACGCGACGGTGGCATCGGATTGCTCGGCACGACACCCGACGGAGAACCGGAGCCGGAGCCAGCGCCGCAACCGGTGGCGAGTCCCGCGGCTCCGGCGGCGCAGCCGTGGCAGATCCGCCTGCGCGAGATCGCGCTCGAAAAGATCGCGTTCGCCTACGGTGACCGCAGCCGAACGCCGACGCTCGTCGTGCGCACCGACGCGCTGAACGGCAGGCTCGGTCTCGACGTCACCGCCGGCGCGGCGCCTGCGCGCATCGTTGCCGGTGATATCGACCTCGAGATCGCGGCGCCGACCCTCACGAGCCGGCGCCGGGATACGCCGCTCCTCGCGCTCGAGGCATTCGTGCTCTCGGGCGGGCGCCTGGATACCGCGGAGCGCACGCTCAGCGCGAAGTCGGTCGCGCTGCGCGGCGGCGGCGTGAGAATCGAACGCGGTCAGGACGGTGCGATCGGGTTACTCGACGCGCTCGCGCCGAAACCGGCGCAGCAGCCGGCTGCGGCGCCTGCGCAGACCGCGCAGGCCAGTGACGCATGGCGCTATCGCATCGAGACGCTCGCGCTCGAGCGCTTCGCCCTCGGGCTCGCCGACCACGGCTTCAAACCCGCCATCGGGTACGACGTCGAAGTGACGTCCATCTCGGCCAGGAACATCGACAGCGCGAGCAAGAAGCCGATCGCCTTCAGCGCAGCGTTGCGTACGGCGGGCGGAACGGCGAAAGGCGAAGGCACGCTCCAGCAGGATTTCGGCGGCGCGCGCACGCGGCTCACCCTCGCACGGATTCCGCTGGAGCCGCTGCGGCCGCTCATCGCGCGACATGCCGCACTGGAGCTCAAATCCGGCAACCTTTCGGGCGACGCGCGGGTGAGCTGGCGGCGTGACGCGAAACCGTCGCTGCGCGCGCGCGGCGAGCTTCGCGTGGACGAGCTGCTGGTGAACGAAGAGCAGACCAACGCGCGCTTCGTGGCATGGAAATCGGCGGTCGCCGAGGACATCGCGCTCACGCTCTCGCCCGACAAGCTGGCCGTCAGGCTGGTCCGCGTCGTCGAGCCCGGTGCGAAGATCGCGATTGCGCGCGACCGTACCATGAACGTTACGCAGGCGCTGCGGCGAGACCCTGATCCGCAGCGCGCGGCGCCCAAGCCGGCGGGGCAGGCCGCCGTCGAGCCGCCGCCTTTCCCCTACGACATCGGCGCGATCCGGCTGGAAAAGGGCACGCTCGATTTCTCGGACGCGAGCCTCGTCCTGCCGTTCGCGACACAGGTGCAGGCGCTCCAAGGCTCGGTCGTGGGCATTTCGTCGGACCCGCAGGCGCGTGCGGAGCTGAGGCTCTCGGGACAGGTGGACCAGTACGGCGAAGCACGCGCATCGGGCACGCTGATTCCGCGCGATCCCGAAGCGTTCCTCGACATCCGCGCGCGCTTCGAGAACATCGATATGCCGCTGCTTTCCCCGTACTCGGCGACGTTCGCGGGGCGCAAGGTCGCATCGGGCAAGCTTTCGCTCATCCTCGATTACAAGATCGTAAAAGGCCAGCTCGCGGGTGAGAACCGAGTCGTGCTGCGCGACTTTACGCTGGGCGAGCGCGTGAAGGCGCCCAACGCCCTCGATCTGCCGCTCGATCTCGCGGTCGCGCTGCTCAAGGACTCCGAGGGCAAGATCGATCTCGCGGTGCCGGTGCGCGGCAATATGGACAATCCGGAGTTCGACTACGGCAAGGTCATCCGCGCCGCGATCGCCAACGCGATCACCCGCGTCGTCACGGCCCCTTTCCGCGCGCTCGCGAGTCTCTTCAAGGGCGACGTCGAAGAGGTGAGGACCGTGCGGTTCGCCCCGGGCAGCGACCGCATCGCGCCGGCGCAGCGCGAGCAGCTCGATACGCTGGCGAAAGCGCTGAAGGAGCGACCGCAGCTTACGCTCGTCGTGAAGGGCCCTTACGACCCGCAGCGCGACGCGCGGCAGCTACGGCGGCGGGCGGCGCGTCTGGATCTCGCGCGCGCGCTCGACCCGAAGCTCGCGCCGGACGAGACGCCCGGACCGATCGCATACGGCCGGGCCGATACCCAGAGAGCGCTCGAAGCGCTGCTCGCCAAACGCGCCGGCCCGGACGCGATGGCGGTGCTGGAAAAGGAGTACGCGAAGCGCACCGGCAAAACACCCGACCGCGTCAATCCGGTGCTCGGGCGGTTCGGGCGCGGCAGCAAGGACACCGAGTTCTACGAAGCCGTATTCGACCGGCTGGTCGAAGCGGAGCCGCTCGCCGAGGGCGCGGGGGAGTCGCTCGCGGAGCGCCGCGCGCGCGCCATCATCGACACGCTCGCCAAAGCGGGCGTCGATCCGGCCCGCATCCGCTCGGGCGGGATCACTGAAGTCAAAGCGGGTGACGGCACCGGTATTACGACCGAGCTCGCGCTCGCCGCCAGACCCTAGTTGACGTGCCGTAGGGTGCGTCTATGACACACCGGCCGGTGAGACTTAGCTGACTCCCGTAGGGTACGTCGATGACGCACCGGCCGGTGCGCTACCAGCGCACCTTACGAGTCGGGGAAAACGTCACCCCCGCGAAGGCGGGGGTCCAGAGCCACAACCGGGTTTCTGGATTCCCGCCTACGCGGGAATGACGGTCGCCGCGCAAAAACCGTCACCCCCGCGAAGGCGGGGGTCCAGAACTCCGACTTCTGGATTCCCGCCTGCGCGGGAATGACGGATACCTTTAATGTCCCCCGCGCCGGACATAATCGACGCTCTCGCCCTTGTAGCGCTGCTCGATGTCCTCCGGCAGCGAGAACTCGGTCTCGAGCCGGTTGATGAGCGCATAGCCCATGAGATCGGTGATCTCCTCGATGCCGACGAGCAGATCGGGCCGGTCGTGCACTTCGCCGGTCGTCATGCTCTCGCGCATGATCTCGAGCGCTTTTTTCATGCCCATGAGCGCCGCCGCCGGCAGCATGCGCGCGAGGCTCACGCGGCGGATGCCGAGCTCGGCGAGGCGCTTGACCGGGATCACCGGCGTCGTCGGGCGCGAGCGGATGCCGAAACCCATGTTGATGCTCACCCACGTCGGCGCGACGGCTTCGCAGAAGCGCTTGATCTGATCCTCCGATTCGATGGCGTCGGCGTACACCATGTCCGCCCCGGCGGCGGCGTACAGCTTCGCGCGCCTGATCGCGCCTTCGATGCCTTCCACCGCGATCGCATCGGTGCGGGCGTTGATGATGAAGTCCGGATCCTTCTTCGCTTTCACCGCCGCCTCGATCTTCTTCGCCATCTCACGGGCGTCGATGATCGCCTTCCCGCGCATGTGCCCGCAGCGCTTGGGGCTCACCTGGTCCTCGATGTTGATGCCGACAATGCCGGCCTGCTCGAAATACTGGACGGTGTGGTAAACCGTCACGGCGTTGCCGTAACCGGTATCCGCGTCCGCCATCATCGGAATCGAAATGGTGCCCGCCATGTGCGCGCACGCCGCGACGTTCTCGTGCAGCGTGAGAATGCCGACGTCCGGCTGCGACAAGCGCGAATTCGCAAGACCCGCGCCGGTGCTCGAGCACGCCTGGTAACCCATCTTTTCGACGATGCGTGCGCTGTAGCCGTCGTACACGCCGGGCGAGACGACGATGCCTTTGTCGAGCAGCTCGCGCATGCGGCGGGCTTTGGTTTTGGTTGTTGCCATAAACGATCTCCTGTGGCGGTGCGCCAGCGCACCCTACGAACCTATCGGTCTATCTTGATGCCGGCGTCGCGGACGACGCGGGACCATTTCGCGAACTGCTCCGCGTAAATCCGCGCGGCGTCCGCCGGTGTTGACGTCACGACTTCGACGCCTTCGTTGGCGAGCCGCTGCCTCACGTCCTCGGCGGGGTATCTCTCCACCATCTGCCGGTTGAGACGCTCGACGATCGGCGCCGGCGTGCCGCCGGGCGCAACGAGCGAGTAGAGCTGCTGGAGCTCGAAGCCGCGCAGCCCCGCCTCGTCGATCGTCGGGATATCCGGCGCGAGCGCGGAGCGCTTCGGGCTCGTCACGCCGAGCGCGCGCACGCGCTGTGCGCGCACCGCCGGCAGCGCGGTGAGAAAGTTCGCGATCATCATCTGTGTCTCGCCTTGCAGCAGCGAGAGCATGGCGGGCGAGCCGCCCTTGAACGGCACGTGGATGAGCTTCACCTGCGCCATCGCCTGGAGAAGCTCGGCACCGAGGTGAGCCGGGCCGCCCTGTCCCGTGCTCGCGAACGCGATGTGCCCGGGCTTCGCTTTCGCGAGCGCGATGAGCTCCTTCACGCTTTTCGCTGGCAGCGCTGGGTGCACCACCAGCATGTACGCCGTGGTGCCCGCGAGTGAGATCGGCGCGAAGTCCTTGACCGGATCGTACTTACGATCGCGATCGAGCGCGGGTCCGCTGATCAGGGTCGCGGCGCTGCCCAGCAGCAGCGTGTAACCGTCTTTCGGTGAGCGCGCGACGAGCTCCGCCGCGATGCGGCCGCCGGCGCCGCCGCGATTGTCCACGACGATCTGCTGCCCGAGCGCCGGGGAGAGCTTCTCCGAGATCGCGCGCGCAACGGTGTCCGTGCCGCCGCCCGGCGCATTCGGCACGATGAGCCGTATCGGTTTGGTCGGATACTGCTGCGCGTGTACGCCGTGCGATACAACGGCTGCAATCCCAGCTACGGCGACAAGCGCCACGTTCGTTATTCCCGCGCAGGCGGGTATCCCCTTCTCCCTCAGGGGGAAGGCAGGATGGGCGTGGTTCGCTGCACCCCCGCCTGCGCGGGGGTTACGTGTTTTGCGGGTCATTCGTTGGCTATTCATCGACAGGCGCTCCGAGCAGCTCGATCAGCTCGCGCGTGCTGTCGAGCTTTTCCAGCGAACGCACGAGCTCGACGATGCGGTCTGCGCGCGCCTTGTCGATGCAGCGCGAGACGACGTGCCGGAACTTCTCTTCGATCTCGGCCGTGCTCATCGGGTTTTCGGGACTGCCGCGGCGATCGAGCAGCAGCTTTTCGATCGCGCGTCCGTCGCGCGTCGTTACTTTAACGCGCGCAGCGTGCCGGAACGCCGGCCCCATTTGCGCGATCTCGGCATCGACATGCGCGCGGCAGCGGCCGATCAGATCGAGAATGCGTGGTTCGCGCAGCCGGTCCTCGCGATACTGTTCGGTGAACGCGACACCATCGAGCGCGATCACCGCGAGGCCGTAGTAGAGATTCATCTGGGCCGCCGTCACGCCCTGCGCTTTGTATTCCCACGCGCAGTGCACGTGCGTCATGGGACTCAAGCCCGCCTCCACTTCGCGGATATCGCCGGCAGTGAGACCGTTCTCGCGCATGATCGCGGCGAGGCCATCCAGCGCCGTATGGATGCTGGTCACGCTGGCATGCGGCTTGTAGCCGACCTGGAGCGTTTCCCACGTCGTGCCCAGGCCCGACGCAAGACGCTCCGGCGCCGGTGCATCCGAATGGGTCATCAGGTAGCCGCCGTAATGCGCTTCCAGCACGTCGGGGATACCGGTGAAATCGTCGCGCGCGAGCAGCGCCGAATAGACCCCGCTCTGCGCGGCGCGGCCGCTGTGAAAGCGTTTCACCATCGCGCCCTCCTGCGCCGCCATCAGCCCGCCGCCCTGCGAGCCGACGATGCCGAGCGCGTGCTGAAATCGTTCGGCATCGAGGCGCAACGCGCGCGCTGCCGTCGCCGCGGCCACGAATGCGCCCGATGTACCCTGCGGATGGAAGCCGCGAAAGAACAGGCTCATCGTCGCGGCGGCGCCGACGCGGTGGCCGATCTCGTAGCCCGCCACCATCGCGGTGATCACGTCACGACCCGATGCGCCGCCTTCGTCCTCCGCGAACGCGAGCGCGACCGGCGTCGCGATCGACCCCGCGTGGATGATCGATTCCTTGTGGATGTCGTCGAGCTCGAACGCGTGTCCGGACGTGCCGTTCACGAGCGCGGCGAGCGACAGCGATGTCTTCGTCCCGAAGCCGATGAGCGATGCACGCGGCGCCGCGCTTTCGGCGCGCGCGAGGTCGGCGACCTTGCGCGTCCACGGCAGCGTCGCGCCGAAAAGACAGCAGCCGAGACTGTCCAGGATCGAGAGCTTGATGCGCTCGACGACAGCCGGCGGCAGATCGGAGAACCGGAGACTGGCGCCGAATGCCGCGAGATCGCGCGTCGCGTTCTCGACGAGCGGCGCGTGCGTGCTGCTCATGGGGAAACAGGCGGGAGGAAACGGTGCGTATATTACACTGGCCGCCTGCACACAACGCCTTCACGAGGGAGCGAAAGTGACGACACAGAGCACGCGCAGCGAGCGCATGGGCAGGATCGATCCGGCGCGGATGACCGACCTTCAGAAGAAAGCGGCCGAAGAGCTCGCGTCAGGCCCGCGCGGCCAGGTGCGCGGCCCGTTCAACGTGCTGCTGCGCAGCCCCGAGCTCATGAGCCCGGTGCAGAAAGTCGGCGAGTATCTGCGCTTTCGCTGCCCGCTCGAGCGACGTATCGCGGAGTTCGCGACGCTCATCGCGGCGCGGCAGTGGACGCAGAACTACGAATGGCAGGCGCACCATCCGCTTGCGCTGAAAGCGGGGCTGAAGCCGGAGATCGCGCAGGCGCTCGCCGAAGGCCGCCGCCCCACCGGTATGGCGCAGGACGAAGAGATCGTCTACGACCTGCTGACGGAGCTCTTTCACAACCAGAGCGCGTCGGACGCGACCTACGAGCGCGCGCTGAAACAGTTCGGCGAGCATCAGATGGTCGACATCGTCGCGATCGCGGGGTACTACTCGATGCTCGCGATGCTGCTCAACCTCGCCCGCACGCCGCTGCCGGAAGGCAAAGAGCCGGGGATGCCCCACTTCCCGAATTGAGGGTCGGCGGGTGACCACCCACCCTACGAAAATCCGCGACCGAGAATGGCGACGGCGATGTTGATCAGGCCCAGCACGAGGTTCGTGCCGACCAGGATGCGGATCTGATTGAGCGCGGCGCCGCCGGCTTTCCAGTCCTCCGCCGCGACCGCTCGCTTGAGCCGCCCGAACGGCGCGAAATAGATGTGCAGGAAGATCGCGCTCATGACGACGCCGATCACGGTCATGATGACGACGTACGCCGGCACCGCCGCGAGCTGGCCCATCATCGCGAAGCCGGTGAGCAGGATCAGCACGACCGCACCCCACACCCACGGAAAGAAGCGCCGGAAGATGCCGGTCCAGAGCTTCAAGCGCTGCGGCGGCTCGAGCACTTCGACGACCGCGGGACGCACCGCCATATAGGCGAGGAACATCCCGCCGACCCAGATCACGTCGGAGATGACGTGAAGAAATAACGCAATTGTCATGTCCGCGAGTGTAGCGCGGTACTCTATGGACATGGCACAGAGTCAGTTCAGGCTGCTCGGCGAGCGGCGCTTCGGCCCGTTCTTCTGCGTCCAGTTTCTCGGCGCGTTCAACGACAACGTATTCAAGCAGGCGCTGGTGATCATGCTCGCCTACCAGACCGCGAGCTTCACCGCGATGTCCTCGGACACGCTGCAGAACGTCGCGCAGGCGCTGTTCATCCTGCCGTTCCTGCTCTTTTCGGCGATCGCGGGTCAGATCGCGGACAAATACGAGAAGTCACGGCTCATCACGATCACGGTGGCGCTCGAGCTCGTGATCATGTTTCTGGGCGCCGCCGGTTTCTTCATGAAAGACCTCGCGCTGCTGCTCACGGCGCTCTTTCTCGGCGGGGTCCAATCGACCTTCTTCGGACCGGTGAAATACGCGATCCTGCCCCAGCAGCTCGCCGAGTCGGAGCTGGTCGGCGGTAACGCCCTCGTCGAAGGCGGCACGGCGATCGCCGTGTTGCTCGGGATGATCTACGGCGGCTGGCTCATCGCGGACCGCGACTGGGGCATCGCGGCCGTCGCGGCGAGCACGTGCGCGATTTCGGGCATCGCGCTCGCGCTCTCGCGCCTGATCCCGGTCGCGCCTGCGGCCAGCCCCGCCCTGCGCATCAACTGGAATCCCGTCACCGAGACCTGGCGCAACATCGCGCACCTCACCGACCGGCGCACGGTGTTCCTGTCGGTGCTGGGGATCTCCTGGTTCTGGTTCTACGGCGCGATGCTGGTCACGCAGTTTCCGAATCTTTCGCGCAACGTGCTGCTGGGCAGCGAGCACGTGGTCACGGTGCTGCTGGTCGTGTTCTCGGTCGGCGTGGGCGTCGGGTCGCTCCTGTGCGAGCGCTTGTCGGGACACAAGATCGAGATCGGGCTGGTGCCGTTCGGCTCGATCGGCCTCACACTCTTCGGCATCGACCTGTGGTGGTCCACGGCGCACGCGCCCGGCCACGCCGCAGTCGGCGCGATGGCGTTCCTGCGTGACTCCGCGCACTGGCGCATCCTCGCCGACCTCGCGCTGGTGGGCGTCTTCGGCGGCATTTACAGCGTGCCGCTCTACGCGCTGGTGCAGAACCGCAGCGATCCCGCGTCGCGCTCGCGCACGATCGCCGGCAACAACATCCTCAACGCGCTGTTCATCATCGCGGCGGCGGCGCTCGCGATCGGACTGTTCAAGCTCGGCTTCACGATCCCGCAGGTGATTCTCGTCACCGCGCTCCTCAACGCCGCGGTCGCAATCTACATCTACACGCTGGTGCCCGAGTTCCTGATGCGGTTCATGGCGTGGCTGCTGGTCCACTCCGTCTATCGCGTGCAGAAGAACGGGATCGAGCGCATCCCCGACGAAGGCCCGGCGCTGATCGTGTGCAATCATGTCTCGTACGTGGATGCGCTCATACTCACGGCGGCATGCCCGCGGCCGATTCGGTGGGTCATGGATCACCAGATCTTCAAAGTGCCGGTGCTGAGCTTTTTCTTCAGGACTGCACGGGCGATACCCATCGCGCCCGCGCGTGCCGATCCCGAAGTGCTCCAGCGCGCGTACGACGCCATTGCGGCTGCACTCGAGAACGGGGAGCTCGTCGGCATTTTTCCGGAAGGCCGCCTCACCTCCGATGGCGAGATTGCGGAGTTTCGCGGTGGCGTGACGCGCATCGTCGAGCGCTCGCCGGTGCCCGTGATTCCGATGGCGCTCTCCGGTCTGTGGGACAGCCTCTTCGCGCGTCATGCGGGCAAGTTGCGGCGTGCGCCGACGCGGCTGTTTCCGCGCGTACGCGTGAGCGTTGCAGCCTCAATCGCACCGGCAGCCGCCGCACCGGAAGACCTGCGTGCCATCGTCGCCGAGCTGCGCGGCGACTGGAAATAGGGAGCGCGTGGTATGTGGTTTGTCGGCTTCTTGATCGGCGCCGCGTTCGGCGCGGCAATCGGCGGATTCGTGCACTGGGGCGAGGCGTGGCTCTTCTTCGGCGCTGCCGGCGCGGTGATCGCGATCCTGCTCAAGACCGGGCGCATTCCGACATTTGCGACCGGAGCAGCGCTCGAGCCGCGCATCGCGGCGCTGGAGCGCGAGCTGCGCGAGCTCACGGCGCGGCTCGAGGCTGCTCCGACGAAGACTGGAATCGAAGGCACGCAAGCTGAAACCGTCATTCCCGCGCACGCGGGAATCCAGGTCGCGCCTGAAACAGTTCTGGATCCCGGCCTGCGCCGGGATGACGGCATCGCGGAGCCGAGAGCGCCGCACGGCGAACCTCTCGTCACTGCGCCGCACGGCGTCACTGCGCCGCACGGCGAACGTGTCGTCACTCCGGCGCAGGCCGGAGTCCCGAGACAAACGCCATCAGTTGTGGATGCCCGCCTGCGCGCGGATGACGAAGTACTGCGAGGACCGACGTCTTCGCCCGCGCCGCCGCTCCCGTCCGCGCCCGCCGAGCCGAGCTGGCTGTGGCAGAAGCTCTTCGGCGGCAACATCCTCGCCAAGGTCGGCGTCGTCCTGCTGCTGATCGGCATCGGCTCGGGCCTGAAGCTCGCGATCGATTTCGGGATGTTCCCCCCGTCGGTGCGGCTGCTCATCGCGACCGTTGCCGGCCTCGCGATGATCGGCTTCGGCTACTCGCGCATGCACGTCGCCGAACATCGCATGTTCGGGCTCGCCCTCCAGGGCGGCGGCTTCGGCGTGCTGTACCTCGTGACGTATTTCGCCTTCGCGCGCTACGGCTACCTCGGGGCGGCGTCGGCGTTCGCGCTGTTCGCCGGGCTCGGCGTCGCGTGCCTGCTCGCGGCGCTGCGCTTCGAAGGCGAGCCGCTCGCGATCCTCGGCATCGCCGGCGCATTCCTCGCGCCGCTGCTCGCGTCCACCGGCACCGGCAGTCACATCGTGCTCTTCTCGTACTACGCGGTGCTCGATGTGCTCGCACTCGGCATTTACGCGTGGCGCACGTGGCGCGGCCTCGCGATGCTGGCTTTCGGATTCACGGTGTTCACCGGGATGGCGTGGGGATCGCAGCGGTTCACGCCGGCGCTCTTCGCGAGCACCGAAGCGTTCCTGATTCTCTTCACGATCCTCTTCTCGCTCGCGCCGCTGGCTGCGCTCGTGCGCAAACGCCCGCCCGATGCTCGATGGTCGCGGCACGCGCTCGTATTCGGCACGCCGGTCGCCGCCGCCATCGCGCAGCAGTGGCTGATGGAGCAGGCGGGCTTTGCGCGCGTCGCGCTGGCGTGGAGCGCGGTGGGTGCGGGCGCGTATTACGCGGGTTTGGCGGGACTGCTCTTCATGCGCGGTGCCTCGGAAGGAGCGGGTTTGCGCATGGCGCATGGGGCGATCGCGGTCGGCTTCTTCACGATCGCCGTCCCGCTCGCGTTCGGCGCGGAGGTGACGAGCGCGTTCTGGGCGATCGAGGGGCTCGTGCTCGTGTGGTACGGCGTGTCCCAGCGCACCGTGCTGCCGTACGCCGCAGGGCTCCTGCTCCAGCTTGCAGCCGGCGTCTATTTCCTGAACGAGCCGCATGCGGGGGCCGCGCTGGCCGTGCTGAACGCGATGTATGTCGGCTGCGCCGTGATCGCCGCGTGCGGCGCAACGACGGCGTGGCTCACGCGCAAGAGTGCGGACGCGCAGTGGCTGTCCAAGCCGAACCGCGATGCCTTCGCGGTGCTGTCGGGGCTGTGGGCGCTCGGGTGGTGGCTCGCCGCGAACTTCGCCGATATCGACAAATTCGCCCCGCCGCGTCACGAGATGGCGCTGTACGTGGGCGTGCTCGTCGTCACGGCGTGGGCACTGACGGCGTTCGCAATCGGCCTCGCGTGGAACGCCGCGCGCTATGCGGCGCTCGCGCTCGCAGCGGTCGCGGTGCTGCCGGGCCTGTACGATGAAGCGTGGTATGGAGACGGCCGGCGGCATGCGCTGCACGACACCATGTTGTTCGCGCTGCCCGCCGCGTTCGTGACGCTGTACCTGTGCCTGAAGCGCAACGAGCGCGCGAACGCGACCGCACTGCTGCGGGCGGCGCACGTTTATGCCGTGCTCGTGCTCTCGGCCGTCGTGCTGCGCGAAGCGCTGTGGATCGCGCGCGAGCTCGCACCGCACGTATCGCTCTGGCGGCTCATCGCGTGGCAGCTCGTGCCGACCGCAGCGGTGTTCGCAGTGCTGCACCTCGACCGGCACGACGTGTGGCCGCTTTCGGCACAACGAAAGCCTTACCTGTTTACAGCCGCACCCATGCTGCTGGCGGTCGCGGGATTGGCAGCGCTCGCGGCGAACCTCAGCCATGCGGGCGGCGGCACAGGACTACCTTACCTGCCGATCGCCAGCTTTTTCGACATCGCGCAAATCGCCGTCATCGCCGCGCTCGTTGCGTGGTTTGCCCGCATGAGATCGCTCGAGCAACACCAGCTCGCGGCACTGGCGCAGATGGTGCCGGGCGCGCTGGCCTTCATCTGGCTCTCGGCGATGGCGATGCGGCTCGCGCATCACTGGGCCGGCGTCCCGTTCGAGGCGGCCGCGCTGCTCTCGTCCGGAGCAGCGCAGAGCATCCTCTCGCTCGCGTGGACCGCGATCGCGCTCACGCTGATGATCAGCGCGAGTCGCAAAGTCATGCGCCAGCGCTGGTTCCTCGGCTTCGCGCTGCTGGGGATCGTCGGTGCGAAGTTCATGCTGATCGACGTCGTCAACAAGGGCACCGTCACGTGGACGCTGTCGTTGATCGGTGTCGCGCTGCTGATCCTCGCGGCGAGCTACTTCTCGCCCGCGCCGCCGCGCGCGGAGCGCGCCGCAGCCCAGGTCACTTAGCGAGTATCTCGCGCTCCATCGCGAGGTAGCGCTCGATGTCCACGGCCGAGAAATATTCTTCCACCGTCGCCATGCGGTGCTCGAAGCCCGCGCTGGAGCCGTGCTGCTTCAGATGCGCGAGCGCTTCGCGCACCGAGCGCACGACGGTGTAGCGCACGAGGCCCGGGTATGACGCGAGCTTGTAACCCGCGTCGGCGAGCATCGGGAGCGGGTTGAGCCAGAGCTTCTTGCCTTCGTCCATGCTGCCCTTGAGCGGCACCGGCAGCCGCGCGCGACGGATGCTCTCGACCTCCTCCGGCGTACCGACGACTTCCACGTCGAGCATGTCCGCGCCGGCTTCGACGTAGAGAAAAGCGCGGCGGATCGCCTCGTCCAGACCGTGATCGGCCGCCGCATCGGTGCGCGCGCAGATCACGAAATCCGCGTCGCTGCGCGCCATGCACGCCGCGCGGATCTTCGCCGCGTGCTCTTCGGCGGGCACGACCGGGTGCGCCGTCTTGATCATTCCGCATTTCTTGTAGTCGATCTGGTCCTCGATGATGATGCCGGCGACACCCGCCTGCTCCAGCTCGCGCACGGTGCGCTGCACCGCCATCGCGTTGCCGTAGCCCGTATCGGCGTCGACCAGCACGGGAATGCTCACCGCCCCCGAGATGCGACGCGCGACGTTCACCATGTCCGACAGGTTGAGAAAGCCCATGTCGGGGAGGCCCAGGTAAGAGGCTGCAACAGCGTTGCCGGAAAGCCCGATCACCTCGAAGCCCGCCTGCTCCACGAGGCGCGCGAGCAGCGGGTCGTGCGCCGATACGGCGAGGGTGCAGCCCGGGCGGGCGATGATCTCGCGGAGTGCGGCCGTGGGTCTCATGTGCGAACGTGCTCCTGAACAGGCAAAACCGGGGATACCGTGCGGCTGACGGGTTCGAATAGTATCGCGGTATGAATCGGCCGATGTGGATGGCGGTTGCCTTTGCGCTCGCGCTCGCGGTGGCGGGCACGACCGCGCATGCGGCGCAGTGGATGCGCGGTGAGCGCGGCGCCGAGATCCAGATCTTCATCGATAACGACAAATGGGCCGGGAGCGACCGGTATTACACCAACGGCTTCAAGGTGGGTTTCGGCGTGGACGCCACCAACATGCCGGGTCTCGATCTGTCCGGCGTGCCCATGACCGCGCTGGGACGCGCGCTCGGCTGCACGCCATTCTCCGAAGCCGCCACGAACGGCGGCGTCTTCGTCGGGCAGAACATGTACACGCCGCGCGACATCAGCATCGCCGGCGCGCAGCGCGACGACCGGCCGTGGGCCGCATGGCTCTATCTCGGCCTCGTGTTCCAGGCGCGGCGCACGTGCGGAGACCGCAGCGCGGCGCTCGACACGATCGAGCTGGACGTCGGCGTCGTCGGGCCGGCTGCGCAGGGTGAAGAGATCCAGAACTGGTGGCACGGGCTCGTGAACGTGAAGGAAGCGCAGGGCTGGGCCAACCAGATTCCGAACGAGCCTGCGTTCCTGCTCACGTACCTGCACAAGCAACTCTGGAAACACAACGAGAACGTGCACTTCATCCCGCACGTCGGCGCGGCGGTCGGCACCGTCATGACGTTCGTGCGGGCCGGCGGCCTGGTCCGCGTCGGCAGGAACATGACCGGATTCGGACCCGACCGCATCGAGCCCGGTGCTGCGATCCTCCAGAACTTCAGGACCGGGAGCGATCCGTGCGCGGCATGGACGTTCTGCGAGGGTTATGTCTTTGCCGGCGCGGAAGGCCGCGCGGTCGCCTACAACATCTTCCTCGACGGCACCGTGTTCAGGGGCAGCCCGGACGTGAAGCGCACGCCGCTGGTCTACGACCTCAGCGTGGGATTCTCATTCCGCTTCTGGCGCGCCCGCGTGAGCGCCACGCGCATCACGCGCAGCCAGGAGTTCACCACTCCCGTGCGCGGCGGCGGCAAACAGACCTTTCATTCCTTCAACATCGGCTTCGAGTTTTGACCGGCGCTCGCCTGCGGCTCGGTCTGTTGAGCGGCAGTTAACCGCGCCTGAAACTGGAGCAGTAGTCGCTGGAACCCTGCCAGTTCTGATCCACGACGCGGCCGTTCTCGAAAAAGAGCGTCCGCTCGCAGCGCTGAAGCTCGCCGCCACCGGGCCCCATCGTGACGCCGGTGCCGAAGCCGACCCCGCCGCTGCCGCCGAAGATGCCGATCGAGGGCCACAGCGACCCGCGTGAGGCCACCGTCTCCGACACCCATGTATGCGCATCACGTCCGTCGGGCAGCTTCGTGCTGCGCGTGGGCGCGCCCCAGCTCCTCACGATGTCTTCGTAGGCCGCGCCCTGCCACGAGCTGCGCGCAGACCCGATGTCGCCTTCAGGCGTGCTCGCGCACGCCGCGAGAAACAGCAGTAACAGTGCAGTCCAGCGCATATTTATTTACCTCGCGAACATCGCCATACGGCGACATTCCTGCGATTGTCGTGCCAGATGACGAATACAGCGACAGTCCCCGTTTTAGCTGTCGGACCCGCAAACGCGGACAGTCCCTAGTCGCGCAGCAGGTCCTCGAGCACGCTCTGCGGCACCGGCTTCACGAGGTGGTGGTCAAAGCCGGCCTGTTCCGATTTGATGCGGTCTTCGTTGTTGCCGTAGCCCGTCAGCGCGACGAGCAGCATGCCGTTCGAATCCTGCGCGCGCAGACGCTTGGCGACTTCGTAACCGTCGATGCCCGGCAGCCCGATGTCGACGAGCACGCAGTCGGGCGCGGTCTTGAGCGTCAAGGCGACGCCCGTGGGGCCGTCGTAGGCGACGTGTACCTCGTGGCCTTTGAGACGCAGCAGCATCGCGAGGCTTTCCGCCGCGTCGAGATTGTCGTCGATGACGACGATGCGCCTGGGCGTCTCGCGCCCCGCCGACGATTTGAGCGGCTGCTCGGCACGCGCGGTGCGCGCGTGCAGCGGCAGGCGCACGATGAACTCGCTGCCCTGCTTAGGGCCCGCGCTCTTCGCTTCTACGGTGCCGCCGTGCATCTCCACCAGGTTGCGCACGAGCGAAAGACCGATGCCGAGCCCGCCCTGCGGCCTGTCGGCGCTGCGATGCGCCCGCGTGAACAGATCGAAGATCACCGGCAGCGATTCCGGCGCGATGCCGATGCCGTTGTCCTTCACGCGGATCGCCACCGCGTCCTTCTCTTTCGCTGCCGAAAGCACGATCTCGCCGTGCGGCTCGGTATAGCGCGCCGCGTTGTCGAGCAGATTCACGACGACCTGGCACAGCCGCGCCGCATCGCCTTCGAGGCTGAGCGGATGCGCGAGCGGAACGACCTTGAGATGATGGGCCCGCTCGTCGACGAGCGGCTGGACGATCTCGACGGCCTGCCACAGCACGGCGTTCACATCGAGCGGCTTTTTCTCGAGCGTGATCGAGCCGCGCGTCATGTTCGAAGCGTCGAGCAGCTGATCGACGAGCCGCGAGAGCTGATCGACCTGACGCGAGATCACCTCGCGCGCCTTCTCGAGCGCGGGATCCTTCTGGCCGATGACGCGCATGATCTCCACCGCGCTCCTGATCGGCGCAAGCGGATTGCGGAACTCATGCGCCAGCATTGCGAGAAACTCTTCGTTCCCGCGGGGGCTGTCGTCGTTCGCTCCAGGCATGTGCGTCGTGGAACTCTCCTCCGGGATGCGCAAAATCATGCCATCGGCCGAGCGTGGCGGGCAAACAACTCGTCCTTGGGGATCGGGACTGCAGGCCGCGTGCCGGGCTGCCGCGGCAAAAAAGTCCTCGCGGGCTTCGCCCGCAGCCGCGGCGGATCACGAACAGAGGAAAACCGATCGGCCTCCGTAACCTGCCTTCCGTCGGCTTGACCGTAGGGTGCGCTGGTAGCGCACCAGCCGGTGGTTCATCGACCCACCCTACGTTCAGACGGGTTCGAGGACGAAGAGGAGCAGCGAGCGCCCGGTGACGCCGTACTGCTCTCCCGCCGTGAACAGCGGCTCGTCCGGCCGGTCGGGGATGTTGGTGTCGATGAGGCACTTCCAGCGTTTGCCGCCGGGCACCGTCGGCAGCGTGAAGCCGACGAGGTCGTGGTACGCGTTCAGGATGAGGAGCAGCGTCGCGTCCGAGCCGGGACGCACGATGCCGGTGGGCTGGGCGCGTCCGTCGAGCACCATGCCGAAGCAGCGCTCGCCCGGATCGCCCCAGCTCTCCTGCGTCTTCTCCTGCCCGCGCGGATCGACCCAGGTCACGTCTTTCACATCGAGCTCGGGATTGTGGATGCCGACGAAGAAGCGGCGGCGGCGCAGAATCGGATACTGCTTGCGCAACGCGATCAACCGGCGAGTGAAGCGCGTCAAATCCCTGTCGACGTCGCGCTGGCCGGTCCAGTCGAGCCACGTGATCTCGTTGTCCTGGCAGTAGGCGTTGTTGTTGCCGCGCTGCGTGTGGCCCGCCTCGTCGCCCGCGAGCAGCATCGGCGTGCCCTGCGAAAACAGGAGCGTCGCGAGCAAATTGCGCTTCTGACGCTCGCGCAGCGCGATCACTTCGGGATCGTCGGTCTCGCCTTCGACGCCGCAGTTCCACGACAGATTGTTCGAGTGGCCGTCGCGGTTGTCCTCGCCGTTCGCCTCGTTGTGCTTGTCGTTGAAGGACACGAGGTCATTCAGCGTGAAGCCGTCGTGCGCGGTGATGAAGTTGACGCTCGCCCACGGCTTACGGCCGCGGCGGTTGAAGAGATCGCCCGAGGCAGTCATGCGCGACGCGAGCTCCGGCACCTTGCCTTCGTCGCCTTTCCAGTACGCGCGCACTGTGTCGCGGAACTTGTCGTTCCATTCGGCCCACCCCGGCGGAAACTGGCCGACCTGGTAGCCGCCGGGACCGATGTCCCAGGGCTCGGCGATGAGCTTCACCTTCGAGAGCACGGGATCCTGGCGGCAACTGTCGAGAAAGCCGCCGCCCTGATCGAAGCCGTGCTCTTCGCGCGCGAGGATCGTCGCGAGATCGAAGCGGAAGCCGTCCACGTGCATCTCGGTCACCCAGTAACGCAACGAGTCGGTGACCATCTGCAGCACGCGCGCGTGCGAGAGCTTGAGCGTGTTGCCGGTTCCGGTGTCGTTGATGTAGTAGCGCGCCTGATCCGGCAGCAGGCGGTAGTACGACGCGTTATCGATGCCCTTGAAGCACAGCGTTGGACCGCGCTCGTTGCCTTCCGGCGTATGGTTGTAGACCACGTCGAGGATCACCTCGATGCCGGCGTCGTGCAGCCGCGCCACCATCTCCTTGAACTCGGAGACGCTGCCGGTCGCCGAGTAGCGCGGATCCGGCGCGAAGAAGCCGATCGTGTCGTAGCGCCAGTAGTTCGTGAGCCCCTTGTCGATGAGCCCCTTGTCGACCACGGACGCCTGCACGGGAAGCAGCTCGATGGACGAGATGCCGAGATCGCGGATGTAATTCACGACCTCGCGCACCGCGAGCCCGGCGAATTTCCCGCGCAGCTCGCCCGGCACCGCCGGATGGCGCATCGTGAAGCCGCGCACGTGCGCTTCGTAAACGATCGTGTTCTCCCACGGCACCTGCGGCCTGCGCTCGCGGCCCCACGTAAACGCGGGATCGACGACGCGGCATTTCGGCATGTAGCGCGCGCTGTCGCGCTCGTCGAACGTGAGATCGACGCCTTCGGCGCCGAGCTGGTAGCCGAACAGCGCGTCGTTCCACTCGAGCTCGCCGACGAGCGCCTTTGCGTACGGATCGAGCAGCAGCTTGTTCGGATTGAAGCGATGGCCTTCCTCGGGCGCGTACGGCCCGTGAACGCGATAACCGTAGACCGTACCCGGCCGCGCGTCGGGCAGATAGCCGTGCCAGACCTCGTCGGTGTACTCCGGCAGCGGAATGCGCTCGATCTCGCGCGTGCCGCTCGCATTAAAGAGACACAGCTCGACTTTCGTCGCGTTGGCCGAGAACAGCGCGAAATTGACGCCGAGCCCGTCCCATGTCGCGCCGAGAGGATCCGGTAAGCCTTCCGTGATGCGTGAACGGCGACCGCGCCTTCTTCTGGAAGGCGGTGTCTTTTGCGGTTGATCGGCCATGATTTCCCCTTACGCGCGCCTTCAGAGCAACGCCCGCGCCTGAAGGAAAGAGGTGACGGAGGGAAAACACCGGTCGCGGCTGCGGGGGTAGCCCGCAACGGGTCTCGCCCGCGGCGGCACGTTTCGTGCACGTAAGCCGCGACTCGGGTTTTACGTCATGTCCCGCCGCACCCGCCTCGATTTCCTGCTCGTCCTCGTCGTCTCGATACTGGTCTTTCTCGCGCTGTCGTGGCGCGGCGAGATCGCGCCGGTCGAGCCGCCGAAGCGCTTCGATGCGGCGCAGATCGAGCGCGGCGCCAATCTCGCGGCGATCGGCGATTGCGTGTCCTGCCACACCGCACCCGAAGGCAAACCGTACGCAGGCGGCTTTGCGCTGAGGACGATGTACGGCGTGCTCTACGGCACCAACATCACCCCCGACCCGCAAACGGGCATCGGGCGCTGGTCGCAGGACGCGTTCGTGCGCGCGATGCGCGAGGGCGTGAGCCGCGACGGCCGCCATCTCTACCCCGCTTTTCCGTACGATTACTTCACGCGAATGACCGACGACGACCTGCATGCGCTCTACGCGTTCATCATGACGCGCGAGCCGGTCAGCGCGCGCACGCCGGAACACGACCTGACGTTCCCGTTCAACATCCGGCTGCTGCTCTCCGGCTGGAAGATGCTCTTTCTCGACCGTCAGGTGTTCGCCGGCGATCGGTCGCAGAGCCGCGACTGGAACCGCGGCGCGTATCTCTCCGAAACGATCGGACACTGCGGCGCGTGCCATACGCCGCGCAACCTCCTCGGCGCGGAACGCAAGCGCCGGCACTTCGCGGGGGGGCAGGCCGAGGGGTGGCATGCTCCGGCTCTGGACGCGAGCTCGCGCGCGCCGATGCCGTGGACGCGCGAATCGCTGTTCCGGTACCTGAGTTATGGCGCGAGCGAGCGCCACGAGGTCGCCGCAGGGCCGATGGCGGCGGTCGTGCACAACCTCGGCGCGGCGAACGAGCAGGACGTGCGCGCGATCGCGCTGTACGTCGCTTCGATCATGGGCGCGCCCGATGAAGCACGGCAGAAGCGCGCTGAGGACGCGCTCGCGATGGCGCGCGAGAATCTCGGAGCTGCCGATGTCTCGGCACGCAGCGGGCAGCCCGAGGGCGGGGATGACGCCGCGATCGAAGCCGGCGGGGAGATCTACGCCGGCGCCTGCGCGCTCTGTCACGGGAGCGCCGAACGGCGGCCCGGCGCGCCGTCAGCCGAAGCGCTGCACCTTGCGCTCAGCACCTCGGTGTCGCTGCAAAGTCCCGGGAATCTCATCCGGATCATTTTTCAGGGTATCGCGCCGCCCGACGGCGAGGCCGGACCGTTCATGCCCGGCTTTCACGGGGCGCTCACCGACGAGCAGGTCGCGGCGCTGGTCGTGTACCTGCGCGCGGCGTACACCGATCGACCGCCATGGCCGCACGTCGGCCGCGAAGTGCGTCGCGTGCGCCAGCAGCTCGCGCGGGGACACTGACGCGCCATTACGCCGCCTCTTCTCGACGTTATCCGTAACTTCCTCTCGTCACCTCTTCGATGCCCGTCCTGAACGTAAACGGCACCACATACCAGATCGACGCCGATCCGGCGACGCCGCTGCTCTACGTGCTGCGCGACGAGCTTCAGCTGAACGGCGCGAAGTTCGGCTGCGGCCTCGGCCAGTGCGGCGCATGCACCGTGATGATCGACGGCAACGCGGTTTTGTCGTGCGTGACGCCGATCTCCGCGCTCGAAGGCCGTCGCGTAAGAACGATCGAGGGCCTCGGCAGCCTGGATAATCCGGGCCCCGTGCAGCGCGCGTTCATCGAGGAGCAGGCAGCGCAGTGCGGCTACTGCATACCCGGCATGATGATGCGCGCGCAGGCGCTGCTCGAGCGCAAACCCGCGCCGTCGAAAGCCGAGATCCGGCGCCACATGAACGCGAACCTCTGCCGGTGCGGCACGCACATGCGCATTCTGCGCGCGGTGGAGCGCGCCGCCGCGCTCATGAAGGTCAAATGACGGGCGTTACGCGCCGCGAATTCCTGACCCGCGGCGGCGCGCTGATCGTGTCGTTCTCGCTCGCGCCAGCGTTCGCGGCCGACGATCCGCAGAACATCGGCAAGGAGCCGAAGAAAGCGCCCGTTCTGCCGGGGAGTCTCAAGAACGCGCCGCTGCTCGATTCCTGGATCCGCATCGACGCGAACGGCGCGATCACCGTATTCACCGGCAAGGCCGAGCTGGGACAGGGCATCAAGACGGCGCTCATACAGGTCGCGGCCGAAGAGCTGGTGGTGCATCCGCGCGCGATCACGCTCGTCACTGCCGATACCGCGCGCACCGCTAACGAGGGCTACACCGCCGGCAGCCAGTCGATGCAGGACAGCGCGACCGCCATCCTGCACGCCTCGGCGCAAGTGCGCGCAATCCTGGTGGACCTCGCATCGCAACGCCTTGGCGTGCCGCCGCACGAGCTCACCGTGCATCTCGGCACGATCAGGAGCCGCGACGGGCGCAGCATGAGTTACGGGCAGCTCGTCACGGGCGAGACGCTGCACGTCGATGCCGCGATGAATTCACCGCTGCGCAACCCGCGCACGCGCGGCGTCATGGGCAAATCGATGCAGCGCGTGGACATCCCCGCGAAGATCGCCGGCACGCCGATCTACGTGCAGGATCTGCGTCTGCCCGGCATGGTCCACGCGCGCGTCGTGCGTCCGCCGAGCTACGGCGCGAAGCTCGCTTCGGTCGAGTCAGCGCGCGTCGAGAAGATGCTCGGCGTGCTGAAGGTGGTGCGCAACGGGAGCTTTCTGGCGGTCGTCGCCGAACGTGAATACCAGGCGATCGTCGCGATGCGCGAGCTCGCGAAAGCGGCGCGCTGGCAGGAGCAGCCCGCGCTGCCGCCGCAAACCGGGCTCTACGAACATTTTCAGCGCCTGCCGCGCGAGGACTTCGTCGATCTCGGCGGTGCATCCGAGCTCGCCACGGGCACCGGAACGATCAGGGCGACCTACCGCAGGCCGTACCAGATGCACGCCTCCATCGGCCCGTCGTGCGCGGTCGCGCTGCTTCAGGACGGCGTCTACACGATCTATTCACACACGCAGGGCGTGTATCCGCTGCGTGCCGCGATCGCGGAAATGCTGACGGCGCCCGCGGAACGCATACGCATCATTCACATGGAAGGCTCGGGTTGTTACGGCCACAACGGCGCCGACGACGCGGGTGCGGACGCGGCGCTCATCGCGTCCGCGTTTCCGGGGCGGCCGGTGCGCGTGCAATGGATGCGTGAAGACGAGCACGCGTGGGAGCCGTACGGTTCCGTGATGGTATCGAGCGTGCGCGCACGGCTCGACGGCGCGAACGTCGCCGAGTGGCAGTACGAGGTCTGGAGCAGCACGCACACCACGCGTCCGCCGCCCGCGGGACATCTTGCGCCCGCGTGGTCGATCGAGACGCCGTTCGCGCCGCCGCCGCCGAAGCCGCTCCCGCTCCCCGCGGGCGGCGGCAACCGCAACGCACTGCCGGGTTACACCTTCGGCAATGCGCGCGTGGTTCATCACTTCGTACCGTCGTCGCCGCTGCGCGTATCGGCGCTGCGTGCGCTCGGTGGTTACCACAACGTGTTCGCGACCGAAAGCTTCATGGACGAGCTCGCGGCCGCGGCGAAAGCCGACGCGGTGGAGTTCCGGCTCCGGCACATGCAGGACGAGCGCGCCCGCGCGGTGATCAACGCCTGCGCGGAGCGTTTCGGCTGGTCGCAATTCAAACGCGCGCGCGGGCGGGGCCGCGGCTTCGCGTACGCACGCTACAAGAACCTGGCGGCCTACTGCGCGGTCGCCATCGAAGTGGAAGTCGAGCGCGAGAGCGGCCACGTGAGGCCGCTGCGCGCGGTCGCCGCGATCGACAGCGGCGAAGCCGTGAATCCCGACGGCATTCGCAACCAGACCGAAGGCGGCATCATCCAGTCGATCAGCTGGACGCTGTACGAAGCGGTCACGTTCGACCGCACGCGCGTCACCAGCCGCGACTGGAGCACGTATCCGATCCTGCGCTTTTCCAACGTGCCGGAGTCGATCGAGGTGCACATCATCACGCGGCCCGGCGCTCCGTTCCTCGGCACGGGCGAAGCGGCACAGGGACCTGCTGCGGCGGCGCTGGCGAACGCGGTGGCCGACGCGATCGGCGTGCGCATCCGCGACCTGCCGCTCACGCGCGCGAGCGTGAAAGCGGCGGCACGGAAGCGTTAGTTCTGGATTCCTACCTTCGCGGGAATGGCGGCACGTCGAGCAAAGCCATCGTCACCCCAGCGCAGGCGGGGGTTCAGACGTGACGGTCAGGCGCGGCTGGCTTTGGGCTTGTGCGCGGCGGCGCGGGTGCCGCCCGGTTTGTATTGTGCGGAGCGCCACATCAGCACGCCATACACCGCGGCGGCGCCGAGCACCAGCGCGACGGCGTTCAGCCCGAACGCCATCAGCTTCTCCGCGGGGCTCTGCGTGAACCCGAACACGAGCGAGATGCCGAACCACGCCGGGATCAGCGCGATCTGCGAGGCGGCTGCGAGCCCGATGAGCTGGCGGTGGCCGACGTCGTCCGCGGTCGCCACCGCGCCCGCGATGCCGACGAGCAGCGAGAGCACGACGCCCGCGATCACCGGCGGAAACTGATGGAACGCGAGCGGCGGATCTGTCCACGCGGCAACCGCGACGCCCATTGCGACGATGAGGAGCGTGCCGGTGACGAACGCGATCGCGCTCTGAGCGACGAGCTTCCACTGGCGATCGAGCGCGCCGAACGCGATTCCGAGCACCAGCGGCATGAACGGCAGGAACACGAGCCCGCCGATCATGAGCAGCGGGTTGTCGTGGATCATGCCGTACGCGAGCAGCACGGCCGCGATCATGAAGCGGACCGCGAAGCTCACGGTGACGTGCGAGAACTGCCATAGCTCCTGATCGATATCGACCATCGGTGCCGCGACAGGGCGGGCAATCTCGCGCACCGACGCCGCCTTCAGCACGGCGCGCGGCTCGCGGATATCGATGCTGAACTCCTGCCGGTCGTAGAACGGAGCGCGCACGATCGCTTCGACGACGGCCCTGCCGTCGGGCGTCGCGACGTGCATGTCCACCGCCTCCTTGTTCTTCGTTTCCCCGCCCGGTTTGTGCTGCTCGACCGCGTGGATCGTGAGGTCCTTGATGCCGCAGTCGAACGCGAGCTTCGCAACGTCGCGGCCGCGTCCTTTGGGCACGGTGATACGGATTAAACGCATGAGCTGCTCCCGCAGTTGTGCTTACCGGCGAACAGCAATGCCCATGCCGCGAGCTGCAAAAAAACGGCCGGCTGAATCAGCCGGCCGCCGCTACGGGTGTGCGCCCGATTACTTCACTTCGATGTTCGCTTCCTTCACCACCTTGTTCCAGCGCTCGTAGTCCTTGCGGATACGCTCGCCGAACTTCTGCGGCGTGCCGCCGCTCGCGATCATGCCGTCGGATTCGAACTTCTTCTGAATGTCCGGATCCTTGAGCGCTTTGTTGATCGCCTGGTTCAACTGGTCGAGGATCGGCTGGGGCGTGCCGCGCGGCGCCATCGTGCCGAACCAGAGCTCGACCTCGTAACCGGGCAGCGTCTCCGCGATGGTCGGCAGGTTCGGCAGGGTGTGCCAGCGCTTGGCGGTCGTCACCGCAATCGCGCGCAGCCGGCCGGTCTTCATGTGCGGCACGACGGGGAGCAGGCTGCCCACGATCACCGGGACCTGACCCGAAAGCAGGTCGGCCATCGCGGCGCCCGTGCTCTTGTACTGGATCGCCACCATCTTCACTTTGGCCATGCTCGAGAAGAGCTCGGTCGCGAGGTGCGTCGCGCCCCCGGTACCCGTGCCAGCGTAGGAGAGGCCGCCCTTGGTGGTGCGGGCGAGCTGGATGAACTCCTTCACCGTCTTCGGCGGCAGTGACGGATGCACCGTCAGCACGAACGGCGTGTAGCCGAATTCCGCGACGGGGATGATGCTGTTGATCGGATCGAATGCGGGCTTGCGCACCGACGAGGTCGCCGCGAAGCTCGCGGACATCATCATGATCGTGTAGCCGTCCGGCGCCGAGCGCGCGGTGGCTTCCATGCCGATCAAGCCGCCGGCGCCGCCGCGGTTGTCGGGTATGAACTGCTGGCCCATGTACTCGGAAAGCTTGGTCGAGAACAGCCGCGCGGTGATGTCGCTGCCCCCGCCCGGCGCGAACGGGATGATCACGCGCACCGGCTTGGTCGGGTACTGCTGGCTCGCCGCGGGCGCCGCGGCCACGATGGCGCATGCGGCGATGCCCGCGCATGCAAGACGTCTGACAATCATCTATTTCTCCTCGGTTTGGTGCGGAACGGCCGACCTCCAGCCGTGAGCGCGGGAGAATAGCACGCGGCCCGCGCGGCCTTAAAATCCGGCAATTTCCCAGGAGAAGCCCATGCCCGTCTCGATGCCGAACACGCTGAAGGAACTGTTCAAGGCCAACAAGGTCGCGCTGGGCATGAACGTGCGGCTCGCGCGCTCCGGCGACATCGCGCGGATCGCCAAGACCACCGGACACGATTTCGTATTCATCGACACGCAGCACTCCGTCTTCAGCGTGGAGTCGATCGCGCATATCGCGAACGTGGCGCTGGCGATCGGCATCGCACCGCTGGTGCGCGTGCGTAGCGTCGACGATCCGGACACGCAGGTGCTGCTCGACAACGGCGTCACCGGCATCGTGTTCCCGGACGTGAACAACGCGGCGGAAGCGAAGCGTGCGGTGAACCGCGCCAAATATCCGCCGCTCGGGAAGCGCTCGGTGGGCGGCGGCTATCCGATCTTCGATTTCAAGGCGATGAACACGGCTGACCTCGTGCCAGCGCTTCAGGACAACACGCTCGTCGTGTGCATGATCGAGACGCAGGAAGGCCTCGACAACGTCGAGGAGATCGCCGCCGTCGAGGGCGTCGACGTGATACACGTCGGCTCCAACGATCTGCTCACCGCGTTGGGCAAGCCCGGCACCTTCGGCAGCCCCGAGCACCTCGCGGCGCTCGACAAAGTCATGGCCGCGGCGAAGAAGCACGGGAAGATTCCCGGCGTCGGCGGCGACCGCAACGTCGCGCGTCAGGCGGACTTCATTCGCAAAGGCGCGCGGTTCCTCACGACGAACAGCGAGATCGCGTTCATGATCGCGGAAGGCTCGCGCGTGACGGGCGAGCTGCGCAAGGCGTTCAGCCAGTAATCGTCACCCGGCGCAGGGCGGGGCGACGAATGTGTTCTCGACCCTCGGCCCGCGCGAAGCCCTTCTTCATGGTGACTTCCTGCGTGTCGAGCACGAGCGTCGCTTCACCCTGCGATCGCGAAATCGATCGTGCGCGTCTTCCGCATATAAGGATGTGGCGCGGCCTCTGATCACGTCGACGGCCTCCGCCGCGCGCATGTAGGGAGAATCCCCACTCTGTAAGGTGAATCCCCACAGCGCGATAAGGTCCCACGCCCAAAAAAGAAGCGCCTGCGCCGCAGAAAAGCAATTTCGTCACATTCCGCGGTTCGTTTCCTTGGCGCTTCGATTTTCGTGCCTCTAGAGTGCATGGAAGATTTGACGACAGCGCGTTCAACTTTCCGCCGTCACGCTGATTACAAGAACGGCGAGGAGACAATCAATGCATTCAACGGCGATCGCGGGGAACGCCCAGAGCACCATCTCGCGGGAGTACGCGGACCTGCGCTTGACATCGGCGTTCCAGCCCATCTTCAGTTTCACGAACAGCCGGCCGATAGGCTACGAGGCGTTAGTGAGGGCAACCGATCCCGGCGGCAAATCGGTGTCGCCAGTTGCACTGTTCGAACGGGCTGCGCGCACCCGGACAACACAGACCCTGGACCGCGCGTGCCTGGAGCTGCACTGCGAGACGTTTGCAGCGACCGTCAGATCTCCGTCCTGGCTCTTTCTCAACGTCTCCCCCGAAGCGCTCGAACGTGAGGATTTCGACGTAAACGCCTACCGGCGAATATTCGCAGAGCACGGGATTCTCCCCGGCCACGTCGTGATAGAAATTCTCGAGGGAGCAATCTCCGACGAAGATGCCGTTGCCCGCCGCGTGGAAGCGTTTCGCGCGCTGGGCTGCCTCATAGCTCTGGACGATTTCGGCCGCGGCCATTCGAACTTCAGCCGCGCGTGGAGACTGCGGCCGGATGTGGTCAAGCTGGACGGCGAAGTGATGCGCAACGCTTCCGACGATCGGCGCGTCGCGCTCACACTGTCGCGTATGACTTCGCTCCTGCATGAAGCCGGGGCGCTGGTGCTCGCGGAGGGCGTCGAGCTCGAATATCACGCGTTTCTCGCGCTGGACGCGGACATCGACCTCGTCCAGGGCTATTATTTCGGCGTCCCCGACGCGAAGCTGGCCCGAGTGTCGGCCGTGAATTTCGAGGGGCTGTACAACCGTTTCCGCGAAGTCGTCGAGGCGGAGGCGGATCGCTTTCACTTGACGCTGGCGCCATACGTCGGCGCGATCGAAGAAGCGGTCTCGGGCATGGAGGCCGGACAGTCCTTCGAACAAGCGGCCAAGCTATTCATGAAGCTGCCGCTGGCTGACGGCTGCTACCTGCTGAACGAGGCCGGTATCGAGATCGAGCATGCCGCGTCACGCCTGTACGTCCTGAACAAGTTCTCGCCGCTTGCCGATTCGCGCACGAACTACTGGGGACGCCGTCCCTATTTCAGACGCGCCCTGCGGTCGCCGCGCCAAGTTCAACTGACGCGTCCGTACCTCTCGGTGCGCTCGGGTCTGCGATGCGTCACGTGCGCCGTCGCCTTCAAGTACGATGGACGCGCGTTGGTGTTTTGCGGAGACATCCGCTGGGAAGCGGCTCTGCAACTCGCGCTTTTGAGTCCTCCGGTAGAGGCTTAGTCGGCGGCAACAACACCGGCACCCGTGCGGGTGCGAGACGCGGACCGCCTTCGGTCCATCCGGAATGTATCCGCACGTCCCGCGTCCCGAACACCCCATCAGTAGCTACTGAGGCTGAAGCCCGATCAGCTTGACGAGCTTCGCGACCTCGGCCGACTCCTCGCGCATGTTCTTCGTTACCTGCTCCGGCGGCGAGCCGACCGGCGTGAGGCCCTGCCCTTTCAATCGGTCCTGCACATCCGGCATGTTGACGATCTTCACGATCTCGGCGTTCAGCCGCGACACGATCGGTTTCGATGTCCCCGCGGGCACGAGGATGCTGTGCCACGTGACGTTCCTGAAACCGGGCAGCCCGGATTCGCTGACCGTGGGCACGTCGGGCAATGCCGGGTTGCGGTCGAGCGAGGTGACCGCCAGCGCCTTGAGCTTGCCTGACTTCACGTGCGGTACCGCAACGAGCGGATTCATGAAGAACATCTGCACGTGACCGCCGACGAGATCGATCACGGCCTGGCCCGTGCCCTTGTACGGCACGGCGACCATGTCGACGCCCGCCTTCACCTTGAAGTCGGCGATGCCGAGCAGATTGCCGGTGCCGGTCGTCGCGTAATTGATCTTTCCGGGGCTTGCTTTCGCGAGCGCAATGAACTCTTTGATGTTGTTCGCCGCGACCGACGGATGCACGACGAAGACGTTGCCGGTCGAGGTGAGCTGCGAGATCGGCGTCAGATCCTTCGCGGGATCGTACGGCAGCTTCTTGTAAACGTGCGGGTTGATCGTCAGCAGGCTGTTCGCGGACATGAGCAGCGTATAGCCGTCGGGCGCGGCTTTAGCGCCCGCCTCGAAACCGAGCAGACCCCCGACGCTGCCGCGATTGTCGACGACGACGGTCTGTCCCAGCAATTCGCTGAGCCTCCCGCCGATGAGCCGCGAGAGGATGTCGCTGGGGCCGCCCGGGGCGAACGGAACGATGAACCGGATCGGCCGATCCGGATAGGCGGCACCCTTGTCCTTCGCTTTCTCTTTGGTCGCCGCGCTCACTGCCGATACGGAAAAGCTCAGAAGCACACCTGCTGCAACGCACGCAGTACGGTTCATCGCATCCTCCCGTCGTTGACCAGATCCTCAGACTCTCGTTCTTCTCACTCCCTTTTTCGGAAACCCACCGGTCAGCCTGGCACCCAGCCGCGCTGCGCGCGCACCGCCGGGTCGCTCACGATATCGACGACGGCAGGCCTGCCGGCGGCGAGCGCGCTCTCCAGCGCCGGACGCACGTCCGCGGGCTTTTCGACGCGTATGCCGACGCAGCCCATCGCCTCGGCCACCTTCGAGAAATCGACGGTCGGCGTGAAGCGCACGTTCTCGAGCACGCCGCCGGAATAGTTGGTGTTCACGACCATCACGATGTTGAGACCTGCGCGCGCCGCCGTCTCGAGCTCCGCGAGGTGATAGTAGAAGCCGGCGTCGCCGGCGAAGCCGATCACGGGCCGGTCCGGCAGCGCGGCCTTGACGCCGATCGTCGCGGGAAAGGCCCAGCCCAGTGAACCGCCGCAGCGGATGTAGCTTTGCCCCGCTTTCATCTTGATCATCTGCGCGGTCCACATTGCAGCGTGGAACGTGTCCACCACCAGTGCCGCATTGCCGGGCAGCCACTGCTCGATCTCACGGCAAATGCGCTCGGGCCGCATCGGGGTCGCATCGGAGGTGCGCAGCGGCTCGCTCTCGGCCCAGTAGTCGGCGACGTAGCTCTGGATCTGTTCGATCCATTCGGCGCGGCGTGCCGGTTCCTTGCCGATCCCATCGAGCATCTGACGCACCACGACTTTCGCATCGCCGCACAGCGACACGGCATTCGGGTAGTTGCGGCCGAGCTCTTGCGGGTTGATGTCGATCTGGATCGTCGGCGTGCCCAGCTTCGGAATTTGCCAGGCGTTCGTCACCTGTCCGCCGCTGTGGCTGCCGATGAAGAGCACGAGGTCGGCCGCCTGAACGGCCTTGTTCGCGCACCAGCGCGAGTAGCTGCCCGGAACGCCGACATTGAGCGGATGATCGTCCGGCACGATCGATCGCGCGTGCAGGCTCGTCGCGATGGGAATCGACAGTGTCTCGGCGAGCTTCACGATCTCGGGGCCCGCGCCCGACGCGGCCGCACCGCCGCCGGCGACGATGACCGGCTTCGCCGCGCGCGCGAGCACGGCGAGAGCGGCTTTCACGGCGTCCGGTTCCGCGGCGGGACGGAAGGCAGGGTAGCGCATGTAGCGCTCTTCCCACGTGAGATCGAATTCACCTTCGGCATCGAGCATCTGGCCGGAATTTCCGCGGAGCTCCAGGTGCACCGGTCCCGGTGTGCCGGTCGTCGCGGTACGAAACGCCTGGCGCAGGAGATCCGGCAGGCGGCTCACGTGATCGACCGAATAGTTCGCCTTGGTCACCACGTTCCAGGCGCTGAAGTCTTCGGCGTTCTGGTACGCGTGGCGATAGCGAGACTGGTCGTGCTGGCCGCCGGTGATCGCGATGACCGGCGAGCTCGACATGTGCGGATCGCGCAGACCGGCGAGCAGGTTGGTCGATCCGATGTCCTGCGCGAGACACACGCCGGGACGGTGCGAAGCCCGCGCATAGCCGTCCGCCATGTACGCCGCCGGTTTCTCGCCGTGCGTGATGACGCGCTTTACGCCGAGGTTCTCCGCCTCCTTCATCGCGTTCCCGATGATCGAGTTCACGTAGAAGAGATGCGTCACGCCATAACCGCGCATCGCTTCCGCGAAGTAGCGGTTGCCCGTCATCTTTGCCATCGCTCGTTCCCCTCCCTCGGCTCGCGGCGACGCGGTGAAAACCATTGTAGATCGAAACATGCTATAGAAAGCCAACCCCGAAGGCTCCTCCATTGACCGGCTTCGTCACGACTGTTGCACCGCTGAAGCACCGCGATTTCAGGCGGCTCTGGACGGGGACCTTCTTCGCCACCGCGGCGCAGTGGATACAGCAGGCGACCCTCGGCTGGGTGGTTTACGAGGTGACGAAGTCGCCCGCGCTGCTCGGCGCGGTGCTCGGCGTGCGCGCGATTCCGATGCTCGTGCTGGCGCCGGTGAGCGGCTACATCGCGGATCGCTACGACAAACGCAAGGCGCTTGCCGCAAGCCAGCTCCTGATGGTCGCGATCTCGCTCGCGCTCGCAGGGCTGCTCGCATTCGACGCGGTGCGCACGTGGCACCTCTTCACGTTCTCCGTGCTCGCCGGCATCGGCGCTGTGTTCGATCGCACGATGCGCAACACGCTCGTGTTCAGCAGTGTGCCGCGGGATCTCGTCGCCAATGCGGTCGCGCTCAACAGCATCGCGTTCAGTGTCACGCGCGCGGTGGGGCCGGGCGTCGCGGGCTTCCTGATTGGCGCGGTGGGCGCGGCTTCGAATTTCGCCATCCAGGCGGCCTTGTACGTGGGCGTGTGCGTGGCGGTGATGAGCCTTGCGGCGCCGCCGCCGGCGGCGGCAAAGCCGCGCAGCTCGCCATGGCACGACATGAAAGAAGGCATACGCTTCGCGATGACGAATCCGGTGGCGCGCGTCACCTTCGTGACCGGTCTCGTGCCGCCGATCCTGCTGATCCCGGTGTTCAGCACGCTCATTCCGATCTTCGCGGCAGACGTCTATCGCGCCGGCCCCGAGGGGCTGGGCTTCATGCTCTCCGCCGTCGGCGTCGGCGGCATAGTGGGCGGCATCGCGGCAGCGTGGACGACGCGTTACGACCGCACGGGACTGGTGCAGACGCTCGCACTGGTCGTGTTCGGCGCTTCACTGCTGTGCTTCGCACTGTCGCCGACGATCGAGCTGGCGGCGTTCTGGCTCGCGATCGCCGGTGTCGCGGAGATGATCCATTTCACGATCCACGTCACAACGCTGCAGATGTGCGCGCCGGAAAACATGCGCGGGCGCATGGCGGCGCTGCTCCCGATGTTTCCTGCTTTTATTTCCGTCGGATCGCTCATCGCCGGGCTGCTCGCGGACGTGCTGCCGCTCGAGGTCGTGGTCATGGTCCTCATCGGACTCGCGATGGCGATCGTCGGCACGGCGTGGGGGCGATCCGAAGCGCTGCGCGGGGTGACCTTGTCCGGACTGATAGCAAGCGAGAAGAAATGAACGGGTTTTCGACGAAAGCGGCTGCCGACGTATTCGAAGCCGCGCGCACGCGCCGCTCGGTTCGTGCGTATACGAAGCAAGCGGTGCCACTGGAGACGCTGCGCGAGATCGTCGCGGTCGCGCGCTTCGCACCGAGCGGCAGCAACATCCAGCCATGGTGCGTGCACGTGCTGACCGGCGGCGCGCTGAAGCGTCTCGGGGATGCACTGGTGCAGGAATTCCTGAGCGGCCGCCCGGAGAAGCGCGACTACAAGTACTACACTGATCCGATCGAGGAGCCGTACCTCGCGCGCAGGCGCCAGTGCGGCTGGGGCCTCTACAGCACGCTGGAGATCAAGCGCGGCGACTTCGAGAAGTCCAAGGCCTACCGCAAGCGCAACTACGAGTTCTTCGGCGCACCGGCCGGGCTGGTGTTCTCGATCGAGCGCAAGCTCGAGCGGGGGAGCTGGCTCGATTACGGCATGTTCCTCCAGACGATCATGCTCGCAGCGCGCGCCAAAGGTCTGCACACCTGCGCTGAAGCGTCCATTTCGAACTATCCCGACATCGTGCGGCGCGAGCTCGGCATCGGTGAGGACCACATCGTCATCTGCGGCATGGCGATGGGTTACGCGGATCCGGCCGACGTCGTCAACACGTTCCAGCCGCAGCGCATCGAGCTCGACGACTACGCCACTTTTTTGGAGGAGTGACGGGGGCTATCGCAAGAGGTGACGGGGCTATCGCAAGAGGTGACGGGGCTATCGCAAGAGGTGACGGGGCTACCGCAAGAGGTGACGGGGCTACCGCAAGAGGTGACGGGGCTATCGCAAGAGGTGACGGGGCTACAGCAAGAGGTGACGGCGTGGGCGTCTATCGCGACAAGACCGAGCGGCGTGCCAATCTAACAAGTCGACCCACGCGGTTCACTTGCACGAAAACAGCAGCGTCGCGTTCGAGCAGTTTCAATCGAGCGGCAAGCTCCAGCTGTGTTTCGAGTTCGGCCACCGAACCACAAGCGACGCTCAGAAACTGCGCGAGTTCACGCGATGAATGCCTTGCAGCGCCTTCGGCAATGTTTGACGGAATCGACACTGCTGCTCGACGCATTTGCGCAATCAGGCCATATCTCTCAGCCGAAGGAAACTGACCAGTTATTTCGTAGACGAGTTCCACCAGCCCCATGGCTTCCTGCCACGCAAGGAGATTGTGATGACCCGAACCGGTCCTCATATCCAGGCAACGAGTCAGGGTGGCGCGGGTTTACAGACTTTGGTCGTATGGTTCCCGATGTTCGTCACCTCTTCTTCGTCACCTCTTGTTCGTCACCTCCTGTCCGTGACTTCTTCTCCGTCATCTCTTGAGCGCGCGCGCGAATGCGAACGCTGCTGATCGTCTATCACACCCTCACCGGCGGCTCGCAGCAGATGGCCGAAGCCGCTGCGCGCGGCGCGCGCGCACACGAGGTCGAGGTGCGGCTGGTGAAGGCGCGCGAGGCCACGGCCGACGACGTGCTCGCCGCCGATGGTTACCTCTTCGTAACGCCCGAGAATCTCGCGTCCATGGCGGGCGTGATGAAGGATTTCTTCGACCGCACGTACTACCCCGTGCTCGATCGCATCAACGGCCGCCCGTACGCCACGCTCGTCTGCGCGGGCAGCGACGGCACGAATGCGGTTCGCCAGATCGCGCGCATCTGCACCGGCTGGCGAGTGAAAGCCGTCGCCGAGCCGCTCATCGTATGCACGCACGCGCAAACGCCCGAGCGCATCCTCGCGCCGAAAGAGATCGGTCCCGCAGATCTCGCGCGGTGTGAAGAGACCGGCGCGGCGCTCGCCGCGGGTCTCGCGCTCGGCATATTCTGAGACGCGCCAGCTCGCCGATACGTGCGCAGGGTGCGCTGACAGCGCACCGTGCCGGTAGGCGTCATCGCCGCGAAGACGTGAGCACCTCCCTCGCCGCCCGGCGCCCGCTCTGCAGCGCCCCCGCCACCGTGCCCGCCTCGCCCTGGGTGTCCGCCGCTTCACCCGCGAAAAACAAAGTGCTGCCAAGCGGCTTCGCGAGCCCCTCGCGCGCCTTGTCGCCGCCGACCGTCACGTAGCTGTAGGCGCCGCGTGCGTACGGGTCGCGCTGCCAATCGTGCACCCAGGCCGACTCGAGGGCCCCCTCGATCTCGTCGCGGCGGCCGAACAACGCGGCGAGACTGTCGAGCGCCGCCTCGACCATCTGCGGTGTGCCGGCGCGCG
This sequence comes from Burkholderiales bacterium, assembly GCA_035626595.1. Taxonomy (GTDB): domain Bacteria; phylum Pseudomonadota; class Gammaproteobacteria; order Burkholderiales; family SG8-41; genus JAQGMV01. Next base: position 51,224 of record DASPNJ010000040.1, read on the forward strand.
CGAAACGTTCGGCCTTCGGCCCTGCGGCCCACGCGGCGATCAGCGGCGTGCGGATCGGCAGCGAAGTCCAGAATGTCGGAAACGCCTGCTCGCGGGGATGAAAAAACGACACGTCCCGATAGCGGCCGTTGTCGCGGCCCTCCCAAAACGCACTCCGGAACTTGAGCAGCACCTTGATGACGGGGCCGGGCGCGAGATGCCGAAGCGCATCGCGCTTGGCGGCGAGCGCCGGCGCGAACCGCACATGGCCCGCTTCCCGTGCGCCCGCCTGCAGCACACCCAGCGGCAGCGTCACGATGGCGCGCTTCGCCTTCACTTCGAACGGCCGGTCGAGAAACGTGCCGCGAACGCCGACCGTACCACGGCCCCACCGCACTTCGCGCACGACCGTGTTCAACTGGAGGTGCACGCGCGAGCCCTGGAGCTCCGCCGCGAGCTTCGTCAGGAGGGGGCCGTATCCGCCCAGCGGGCGGAATTGCGGCGCCTCGACCGAGCTGCCGCCGGACCACTCCTCCACCACGGAGCGCGCGCTGATGCGGCTCGTGTCCGCCGCGTCGAAGCCTTGTGCAAGCATGCGCGCGTACGCGCATGCTTCGGCCGTCGTTTCGCGCGCGAGGTGACGCTCGAGAAAAACGTCGAGCGACAGGTCCTTCTTCACGAGCGCCTGCGTGCGCTGCATGGCCACGCGAATCTGCCGGAACAGGTCCTTGGACGGCAGCAGCTTGCCGTCGCGCAGGCTCCAGTGTTCGCCGCCGGCGTCGAGCGCCGCGGTGCCGGCTTTGTGCAGCAGCTCGAAGGTCGCCCTCGACGCGCCATGGATGAACTCGGCGCCGAGCTCGACCGGCACGGGCAGCCGCGGCTCGTGATGCGACCAGATGCGCCCGCCGATGCGCTCGCGCGCGTCGAGCACGAGAGCCGATTTGTCGACGCGCGCGAGGTCGTGCGCCGCGGCGAGGCCGGCCGCGCCCGCGCCGATGATCACGAGGTCCAGCGGGGTAGACATGGTAATTCCTGACTCCGGTGTTCACTCATGGATTTCAGGATACGCAAGCGCGCACGCCGGCGCGAGCGCCTGCGATACCGCCTCGACGGCGAAAGCTGCTGGCACACGACGAGAAAAGCGTCGAGCCCACGCCCGGACTCCGATCATGTCGGCCCGACGACAAGGACGCGCGAGCGTCACCGTATCGGGCACCGCATTTGCACGCCCGCGGGAGAATGATTGCGGGGAGTATCAGCAGCAGATGGTGACGTGGCAGTTTTTTCAAGGCCTGCGCGCGGAGTGGCGGTGGTATCGCTTCGATGAGCACGGTGACGTCGTCGCCGAATCCGATCAGGCCTTTGCCGAGCTGAAGGGCTGCATGGCAAACGCGGAGGCCGCCGGCTTCCGCGGCGAGTCGTACCAGGTGCACGCGCGGCAATCCGGCTTCGTGAACGCCGACGCTTGGCTGGACGACCCGCAACCTGACGCCGTCATCGCGGCACGCGGGACCTCCGACCAGCCCTCCGGCTAGCAACCCCTTCGCGGCACCCCTGCTCCGCACGTCCAACGGCGCGCGGCTCGTGACCTATTGCACATCACGCGCGAGACAGCGCCCCATTCCGGTCGAATTTGCCTTTAGGATCAGCGCCTCGCGCTCGGGGGAGCGTTCCAAGGTGAAAAATAATGACCGGAACGTACAACTACTCGCTCGTCTTCGTCTCGCTGCTGGTGGCGATCCTCGCCTCCTACACGGCGCTCGACCTTGCCACCCGTATCACGCAATCGCGCGGCCGTTCAGCGCGCGCCTGGCTGGTCGGCGGCGCCTGCTCGATGGGCATCGGCATCTGGTCGATGCATTTCGTCGGCATGCTCGCGTTTCACCTGCCGGTGCCGATGGGCTACGACGTGCCGATCACGCTCGCGTCGATGCTGATCGCGATCGTCGTGTCCGGCTTCGCGCTGTTCATCGTGAGCCGCGACACGCTCAGCGCCCGCAACCTCATCGTCGGCGGCGTTCTGATGGGCCTCGGCATCTGCGCCATGCACTACACCGGCATGGCCGCGATGCTGACGTCTCCGCCCATCACGTACGAGCCCGTGCTCTTCGCGGCGTCCGTCGGTATCGCGATCGCCGCGTCCTTTGCCGCGCTGTTCATCGCGTTTACGCTGCGCGCGGCATCCGACTGGATGCGCTATGCCAAGTTCGGCAGCGCGATCATCATGGGCTTCGCGATCACCGGCATGCACTACACCGGCATGGCCGCGGCGCAGTTCCATCCGGAGACGGTCTGCCTCACCGGCCCGCTGGTCGACAACTCGTGGATCGCCGGTACGCTCGCCGGAACCACCTTCGCGGTCCTGTGCATCACCCTGGGGCTCTCGGTGATCGATGCCCGCATGCACGCCCGCACCGCGAAGATGGCGGCTTCGCTCGAGCGCGCCAACGACGAGCTGAAGCGGCTCGCGCTGCACGATCCGCTCACGAAGCTGCCCAACCGGCTGCTGCTCGAAGACCGCATCGACCAGGCGATCGCGCAGGCGACGCGCGGCAAGACCAAGTGCGCGGTGCTGTTCGTGGACCTGGACCGGTTCAAGATGATCAACGATTCGCTCGGCCATTACATGGGCGACGAGCTGCTGCGGGAGGTCGCCTCGCGGCTGCAGACCGTCGTTCGCGGCGAAGACACGCTCTCGCGGCTGGGCGGCGACGAGTTCGTGCTGCTGCTGCGAGAAGTTACGTCGCCCGACGACGCGACGGCCGTTGCGGGAAAGATACTGGAGGCGCTGCGCGAACCGATGCGGGTGCACGGACAGGAGCTTTACGTGACCCCCAGCATCGGCGTGAGCGTCTTTCCGCTGCACGGCGACACCGCGCAGATGCTGATCACGCGCGCCGATGCGGCGATGTACAACGCCAAGCAGGCCGGACGCAACAATTTCCAGGTCTTCGCCGTCGACATGGCGACCTTCTTCCCGGAGCGCCTCGCGTTCCAGAACGATCTGCGGCGCGCGCTGGACCGCCGCGAGTTCGAGCTGCACTACCAGCCGAAAGTGAACGTCGGGGACGGCGCGACCGTCGGAATGGAAGCCCTGTTGCGGTGGCGGCATCCGAAACGCGGCCTCATATCGCCGCAGGATTTCATCCCGCTCGCCGAGGAAACCGGCCTCATCGTCCCGCTCGGTCAATGGGTGATCGAGGAGGCGTGCGCGCAGAACAAGGCGTGGCAGGACGCCGGGCTGCCGCGGCTGCGCGTCGCGGTCAACATCTCGGGCGTGCAGTTCCGCCAGAAGGACCTGCTGGAGACGATCGCAAAGGCACTCGCGAAGACCGGGCTCGCGCCGCAATGCCTCGAGATCGAGATCACCGAGAGCGTCGTCATGCAGAACGCTTCCGAGGCGATCGTGACGCTGGAGAAGCTTTCGCGGATGGGCGTGCACGTCTCGATCGACGATTTCGGCACCGGCTACTCGAGCCTCTCGTATCTCAAGCGCTTTCCGATCGACAAGCTCAAGATCGACCGCTCGTTCATCCGGGACATCTCCTCCGACATGGAGGACGCGGCCATCGTGCGGGCGACCATCGGGCTTGCACACAACCTCCGGCTGCGGGTCGTCGCCGAAGGCGTCGAGACAGCCGATCAGCTCCAGTTCCTCCAGACGCTGGGCTGCGACGAGTACCAGGGCTTCTACAAGAGCAAACCGCTGACGGCCGACGAGTTCGAACGCACGCTTCGGGTGGACAGCCGGCCGAGCAATGTCGTTTCGATCGCGTCGGCGCGCTGACACCCGCTCACGAGCTGTCCTGCTGCTTCGATTTCAGCGAGCCGAATGCCACAGCGGCTTCTGCCGCCCGCGCTGCGGGTAGCGCTTTTCTCCGGCCGCGCTTGGTCACATAGAGCATCCAGCCGGTAATCGCGAACAGCGGCATCAGCAGACTCGCGAGCATCAGCGCGCCCGACCCCGCCACACCGAAAAAGCTGCCGGAATGCAGGGCGAGCATGCTGGTCATGAGCTTCCCGCCGGCCGTCTTTTCGACATAGCGCTCGTGCCGCGTGACGGCCGCGCTGGACGCATCCAGCGTCAGGCGGCTGTAAGCGCGGTCGTGCGCCGCGTGCCTGTCGAGGTACGTGATCTGCACCGGCTGCCGCGGCCGCGCCGGTAAGCGCACGGTCGCCGTGCGAAACGCGCCGGCCTCACGCTGCAACGCGGACCACACGGCAGCCACGTCCACGTCACTGCGGCGCTCCTTCGCAGAATCCCGGGCGCCCTCGGGCTTGTCCAGGCGCGACTCGGGCGCCTGCCGCAACGGCCGCTGCGTACCCGTAATGGCGAATAGCGCGTCGCGATACCAGCCGTACGACCAGTAGAGCCCGGTCAGGCCCATCATGAGGTAAGGCACCAGCACCCACGTTCCGGCTGCCTTGTGGAGCTCGATGAGAAAGCTCCGGCCTCTACGCGAGAAGTCCACGGTCAGCCAGGCACGCCAACTGGCCGTGTTGCGCGGCCAGCGCAGATACAAGCCCGACAGACAGAGGAGCACCAGAGCGATCGTCGATGCGCCGACGATCTGCTTGCCGATCTCGCCCGCGGCAAGCCAGCGATGGATCTCCCGCGCCTTGCGAAAGAACTCGACGCCGCGCGGCGCAGCGAGCAGCTCGCCGCAGTACGGGTCCGCGTAGCGCGTCTCGCCGCGCTGCGCGGCCGGCGCCTCACCGGGCCCCCTGGCCTGCGAGAAGACGATTTTCATCGCGCGCGCGGGATCGCTCCATACCGTAAAGGACATGACGCGCCGTTCCGGATGTTGCGCGTGAATGCGCGCGAGCACCTCCGGCGGGCTCAGCGGCGGCTGAGGCCGGGGCGCGACCGTCATCACGCCGCGATTGAACGCGAGCAGCAGGCCTTCCTCGAACGACATCAGGGCGCCCGTCACGCCCACGAGCGCGAGCACCAGTCCCGCCGTGATGCCGAACAGCCAGTGCGTCTGGAATAGCGCGCTCCTCAGCGCCGGCTTCAATGACCTCGTGATCACTAGGGCTCGCTCCACATGCGCAGGAGGTTGTGATAACAGCCGGTGAGCTGAACCAGCGCGCGGGCATCGGCGCCGGGCCGGCTCAGCCGCTGGACGGCGGTGTCGAGATCGAAGAGCAGCGTGCGCTGGGCATCGTCACGGACCATGCTCTGCGCCCAGAAAAAAGACGCGAGGCGCGCCCCGCGCGTGACCGGGCTCACGCGGTGCAGACTCGAGGCCGGATAGACGATCATGTGTCCGGCCGGCAGCTTCACCGTGTGCACGCCATACGTGTCCTCGACGAGCAGCTCGCCGCCGTCGTAGTCGCCGGGATCGTTGAGAAAGAGCGTCGCCGAGACGTCGGTGCGGATCCTCATCCCGGTGCCCGGCACGAGGCGCACGGCATTGTCGATGTGCTCGCCGAAGCGCTGGCCCGGCGTATAGCGGCTGAAGAGCGGCGGATAGACCCGCGCGGGCAGCACCGCACTGATGAACAGCGCGTTGCGCTCGAGCCCGGCGAGGATCAGATCGCCGAGCTCGCGCGCCAGCGCGGAGCCCTCCGGCAACTGCACGTTGTCCTTCACCTTCTCGCCCTGATAGCCCGCGGTGGCGCGGCCGTCGATCCAGTCCGCCGTCGCGAGCGCGGCACGGCAGCGTTCGAGGCCGTCTCCGGGCAGAACATCCGGAATCGCGATGAGCATGGCCGCGCTAGAACCGGAACGTTCCGGTGACGATGGCCGTTCGCCCACGCACCGGCACCGCGCGGCCGCCGGACGCCGTCTCGAAGTACGTCTTGTCCGTGATGTTCTGCAGGTTCAGCCGCACCTCGTACGCCTTCTGGATGTACGCGAGCGTCGCGTCATAGCGCGTGTAGCCGGCGATCTCCGCTGTCTCGAAGTTGTTGACGAAGCGTTTGGAGGAGGCCACGAGTCCGCCGCCGGCCTCCCACTCCGGTGCGATCCGGTACGTGGTCCAGAGCGACGCCGTGTGCCGCGGCGTGTTCTGCGGCGTCTTGCCCTGCGCAGCCACAGCGCCGCTCACGTCTCTCGAGGACAGAATCTCGCCGTCGAGGAGCGTGTAAGCCGCGATGATCTGCCACAGGCGCGTGATGCGGCCGACCGCGGCGAGCTCCGCGCCGTCCACCCGGATGTCGCCTTCCAGCGTCTGCACGCGAGTGATGGGATCGGTCGTGCGCGCGTTCGTCTTCTCCACGCGAAAGAGCGCCGTGTTGAGCATGAGCCCGCCGTCGAGGAAATCCCATTTCGCGCCGATCTCGTACGACCGGCTCTTCTCCGGCGCGAGCGCGGCGGTGTTGGCGTTCAGCGTCAGCGTCTCGGCCGAGGGGTTGAACGACGTGCCGTACGAGACGTAATAGGACTGCATTTCGGTCGGCTGCCAGATCACCCCGGCGCGCGTGCTGACCATCTTGTCGGTGCGACCGAGCTCGGTGCGCACGCCTGTCGCCGCCGCGACCTGGCTGCTGTCCGCGCTGAAGCGGTCCCACCGCAAGCCCCCGACGAGCTTCCAGTGCTTCGTGAGATCGATCTGGTCGTGGACGTACACGGCGAAGGTGTCGGCGTCGACCTCCGTAGCCGTGTTCAGCGCGCGCGTCGCGCTCGCAGGCTTGGGCCCGTACGCGGGATTGCCCAGGTTGACTGTTCCCAGCCCGGTCCATGTATAGGAGTCGGTGTGGAATTCTTCGCGCGCGATCTCCACGCCCGCGACGATCGTGTGCTGTATCCCGCCGGTGGCGGCCTTTACGATGAGATCGGTCTGGTTGACCAGCGAGGAGTCCTCCAGCACCCGGTCGCGCGTGTTGCGGTTCGCGTTGATGAGCTCGAGCGGCGTGCCCGGCGCGGGAGCGCCGACGATGGCAACCGGCGTCGGCGAAGCGTCCGTGCGGTAGCGGCCGTATTGCGTCTGGTTACGCAGCGTCAGCGCGGGGCTCACGCGATGGTTGATTGTCGCCGTGACGACGTTGATGTCCTGATCGAAGGCGTCGTCCGTGAACCCGTAGAAACGCTCCGGCGGCGCGTCGACCGGCCTTCCCCCGAGCAGCGGGAAACCATAATCGGGTACGTCGCGGTTGCGCTGCACCAGAGCCGCCAGCGTGAATTCCGTCGGCGTGCCGATGCCGAATCGCAGCGACGGCGCGACGCCGTAGCGGTTCGTTTCGGTGACGTCGCGCGTGGACTTGGCATCGTGCGCGACCGCTGCGACGCGAAATGCGGCCGTATCGGAGATCGCGCGGTTGAAATCGAGCGTGCTCCGGTAGTAATGATCCGTGCCGACGCTCGCGCTCACTTCCGTGCGCGCGTGCAGATCGGGCCGTTTGGTCACCTGATTGATCACGCCGCCGGTCGAGCCGCGGCCGAACAGGAGCGACGAGGGTCCCTTCAGAACCTCCACCGAGTCGAGAAAGAAGGTGTCCCGCGCGTACTGACCGCGGTCGCGCATGCCGTCCATATAGATGTCAGTGCGTGCCGAAAAACCGCGCAGATTGATGTTGTCGCCGATGACACCGCCTTCGCCGGCCGAGAGCGTGATGCCCGGCACGTTGCGCAGGGCATCCGTGAGCGACGTCGCCGCCTGCGCATCCAGAACGGCGCGGTTGATGACGGTGATCGATTGCGGAATGTCGCGGATCGGCGTTGGCGTCTTGGAGCCGACCGTGGAAATCGCGGGCGCGTACTCGTTGGCCGCGCCGCTGTCCTGCACCTTTACTTCCGGCAGCGTGGCTTCGGCGGGCGCAGCGGAATGTGCGTGCGGAGCAAACGGCGCGAGCGTCATCGCAATGGCGGCCGCGAGCCGGCGTTTCGTGAATCGATGTTTCATCCAGTCTTCCCTTCAGGCTTTGGTTTTTTGCTGGCTGCCTGCCACAAAGGGCGGGGACTGGCTGGCTGAGCTGATGTTGCGCGGCGTGCGCGACTACAGTGGAACTTTGGATCGGCCTCTATTCGGCGCGAGGCGTGCCGCCGCGCGCGAAGCGTAGAGAAAGCCCGCGATCACGACCGCCAGCACGATGGCCTGCGCCGTGAGTGTCTGCACGCTGGGATAGACGCCCAGCGCGTCGATCGTGACGAATGCAAGCGGATCGGTGGGCGCGATGCCGGCCTCCTGCAATGCTTTCACGCCGTGGCCGGTGAACACGACGGCGAGCAGCGCCAGGAGAACCGAGCTCGCGCCAAAGAACAACCCGATCGGCAGCCGCACGCTGTAGCGCAGAATGAGCCATGCGAGCACGGCGAGCGCCACGACCGCCAGGCAAAAGCCGACGATGACCGAGCCGCGCGCGGCCTCGCCCGCCTGCTGCCATAGCGCCTGGTAGAACAGCACGGTCTCGAACGCTTCGCGATAGACGGCGAGAAACGCCACGCCGGCGAGCGCCCACAACGTGCCGTGCTGCAGCGCGTTTTTCAGGTGCTGCTCGACGAATGCTTTCCAGGCGTGCGCGTACGCTTTGCCGTGCAGCCAGAATCCGACGTACAGGAGGATGGCTGCGGCGAGGAGCGCAGTGACGCCTTCGGTTAGCTCGCGCGTGGCGCCGCTCACCTCGATCAGGGTTGCCGCGACGAACCAGGTGAGGGCGCCGAGCGCGAGCGCGCCGATCCAGCCGGCGTGAATCCACGGCAGCGCTTCGGGCCGGCCGGCCTTCCTGAGAAACGCGATGATCGCGGCCACCACCAGCAGCGCTTCCAGACCTTCGCGCAGCAGGATGAAGAACGCGCTCACCGCCGCCGTCGTCGGCGACAACCCTTCGGCGCCGAGCTTCTCCGCGCTCGCGGCAAGGAGCCCGTCGATCACCCCGGCGAGCTCATCCACCCGCTCAACCGGCGCGCCGCGGCGCACGAGGTCGCGATACGCGATCATCTGCGTTTCCACTTCCTGGCGGAGACTTCGGTCGTCGACCGTGTCGAGGCTCGCTTCGGCGAGCTCGAAGCCTTCGAGATAAGCGGTGAGCGCGAGGCGCTGCGCCTCGTCATGCCTGCCGGCGCGATACGCCGCGGCGCTCTCGCCGAGCAACCGCCGCGAAAACGCGATCGGCGTTTCCTTGCCGGCTGTGGCCGCGGATGGATTCGTCCTCAGCCACGCGAGCGCCGCGGCGCCATCCGGCCCGAAGCGCTCCCGCGCTTCCGCGTCGCTCAACGTGGCGACCGCCTGCAACGTGCCGATGCCGCGGTCTACGCCGCCCATGCGCCAGAGCTCGCCGCCGCGCGCCGCTTCGCTCTCGCGCAGCGCGCCGACGTGGAACGCGAGCGCCCAGCGTTCCGCCTCCGAGAGCTGGGGATAGCCCGCCATCGACGTGCCGTCCACGCCCAGCGTGATGGTGCTGTACAGCCCGTAGAGGCTGCGCTGGGTCATGCGCTCGCGGTCGTGGAAGTCGGAAGGCGGGGGATCCATGCCTTTCGCGGCGACGCCGTCGCCATGACCCTGCAAACCGTGACAGGCCGAACAAAGCTTCGCGTACAGCAGCGCGCCGCGCTTCACATCCGGCGGCTCACGCGGCGCCACCGCGATGCGGTAGGCGCCGATCACGTTCCACCGCAGGCTAGACGCGAGCTTCGAGATCTCGGCGCCCGCCGCCCGGTCGTCGATGCGCGCGCGCAGGTGCGACGCCTGCTTCAGCAACTCGGGGCGCTCGCGCACCTCGGGCAGGCTCCCCAGCAACTCGACCACCTGCGCCGAAAACTCCTGCTGCTCTTTGTACTCGGCTTGATCGAGCACCTTGCCGTCTTTCACGAACGCGGGATAGTCCACGGCGATGTAATCGAGCAGGTGCACGATCATCGGCGCGGCATCGCGTGCGTAAGCGGGCGGTGCGAACGCGATCAGCAGGAGGAGCAGGCAGTGCGCGAGCATCAGGGTTCTCGTGCGGGCTCGGTCACGAAGCCGATCTTCACGAGCCCCGCCCTGGCGGCTGCCGACATGACCTCCGCGACATTCTGGTACTCGGTCGTGCGGTCTGCGCGCAGATGCACCTCCGGCTGCGGATTCTGCTTCGCCGCCGCCGCCATGCGCCCGCCGAGCGCCGCCCGGTCGACGCGCTCGCCGTTCCAGTACACGTCGCCCCCCGCCTTCACCGCGAGCTGGATGTTTTCCGGCTGCGTGACGTTGGGCGTGCTGGACGCCCTCGGCAACTCGATCTTCACGGCGTGCGTGAGCAGCGGCGCCGTGATGATGAAAATCACGAGCAGCACCAGCATCACGTCGATCAGCGGGATCATGTTGATCTCCGACATCGGCGCGCTCTCGGCGCCCTTGCTGAATCCGCCGAAAGCCATCAGGCCGCCCCGCCCGCCGCCGCGGCCGCACGCAGCGGCGCGACCGTGGCAGTGTCCGCGACGTGAGAGCCGGTGGTGAGCAGCGCGAACAGATCGTGCGCGAACGAGTCGAGCTGCGCGAGCACCATGCGATTGCGGCGCACCGAGAAGTTGTACGCGAGCACCGCGGGAATAGCAACCGCGAGTCCCAGCGCCGTCATGATGAGCGCTTCACCGACGGGACCCGCGACCTTGTCGAGCGTGCCCTGGCCGCTCATGCCGATCGCCACGAGCGCGTGATACACGCCCCACACGGTGCCGAAGAGTCCGATGAAAGGCGCGGTGCTGCCGATCGATGCGAGCATGGTGAGGCCCGACTCGAGCCGCGCGGTCTCCTCGTCGATCACGCGCCGCATGGAGCGCGTCAGGAATTCGGCCGTGCCGCCGGCCTCCTCGAGCCGGTTTTGACCATGGCGGCGATGGTGGCGCGCCGCGACGATAGCGTGCGAGGCGAGATGCGAGAACGGATCGTCCGGGGCGTGACGGTCGATGTGCGCGGCGACCGCCTCGATCGAGGGCGCAGCCCAGAAGACGCGCAGGAAGCGCTGCATGCGGCGGCGCTCGAGCAGCCACGTCCAGGCTTTCGTGACGATCAGATACCAGGTCGTCACCGACATGAGCAGCAGCATGATCAGCAGCGCCTTGCCGACGCCGTCGGTCTGCGCGAGAAAATGGGCGAGGCCCATGCCCGATTGGGGATCCACGTTGTTAGCTCCTCAAGCTGAATGAAATCGGAACGAGCACCCAGGCCGCGACCGGTTTGTCGCCGCGCCGCGCCGGCACGAATTTCCACTGCTTCACCGTCTCGAGCGCGACGCTGTCGAGCCGGCTGAATCCGCTGGACGTCCTCAACTGCACCTCGGCC
>DASPNJ010000041.1:0-22500 GCA_035626595.1 Burkholderiales bacterium
TTGTTGCCGACAAACACGTTGTCCGCGGCATTGCCGGTGCCGTCGATCGCCTCCGCGCCGGTGAGCACGAGCTGCTCGACCTCGGCGGCCAGCGTGTGCGTGACCGAGCTGTAGACCCGGTCGGTGCCCGCACCCGGTTCTTCGATCACCACGTCGCCGATCGAATCCAGGTGGTAAAAGTCGTTGCCAAGCCCGCCGCTCAGCGTGTCGTCCCCGGCCGCGCCGTTCAGGACGTTGGGCGCGGCATTTCCCGTGATGTTGTTGTTGCCGGCATTGCCGCTGCCGTTGATCGCCGCTGCGCCCGCAAGCGTGAGATTCTCGACGTCGAGTCCCAGCGTATAGGTGATCGTGCTGACAACCTCGTCGGTACCTTCCCCGGCCAGCTCACTGACCACGTCGTCCGCAGTATCCACGCGATACGTGTCGTCACCGAGGTTCCCGCTCATCATGTCAGCGCCGCTTCCACCGTCGAGGGTGTCATTGCCGCCGCCGCCGTTCAGCGTATCGTCGCCGCCCAGGCCGATCAGACGGTCCGCGCCGGCGCCGCCGGTGAGCGTGTTGCCGCTGTCGTCGTCTGCCGCGCCCGCGCTGGCGTCGCCGACGAGGAGCGCGCTGCCGTCGTCGAACGTGACATTCGCGGTCGTGAGCGTCTTGAAATCGATGCCCAGCGTCACGCTCTTGCCGCCGTGGGAGAAAACGGCGGAGCCGGGCTGCGCCGTGACGAGCGCAGCCGGGATCGCCGGATCGTCGAAGCGCAGGATGTCGACCAGCGGATCGAATGCGCCGATGAGCTGGTCGTTCGTCAGCGTAGACCACAGATACGTATCTGTAACCGGCAGGATGGACACGATGCTGCTGGCGGCAGCGTGAAGCGCGCCGCCGCTGCCTTGCGCACCGACGTTGCCGTCGGAGAAGCTCCAGTCGATCTGCACCGCGGTCGGCGGCGCATCGCTGTCGTTCGAATACGCGACCGACTGCAGCACATTGTTCACGCGTGTCTGCGTCGCATCGCCGTTGAACGTAAGCACGAGCGTGCCGGCGGAGTTCGTCGTTACCGTGCCGACCGCGAGTCCGTTGTAGACGAGCGCCCCACCCTCCGTGAGCGCGCCGAGCAGGCCCGATGCGACAAAACGGTCGTCGGCATTGGGCCCGCCGCTGCGCGCCAGCGTGACCACCCCCCCGGCATAGTTGTCCGCGTGCTCGAGCTCGACGTCATTCAGCACGGCGCCATCGTCGAGCACGACCGGCGGACCGTCCTCCACGTAGTTCGGCACACCGAAGCTCGGATCGAGGCTGCCGTCGGGCGCAAAGCGCGTGAGCCCGAAATCCTGTGCGGCGTCCATCGTGACCTGGCCGGCGACGACGATCCTGCCGTCGGCCTGGAGCGCCATCGATTGCGCAATGTCGCTGCCCGCATCGAAGTCGAGCAACGCTTTGCCGTCGCCGTCGAAGGCCGTATCGAGCGTGCCGTCCGCGCGCAGGCGCGCGACCGCGAAATCGCTCGCGCCGTTCGTGGAGCTATGACCCGCGACGACGATGCGCCCGTCGGACTGGAGCGCAAGACTGGTTGCACGATCGTCAGCGCCGAAGTCGACGAGCACGTGCCCGTCGCCGCCGCCGAAGCTCGTGTCCACCGTGCCGTCGGCGTTGTAGCGCGCGAGCACGAAGTCGTGTCCGGAGCCGGTCCACGACTCGCCTGCAACCAAGATGCTGCCGTCGGCCTGCACCGCGACGGCGCTCGCCTCGTCACTGGTGGCGCCGAACGCGACCGTCAGCGTGCCGTCCCCCGAGAAGCTCGTGTCCAGCGTGCCGTCCGTGTTGAGCCGCGCGAGCGCGAACTCCCGTCTGCCGCCGACGATCGCGTAGCCCGCCAGCACGATCCTGCCGTCGCTTTGCAGCGCCATCCCCGCGGCGCCCGCGTCAGCCGAGCCGAATGCGACGGTGGCGCGACCGTCCGTATCGAAAGTCGTATCCAGACTGCCGTCTGCGTTGTAGCGGGTGATCGCGAAGACACTCATCACCGGAATGCCACCGGCGCCGGCGGCCACGATTTTTCCGTCGGATTGCAGCGCGATCGCTTCGGCAATGTCGGTCACCCCGAAGTCGGTGAGGACCCAGCCGTCGGCGTCGAAGCTCGTATCGAGCGTGCCGTCGGCGTTGTAGCGGGCGAGTGCGAAATCGGTGTTGGCGAAATTCGCGCGGTAGCCCGCGACGACGAGCCGGCCATCGCCCTGCTGCGCGAGCGCGCGCCCCACCGCCACCGTTGTGCCTAACGACGTCTCGACCGTGCCGTCGCCGCCAAACGTCGCGTCGAGGCTGCCGTCGGTGTCGTAGCGGGCAAGCGCGAGCTCGACGGTGCCGCCGCTGACCGCGTACCCGGTCACGACGATCCGGCCGTCGGCCTGCACGGTGACGCCAAACCCGAGGTCGTTCTCGTTCGTGCCGAAGTCGGTGGTCACCTCCGGCCCGCTCGGGCCCATTGTGAACGCTGGCGCATCGTTGAACGCGGCGACCGTGATCGCGATCGCGTCCGTGTCGTCGAGCATCCCCGGCGCACCGGTCAGGCCGAGATCGTTCGTGATGATCGTCAACGCGTCACTGCCCGCGAAGTCCATGCCGGGCCGATAGACGAGCGTGCTCAACGCAGCGTTGATGTCGGCTTCCGACCCGCGGAAGGTCATGACGCCGCCGATGCCGCTGCCCGCCGAGAACGTGAGGCCGTTCGTCGTCGCAAGCTCGATCTGACCGTGCGCGAGTTGCAGCGTCACTTCCAGGAAGTCGGCATCGAGATCGGCGACGCTGACGCCGCCGAACTCGAGCGTCGTGTCTTCGTCGAGCGCCTGAGAGCCCGGCACGGTATTCACCGGAGCCTGATTGATCTGCTCGACGGTGACGACCATGGTGCCGGTCACCGTCTGCGATCCGCCGGAGCCCTGGAGGCCGTCGTTGCCGTCATTGAACCGCCACTCCAGCTCGACGCTCTCGGGCGGCGCCGCGCCGGAGATCGAATATGCGATCGACTGCAGCAAGCCGTCGATGCGCGCCTGTGTCGCGGCGTCGTTGAAGATGAGAAACAGCCAGCCGTTCGAATGGATGTGCACGGTGCCGACGGTCACGCCGTCGTACACGACATCGCCACCTTCGACGAGCGGCCCGAGCAGTCCCGTGGCAGAGAACACCTCCTCGGGCTGCGAAGCGAATGGCTGCTTGAGACTCAGCGACGCGCCGCCGTAATGGCCCTGCGCCGTCAGCTCCGCGTCGAAAATCCGCACGTCGCTGTCCAAAACGACCGGGGCGCCGCCTTCGGTATACACCGGCGCAGCATTCAGGCTGCTGACCGGCGCGAACGTCGTGTCGAGGCTGCCGTCGGCGTTGTAGCGCACGAGCACGAAGTCGCTGTCGCTGCCGTTGGACGTGCTGCCGCCGATGACGATCCTGCCGTCGGGCTGGACGACGACGCCGTTCGCGACGTCACCGCCGCTCGACAGCGCCGAAATCAGCGTCCCGTCGCCATCGAACGTCGTGTCTAGGCTGCCGTCGGCGTTGTAGCGGGCGAGCGCGATATTGTCGTCGTCACCCGTGAGGCTCTGGCCGGCGAGCACGATGCGGCCATCGTCCTGCAGCGCGATGCTCGAAGCGCGATCGTTGCCGCTGCCGATCGCGGTGGTCACCTTGCCGTCGCCGTCGAACGTCGTGTCGAGCGTGCCGTCGGCGTTGTAGCGCACGAGTGCGAAGTCGGTGGTGCCGCCAATAATGGCGTACCCGGCGACGAGTATCTTGCCGTCCGCCTGCACCACGACGGCAGCGGCGGACTCGTTGCTGCTGCCAATCGTCGTGGTGAGCTTGCCGTCGCCGCTGAACGTCGTGTCGAGGCTGCCGTTTGCATTCAGCCGCACGACGGCGAAGTCGTCGTTACCGCTCGAGCTCGTGCCGGCCAGCAGGATCTTGCCATCGCCCTGGACGGCAATTGCGCGCGCCTGATCGAAGCCGCTGCCGATCGCGATCGTGAGCCTGCCGTCGGAATCGAAGCCCGTATCGAGCGTACCGTTGGCGTTGTAGCGCACCACGGCGAAATCGGTGTTGCCGACCACGGCCGAGCCGGCCACGAGGATCTTGCCGTCGGCCTGGATCGCGCTGGCGTTACCGAAATCATTGCCGGTGCCGATCGGCGTCGTTACTTTTCCGTCACTCGAGAAGCTCGTGTCGAGCGCGCCTGACGACGTGTAGCGCACCACGGCGAAATCGCTGACACCGCTGATAAACGTGCGACCGGCAACGACGATGGCACCGTCGGCCTGCAGGCTCACGCTTTCCGCGATGTCGTCGGTGGTACTACCGATCGCGGTGGTCAGCATGCCGTCGCTGCTGAACGAGGTATCGAGCATGCCGTCGGCGTTGTAGCGCGCGACCGCGAAATCCGTATTGGGGCCGTTGCTGCTGTCGCCGACCACGACGATCCTGCCATCGGGAAGCAGCGCGAGGTCCGCTCCGTGCTCGGAGAAACCGAAGTCGCTCGCCGTTACACCGTCACCCGCGTCGAGCCCGAACATCGGCCGGTCGTTCACCGCGTTGGCGAATACCTCCGTGGTGCCGATCGTCGAACGCGCGCCGCCGGTGCCCTGCGCGCCGGTATTTCCGTCGGAAAACCGCCAGTCGATCTCGAGCGACGCGGGCGGCGCATCGCCGGTGTTGGCATACGCGATCGAACGCAGCACGCCGTCGGTGATCGCCTGTGTCGCGCTGCTGTTGAACGTGATCCTGAGCGTGCCGCCAGAATTCGTGACGACGCTGCCGACAACGGCGCTGGAATAGACGAGGTCGGCGCCCGCCGTCAGCGGGCCGAGTGTGCCTGTAGCGGAAAAAACGTCCTGCGCGCTCGCGCCGCCCTGGCGCGCGAGCGTGACCGACGCACCGCCGTAGTGACCCTGCGCCGCGAGCTCCGCGTCGAAGATCTGCGCGTTGGGCGCGAGAACGACCGGTGCGCCATGCTCCGTGTAGATCGGCTGCTCGTCGAACGTGTCGATCTCGTCGAATGTCGTATCGAGGCTGCCGTCGGCGTTGTAGCGCACGAGCGCGAAGTCGTCGTTCCCGCCGCGGCTTACGCCCGCGACCAGAATGCGGCCGTCAGCTTGCAGCGCGATTGCGTTCGCGCGATCGTCGGCGGCGCCGATCGGAGTGAAGAGCGTGCCGTCGCCGTCGAACGTCGTATCGAGGGTGCCATCGGCGTTGTAGCGGGCGAGCGCGAAATCGAAGTTGGTGCCATTGTGGCGGCGGCCCGCGACGACGATTCTGCCGTCCGCCTGAATCGCCAAAGCCCGCGCGCCGTCCTCACCGGTGCCGAGCGCCGTCGTGACGATCCCGTCGTCGTCGAACGTGCTGTCGAGGCTGCCGTCGGCGTTGTAGCGGGCGAGCGCGAAGTCGTAGCTGCTGCCGGTCCAGCTTTCGCCCGCCACGACAATCCTGCCGTCCGCCTGCAGCGCAACGGCGTAGCCGCGATCGATGCTCGCGCCGATCGGCGTCGTCACCATGCCGTCCGCGTCGAAGGTGGTGTCGAGGCTGCCGTCGCTGTTGTAACGGACCAGCGCGAAGTCGCTGCCGTTGATGCTCCCCGTCTCGCGCGTGCCGACCGCGAGGATCTTCCCGTCCGGCTGGAGCGCGGCGGCGTAGGCAATGGAGATGGTGCTGCCCGCCACCTGCGTATACACGAGGCCGTCGCTGCCGAACGTCGTGTCGATGAAGCCGTCGGCGCCATAACGCACGAGCAAAAATGCGTCCTGGCCGTCGCCCACGAGCACGATCTTGCCGTCGGGCTGGACCAGCACCGCGCGCGCGCTGTCGTCCAGGCTGAGCCGCGCAGTGACGGTGCCGCCGCCGCCGAATTCGATATCGAGCGCGCCGTCGGCGTGGTAGCGCGCGAGCGCGAAGTCTTGCGTAAACCCCGTGAAGCTGCGACCCGCGACGACGATGCGACCGTCCGGCTGCAGCGCGACCGCATTGCCGATGTCATCGCCGCTGAAAAAGGGCGTCGTCACCTTGCCGTCGCCGCTGAAGGTCTTGTCCGGCGCGCCGTTGCGATAACGCACCACCGCGAAGTCTTCGTTGCCGGCGCCGCGCGCGTAACCGGCGACGACCACCCGGCCGTCCGGCTGAAGCGCGATCGCGTTGCCGACGTCGTGGAAAACGCTTATAGGCGTCGTCACTTTGCCGTCGCCCGGCAGCACGATGAAACGAGGCGCGTCGTTCACGGCGGTAATCGCCACCCGCACGGTTGCGGTATCGACAGCGGCGCCGCCGCTACCCTGCGCGCCGGTGTTGCCGTCCGAGAACGTCCAGTCGAGCTGGACCTCGCCCGGCGGGATGTCGTTCGTATTCGCATACGCGATTTTCTGAAGCGCCCCGTTCACGCGCGCCTGCGTCGCGTTCGCATCGAACGTGAGCACGAGCGTGCCGCCGGAATTCGTCGTCACCGTGCCCACGGTGACGCCGAAGTAAACGAGAGGTGCGCCCTGCGTCAGCGCCCCGAGCGTCGACGAACCGGAAGAAAAGACGTCGTCGGCGTTGGCGCCGCCGGCGCGCGCGAGCGTGAGCGAGGCACCGCCGTAATTGGATGCGCTGAGCTCGGCATCGAGAATACGCACGTCGTCGTCCACCACCACCGCCGGGGCATTCTCGGCGTAAGCCAGGTCGCTGAAGCCCGCATCGAGGCTGCCGTCCGGGTTCAGGCGCAGTGCCGCGAAGTCGCCCGAGCTCGAGCCCGCGGCCACGATCCCGCCGTTCGCCTGTAGCGCCACCGCGTACGCCTGCTCGGCTCCAGCAGCGATCGCATGGCTGAAAATGCCGTCTCCACTGAAGCTCGTGTCGAGCGCGCCGCTCGTGCTGTAGCGCGCGAGCGCGAAGTCCTCGTCGACGCCGGTATGACTGGTGCCGGCGACGACGATCGCGCCGTTCGTCTGCAGCGCGATCGAGTGGACACGGTCATGCTGCTTGCTGAAGTCGGTAACGACTTTGCCGTCGCCGTCGAAGGCCATGTCGAGCGTGCCGTTCGCGTTAAAGCGCACGAGCGCGAAGTCGTCGTGGTTGCCATTGTTGCTGAACCCGGCGACCACAATCTTGCCATCCGCCTGCACCGCGACCGCGTGCGCCCGATCGCTGGCGCCGATATCGGTGGTAACGAGACCGTCGACGCTGAATGTCGTATCGAGCGTGCCGTTCGTGTTGTAGCGGGCGACGGCGAAATCCTCCTCGCCGGCGGCGTCGCTGTAGCCGGCGACGACGATCTTGCCGTCCGACTGCACCGCAAGCGCATAGGCGCGCTCGTTCCCGCCAAAGGTGGTGGTCAGCGTGCCATTGCCGTCGAACGTGGTGTCGAGCATGCCGCTGGTGGTGTAGCGCGCCAGCGCGAAGTCCTCATCCCGGACAATGCTGAATCCGGCGACGACGATTCGGCCGTTGGACTGGATGCGGACACTCGCCGCTTCGTCGATACCGCCGATGAAGTCGGTGACGAGCTTGCCGTCCCCGTTGAATGTCGTGTCGAGCGTGCCATTCGTGTTGAAACGCATGACCGCGAAATCGGGTGCGCCAGCGCCGGCCGCGCGTCCGACCACCACGATGCGGCCGTCGGTTTGCAACGCGATGCCGTACGCTTCGTCGTCGCTGCCACCAATGTCGGCCACCACTCTGCCGTCGCTGCTGAAACTCGCGTCGTGGGTGCCGTTCGCGTTGTAGCGCACCAGCGCGAAGTCGGTGTTTTTGCCGCCATTGGTATGGCCTGCGACGACGATCCTGCCGTCGCTTTGAACAGCGAGAGCGCGGCCGACATCCGCCGCGCCGAAATCGGTCGTGACCTCCGCTCCGATGAACGAGAACACCGGCGCTGTATTGGCGACGGGGGCGAGAACGCCGCTCCACCCGGCAAGCGCCGCGGAAGATCCCGGCTCGGACGCTTCGATCGCGCCGGTGCTGGTTTCGAGGATCCAGTCACCGCCGAGCGCCGCCGCGCCCGTGAGGTCGGTCGACGCGGCGACATCGGCGCCGGTCAAGTCCGCGATGCGACCGATGAGCGCGAGGCCGGCCTCGCCCGCGGCGAGGTTGCACGCGTAGAACAGGAGGTCTCCGCTCGCAGTGAGCGAGCGGCCGATCGCCGCGAAGTCGTCGGCGTACCGGACGAGCGAATCGCTGTCGATTGTGGCGCTGCCGAGGTGGAGCGCGCCCGCGCTCCCATGCGAAATCAGATGGATCGCGCCGATGCCACCGCGCCCGTCAAGATAATCGCGGACCTGCGCGACGCCGTCGCTGCCGGCCTGCAGTAGCACGATCTCGGCACCGGCATAAACAACGCGCGCCAAGTCCTCGTGACCGGCAACGCGCTCGTCAACGAATACAACGGTATCAGCCATGGAGGGCACCCCTGATGGAGTCGATCGGCGCGCAGTCCGCCACGACTATCCCTGCGTTCTTTGCCCACGTTCGTTCGCCCTTCGAGCTTATACCGATACACCGCGGGCTGAAATGCGCGCGGTCGTGGCACGCACCTCATGCGCTTGATCCGTTCGGCGGCGCGGTGAATTTGTTCCTCGCCCGGGCCTCTCCTCAGACGATCCGTGACAAGCCGCTCGTCTGCGCAAGCGTGTCATCGACTAGGAAGCCGGCTCCAGCTTTACTCGATCTTGATTACGCCGGACTTGAAGAGGCTGCCCCACCGCGCCATCTCGCTCTTCACCTGGTCGGCAAGCTGATCGGGTGAGCTGCCTACCGGCTCAGTTCCGATTTCGACGAGACGTTTGTTCACGGCGGGCTGCGCGATGGCTTTCACGGCCTCGCTGTGGAGACGTTTCACGACTGGCGCCGGCGTGGCCGCAGGCACGAAGAGCCCGTACCACTGCGTTACATTGAAGCCATTGAGCGTTTCGCCGATGGCGGGGACCTCCGGCAGCGACGCGGAGCGCCGAGCGCCGGTGACGCCGACCGCGCGCAGGCGCTGCGCCTTCACGTGCGGTACGGCCCCGGATATCGCGGCGAAGGTCATTGCCACCTGGCCGCCAAGCAAGTCGTTCATTGCCAGCGCGGCGCCTTTGTAGGGCACGTGCAGCATCTGAACCTTTGCGAGATGCGCCATCAACGCGCCCGCGAGATGCGCGCCGCTGAGATTGCCTGAAGATGCATAGGTGACATGGCCCGGGCGCTCCCTCGCAAGCGCGATCAGGTCGCGCACCGAGGTCGCTCGCAGGGACGGATGCACGACGAGCGCGTACGGCGCCGATGCGATGAGGCTTACCGGCGTGAAGTCGTTCACGGCGTCGTAGGACAGCTTGGAATACGCGGCGGGAATGATCGCGTTGGCGCCTACGCTACCGAGCAATACCGTGTAGCCGTCGGGCGCGGCCCGCGCCACGAGCTCCGTGCCGATGCGGCCGGTGGCTCCCGGCCGATTGTCCACGATCACCTGCTGCCGCATGTTTTCGCCCATCGCCTGCGCGATCACGCGCGCGACGATGTCCACACCGCCCCCGGGTGGAAAGGGCGCGATCAACCGTACAGGCTTGTCGGGATATTCGGCTGCGGCGTTATGCGGCAACAAGCCGGCGAGGATCAGGAATATGCATGTCAGAACGGATTTGCGCGAAGTACGTCTCATGATTTCCAGACTGAAAGCGCCGATCGCCGGCTGGATCCGGCATGCTGCGGCGACAAGATGTGTAGATAGGATTCGGTTGCCTGAATGGATTATGGCGAGCGGCCGTGACACGAACAACGTTCGTATCGTGAACGCGGTGCGCGATGCGCTAGGCGCTGTTCACGAGCGTCCCTTACACTCCGCGCCACCGAAGTGCTTCACCTGACGAAAGGCCGCCGCCCTCCTGATGAATGACTCAGCCAACAAGACCTCTCATCCACAAGTTACGGCCCGGTTGGCCGAGTTTGCCTCGGGACTGAGATACGACGATCTGCCGCGGGAAGCGATGCATGAGGTCAAGCGCGCGCTGCTCGATTTCGTGGGCTGCGCGCTGCTCGGCGCGCAGCACAAGACGGTGGGCGTGCTGCTCGCGCATCTCGAGCGCATGCGCGGCGCGGCGGCGCTCGCGGTCAGTGACGGCGTGAGCGTGATCGGCCGCGGCGAGCGGGTGGAGCCCGTAGCCGGAGCGTGGGTGAACGGGACGATGGGCCACGTCTACGACTTCGACGACGTGCACACGGCCGCGGGCATCCATCCGGGCATCATCGTGGTTCCCGCCGCGCTCGCCGCTGCCGAGATGAACGGCAGCAGCGGCCGCGAAGTCGTCGCCGCCATGGCCGCGGGCTACGAGGTCGCCGGCCGCGTCGGCCTCGCCACACAGTTAACGCACTACGAGCCGGGCTGGCACAGCACCGGTACGGTGGGCACGCTCGGCGCGGCCGCGGCCGCCATCAATCTGCTCCGGCTCGACGCGACGCAGGCGACCCACGCGCTGGGGGCCGCGGCGAGCCACGCCGCCGGACTGCGCGTGAGCTTCGGCTCGATGGTGAAGCCGCTGCATGCGGGCAACGCATGTGCGAACGGCCTCCAGTGCGCTTCCCTCGCTCAACTCGGACTGACCGGGCCGCTCGAGGGACTGGAAGGCTCACGCGGGTTTTTCGAAGTGGCGTGCGGCGCAATCGACCAGCAGAGCATCCTGACTGCTCTCGGCCGTGAATACCGTTTCCTGCGTAAGGGTTACAAGCTGTATTCCTGCGGCGGCGTGGTACATCCGGCCCTCGATGCCGTGCTCGCGTTGCGCGGCCGCCTCGGCACTGCCTACGATCGCATTCGCAGCATGCATGCCGTGGTTCATCCGCAGGTTCTGGAGCAGATGCGAATCAAGGAGCCGCGCACGGGCATGCAATCGAAATTCAGCCCCTTTCACGCGATCGCGGTCACGCTCCTGGACGGCCAGGCGCTACCGGCGCAATTCACGGATGCACGCGCGGTCGAGAACGACGTGGTCGCGTTGCGGCAGAAGGTGTCCATCGAATCGAGCACCGCGCTGCGCAAGGACGAAACCAAGCTCACCGTGACGCTCGCAGATGGCACGCGCCTGGAGCACCACACCGAGCACGCGCGCGGCTACAGCCCGGACAACCCGCCCAGCGACGCGGATCTCCAGCAGAAGTTCATGAGCCTCGCCGTGCCGGTGCTCGGCGACACGCGCAGCGCTGAGCTCGCCGAACGCATCTGGGGTCTCGACGTCGACAAAAACCTGAGTGCCCTTATGGCGCTGTGCCGCTCAGAGGCTCCGGCAGCCTGAAATCGGCTCAGGGCTCCGCCACCACCTGCTTCGGCCGACGAGCCGTCCAGAAGAACAGCGAGCCGACCGCCGACAACACCGCCAGCAGCGTAAAGCCGACGCGGTAATCGCCGGTCAGATCCGCGAGCCCACCCGCGATCATCGGCCCGCCGATCTGCCCGAACACCGTGATGAGCGCGGAGAGCCCGATGATCATGCCGATCGAGCGCCGGCCGAAGTAGTCGGCGCGGATCGCCTGCATGAACGGTCCGCGCAAGCCCCAGGCGACGCCGTGCACGATCGCGGACAGGCCGAGGATGATCGGTCCCGTCGCGTACGTGAGCATGAGCATCCCCGCGGCGTGCAGGAACATGCACACGGCGGCGATCTTGCGCTTGACGAACTTGTCGCCCACGGCCCAGCCGAGCATCACGCCCATGAACTGCCCGACCGTCACGAGCGAGATCACGATCGACGCCTGCGCGATGGAATAGCCCAGCCCTTCGCGCATGTGGTTGATCGCATGCACGTTGACCGCGGAGACGACCAGGAGCGAGAACGCGTGCCCGAGCGAGATCAGCCAGAACGCGCCGGTGCGCAGCGCCTCGCGCGGCGTAAACGCGGGCAGCGCTGCGGGCGCGGGCTGTCCCGCGACGTGCGGCACTGGCGGCAATCCATCGACGTGCCAGCCGTGGTCCTCGGGCCGCGTGCGGAAGATGCTCGCGAGCGGCCAGCCGATCGCGATGATGGCAACGCCCGAGCCGAACGCGGTGACACGCCAGCCCCACACCTCGATCGACCACGCGACGACGAAGACGAAGATTCCGCCGAGCGCCATCCCGAACTGGCACATCGAGAGCGCGCGGGCGCGCCGCTTCTCGAACCACTGGATGATCGCGACGCTCACGGGGAAGTTGCTGCACATGCTCGCGCCGAGCGCGAGGACCACAAACGCGCCATAGAACGCGATCAGCGTATCGGTCTGACTGAGCAGCATGAAGCCGATGCCGAAGAGCACGATGCCGATGCGGATGATGCCCTTAGAGCCGAACTTGTCGACGAGCCAGCCGAGGACCGGACCGAGTATCGCGGTCTCGGTCGATTTCAGCGCCGCCGCGCCGGAGAGCGACGTCCTGCTCCAGCCTTTCTGCTCGACCAGCGCGGCGACGTAGGCGCCGAAGGCCTGGTTGAGCAGCATGCTCTGCAGGAACTGGAGTGCGCCGCCGGCAGCGACGATGCGCCAGCCGTAGAAGGGTTTTGCCATGGGCGCCTGAGGATAACGCACGCTGCACCGCAGCGTTGACGCTCCGAATGCCTGCGCCCATGCTTTACGACGCAAGACGGGCGGTGAAAGCCCGCCCGGTCCGGATCATCAACAGGGGAGGAACACAATGAAGCGCTTATCAGGCGTCGCGGCAGCACTGCTGGTCATTGCCTTTACGATTACCGGTTGCGCGCACGGGCTGCGTGATGGCTGGGTTTCGCTGATCGACGGTGAGAAAGGGCTCGAGAACTTCGATCGCGTCGGCGACGTGAACTGGCGTGCCGAGGGCGGCGCGATCGTCGGAGACAAGGGTAAGGGCGGACACCTCGTCACCAAGAAGTCCTACAAGGACTTCGAGCTCCGCGCCGAGTTCTATGCGGAGACGACTACGCAGAGCGGCATCTTCGTCCGGATCAGCGATCCGCGGAAGATCGGCTCGGCGAACGCCTATGAAGCGAACATCTACGATCTGCGCCCCGGGCAGGAGTACGCCACCGCGGCGATCGTCGACGTCGCCCGCGTCCCGGTGCCGCTGATCTACAAAGCGGGCCCGCCCAAAGGCGGCAAATGGAACGTCATGGAGATCCACGCCAAGGGTGACGAGCTGACTGTCGTGTTCAACGGCGTCGTCACCGCGCACGCACGGGACGGCAGGTTCAAGCAGGGACCGATCTCGCTGCAGTTCGGCAACCTGCCGAAAGCGCCCGGCGGCCCGATCAAGTGGCGCAAGGTGCAGATCAAGGAGCTGTAAGCCGGACGTGCTGGATTCCCGCCTGCGGGAATGATGCTACCCAGGCGCCGGGTAACGGTCGCGCCAGAAGCGCGCGATCGCATCCCGGCGGGCGATCCAGACGTCGTCGCCGAGGCGCTGAAGGTATTCGAGCACGCGCGTCAGCGTCGCGATGCGCGCGGGCCGTCCCGCGATGCGCAGGTGGTAGCCGATGTTGAGGAGCTTGGGCGCGCCGCGCGCGCCCTCCTCGCGCAGCGCGTCGATCGCGTCGGTCACGTAGGCGACGAAATCGTCCGTCGTGACGAATCCGTTCGGGTGATAGAACTTCATGTCGTTCGTGTCCATCGCATACGGGAGCGCGAGGATCGAGCGTCCCGTGGCGCTCCGCGTCCAGTACGGCAGGTCGTCGTCGAGGGCGTTGCTGTCGTACTCGAACCCGAGATCGATCAGGAGATCGCGCGTCCACGCGCTCTGGCTGCCGCGGCAGTAGAAACCGACCGGCCGCGTCCCGGTGGCGGAGAGCGTCACGTCGATGCACTGCCGGAGTGAAGTGCGCTCGGCGTCTGCGTCCGCGAAATCGGCATGCGGACGCCAGCGCCAGCCATGGCACGCGGCCTCGTGGCCGGCATCGACCACCGCTTTCGCAAGCGCCGGCACACGCTGCACCGCGTAGCCGCACATCCAGAACGTCGCTTTGACGTCGTATCGCTGAAGTGCATCGAGCACGCGCCAGAGCCCCGCGCGCATGCCGTACGCGAAGAGCTGCTCCTGCCCGATGTCGCGCACCCCGGGCCGGATGACGGTCGTGACTTCGCCGATCGTTTCGGCCGCCGGGTCCCCCGCTTCGATCGAGCTCTCGGCGCCTTCCTCGAAATTGAGCGCGATGGAGACCGCGAGCTTCGCGCCGTTCGGCCAGCGCACTTCCGGCGGTTTTCCGCCGTAGCCCACCAGATCCCGCGGCTGCCCCCTCATGCGGTGAGCTCGTCGAGCATGCCGTGCAGCAGCCGGCACGCTTCCGCGAAGTCCTCGATATCCATCGCCTCCTTCGGATTGTGGCTGCTGTGGTCGTTGCGAACGAAGATCATCGCGCACGGCACACCTTCGTTCGCGAACACGGCGCCGCCGTCAGCATAACTCATACGCGGCGGGCGTTAGAATCAGGCTCCCCCATCACTTCGCTTCACCCACACGACACGCATGACACAGGAACACGAGACGCTGCGGCGGCTGCGCGCCGCCATGAAAGATGCAGGCTGCGACGCGCTCGTCGCGCTCTCGCAGGACAACGTCACCTACGCGGCCGGGTTTCTCGTGCCGAGCCATGCGACGAACCGTTTCCGCCGGACGATCGTGATCCTCGCGGGCGACACCTTCGCGGCCCAGATCGTCGTGAACGTCGAAGAGCTGCAGGCGCGCGCGCGTTCGCGCTTCAAGGACATCCGCGCCTACAACCAGTTCACGCAGGACCCGGCGGATCTGCTGGCCGATGCGCTGATTGAAGCCGGCGTGGCTGAAGGCCGGATCGGCATCGAGCTCGATTACATGCCCGCGAAAGACTACATCCAGCTTGTGAAGCGGCTGCCGAAGGCGAAGCTCGAACCGTGCGCCGACATTTTCTTTCGCACGCGCATGATCAAGAGCGACGAAGAGATCGAGACGCTGCGGAAGGTCGGCACGCTCTCCGAGCGCGTGATAGGAGACGTGCTGAAAGAGGTGCGGGTCGGCATGACCGAGATCGACGTCTCGCGCCGGCTGGTGGACCAGATGATTGCCGCCGGCTCGACCAATTTCAAGTATCGCGTCGGCTCCGGCGTCAACAGCTCGATCACGAACTGCGGCACGACTTCGAAGAAGATCGAGCAAGGCGACCTCATCCGCATCGAGGTGCTGGGCGACATCGACAACTATCGCTCGAACGTGACGCGCACCGCCGTCGTCGGCGAGCCGACCGAGCGGCAAAAGCGCACGTGGAGCGCGCTCATGGAGGCGCGCGACGACTGCAAGACCATGCTCAAGCCGGGCACCGCGGTCGCGGACGTCTATCGCAATTACGTGCGCATCTGCCGCGCGAACGACATCGAGCCGACGCTCAAATTCCTCGGCCACGGTATCGGCCAGACGATCCACGAGGAGCCGTACCTCACCGATACCCGCGACATCGTCTTCCAGCCGAACATCACGTTCACGATGGAGCCGCTGTACATGGTCCCCGGCGAGATGGGCTTCCACGTCGAGGACATGTACGTGATCACCGAGCGCGGCTTCGACGCGCTCACCGGCGGGATCTGCAGCAACGACGAGCTGATCCGGGTCGGACGCGCATGAGCGAGGCACTGCGGCTCGTCCAGCTCGAGACGTTCGTCGTCGCGCTGCCGATACGGCGCGTCCATCGCTGGGTCGGTCTCGATACGCCCGTGGGATCGGGCTACGTCATCACGCGCGCGCGGCTCTCCGACGGCAGCGTCGGCTGGGGCGAAGGCCAGGTCATCAAGACGTGGGGCGGCGACGATGCAGCACGCTACGGCGAGACGACGAAGACGACCGTCACGATCATCCGGGACTTTCTCGCGCCGGCGCTGAAAGACGTGGACGTCCGTCAATTCGAGGCGGTGCACACCGCGATGAACCGCACCATACGCGGCTATCCGTATGCCAAGGCCGCCGTCGAAGTCGCCCTGCTCGATGCCGTTGCCCGCAGCATCGGCGTGCCCGTCTATCAATTGCTCGGCGGGCGCGTGCGCGACAAGGTCGAGCTCGCGCACAGCATCGGCCTCATGGAGATCGACGAGGCGGTCGCCGAAGCGGCGAAGGTGATCGAAGAAGGCATCACGACGCTCAAGATCAAGATCGGCGTCGAGATCGAACGCGACGTCGAAATGGTGCGCCAGGTACGCAAGGCGATCGGCGACAAGCCGCGCATCCGCGTCGACGCAAATCAGGGCTATCGCAACTGGCGCGATGCCGTCGCCGCGATCCGGCGCATGAGCGACATCGGGATCTCGTACGCGGAGCAGCCGGTTGACGGCATCCGGGCGATGGCGGAAGTCTCCGCGCGCGTGGACGTGCCGGTGATGGCCGATGAAAGCGCGTGGACCGAACGCGATGTGACGGCGATCGCCGCGGCGGGCGCGGCCCAGTACCTGTCGGTGTACTACACCAAGCCCGGCGGCCTCTGGAAAGCGAAGCGCCTGCTCACGGTCGCGGGCGCATTCGGCATGCAGTGCGACATCAACGGCTCCGCCGAAATGGGCATCGGCAACGCGGCGAATCTGCAACTCGCGGCGGCTGCGCCCGAGATCTCGCTCGCCGGCACGATACCGGTGACCTCGACCGCGGAGATCGGCCGCACCAAGATCGCGGGACGCAAGTACCTGGACGACATCATCAAGACGCCGTTCGAGTACCGCGAAGGCCATCTCGTTGTGCCGACCGGCCCGGGCCTCGGCATCGAAGTCGATGAAGAAAAGCTGCGGAAATACGCAGTCAAACTGGAGCCATAGGCATGAGCAAGTGCAGTCACATCATCGCAGCAGCCGTGCTCGCGATCGCTGCCGGCGTGGCCGGCGCGCAGTACCCCGAGAAGCCGGTCAGAATCGTGGCGCCGTGGCCGCCCGGATCCACCACCGACGGTTCCGCTCGCATCATCGCCGACGCGTTGTCGAAGCGGCTCAACCAGCGCGTGCTGGTGGACAACAAGCCGGGCGCGAACGGCACCATCGGCTCGACCTTCGTCGCGAAGTCCGCGCCCGACGGGTACACGCTGCTCATGGCGAACGGCGATACGCACTCGATCAGCCCGCACATCTACAAGGCGCTGCAGTACGACGCGATCCGCAACTTCGATCCGGTCGCGCTCGTCGCCACGGCGTCGTTCGTCCTGATCGCGCGGCCGACGCTGCCGGAAAGCAGCCTGCAGGAGGTGATCGCAGCCGCCAAGCGCAATCCGAAGAAAATGACGTACGGCACGTGGGGCGTCGGCAGCGCGGGTCATGTCGCGTTCGCGCTCCTCGAATCCGCGACCGGCATTCAGCTCACGCACGTGCCCTTCCAGGGCGCGGCACCCGCGCTCGCCGCGTTGATGGGCGGTCACGTCGATCTCATGATCGGGAGCCCCCTTGCCGCCTATACCAATCAGCCGCTCGGCAAAGTGAAAGTGCTCGGTGTCGCGAGCACCCGGCGCGCCGTGCCGTGGCTCCCTGAAACGCGCACCTTCGCCGAGCTCGGTGTGAAAGGCGCCGAGTCTGGCTCCTGGTACGGGATCGTGGGACCGGCGAACATGCCGCCGCAGATCCGCAAGCGTTTGAGCACGGAGATCTCCGCTGCGCTGAAAGATCCTGCCGTCGCGAAGCAGATCGCGGCGTTCGGCTGGCACGTCGCGTCCGACGCGAACCCCGAAGACTTCGGCGCGTTCATGAAAGCCGAGCTCGACCGCTTCGGCGCCATCGTCAAAGCCAAAGGCATCGAAAAAGAGGATTGAGCGTGCGCCGCATCGCGGTGATGGGCGCCGGCAACGGCGGCTGTGCGGCCGCCGCCGATCTCACGCTGCGCGGCTACGAGGTTGCGCTGTGGGGCCGCAGCCCGTCCACCCTCGAACCGCTCGCGACCCGCGGCGGCATCGACTACGAGGGCGTGCTGGGCGAAGGCTTCGCGCAGATCGCGCGCATCACGAATGACCCGGCGCGCGCCATCGACGGCGCCGACGCGGTGCTGATCCTCGCACCGGCGCAGGCACACGAAGACATCGTTTCGCTCACCGCGCCGCATCTCGCGGACGATCAGATCCTGATGGCTGCACCAGGACAGACGCTCACACTGCTGCCGGCGGCGCTTCGCCGCTGCGGGCGCGCGAAGCCGGTCGTGTGCGTCAGCTCGACGCTCCCGTACATCTGCCGCAAGCTCGCGGCCGATCGCGTGCGTATCTCCAAGGTGTCCGCGCGACTGCGCTTCTCGGCCTTCCCCGGCAAGCGCACCGACGAGCTGGCGGAGCGCATGCGTCCGCTGTTGCCGTCCATCTATCCGGTGCCGACGCTGCTCGACACGGCGTTTCCCTATACGAATGCGATACACCACCCACCGGCGTTCCTGTGCAATATCGGGCGTGTCGAATCCGGCGTGGAATACATGCATTACTACGAAGGCATCACGCCTTCGGTCGGCGCGTTGATCGACCGGCTGGACGAGGAGCGTGTCGCGCTCGCGGCTGCGTTCGGCGTGCGTGTGGACAAGCTCTCCGAGCATTTCTTCCACATGGGTTATACCGACGAGAACGGCCGCGCCGGAGGCACCGCGTATCACGTCTTTCACAACAGCGCGCCGAACCGGTGGATACGCGCGCCCTCGACGGTGGATCATCGATTTTTCAACGAGGACATTCCGTTCGGTCTGGTGCCGTTCACGGAGCTCGCGCGGATCGCGGGCTTGTCGATGCCGGTATCCGACGCGGTGGTGACGATCGCGAGCGCCATCACGGGCAAACACTACCGGCAGAACGGGTTGAATCTGGCGAAGCTGGGTCTCGAAGGCTGCACGACGGCCGAGGTTCAGCGATTGTTCGAAAACGGCTTCTGAGGAGAACCGCATGAAAATGTTCGCAAAGACGATCGCACTGCTGATCGCAGCGGCGGGTGCTGCACCGGTCATTGCCGCGCAGGGCCAGAGCTATCCCGTGAAACCCGTGAGGATGATTCTGTCTTACCCGCCGGGCGGCGCGACCGATACGCTCGGCCGCCTCATCGCGCGACCGCTGTCGGACGGCTGGGGCGTGCCGGTGGTTGCGGACAACCGTCCGGGTGCGGGCGGCAACATCGGCACCAGCATCTGCACGAAGTCCCCGGCGGACGGCTACACGATGTGCTTCGTTGCCGTGGCGCAGGCGATGGCCTCGCGCGTGCTTTCAAACCCGGGGTTCGATTCGCTCAAGGATTTCACGCACGTGACGCTGATCGCATCGATGCCGATGCTCCTGCTCGTCCACCCTTCGCTGCCGGTGAAGAACGTCTCCGACCTGGTTGCGCTCGCCAAGAAAAAGCCGGGCGCGCTCAATTACGCGTCGAGCGGCGGCGGCGCGAGCCACCATCTCGCGATGGAGCTGCTAAAGCAGCAGGCCGGCATCGACATCGTGCTCGTGACCTACAAGGGCGGCGGTGGGGCGCAGCTCATCGACCAGATCGCCGGGCGCGTCGAGCTCGCGTTCAATCTCGCGGTCGGCGTGATCCCGCAGGTGAAGGACGGCAAGCTGCGCGCGATCGGCGTCTCGACGAAGGACCGTTTTCCGCTGCTGCCCGCCGTGCCGACCCTCGATGAGTCCGGGCTGAAGGGCTTCGACGCGACCTCGTGGCAGGGCCTCTCGATGCCGGCCGGCGTGCCGCGCGACATCGTGCGGCGCGTGAGCGCAGACGTCGCGCGCATCGTGAAGACGCCGGAGATCCGCCAGCGCATCCTGGAGATGGGCGGCATCGCCGTCGGCAACTCGCCGGAGGAATTCAGTGCGTTCTTCCGGGCCGAATCGGAAAAGTGGCTCAAGGTCGCGAAGGCGGCGAACGTGAAATTCGAGTGAGGAAAGACGCGCGCTTGAGAGTCATCACGCTCGAAGAGCACTTCGGCTCGCCGCTGCAGCGGCAGAAAACCAAGGGCCAGCCGCGGGCGGTGTTCGCCGACCGCAGCGCGCACATCGGCCACGACATCGAAGCCGAGCTCTACGACATCGGCGAGCGCCGCATCGCGGCGATGGACGCGGCCGGCATCGATCTGCAGGTGCTATCGCTCACGCAACCCGGCCCCGAATGCTACGACCCCGAAATCGCCATCGACATGGCGGCGGAAGCGAACGAGCTCATGCGCGCGGCGGTGGAGGCGCACCCGACGCGCTTCGCCGCATTCGCGACGCTGCCGATGACGGCGCCGGAGGCCGCCGTGAAGGAGCTCGAGCGCACCCTCGCGATGGGCTTCAAGGGCGCGATGATCAACGGTCATACGCGCGGCAGCTTTCTCGACGACCGCAAGTACTGGGGCATCTTCGAATGCGCGCAGGCGCACGACGTGCCGATCTACCTGCACCCGGCCATTCCGCACGCTTCGCTCATGGAGAAATATTTCGAAGGCTTCCCGGAGATCTCGCGCGCCGCGTGGGGCTTCGCCGTGGACGCGAGCATCCACTTTCTGCGGATACTATTCTCCGGCGCGTTCGACGACTTTCCGCGGCTGAAGATCATCCTCGGTCACATGGGCGAAGGCCTGCCGTTCGGCATGCACCGGCTCGGCGACCACACCGGCTACGTGGCGAAGCGCCGCGGACTGAAGCGCCACCCGCTCGACTACATGCGCGAAAACCTCGTCATCACGACCGCGGGCGCGTTCTCGGTGCCGGCGCTGGTCTGCAGCCTGCTCGAGCTCGGCGCCGACAACATCCTCTTTTCAGTGGACTGGCCGTACGAATCCAACAAGGTCGGCGCGGCGTTCCTGAAGGCGCTCCCGATCAGCGAACACGACCGCGCGAAGATCGCGCACGGCAACGCCGAGCGCCTGCTGAGGCTGTAACCGTCATTCCCGCGAAGGCGGCCTCGAAACCTCGGCTATGACCGTCATTCCCGCGAAGGCGGGAATCCAGGACAACGGGGTCGGAGTACTACGAGCCATTTATTCGCTCGTGGCAAGGCGCAGCGAACGCGAGCCGTCCCGCCTCATGGTGCGCGTGCTACGGTTCGCGGCGGGCGGTCAACACACGACCACCCGCACACGAACCTCGCGCTTTACGGACCGCTGATCATCTGCGATCAGCGGTCCCTCGGACTGCGGCACAAATCGGCGCGCCGGCTCGCCTCCGCTGCGCACCCCGTCGTCCCGGCGTAGCCGTACTATGTCATCGCGAGGCGCCGGCGGCGCCGTGGCGATCTCGTGGCGCACGTCACGAGACCGTGTCGCAGTTTCATCGACGGAGCCATTGGCTCCGCCCACAATGACACAGTAGTGCTAGGCTGGGGCCCAGAAGGGCTCAGCAGCTAGCGTCGCGTTAGGCGGCGCGCACGATCCAGAGATGCGGAACGATGCCACGCTAGGCGGCGCAATTGGCTTGCCGCCTCATAGCCCGGACACTTCGATTCGCGTAACGTCTTGAACGCGCGCCCACGCGAATCTCGCTTCACAACACACCGCGGAGAAGTCTCATGGCCGTTTATCTCTGGTCGACTTTAACAGGCTCCATCGCTGTCTTTAATCCTGGTGTGGACGTGATCCGCTTCGATGACACGACCATTTCCGCCGCAGCGGTCGGCCTGACCGATGGCGGCACTTCGGTGTTCTTCAGCTATGACGGCAAGACGATCGAAGTTGCGATGTCGCTGCGCAGCATCACGACCAGCAACGTGAGATTCGACAATAACAGCGTGCTTCGCGTTGGCGACAACAGCACCGGAGTAGCAGGCGATGATCTTTCGCAGGTGCCGATTGCGCCACTACTCCCGGTTGGCACACTAAGAAACGATCAACTCCTCGGCTTGGGCGGCGATGACTACATCGAAGGCTATGCAGGCAGCGACGTGTTACGCGGTGGGGACGGTAACGACAAGCTGGAGGGTGGCGCTGGTGCAGACGTAATCGACGGCGGCAATGGCTTCGACTTCGCTACGTATATACAGGGCGCGCTTTCAGTGACTATCGGAGTGACTGCCGATTTGCTAATGCCCGCGCTCAATGCGGGACACGCCGCCGGCGACACGTATGTGAGCATCGAAGGACTGATCGGCTCGGGATCTGTCGACGAATTGTCCGGTGACGATGCGAGAAATTACCTCATCGGCGGAAGCGGCAGCGATACTCTTCGCGGGCGCGGCGGTAATGACGTGCTCGAGGGCGGAGACGGCGCTGACGTCTTCGTCGGCGGTCCTGGCGCAGACCAGCTCATCGGCGGCGCCGATCTCGACCTTGCCGTTGTCGACGTATCGGTCGATGGTATCGTCATCAACATGTCGAATCCCGCGGAAAGTACGGGGGAGGCCGCCGGCGACACGTTCACGGGCGTCGACAATCTGCAGGGCACGAACGGTAATGATGTTCTGACCGGCGACAGCTTTCACAATGATCTTCACGGACTGGCAGGCGACGATCTGCTCTTTGGCCTCGACGGCAACGATTTTCTGTTCGGCGGTGACGGCCATGACGTTCTCGATGGTGGGGCCCTGAAAGACGGATTCGATGGGGGTTCAGGCATTGACACCGTCAGTTACATCAGGGCGACAAGTGGCGTTACCGCAAATCTACTAACCCAG
>DASPNJ010000042.1:0-52794 GCA_035626595.1 Burkholderiales bacterium
AATATCTGCCGCTCGCCGACCGCCGAAGGCGTCTTCGGACATCTCGTGAAAAAGGCAGGACTCGAGCGCGAGATCGTCATCGATTCGGCCGGCACCGGCGACTGGCACGTCGGCGAGCCCCCGGATGCGCGCGCGGCCGATGCGGCGGCGAACCGCGGTTACGATCTGTCGTCGCTGCGGGCGCGGCAGGTGACCCGCAAAGACTTCGCCGAGTTCGACTACATCCTCGCGATGGACGATGAGAACCTGCGCACGTTGAAGCGCTGGTGTCCTCCGGAGCAGGCGCACAAGGTCAAGCTCTTCATGGAGTTCTGTCCCACCGGCGCGTGCGCAGTGCCCGACCCGTACGGCGGAGGCCCGCAGGGTTTCGAGGTCGTGCTCGATATGGTGGAGCAGGCGGCGCAGGGGCTGCTGCGCCACCTTCAGGAAAAGATCTCTACGTAAACGCTTCGGGTGCGTGCTCCCGGCGCCGCGTTTCCACCTGAATCAAGGGCTCGTTGGAGATCGGCGGCGGAGCGCGGCGTACGCGCGGCGGCCGCGGCGCTTCTTCGGCGGCGACGAAAGGGCGCACCTTGCCCGGGTCGGTCTCCACCTGCACCAGCGCGCTGGAGGAGGCGATCCGAAGCGCCGCAAGCACCGAGGACGAATCGGCGCGCACACCACTGAGCGCGGGCGTGGATACCTCTGCGATGGGTGCGCTGCTCTGCGGCGCTTCGCGCACCACTTCGGGTTCCTCGGCCACTGCGGCCGGCGGGCTCCACGATTCGCCCGACGCGGCGTGCGGTGCGGCGGCTTCGGCGGTGAGCGCAGGGACTGGCTCTACGGGCCGGGGTTGCTCGATCGCGATCTGAGTGTCGGTCGCGAATTCGGTCTGCGGCGCCGGCTCGGCGGCCGCCGGTTCGACCGCAGCGGCAGGCGCGGTGCGTTCCGTTCGACCTTCGCCGCGATCGCCACGACCACGGCGTCGGCGCCCGCGTCCGCGGCCTTCGCCGTGCTCGCGCTGCGGGCCTTCGGTGCGCTGTGGCGTTTCACCCGCGGACTGTGACTCGACCAAAGGTTGTTGCGGCTGTGCCTGCGGCGCGCGTTCGCGCTCGGGCTGTTGCTCGGGTCTGCCCGGGCGCTGCTGACGCTGTCGCTGCTCGCCACCGCCGCCGTGCGGGCGGCGCTCAGCGCCACGCTCACCGCGTTCCGTACGCTCAGCGCGCTCTCCGCGGTCGGCACGTTCCGCGCGGTCGCCGCGCTCGCCGCGACCTTCGCCGCCACGGCGGCTGCGCATCGCGTCACGATCGCGCCGGTGCTCCGGAGGCGTGCCTTCCAGCCTGCCGCGGTGCGGCTGCTGGGATGCGCCTTCGATACGCGGCTCGCGCGATCCGGCGGCAGCGCCTTCTCGCGCCTCCGGCCGGAAACGATTCATGTCGCGCCTGCCCCGTTGCGCCGGCCGCGGAGCAGCCTGTCGTTGCTGGGGCTCGACCGGCGCCGGCAACTCCTCGCCGGGTTTGCGTTTGAACCAGCCGAAGATTTTCCCGATGATCGAATGGCTTTCCTCCATCGCCGGCGCGGGTGCGGCCGCCGGCGCCGGGGCTTCTTCGCGACGCACTGGAGCCGGCTGCTGAGGCGTGATGCCTTTCACTACGGCTTCCACACGCGGCGCCGCAGGCTCAGCGGCGATGCCATGTATGGTTTTTTCCTCGGCCGGCACGTCCACCATGTCGTAGCTCGGCGGCAGCGGCTCGGTATTGTTGAGATCGTCGTGACGCAGCCGTGTGACGGAATAGTTCGGCGTCTCGAGGTGCATGTTCGGGATCAGCGTCACGCTCACGCGATGCCGCGCCTCGACCAACTGGAGATCGACGCGCTTCTCGTTGAGCAAAAAGGTCGCCACATCGATCGGCACCTGCGCGTGCACGGCCGCCGTGTTGTCCTTCATCGCCTCTTCCTGAATGATCCGCAGGATGTGCAGCGCGGTCGATTCGGTGCCGCGAATGTGGCCGGTGCCATGGCAGCGTGGGCACGGGCTGTGGCTCGTCTCGCCGAGCGAGGGCCGTAGCCGCTGGCGCGAGAGCTCGAGTAGCCCGAAGCGCGAGATCTTTCCGGTCTGCACGCGCGCACGGTCGAATCGCAGCGCCTCCCGGAAGCGGTTCTCCACTTCACGCTGGTTGCGGCTCGATTCCATGTCGATGAAATCGATGACGATCAGGCCGCCCAGGTCGCGGAGCCGGAGCTGACGCGCGATCTCGTCGGCGGCTTCGAGATTGGTGCGGAAGGCGGTCTCCTCGATGTCCGCGCCCTTGGTCGAGCGCGCCGAGTTCACGTCGATCGACACCAGCGCCTCGGTGTGGTCGATGACCACGCCGCCGCCGGAAGGAAGCTGGACCGCTCGCGAGAACGCCGACTCGATCTGGTGCTCGATCTGAAAGCGCGAGAACAGCGGTACGTCGTCCTTGTAGAGCTTCACGCGATTCACGTTGCTCGGCATCACGTGGCCCATGAACTGCTGCGCCTGCTCGAAGATCGACTCGGTGTCGATCAGGATCTCGCCGATGTCCTGGTGGAAGTAGTCCCGGATGGCCCGGATGACGAGGCTCGATTCCTGATAGATCAGGAACGCGCCGGTCTGCTGGTGCGCGGCACCTTCGATCGCGCGCCAGAGCTGCATGAGATAGTTCAGGTCCCACTCGAGCTCTTCCTTCGCCCGCCCGATGGCAGCGGTGCGGCCGATGACGCTCATGCCCTGGGGGATCTCGAGCTGGTCGATGATGTCTCGCAGCTCGTTACGCTCTTCGCCTTCGACCCGGCGCGAGACGCCGCCGCCGCGCGGGTTGTTCGGCATGAGGACGAGGTAGCGGCCGGCAAGGCTGATGAACGTGGTGAGCGCCGCGCCCTTGGTGCCGCGCTCGTCCTTGTCCACCTGGACGATGACTTCCTGCCCTTCCGTGACGGCGTCCTGGATGCGCGCGCGACCAACGTCGATCCCGGGCTTGAAATACGCGCGCGCGATTTCCTTGAACGGCAGAAAACCGTGGCGCTCGCTGCCGTAATCGACGAAAGCGGCTTCGAGGCTCGGCTCCACGCGGGTGATGACACCCTTGTAGATGTTACTTTTGCGCTGTTCCTTGGTGGACGACTCGATGTCGAGATCGATCAGCTTCTGACCGTCGACGATGGCAACGCGCAGCTCTTCGGCCTGCGTCGCGTTGAACAACATGCGTTTCATTTTTTCTTCTCCCGCGCTCGGGACACGGGGAGCTTCTGCACTGCGAGGGGCCGGCGCGGGTCGCGCACTGGGCCTCGGGCTCAATCAGTCACTGGGCTTCGCTTAAGGCGTAAAAGGTGACCCGATAGAAGTGTGCAGTTGTCGTGCGGGGCCCGCGCGCTTCTTCGCGCGTGCCCGCTGATTCGAAAGTGCCGTGAGCGCGTAAATCGACTTGGATATCGCTACTGGGCCTGGCGAGCGACGTTAACCGAAAGTCCGGCGGCGTTATTCGCGTCCGGGCGGCATGCTTCCCGCTGCTTTTCTCGTGCATCGGCACGCGGGATAATGGCGGGAGCACGGAATAGTATAGGCAAATGAATGAGTTAAGTAAAGATTCGGCAACGTGGCTTGAAGTGGGCGAGGAAGGCGACGACCAGCGTGTCGACAACTACCTGACGCGCCTGCTGAAGGGCGTGCCCAAGAGTCACATCTACCGGATCCTGCGAAGCGGCGAAGTGCGGGTGAACAGCGGCCGGATAGGACCGGATCACCGCCTAAGGGCCGGCGATCGCCTGCGGCTGCCTCCGGTACGGAGCACTACGCGCCGGTCCGGCGAGGCGAAAAAAAGTGGCGCGGTTGCCCCGGCGCTCGCGGGGCGGATCATCCACGAAGACGATGCGCTCCTCGTGATCGACAAGCCCGCGGGCGTCGCGGTTCACGGCGGCAGCGGCGTTTCGGTCGGCGCGATCGAGCAGCTCCGGCGGGAACGGCCGCAGGCGCGGTTCCTCGAGCTCGTGCACCGGCTCGACCGCGCTACATCCGGCGTCCTGCTGCTCGCCAAGAAGCGCTCGGCGCTCACGGCGCTCCATGCGCAGTTGCGCGAAGGATCGGCGCACAAGTTCTATCTGACGCTGGTAAAGGGGCGCTGGCGCAACGCGAAGCAGAACGTGAACCTGCCGCTGCATAAGTACGTACTGCGCTCCGGCGAGCGGCGGGTGCGGGTGGAATCGGAGGGGCAGGCCGCCCACACGATTTTCAGACTCGAGCGCAGCTTCCCCGGCTTCAGCCTGCTGAAAGCGGAGCTCAAGACCGGCCGCACCCATCAGATTCGCGTTCACCTGGCTCACCTCGGCTTCCCCATCGCGGGCGACGACAAATATGGCGATTTCGAGCTGAATCACGCGTTATTTCGGCAGGGCCTGAAGCGCATGTTCCTGCACGCCTGCCGGATAACCGTCGTCCATCCTGTAACTGAGCGGCGGGTGACGTACGAAGCGCCGCTCGCGCCGGAGCTTGTTGCCTTCCTCGCCACCCTCGCGCCCGCCGATGCCCACACGGTTTGATCTCCTCGTGTTCGACTGGGACGGCACGCTCATGGATTCCGCCGCGTGCATCGCCGGTTCGCTGCAGGCTGCCTGTCGCGACCTCGACCTCCCGGTGCCGAGCGAACGCGAGGCGCGCTTCGTGATCGGGTTGGGTTTGAACGATACGATGGCGCACATCCTGCCTGCGCTTCCACCGAGCGAGTACCCGCGGGTGGTCGAGCGCTACCGCCATCATTTTCTGGAGCACGACGCGCACACGACACTGTTCGCCGGCGTCGAGCAGATGCTGGCCGAGCTGCGCGGGCGTGGCCATCTGCTCGCCGTTGCGACCGGCAAGAGCCGTCGGGGGCTGGATCGAGCGCTGGCAGCAGCGGGCCTTGCGGAATGCTTTCATGCGACCCGTTGCGCAGACGAAGGCCACTCCAAACCGGACCCGGGAATGCTCCGCCGGATACTCGAAGCGCTGGACGTCGCCGCGGACCGTGCGCTCATGATCGGCGACACCACGCATGACATGCAGATGGCCAGGTCGGCGGGCGTCGCGCGCGTCGCGGTGTGTCATGGTGCGCACGAAATGCGCGAGCTCCTCGAGCACGAGCCGCTGGCGTGCGTCAGCGATTGCGGCGAGCTGCGGGCGTGGTTTGCGCGCAATGCATGAGACGGGCGCGAAACTTGCCGTGTGAGCGTCCGCTATATACTTAGCGCACGTCCGCTACGCAGGTAACGTCATGGCCGAGATCGATCGCAGCACCGCCGATAACCACTGGGAACGCCGAGCGCTCGAGAAGGTCGCGCTCGCGGCGATACAGGAACAGCGCCGCGCGCGACAGTGGGGCATTTTTTTCAAGCTGCTGCTGTTCATTTATCTGTTCGTGCTGCTTTTCATCGGCATGGGCTGGGTCGGCAAGAAGGACTCTTCTTCCGGCAAGCACACGGCGCTGGTCGAGCTTCGGGGCGTTATCGGTCCCGAGAGTGCTGCGAGTGCCGACAACGTGATCCTCGGCTTGCAGGAAGCGTTCAAGGACAAGCGTACGCAGGGCGTAATCCTGCGCATCAACAGCCCCGGCGGAAGTCCCGTTCAGGCCGCACACATCAACGACGAGATCAAGCGGCTGCGCGTCAAATACCCGAACATCGCGTTGTACGCGGTGGTGGAGGATATCTGCGCTTCGGGCGGCTATTACGTGGCGGTCGCGGCGGATCAGATCTATGTCGATAAGGGCAGCATCGTCGGCTCGATCGGCGTGCTGATGGACGGTTTCGGATTCACCGGCCTTATGGAGAAGCTGGGTGTCGAGCGGCGTCTCCTCGCGGCCGGCGAGAACAAGGGCTTTCTCGATCCGTTCTCACCGATACGCGAGTCGCAAGTCCAATACGCGGAAACGATGCTCGAAGAAATCCACAAACAATTCATCACTGTTGTACGTCAAGGGCGCGGGGAGCGGCTCAAAGAAACGCCGGAGCTCTTCTCGGGGCTGCTGTGGGTGGGGACTCGCAGTGTGGAGCTTGGTCTGGCCGATGCGCTGGGCAGCGTCGACTACGTCGCTCGCGAAATCATCAAGGCCGAAGACATCGTCGATTTCACACCGCGCGAAAACATAGCGGAGCGCGTGGCACGCCGGTTCGGTGCGGCAATGGCCGAGACGCTCGTGCGCTCGGCGGTTTCGGCGGCGCCGACGCTACGTTAAGGAACTATCGCGTGGCCGCTGTCGGCTCGCGCGTGCAACATGTAAGCTAGCAGGACTGCACCGCGCCGCTCGCGTATAGCGGCGCGAAGACAGGGGAGAACCGCGTGAAACGTACGACGTGGCTGCTGCGGCCGATGGCCGTGGCTGTGAGCAGTTGCTTCAGCCTTGCGCCCGCATGGGCTAATCCCACAGGTCCCCAGGTCGTCAGCGGCAACGTCCAGTTTCAGGGACTCGGCACGCAGAATCTTCGCGTCACGAACTCGCCCAATGCCATCATCAACTGGCAGGGCTTTTCGATTCCAGCCGGCAGCATCACGCAGTTCTCGCAGCAGTCTGCAGCGAGCGCGGTGTTGAACCGCGTCGTCGGCGCGGAGATTTCGCAGATCCACGGTCAGCTTCTATCGAACGGCCGTGTCTTCCTGATCAATCCCGCAGGCATCGTGATCGGCGCGACCGGCGTCATCAATACCGCGGGCTTCGTCGGCTCGACGCTCAACATGCTCGACGGCGACTTTCTCGCCGGGAAGCTCAAGTTCCAAGGCGATGGGAGCTCGGGGTCGATCCTCAATCAAGGCTGGATCAAGGCAGGCACCGGCGGAAACATCGTGCTCGTGGCGCCGTCGATCGAGAACAGCGGCGTGGTCGAGACCGAAGGCGGGCAGCTCGTGCTTGCCGCAGGGCGCAAGCTGACGATCGGCAGTCTCGATCTGGAAGGTGTGCAGTTCGAGATCCAGGCGCCGACCGATTCGGTATTGAACATCGGCAGGCTGCTCGCCGACGGCGGCGCGGTCGGCGTATTCGCCGGGACGCTCAAGCATAGCGGCGACGTGCGCGCGAACGCGCTGGTGCGCGACGCGGCCGGGCGCGTCGTGCTGAAGGCGCAAGGCGACGTCACGCTTTCGGCCGGCAGCACGATCTCGGCCTCGGGTAATACAGGCGGGGACATTCTCGTCCAGTCGGCGAGCGGACAAACGCGAGTGGCCGGCGCCATCACCGCGCACGGGCTGGCGGGACGCGGCGGCGATGTGAAGCTGCTGGGTGAGCGTGTTGCCGTTGTGGAACATGGCGCCGTCGATGCATCGGGCACGACCGGGGGCGGGCAGATTCGCGTCGGCGGCGATTACCAGGGCGCCAACGCATCCGTACAGAACGCGTCGCGCACGCTCATCGGGGCGAACGCGACCTTGCGCGCGGATGCTACGGACGCGGGTGACGGCGGTCGTGTGATCGTCTGGGCGGACAAGTCGACGCAGTATTTCGGAGACCTGAGCGCGCGCGGCGGACCGCGGCGCGGCAACGGGGGCTTCGCGGAAGTTTCCGGAAAAGAGAATCTCCTCTTTGCCGGACGCTCGGATCTGAGTGCCGCGAACGGCGCGCTGGGCACGCTGTTTCTCGATCCGCTCGATCTGTTCATCGCCGACCTCGGCGGCGCTATTTCGTCGATCATCGACGAGATCACCGATACGATCGACAACGTCGTCACGATCTCGCCGGCCGCGCTCGCCGCGCAGGCCGGGAACGTGATCCTGCACGCGGGGCGCTATATGCGCTTCGTAAACGATGTGAACCTCGTGCGCCCCGGACAGAGCCTCACTGCGACCGTCGCCGCGTGGACGCCGACCGACCCGCGGGGCACGCCGCCGAATCGGATGGAGCTCGCGGCGAACATCACCACCGCCGGCGGCGGCATCGCTCTCAACGCGCCGAGTATTCAGAGCTTCAACAATCCGACGCTGTCGACCATCGGCAGCGGCGCGGCGGGCGCTCCGATCACGATCGTCACCAATGACGGGATCAATCCGACGACTCCATTCGTGCCGGTGTTCGACAATAACCGCACGCTGCTCTCCCTCAATGCAGGAACCGGCGCGATCGATCTCACGACGGGCGTCGCAACGCCAAACACCACCAACGACGTCGTGCGGCTGAATACCGTCACGGGCGGAAGCCTGAATATCACAGCGCCGGCTTCCATTAACGTCGGAACATTCGACAACGACCCGAATACGAACGCCGTGACCACCACCGGTCCGGTGACGATGAACTCGACCGGCAACTCGATCACCATTTTCGACGCGATGGCGACCGGCGGCGGCGTTGTCAATCTCACCGCGTCCGGAACGGATTCGTCCGTCAGCACCCGCGCGGTCAATGCCGGAGCGGGGCAGGTCGACATCTCGGCACGGTCGTTGATCAACACGAACGGTCAGCCGATCACGACCGCCGGCAACGTCAATCTCACGGTAGCGGGCAACACGTTCGGCAACGCCTCGATCTTCGCGCGGGTAAACAATGGCGGCAGCGTCACCGCCAGCGCGACGAACAGCAGGACGTTCCGCAGCGCAACCGTGAATATCGGATCCGACACCGATCTCAACGCTGAAAACGTTTCCGCGACCTCGACGACCTGCGGCAACAATCCGTTCAGCTGCGACTCGGCGACGGTGAACCTGACCGCGACGGGCAGCGTCAACGTCAACACGGTTACGGCGAGCGCGCTCACGAGCACCAACAACAACGTCAACGAGTCCGTGACGATCACGTCGGGCGCCAATGCCGGCGCCGGTATTTTTGCGCTGGGGTCGCAGGTCA
This sequence comes from Burkholderiales bacterium, assembly GCA_035626595.1. Taxonomy (GTDB): domain Bacteria; phylum Pseudomonadota; class Gammaproteobacteria; order Burkholderiales; family SG8-41; genus JAQGMV01. The sequence continues at coordinate 8,799 of DASPNJ010000042.1, forward strand.
CGGCCGTCGACGTGACGCTGTTGACGGACCCGGCGAGCGGCGGCGGGATCGGAACCGCGGCATTGCCGCTCAACGTGAACGCCGAGCGCGTCTTCACAGTAAGGACCAACGGCGAGTCGCGCATCAACCTGAACGGACCGGTGCCCAGCCGGCCCGATTTCAGCTTCGGCGTCGCGCCTGCCGGCATGAGCTATCTCGCGACCATCACGCGGCCGGCCGGAGGCCTCACCGTGAACGCGAACGCGACCGACACGACTGTTACGATCGACAACCCGACGTTCGTCGGTTTCAACCAGCGCGTCTTCAACTCCGATCCGTCGATAGCGCTGCGCGCCCACAACGGGGCTTTGACGATCCCGACGATTGTCGTGCCGGAAGGCGATACAACGGTGCCAAGCGAGGGGCCGCCGCCTGTTACGACTGCCAGCCTGCCGGTGACGCTGCAGGGTCACACGGCGCTTACCGTGAACTCGTACACGCGGCAAAGCTCGCCGGCGAGTCTGCCCAAATTCACGAGCTTCCAGGCGACACAGAACGATCCGGTGAACGGCCTTTTCGGCACGGTCACGCTGGGTACCGTCAACGCGAACCGCGACACGGTCACCGTGAGCGGACCCGGCGGTGTGACGATCTCGGCGGCGAGCCTCACGACACAGGGGCCGGTGACGGTGTCTTCGACTGTGGGTGCGATTGACGCAGGACGAATCAACACGAGCAGCAGCGCGACGATCAGCTCGACTACCGGTGATATCACGATTGGCGAGATCGACGCGCCGGGCGGCGTGAACGTCACCTCCACGACCGGCAGCATCAGGGTCAGTGACATCGACACTTCCGGCGGATTGGGTGGCGTGGCGCTGCGCGTCACGTGCGCGGAAAGCAGCGTTGCCGGCGCGTGCGGCGAGAGCCCCGCCGTGGTCGCCGCTGTCAGCGACAGCGCGGCTTTCGAGGTACGCACGAGCAATGCAACCGAAGCGGGTGGGATCACAGTCGCCGGTCGCACGATCGGCGCTGCCGGATTCGCCAATCCGCTCGATTTGCAGGGGCGGGCGGTAACGCTCACGAGCCGAGCCGAAGGCGGCCGCATCGGATTCGATGCGGCAGCGCTGCTGGCGGATGCGCCGAACCTCACGATCGATGCCGCGAGCCAAGGCATCTTCAACACGACCGCAGGGGCGCGCTTCAACGTCACCACCGGCGCGACCGCGCTTCAGAACCTGACCGTCATCGCCAATCCGAACATCACCGCTGCCGGCACGTCTCAAGTTCAGTCGGAGGCGCGCGTCTACCAGTTCGAAAACAACGGCGCGTCGATGGATTTCGATCCCGCCGCCGTGCCCGGCACGCAATTCCTGAACGGGGGACTGCTCAGCCTCACGACGACGCAGGGCAGCATCAACGTCACGCAGAACGTCAATATGGGCACTGGGCGGCTCGGCCTCGAGGCTCACGCCGGAAACGTCACGGCGACGAACGCAACATTCGACGGCGCGGGCTTCACGTTCGGCGCGGGCACGCGCAACACGTTCGGCCGCGGCTGCTGCTCGATCATGACGGGGACAATAGGCGGCACGATCAGGCCGGAAAACGTGACGATGACGGCCGGAAATTTCAACTTCTTTCCCGGCGTCTCTGGTTCGGTCCAGACCGGTGGTCCGGTGAACGCCCGCGATGTCTCCATCACGACGTTCAACGGCCTCATGCAGATCGGCGGCAATGGCACCGACGACATCGGCTCCGCAGGCGGTGGCGTTGTCACGCTCAATGCGATGTCCAACGGCAACGGCGCGGCCGGGCAAATCCAGGTCGGCGACATCGTCGGCACCAGCGTCAACATCAGCTCGGCGTCTTCTGGAAATACGATCGCGACCGAGACGATCACGGCGGAGACCGGCGGCATCGCGATTAGCAATCTCAACAATGCGACAACAGTCGGGAATCTCAACGCCGCCACGAGCATCGGCATCGTCTCGCGCAACAACGTCACCACGGGTTCGCTCGACGCGCCGACGATCAACATCGACCGCGAGTTCATCCTTTCTCCGACGCCGGTCATCCAGGTCAACGGCGACATCGGGGCTGTAACGCCCGTGCAGAACGCGACTCTGGTCGGCGCGCCGCTGACGATCACCGGCAGCGTGACCGGCGCCGCCGATTCGACCATTCAGCTCCTGACGAATGGCCCGAGCACGCTGACGATCGGCGGACCGATCATCGCGGGCGACAACAGCTTCATCAACCTGCTCTCGCGCCAAGGCTTCGACTTCACGCGCGTAGACGCGGGCGCGGGTACGAGCACCGTGAACATCGCAGCGGAAGGCGCCCCGATCCGGCAGACCGCCGACGGCGGCGCGAACGGCATTCGCGCAAACACGATTTCGCTCTTTTCAGGCGGCGCAGCGGGAGCGATCACGAACACGGCCGCGGGCGACAGTCGTGTCGATCTCTTCGGGATGACCAACCTCACCGTCAACACGGCAGGCGCCGCGCGGTTCGACGCGCAGGGCAGCACGTTGTCGCGGTTGACCGTCACCAAGGGCAGCGTAGCGACCAGCCCCTTCGAGCTCGCGAATCTGGACGCCACTCAGAACATCGAGCTCAACAGTACCGGCGGCGGTGCCGCGACGCTTCGCGTAAACAGCCCCGCGGCGACCCTGGACTTCACGCTCGTTTACAACGCCGGCGGCGCCGGCAGCATCACGCTGGTGAATGAGGGGATCGTCACGAACGGGGGCCCGGCGACCGTCATCACCAGCGGGGACTTCGACGGCGTGACAGGCGGCATCAGAACCGGCGGCCCCAACGGCGGTGGATTCGTCGACGTGCGCGGTAGGAATCTCTCGCTCGGTCTCATCGATACGACGCCCACGGCGGTACTGGCTCCGGACGTAACGCCCGGGCAGTTCATCTCCGTCAGCGGCAGCGGCAACATCGTGCTCAACGATGTGGCGGCCGGGCATGACATCACCACGGGTCCGAGCGGCGCGGGCGTCTCGATCGGCACCAACGTGGGCGCGATCACGCGCACCGGCAGCGCTTCGATCCGGTCCGACAGTCCCAATTCGGTCACGATCACCACCGGAAACGGCGACATCGGCGGGAACGGTACGCCGCTGCTCATTACTTCGCCGACCGTCGTTCTGGCGGCACGCGGCAATGGAACCGCATACGCCAGCCTGACGGGCACCAACAATCTCGACGTGCGCGGCGACGAGGGGTTCAGCGTCGCATCCGACACCGCATTCAACACACTGGCCGTTGCGACCAAAGGCAATGGTGCGGGTCCGCTCATGCTGACGTCGACGCCGGGGCAAACATTTACGTTTGCGCGTCCGACGACCGACAACTTCGGCAGCGCGCTTGCAAACACGTTCCAGGTAATCACCGCCGATTTCGGCGCCGCGCAGCAGGCAACCGATACTTCGACGTTGCGGGCGGTAGCAGGCCATTTATTCATCGGCGGCGGCGCCAATCTGAACGTGCCGAATCTCGTCCTCGGCACGTCGATCGATGCCGTTGGCGACATCAAGCTTCAGGGTACAGCCGCGACACCGCTCGCGCTCAACAATGCCAATCAAACGATCCAGTCCAATCAGGACGTGCTGATCACCGGCAACGTCAATCTCACGGCCGGCGCGGCGCAGACGATATCCGCGACTCGACACGTGACCGTGCAGGCTCAGGACGGCTCAGTCGTTCTCAACGGGCCGACTCAGACGATCTCGTCCACGAGCAATGGGACCCTTTCGTTCCTCGGCGGCGGCGGGGCGGGTGAATCGGTGTTGGTTTCGGCGAGCGCGCGGCAGCTCATCCAGACGCCGGAATTCGCGACCGGCAGCATTGTGTTTCAGGCGGGTGCGGGCAACAACGCTTCAGTGACCGCGCAGTTCAACGGTCCGGTCAACGCGGACCTGGCCGGAAGCGCGTCCGAGCAGCAGATACAGGCCGGCGGACAAGTGCGCATCCTGGGCAGCACCGCGGCCGGCAGCACGGATTCGCTCGCGCTTGTCACGAGCAACCAGCGGCAGCTTGTGAAGGCGACGGGTACGTCGGTCCTGGCGGGAGAGAGCGCGATTCAACTGACGGCAGGTGCCGGAACGCGGGCCACGGCCCGCATCAGCAGTACCGGCAATGTTCTTCAGCAGGTTGCCGAAGGACGGTGCGCACCCGGTTTCGGCTGCCCGCGCGAGCTGTACCAGACGCCGAGTCTCGGGTTGCAGGGTGGCACCGGGACCGACTCCTTCGCCGAGATTATCGCGTCCGGAACACAGCAAATCTTTCCGACGTTCGCTTTGACATTGGCGGGCGGCAGCGCCTCGGGTACGTCCGCGCGGATCGAGAACGCCACCGCGAACGCGCAGAGCATCGGCACCGGGAGCCGCGACACCACGAACAACATCGTGCTGCAGGGCGGCGGCGGCACCGACAGCTTTGCGCGCATCCGCGCAGCGGGTGCCCAGACGGTCTTCGGCGTGAGCTCGACGACGCTCAATGCCGGCGCGGGTGGCGGAGCGGACGCGCTCATCCTGTCGACCGGCGCGACTCAGCAGAGCATTCAGCCCGGCAACCTCGCGCTGACCGGCGGGACGTCCGCCACCACGACGGCGATAGCGCAGATTCAGGCGGCCGGCAGCCAGTCGTTCACGTCCCTCGGCACGGTCACGTTGACTGGCGGCGCGGGCATCAACTCGATCGCGAACATCACCACGCCTGGACTGCAGACGTTCAACTCCTTCTCTACCGTCACGCTCGCGGGCGGCACCAACACCGGCGCCTTCGCGCAGATCGACACGGGCGGCGTGCAGCGCTTCCTCAACGGATTCGGAAACATCAATCTGACTGCCGGCGGAACGCAGGCAGCGCCGGTCGCAAACGCCGGAGCGATCATCCTGGGTCATTCGCAATCGATCACAACGTGCGCGGGTTGTACCGTGACCTTGACCGGCGGCGCCGGCACTGCGGCGGGCAATTCGGATGCATTGCTCCGGAATCTGTCGGGGGCACAATCCGTCACCGCCGGCAACGTGACGCTCGCCGGCGGGATCACGCGTTCGGTTACCGGCATACTAAACCCAGCGGGCGCGGGTACGCAGACGGTGACTGCGAATGCGGGCACCGGCAACGTGCGTGTCGGAACGAATATCGCGTCCGCGGCTGACGCGCCAGCACACATCCAGAATCTCGCCGGCACGCTGCAGACGCTGACAGCCACGGGCGGCCTGCTGCTCGCGGCCGATGGCGCCGGCACCGTCGGCGTCACGTCAGCCGGCGCACAGAACCTGCAGGTGCTGTATGCCGACATCGTAACGAACGCGGGCTCGACGGCCAACGCTGCCGTCAGCGCGGCCGCGAACCAGTTCCTGCGCACGACGAATGGAACGACCGCCCCGGTGGCGAGCGTGCGCGCCGCAGCGCTGGGCTCGGGGACGGCGAGCATCGACTCCGGCGGCAATCAGCTCCTCGAAGTCGATTACATCGAGTACATGACTCAGGGCCTCGCGCGGCCCGGCAGCATCACGGTCGGTAACGTGAACGGCGGCGGCGTGTCGCGTATACAAAGCGCTAACCAGTCGATCATCGGTCGTACGATGACATTACAGGGCGGCGCGAGCGCCGGCAGCACAGCGAAAGCGACAGCGCCCGGCACGCAGGCGATCAGTCTCGTCGACGGCGGGCTATCGGTACTCGGTGGCACGGGCGCAAACGCCTCCGCCGGCGTGGACCCGACGAACCAGTCGATCGTCGTCAATGGCGATGCGGCCGTCACCGGGGGCAGCGGCGCTGGCGCGTTCGCGTCCATCATCTCCGCAGTGACACAGCTTTTTGCCGCAACCAAAGGGGATGTGCGGGTGACAGGCGGCAGCGGGTCGACCGCGAACGCACGCGTTAACGCAACCGGCTCTCAAACGGTGATCGCCAGCGATGAGGTCGTCGTAACGGGCGGCAGCGCTGCCGGAACGACAGCGCTCATCGACACGACCGGCCCGCAGTCAGTGAGCGCAACCAACGCGATGACGTTGACGGGCGGGTCGGCGGCCGACGTTCTCGCGCGCATCAATTCGAGTGCAGCCCAAACGATCGGTTTTGGCACGCTCGCTCTGACCGGCGGCACCGCGGGCGGGGCGAACGCGCGCATCGACAACACCGGGGGTGCGCAAACGCTGACCGGCGGCAATGTCACTTTGACTGCCAGTGCCGCGGGCGGGCTGGCACAGATCGACTCGACAGGCGCCCAGACGCTGACTGGAGGCAACGTCACGCTTACCGGGGGCAGTGCCGCCAATGCGGGCGCGCGAGTCATGACGACGGCCGCGCAGACGATCAACTTCGGTACGCTGACGCTCAACACCGGCAACGCGGCGGGTGCGAACGCGCTTGTCGAAACGACCGGGACGCAGACGCTCACCGGCGGCAACCTGACACTCACGGCAAACGCCGCCGGAGCGCTGGCGCGGATCCAGGGCAACCAGACCATCAATGCGGCGGCCATCGTGCTCGGCGGAACCGCCGGTAGCGCAGTCATCACCTCACCGGCGACCCAGACGCTGGGCTTCACGTCCCTCCAGCTCAATACCGGCGTCAATGATGCTGCGATGACCCAGATCCACGCCGGCGGCGCGCAGACGCTGAATGCGAACAACGGCAATATCACGCTCAATGGCACGGCCGGCGGCGGTACGGCGCTCGTCGACAGCGACACGAGCCAGGTCCTGACTGGCGCAAACGCACTGATGCTCGCCGCCGGAAATGCGGCGAACGCGACTGCACGGTTCAGGAGTGGTGGCGCGCAAACGCTGAATTTCGCTTCGTTCACGGGGACGGCCGGTAACGCAAACGGCGCATTCGTGAAAGTCGACGCGGCGGCGGCGCAGTCCTTGACTGGAGGCGCGGGGAACATTGCGCTCACGGCGCGCGGAACCGAAGCCGCTCCGCTCGCGAATGCGAGCGCCACGATCGAAGGCCATTCACAAAGCCTTACGTGCAACGGCGCGCCGTGCAATCTGACGGTGGTCGGAGGTGCAGGCACGAGCCTCGCCGATGGCAGCCGCGCCGATGCCGGATTGCGAAATCTTTCGGGCGCCCAGTCCGTCAGCGTCGGCACGATCTCGATGACGGGTGGTCATCAGTTCTCGAATAGCGGCATCGACAACCTGGGCGGCGGGGCGCAAACGGTGGTGGCGACCAACGGCGCCGTCTCCATGGTGTCGGACCCCGACGCGCACGCCGATGCGAGCGTCACGCTACGCAACGTGGCGGCAACGGCGCAGACGATCACGGCAGCCGGCGAGATGCGGCTCAACAGCCGTGGCGCGGGCACCGTCAGCGCCACTTCAGGCGGTTCGCAAACGATCAGCGCTGCGGCGCTCGACGTGATTACCGGAGCGGGCAACGCGATCCAGAATGGCGCGAATTCGACCGTCTCCGCGGCAGCCGATCAGACGATCAATACGACCGGCAGCCTCGCCGCCGCGGCCGGCGTCGGAATGCGCGTGGCAAGCCTCAGCACCGGAACGGCGCGGGTGCAGTCGGCAGGGAATCAGACGCTCAACATCGCGAATAACCAACTTCTGGTCGGGCGCCTCGCGTTTGGCCCGCCCGGGCCGGGAAATTCGGCGTCGGGCAACCCGGCGGCGGGCGATTCCGTTGTCATGGCGACGTCCGAAACTGCGGACCCGAATCAGACCGTAACCGCAGGCTCGGTGTATATTCAGGGCCCGACGGGGAATTTCCGCATGTCCAAGATCGGCGCCGACGGCGTGCAGACGCTGGTTCCCATCGCAACAACGTTGACGCTCATTGGCGGTAGTGGCACCAACGCATTCGCGGTAATCGATCCGACGAATCAAACGATAACAACGGGCGGTGACATACTCATGCAGGGCGGCTCGGGTCCGAACGCAGACGCGCTCATCAATGCCACGGGTCCGCAATCCGTCACCAGCCTGAACGGCAGCATCACGCTGATCGGCGGAACGGGACCCGGGGCCGACGCGCTGATCGTCACCACGTCGCCGTTCCAGACGGTCTCCGCGCCGAACGGCGTATTCCTTCAGCAGGGGCCCAGCACCGGCGGCGTCGCCGACCTCGAGCAGGGCACCAATTTCTCCGCCATCATCGCTGCTGCCGGCGCCAGCACGAGCGAGATCCTCCGCGGCCAGGACGAGCAGTCCGAACTGCTCGACGACGAGCTGTCCGATGACGCGAAAATCGGTAGCGGCATCGGCGGCTCGCAGCGCAGCGGCAAAGCGCAGGATCAGGCCCAGCTATGCAAGTAGACCGCGCCGGACGAGGGGATCCGGCGCAGCGCGCTTGCCATCTGCTCTGGCTGCTCTGGCTGATCGGTCTCGGCCTGCTTCTGTCGGCCACGGCGCGCGCGGCGGAGCCGCAGCCCGGCGCCGCCGCGAAAGCCGTCGGGGAAGTGATCTTCGTCGAAGGCATCGCGAGCGCGCAGCTCCCGGGCGCCACCCCGCGCTTTCTCCAGAAGGGCGAGCCGCTCTTCGAGGGTGAGACCGTCAGCACCGGCGCGCAGGGCTTCGCGATCATCGGCTTTACCGACGGCACGAAGTTCACGCTGAGGCCGAACACCTCGTTTCAGATCGATCGGTTTCGCCATGGCGGCGGCACCGACTCGGCAATCTTCCGGCTGCTGAAAGGCGGGATGCGGGCGGTGACAGGACTCATCAGCAAACGCGATCCGAAAGCGATGGAGGTGAACGCGGTGACAGCAACGATCGGCATCCGCGGCACCTCGTTCGATGCGCGCATCTGCGCCGAAGATTGCGCGGAGGAGCAGCGCCGTAGCGGCCGTAAGCCGCCGCAGCCCAGACCCGATCTCGTCGTCGCACGCGCTGCGGTGGTGGTTGGCTCGGCGCAGGCGGTCGGCGCGAGCGGCGCGTCGCGCCAGCTCGTCGAAGGATCAGCACTCTTCACCGGTGACACGGTGCGCACATCCAAGGCATCGCAGGTGCTGATTGCGTTCCGCGATCGCTCCAAGGTCACCGTAATCGCGGATTCCGAGTTCAAGCTGGAAGACGTTAATTTCAGCCCGAAGGGCGAGACCGGAAATTTCGCCGTGCGCATCCTGCGCGGCGGCGTCCGCGCGGTGACCGGGTTGCTCGGCAAGAATAATCCGAAAGCTGTGAACTTCAATATCACGACCGTGGTGATCGGGATCCGCGGCAGTGCGTTCGATACCTACGCCGGCCAGGTCTGCGTCGCAGACGGCAAGTGCGGGGAAGGGGTCGGTACCACCGTGCGCTCCGACGGCATCAACATGACGGCCGGCGACCAGACTATCCCCCTCGATGCAAACGAGTCCGGCGCGTTCCTCGGCGGGCAGTTGTCGCGCGTGGACACCGCGCAGCTCGTCTTCCCGCAGCCCGATGCAATGATTCCGGAAAACCAGCAGGTCGATTTCGAGGCGCTCTTCAGGACCGTCGAGCTCGACAGGCTGGTGCCGGGACTCTATGCCGGGATATTGGATGGCGATGGCGAGATCGTCGTGTCTACTGCGCAAAACGCCGTGCATCTCGCCGGCAATCAGGGCGCGGTGGTTTACCCGGACACGAATGTCGTCGAAAGGATCGAGCCGAACTGGGCAGCGGAAGTGAACCGCGATCTGTCGAATCCCGCGACTTTCGTCGATCCGACCCAGCGCACCCTCCTGAAACAAGAATCCGTAATCTGCGTGATCCGATGACGCCGTCCAGAAAAAGCCGTTCGAGCGGATACCGTAACGCGTGCATCGCGGCATGTTTCGCGGGCATCCTCGCGGCCGCGGGCACCGTACATGCGAGCGATGCGCCGCTGCTCGAAGTGAAGCGCTTCATCGTCGAAGGCGACAATCCGCTGTCGCAGGCCGAGACCGGCGCGATACTGAAGGAACACCTCGGCCCCCACGAAAGCCTCGCGACACTGGAGGCCGCGGCAACCCGGCTCCAGGAAGCGATCCGGGCGCGCGGCTACTCGTTTCATCGCGTCATCGTTCCGGCGCAGCAGCCGAAGGCGGGAGAGCTCACGCTGCGGGTGCTGCCGTTCACGCTCGACCAGATCACGGTTACCGGAAACCAGCACTTCAGCGTCGGAAACATTCTGCGCAGCGTGCCCGGTCTGAAGCCCGGACGTGCGCCGAACGTGGGGCTGCTTGCGCAGCAGCTCAGTCTCGCGAACGAGCATCCATCCAAGCGTGTCACCCTGCAGGTGCGGGAGAGCGCCAAGCCCGATGCGGTCGATGCCGAGCTGCGCGTGGCCGACGTGCCGCCTTCGCAGTTCTTTGTCAGCGCGACCGGCGGCACGCGCGACTTCGACAACACGCTCAACCGGAACACCGGGTACGCGCGCGTGACGCTCGGCTACCAGCACAGCAATCTCTTCGATCTCGATCACACCGCGACACTTGCGTATACGACCTCGCCCGAGCACCCCGATCGCGTGACACAGCTCGGCGCCTTCTACACGCTGCCGTTCTACGGTTACAACACGATGCTCACCGGCTATTACACGTATTCGGACGTGAACAGCGGCAGCATCGGTCTCGGCGGACAGAGCTTCGACGTGAGTGGCAGCGGTGAATTCTTCGGCGTGCGGGCGACTTATCTGCTGCCGCGGCTGGCCGACGTGGTGCACAATTTCTCGATCGCGATCGACGACCGTTATTTCAAGAGCGACGTCACGTTCCTGGGGGCGGCGCTGCCGACCTCGACCGTCGGCAGCAGGCCGATCACGTTCCGCTATGCCGCACGGCTGGAGCGGGATCCCTTCGTCGTGGCGGGATACGCAGAGTACGCGGCGAACCTGGGCGGAGGCCGCGCCAACAACGATGCGTCATACGCCGCCAATCGGGCCGGGGCGCCCCAGGACTGGGAAGCCTATCGCTACGGGTTCGATGGGTCGTACAGCATCGGCGCGCGCTGGACGTTCAGCGCCAAAGTGCGCGGTCAGTACGCCAATGACGCACTGATTCAGGGCGAGCAGATCGGCATCGCCGGCGCGAATGCGGTGCGGGGTTTCCGCGAGCGCGAGGTGACCGGCGACCGCGGCTATTTCGTGAACCTCGAACTGCTCGGGCCGCCGTTCATGTGGGACCTCGCCCCGCTCGCGTTCTACGACTATGGCACGCGCACGTTCGTCTCACCGGTCATCGGGCAGTCTTCCACCGACCACATTTCGAGCGCGGGAGCAGGGCTGCGGTGGCGCTGGCAACGGCTCGATCTGACGATGACGTGGGCGCACGTGCTGAACGGCGTGGCAGGCGGCACGCCACGCGATTTCGACAAGCTGCACTTCTCCGCGTTCTACCGCTTCTGAGCGGCGCCGCGCTCGCCGCCTCGATATAGCAGGAATACGGTCGGCCGCCGGTCGATCGCGATCTGCGTGCCTTTCCAACGAGACACCGGTTGCGTGCGCACGGACTCCGTGGGCAGAGTGAGATCCGTAGCAACGCACAGTAGCGTATCCGGGCGGCATACCGCGACGACCGTTTCGAACATCGCCGTGTTTCTGTAGGGTGCTTCGATGAAGAGCTGGGTCGCGCGATTCTTTTCCGATTCGGCCTCGAGCGCCTTCAGGCGACGGGCGCGCGGCTCGCGCTCTACCGGGAGATAGCCGTGAAACATAAAGCGTTGGCCGTTCATGCCCGACGCCATCACGGCGAGAAGCAGCGAAGAGGGTCCGACGAGCGGCACGACGCGTATCGCCGCGTCGTGACACTCGCGCACGAGAGCCGCCCCCGGATCGGCGACCGCAGGACAACCCGCTTCGGACATGAGAGCGCAGTCGTTGCCGGCAAGCAACGGCTGCAGCAGCTCACGCAGATGCGTCTGCGGCGTATGCTCGTCGACGATGTCGATCACGAGATCGCGCAGCCCGCGCGGATGCGAGACCGCTTTGAGGAAAGCGCGGGCGCTGCGGGGATTCTCTGCGAAGAAGTGTTGTATGCGCCGCACCGTTTCGAGGGTCGCAGACGGGAGCTGCGGCAGGGGGTCGGTGGTGCCCAGCCCCGTCGGCACGAGGTACAGCGTTCCGGCGCGCGAGCCCGTCACGGCACGGCGATACCGGCGCTCTCGAGCATGCGCACGAGCGTAATCAGAGGCAGTCCGATCAGTGCCGTCGGATCGGTGCTCTCCACGCGCGCGACCAAGGCGATGCCCAGCGCTTCGATCTTGGCGCTCCCGGCGCAATCATAGGGCGTATCGACGCGCAGGTAGCGCTCGGCCTGTGCATCGGTGAACTGCCTGAACTGCACGGTGGTCGGCACGTCCTCGATCTGAATCGTATCCGTGGCCGCATCGAGCAGACAGACCGCAGTATGAAACTCGACGACGCGGCCGCGCATTCGTCGGAGTTGAGCAAGCGCGGCGTCGTGGCCGCCGGGCTTGCCGAGCGGCCGGCCTTCGAGGACGGCCACCTGATCGGACCCGATCACCAGGGCACGAGGGTGTGATCGTGCAGCGGCACGGGCTTTCGCCGCCGCGAGGCGCAACGCCGTGTCGACCGGCGCTTCTCCCGGGCTCGCACGCTCGTCCACATTCGGTGCGAAGACCGTGAAAGAAACCAGCAGGCGCTCGAGGAGGGTGCGGCGGTAAGGCGAGGACGACGCGAGGACCAGCACGGCGGCAACCACTCTAAGTGCCTGCGTGATTTGAACTTTTTGGCTCACAGGCTTTGACAGGCGAGCGTGAAAATACTATCATGCGCCGCTTATGTCTGCAGCCGCGGTGATCGACAGCCTGGAGTTTGCCCGCGGCGAGCAGGAACTGCGTGGCAGCCTGTCCGTCGCCTCGCTGAAGCGCCTCGAAGACGTTCTCTTCGACTCGCAAGGTACCCTGGAGTACACGGTCCGCGGCTCGCGCGACGAGCGCAATCGGCCGCTGCTCGTGCTCGAGGTGACCGGTGCCCTGAATCTGCAGTGTCAGCGCTGCCTCGGGCGCCTGGAGCACGACGTGCGCATCGCGAGCACGCTGCTCCTCGCGCCGCGCGGAGCGCCGCAGGACGAGTCGGATGATCCCGAAGGACCCGACGCGATCGAGGCGAGCGATGGGCTGGACGTCGGAGAGCTCGTCGAGGACGAGGTGCTGCTTTCGCTGCCGCTGGCGCCACGGCATCCGGAAGGCACGTGCGAAAGCAGGCTGCCGAGAGAAGGGGCGCACGGCGAGCCGCGGAATGCGTTCGCGAAGCTCGCGTCGCTCAAGCGATCGAATTCACGTTAAGGAGTTCTGAAACATGGCCGTTCAGCAAAACAAGAAGTCCCCCTCGAAACGCGGGATGCACCGTTCGCACGATCACCTCCAGAACCCCCCGCTCGCGGTGGAACCCACCACCGGCGAAGTGCATCTGCGCCATCACGTGAGCCCCACGGGCTACTACCGCGGCAAGAAAGTCGTCCGGACCAAAGGCGAATAACGCACCGATCGACTGTGACCGCGAGCGGACGCGGGCCACGGCGTCAATAACAACACTTTCCGCCTGAAGTGGAGGAGACACGATGCGTGTGACGGTCGCCGTGGACTGCATGGGTGGCGATCACGGCGCGCACGTTACGGTGCCCGCGGTCCTGCGGCACCTGGCGCGCGATCCCGACTCGGCGTTCGTGCTGGTCGGACGCACCGAGGCGGTCCAGACCGAGCTCCAGCGGCTCAACGCGACGCCGGGAGACCGGCTGCGCGTGCTCCATGCCTCCGAGGTCATCGAGATGGACGAGCAGCCGGCGGCCGCGCTGCGCGGCAAAAAGGATTCGTCCATGCGTCTGGCGGTCGATCTCGTGAAGCAGGGCGAGGCCGAGGCCTGCGTGAGCGCGGGCAATACCGGCGCGCTGATGGCGATATCCCGCTTCGTGCTGAAAACGCTGCCCGGCATCGACCGGCCGGCGATTGCGACCGTGCTGCCGACGCTCAAGGGTCACACCTACGTGCTCGATCTCGGCGCCAATGTCGATTGCACTGCGGAGCATCTGCTGCAGTTCGGGATCATGGGCTCGGAGCTCGTCTCGTCCGTGGAGGGTAAGGCCGAGCCGACGGTGGGCCTGCTCAATATCGGTCAGGAAGATATCAAGGGGAACGAGGTGGTCAAGCGCGCAGCGGAGCTGCTGCGCGCGAGCGGCCTCAATTTCCGCGGCAACGTGGAGGGCGACGACATCTACAAAGGAACGACGGATGTGGTCGTCTGCGACGGTTTCGTCGGCAATGTGGCCCTCAAGACCTCCGAGGGGCTCGCGCAGATGCTGGCGACGTATCTGCGCCAGGAGTTCAGGCGCAATCTCCTCACGCGCATCGCGGGACTGTTCGCCTGGCCGGTTATCACGGCGTTCAAGAACCGCGTCGATCACAGGCGCTACAACGGCGCAACCCTCATCGGTTTGCGCGGCGTCGTGATCAAGAGCCATGGCTCGGCAGACGTGTTCGCATTCGGGTTCGCCATCGAGCGCGCGGTCGAGGAGGCGCGCACGGGCGTGCTGCGACACATCGAGGATCGGATGTCTCACATTCAAAAAACCGCGGCATGACGAGTTACTCGCGCATCAGCGGGACGGGCAGCTATCTCCCGGAAAAAATCCTGACGAATCGCGATCTTGAACGGCTTGTCGACACTTCCGACGAGTGGATCTACACGCGCACCGGAATCCGGCAGCGGCATATCGCCGCGGACAATCAGAGCGCGAGCGATCTCGCACTGATCGCCTGCCGCCGCGCACTCGACGCTGCGCGGCTGACGCCCGAAGACATCGACCTCGTGATCGTCGCTACGACCACGGCGGACATGATTTTTCCGAGCACCGCGTGCCTGCTGCAGGCGAAGCTCGGCATACACCAGGGCGCAGCGTTCGATCTGCAGGCCGTGTGCAGCGGCTTCGTGTACGCGCTCGCCACCGCTGACCAATTCATCAAGTCGGGACAGTACCGGCACGCACTGGTCGTCGGTGCAGAGGTGTACTCGCGCATACTCGACTGGAAGGACCGCGCGACGTGCGTGTTGTTCGGCGACGGCGCCGGCGCGGTCGTGCTCTCGCGCAGCGAAGCCCCCGGCATACTCGCGAGCCGCCTGCATGCCGATGGCCGCTACGCGCACATCCTTTCGGTGCCGGGGAGCGTTTCTCAGGGCGCCGTATGCGGGCGGCCGCTCCTGCAGATGGAAGGTAACGCGGTGTTCAAGTTCGCGGTCAAGGTGCTCGGCGAAGTTGCCGACGAGACACTCGCCGCCGCTGGTCTCGAACGTGCGAACGTCGACTGGCTCATCCCTCATCAGGCGAATATCCGGATTATCCAGGCGACGGCAAAGAAGCTGGGACTCTCGATGGAACGGATGATCACGACGGTAGACCGCCACGCCAATACCTCGGCTGCTTCCGTGCCGCTCGCGCTCGATGAGGCGGTCCGCGACCGCCGGATACGTGCGGGGCAGCACGTCCTGCTGGAGGGCGTTGGCGGCGGCTTCACCTGGGGCGCGGTGCTGCTGCGCTGGTGATCGCGCAATCATGAAAAAACTCGCGCTCGTCTTTCCGGGTCAGGGCTCGCAAGCCGTGGGCATGATGAACGGCTTTGCGGATTCGGCACCCGTGCGCGCCGTTTTCGCCGAGGCTTCCGACGCGCTGGGCGAGGACCTCTGGAAGCTCGTGGCCGACGGTCCGGCGGAAGCGCTGAATTCGACCGTCAACACACAACCCGTCATGCTCACTGCGGGCTACGCCGTCTATCGAGCGTGGCTCGAAGGCGGCGGCCCGGCGCCGGCGGTGGTAGCAGGGCACAGCCTCGGCGAGTACACCGCATTGGTCGCGGCCGCGGTGATCCCGTTCCGCGACGCGGTGCCTCTGGTGCGGTTCCGCGCGCAGGCGATGCAGGACGCGGTGCCCATCGGGACCGGCGCAATGGCTGCCGTGCTCGGTCTCGATGACGACACGGTGCGCCGGGTCTGCGCGGAAGCGTCAGGCGCAGAGCTGGTAGAAGCGGTCAACTTCAATGCGCCCAGCCAGATCGTGATCGCAGGACACAAGGCCGCGGTGGAGCGCGCGGCGGCCTCAGCCAAGGCTGCCGGCGCCAAGCGCACGGTGATGCTGCCGGTGAGCGCGCCGTTTCACTCGACGTTGCTGCAGCCCGCGGCCGACCAGTTGCTCGAGCGCATGCGCACGATTACGTTCGAAAAGCCGGCGATACCGGTCGTGAACAACGTGGATGTCGCAATCCTCGATGAGCCGCAGGCCATCAAGCAGGCGCTGGCGCGGCAGGCGCGCAGCCCCGTACGCTGGGTCGAAGTCGTCAAGGCGCTTGCGGCGACGGGAGCAACGGACGTCATCGAGTGCGGACCCGGCAAGGTCCTGGCCGGGCTTACACGCCGGATCGATGGCGCTCTTGCAAGCCATGCGATTACCGATCCGCAGTCGATTGCGCAGACGCTGGAAGCAATCCAATGAACGAACTCGCCGACAAAGTGGCCCTCGTTACCGGCGCCTCCCGCGGCATCGGGCGCGCTATCGCGCTCGCGCTGGCGCAGGCAGGCGCTGTCGTCGCGGGTACTGCGACCTCCGAGGCCGGGGCCACGGCATTCAGGGACGCGCTGGAAGGCGCAAAGCTGCGCGGCAGCGCTCACGTGCTGAACGTAAACGACGCGCAGCAGCTCGATGCCGCGCTTGCCGCGGTCCAGCAGCAGCACGGCGATGTCGCGATTCTCGTCAACAACGCAGGCATCACACGTGACAACCTGTTGCTGCGCATGAAGGACGAGGAGTGGAACGACATCCTGTCCACGAATCTCACATCGGTGTACCGCCTGTCCAAGGCGGTGCTTCGCGGCATGATGAAGGCGCGCTACGGCCGTATCATCAATATCACGTCGGTAATCGGCGCAACCGGTAACGCGGGCCAGGCGAACTATGCGGCGGCGAAATCCGGTGTCGTCGGTTTTACCAAGTCTCTCGCGCGCGAAGTCGGCAGCCGCAACGTCACCGTGAATTGCGTTGCGCCCGGGTTCATCGATACGGACATGACGCGCTCGCTGGGCGACGAGCAGCGAGCGGCGCTGCTGAAACAGATACCGCTCGGCCGTCTCGGGAACGTAGATGATGTGGCGTCGGCCGTCGCATTTCTTGCGTCACCGGCTGCCTCGTACATCACCGGATGCACGCTGCACGTTAACGGCGGCATGCACATGGACTGATGCGATAACGATCGCATGTGCTTTGTTTTTGAACCGATTTTCGCTGCGGGAATAGTGGTAAAATCGCGGTCGCTTCGCATCTCGCATCCTGCAGCGTCGCGCGACTCGCCGCCGACCGCATTCAATCTGGAAGAGGAAAGGGGACCTTAATGGAGAACATCGAGCAACGGGTCAAAAAGATCGTCGCCGAGCAGCTCGGAGTTAACGAAGCCGACGTGAAAAACGAGTCGTCCTTCGTAAACGACCTCGGCGCCGATTCGCTCGACACCGTGGAGCTCGTGATGGCCCTCGAGGAGGAATTCGAGACGGAGATTCCGGACGAGGAGGCCGAAAAGATCACGACGGTCCAGCAGGCGGTCGACTACATCAAATCGCACGGAAAGTCGTGAGGCGCCGGCGCGCGGCGGTGCACATTTGGCAAGACGCAGAGTAGTCGTATCGGGTCTCGGAATCGTTTCACCGGTCGGGATCGGGGTCGCCGAGGCCTGGTCGAGCATCCTCGCAGGAAAGTCGGGCATCGGCCGCATCACCCGCTTCGATCCTTCCGCATACCCGTCCCAGATTGCCGGTGAGGTCAAGGGCTTCGACGTAAGCAAGTATCTCGCGCCGAAAGAAGCCAGGCGCTTCGACACGTTCATACATTACGGCCTCGCGGCGGCCATCGAATCGATTGCCGATGCCGGCCTCGACCTGGACAAACTCGACCGCGAGCGCATCGGTGCATGCATAGGCTCCGGCATCGGCGGGCTTCCCCTGATCGAGCAGACTCACGATGCGGTGCTCGCCGGCGGTCCCCGCAAGATCTCGCCATTTTTCGTCCCAGGCTCGATCATCAACATGATCGCGGGGCAAATCTCGATCATGTATGGCCTGAAAGGCCCGAATCTCTCGATCGTCACGGCGTGCACCACGGCGAATCACTCTATCGGCGACGCGGGGCGGCTGATCGAGTACGGCGATGCCGACGTGATGATCGCAGGCGGAGCCGAATCGACCGTGTCGCCCCTGGGCGTGGGCGGCTTCTGTGCCGCGCGGGCGCTTTCGGGGCGCAACGACGACCCGGAGCGTGCGAGCCGCCCGTGGGACAGGGACCGGGACGGCTTCGTGCTGGGCGAAGGCGCGGGAATGGTCGTGCTCGAAGAGTACGAGCATGCGAAGGCGCGCGGCGCGCGCATCTACTGCGAGTTGAAAGGTTACGGCATGAGTGCGGACGCGCATCACATCACCGCGCCGTGCGAAGACGGCGACGGCGCGGTGCGGTGCATGCTGAATGCGCTGCGTAACGCCGGGCTGCCGGTCGAAAGCGTGGATTACGTGAATGCGCACGGGACATCCACCCCGCTCGGCGACATCGCAGAGACCGTGGCGGTGAAGCGCGCGTTCGGCGAGCACGCGCGCAAGCTGGCCGTAAGCTCCACCAAATCCATGACCGGGCATCTGCTGGGCGCGGCAGGCGGGATAGAGGCGGTGTTCTCCGTCCTCGCGATCCGTGACCAGGTCGCCCCGCCGACGATCAATCTTGTGAACCAGGATCCGGAGTGCGATCTCGACTATGTGCCGAATACGGCGCGGCTGATGGAAATCGACACCGTGCTTTCGAACTCCTTCGGCTTCGGCGGCACGAACGGCACTCTGGTGTTCAGCCGCATCTGATCTCCGCGGTCTGCCGGCACGAGCCTGTAGCCGTCTGCCCGCCATGATTCTCGTGAACGGTGTCACTGACGGCGCGGTGGGCGCTGACGATCGCGGCCTCGCGTACGGGGACGGCGTTTTTCGAACGCTGCGTGCGCGCAGCGGCGTGCCGCTCCATTGTGCGCGCCACTATCGCAAGCTTGCGGACGATTGTGCTGCGCTCGCGTTGCGCGCGCCGGACGAGGCGCTGCTCGCCGCGGAGGTGAAAGCCGCCTGCGCGCGATACGCGGAGTGCTCGGTCAAGATCATCGTTACGCGCGGAACCGGGCCGCGTGGCTACCGCTACCGCGGTGATGAAGCCCCGACGCGAATCGTGATCGCCGAGCCGGTGTCGGAGCGCCCGGCGCTCGATCGTGTTGGCGGTGCGGCCGTTCGGCTGTGTACCATCAGACTCGCACCGCAGCCGGCGCTCGCCGGGGTGAAACACCTGAACCGCCTCGAAAACGTGCTGGCGCGCGCGGAGTGGAGCGATCCCGAGATCGGGGAGGGGCTGCTGCGCGACACGGAAGACAACGTGATTTGCGGCACTATGAGCAATCTGTTCCTGGTGAGAGGCGGCTCGCTCGCGAGCCCTCGGCTGGACCGCTGCGGCGTCGCCGGTGTGACGCGCGCGCGTGTCATCGAGGCGGCGGCGCAGCACGATGTGGCATGCGTGTTATCTGCTCTCACGTGGCGCGACGTGCTCCGCGCCGACGAGGTTTTCCTGGTGAACAGCCTCTTCGGCGTGTGCCCCGTGCGTGCGCTGGACGGCGAGCCGCGCGAGCCCGGCCCGCTGACACGAGCCCTGCAGGCCTGGCTGGACAGTGAAGATGACGCGCAGGTGGCTTAAGGCCGCGGCAGTCGCGGTCGCCGGGATCGCGCTCCTGGTCATCGCGTGGTGCGTCCGGTATCCATTCGCTGACCTGCCGCTCGCATCGTCGCCCGTGCAGTTCAGCATCGCCGCCGGCAGCAGCCTTCGCAGCGCGACGCACCAGATGGTGCAGGCCGGCGTGCTGCGCTCGGCGCTCCCGTTCGAAATCCTCACCCGCCTGTTCGGCGATCCGCGCAACATCAAGGCGGGAAACTACGAGATCGAGCGCGGCGTCACGCCGCGGGAGCTCATGGCGAAGCTCACCCGTGGCGACTCCACCGCGCTCGCGATCACGCTGGTCGAAGGTTGGACCTTCCGCCAGCTGCGCAAAGCGCTCGACGATCACCCGGCGCTCCGCCATGATACCGCGCGGCTCACCGATATCGAGATCCTGCAGCGGCTGGGCATCGAGCATGAATCTCCGGAAGGATTGTTCTTTCCGGATACCTTTCACTTCAGCTTCGGCGTCTCCGATCTGAACGTCCTCAGGCGGGCGCACCTGCTCATGCAGAAACATCTCGCCGCCGCGTGGGCACGCCGCTCGCCGGACCTTCCGCTTGCATCGCCGTACGAAGCACTGATCCTCGCATCGATCATTGAGAAGGAGACTGGGAAAGCCGTGGAGCGCTCGCTCATAGCCGCGGTCTTCCTCAACCGGCTCAAGGCGGGCATGAAGCTGCAGACCGATCCGACGGTGATCTACGGTCTCGGCCAGCAGTTCGACGGCAATCTGCGCAAACACGACCTCACCGCGGATGGCCCGTATAACACGTACACCCGCGCGGGCATGCCGCCTACGCCGATAGCGATGCCCGGCCTCGCATCCTTGCATGCGGCCGTGAATCCAGCCGCGACCGACGCGCTGTATTTCGTCGCGAAGGGCGATGGCAGCTCGCATTTCTCGCGCAGCTACGAAGAGCACGATCGCGCGGTGACCAAATATCAGCGGGGAGGACGCAAGGATGCGCGGTAAGTTCATCACGCTCGAAGGCATCGACGGGGCCGGCAAGAGCACGCATCTGCCATGGCTCGCGGAGCTGCTCGAGTCGCGGGGCATCAACGTTCGCGTTACACGCGAGCCCGGGGGCACCGCACTCGGCGAAAATCTGCGCGCTTTGCTGCTCGACCCCGCACAGCGGCTGCATCCCGAGACCGAGGCGCTGCTCATGTTCGCGGCCCGGCGCGAGCACCTGGACAAGGTGATCCTCGCCGCGCTCGACGACGGCAACTGGGTGCTCTGCGACCGTTTCTCCGATGCGAGCTTTGCGTATCAGGCGGCGGGCAGCGGCGTCGAGTGGAGCAAGATCGCGGCGCTGGAAGCGTGGGTGCATCCGAACGTTCAGCCGGACATCACGCTCTATTTCGACGTCAGCCCGGAGATCGCGCGCGCCCGGCTCCAAGCGGGCCGTCCCGCCGATCGATTCGAGCAGGAGCGCTCGGAGTTCCACGCTCATGTCCGGGAAGCATATCTGCGACGCGCGGCGGAACACCCGACGCGCATGCGCGTGATCGACGCCTCGCGCGAGATCGCGCACATCCAGACGGAGCTTCGCAAGATCATCACGAGCCTCGGAAAATGACGGCGCTCGCATGGCATCGCGCCGAGCTCGAGCGGATTGCCGCTTCGCGCGCGAGCCTGCCGCACGCGCTGCTGCTCCACGGTCCTCGCGGCATCGGCAAGCTCGCGTTCGCGCAGGCGCTCGCACGAAGTCTCTTATGCGAGGCGCCGGCGGCCGGCGGCACGGCATGCGGCGCGTGCTCGGCGTGCCTGTGGTTCGCCGCGGGAACGCACCCCGATTACCGCGTCATCGAGCCCGCCGGTGCCGGCACGGACGAGGAGGGCGAGCAGGTCGGCCGCGCCTCCACGGTCATCGCCGTCGATCAGATCCGCGCACTGTTCGATTTCGTCAATATGTCGAGCCACAGGGGTCGCGCCAAGGCCGTCGTGCTGCATCCCGCCGAAGCGCTGAACGTGAACGCCGCAAACGCGCTGCTGAAAGCGCTCGAAGAGCCGCCGCCGCGGACGCACTTCCTGCTCGTGAGCCATCGGCCGCATCTTTTGCTGCCGACGATCAAGAGTCGCTGCCGGAAAGTGCCCTTGCACGCGCCGGATCCGAAGGGAGCGAGCGCCTGGCTCGCGAGTCAGGGCGTGCGCAACGCCGATCTCGCACTCGCACACGTCGGTGACGCGCCGCTGCTCGCATTGGAATTGCAGGAGACTGATTATTGGGGCGCGCGCGCCGCATTCTTGCGCCAGCTCACAGCCACGGAGCTCGATGTTCTGAAAGCAGCGGAGGCCTTGCGCGATGTTCCGGTGCCGTACGTGATCGCCTGGCTCCAGAAATGGTCGTACGACATCGCGCATTACCAGGCGGCAGGGCGGGTGCGCTATAACCCCGATCATGTAGATGCGATCGCGCGCGCCGCAACCGAGTCTGATCGGCTGGCCGTGCTGCGGTTTCATCGTGAGATGGTGCAGCTCCAGCGCGACGCGCAGCATCCGTTGAACGCGCGCCTTTTCATCGAGCAGGTGCTGCTCGCCTATCGCGATGCGCTCGGCGCGGCGCGGGTGCCGGCATGAGCGCGCTGGTCGATTCGCATTGCCATCTCGACTTCCCGGAGCTCGCGGCGGACGTGCCGGCGGCGCTGTCGGAGATGGCCGCAAACGGCGTATCGCATGCCTTGTGCGTGTCCGTGACGCTCGAGGATTTCCCGAAGGTGAGGGCGCTCGCCGAGGAGCATCCGAATCTTTACGCTTCGGTCGGCACGCACCCCGACTATCCAGACGTTCCACCGGTGCTGCCGGACGACTTGGTGCAACGCGCGGATCACCCCAGGGTGATTGCGATCGGCGAGACCGGCCTCGACTACTACCGCCTCACGGGCGATCTCGAATGGCAGCGGGACCGGTTCCGCGCGCATATCCGCGCCGCTCGCGCGTGCGGAAAACCGCTCATCATCCACACGCGGGCCGCAGCGGACGACACGTTGCGGCTCATGCGCGAGGAACGTGCGGACGAGGTCCGCGGTGTCATGCACTGCTTCACCGAATCGTGGGAGACTGCGGCCGCCGCGATCGACCTGGGCTTTTACATTTCCTTCTCCGGTATCGTGACGTTCAAGAACGCCGGCACGCTGCGTGAGGTCGCGCGGCGCGTGCCGCTCGAGCGCCTGCTGGTCGAAACGGACTCGCCGTATCTCGCACCGGTGCCTTTCCGCGGCAAAACGAACCAGCCGGCATGGGTGAAGTACGTCGCCGAGGAGATCGCGCGCCTGCGCGCAATCGATTTCGACGATCTTGCCCAGGCCACGACTCAAAACTTCTTCAGGTTGTTTAAGGCGGCGCATGCGGCTTAGTCGGACTCTCGCGGTGATCGGCGCGGCGTTGGCATTTTCAGTGACGGCAGCGGCGGGCGCGGCGGTTTACGACGAAATCTTTCATGCCATCGAGCTCGATGACCGGCGCACGATCGTCGAGCTGCTGAAGCGCGGTGTTGACGTCAACACCGCCAATGAGAAAGGCGAGACCCTGCTCCTCATCGCCGCGCGCGGCGGCAAAGCGGCCACTGTCGAGACGCTGCTTGCCTACAGGCCCAATCTCAATGCCCGCAACAGCGTCGGCGAGACGGCGCTCATGCACGCGGCGATCCGCGGGCGCGAAGACATCGTGAAGCTCCTGCTGAGCGCAGGCGCGGCCGTCAACCAGCCGGGCTGGACCCCACTCATGTACGCCGCCGCCGGCAACCAGCTCGAGATCGCGCGCCTGCTCCTCGGGCGCGGCGCCCAGGTGAATGCCACGGCCCAGAACGGGACCACGGCGCTCATGATGGCGGCGCGCGAAGGCCACCTGCCGATGGTGCTGCTGCTCCTCGAACACGGGGCCGACGTGAACTACACGAGCGCTTACGGCTTTAACGCGCTCAATATCGCGCTGGAGCGCGGTCGCCGCGAGGTCGCCGACGTCCTCGTGCGTGCGGGCGCGCGGCCCTGAAATGGTCATGCAGCTGATGCTGGAAGTTCGCGCCACGTTTGCGCATAATCCATATTCCCCGGGCGCGTTGACGCCGCTGAGGCGGTGTTGTAGGGCCTAATCTGGAATAGGAAAGGGCGGGGTAGGCGCATCTCATAGGAGATGGGCCATGCACCAAAGAAAATGGCCCCGGATCTGCGCCAACAGATCCGAGGCCGGGATCCCGAATCGCCTGTCGAAGACCTTGACCTCGGGAAAGGGGTCAGGCGATGATTAGCTTACATCACGCACCGCGTAGCGGCAACGCACAGCCCCGCGGCTTCGCACCTGAGAGGTCCGCCGACCATTCTTCCGGCGGGGAGCCTCCACTCCAAGCAATACCGGAATTCGAGTCGGCCATTCGGCCGCAGCTGGTCGCGCATGACGAGCCCTACGCGCGGCTGCGCGGCCGTAACGTGCCGGTGTTCGAGGACCCGCTGCAGTATGTGGCGTCGGTTCGGTCGTTTTCGCGTGGTGGTTACGAGGCAACGGTGCGGTTGGTCAATGCTCAGCAACTGGCAGATCAGGCGTCGCTCGATCGGCCGCGAGGGCGTCGCATAGAGCGTCCCGCGGATGTGCGATCTGACGAGAACATTTGGCGTGCTCAAGTCCGCGCGCGTCAGCAGGTCCGTTACCGCGTCAAAGAAATGGGCGCGGATCGGCTGCTGACCCTAACCACGCGCGAGTCGGAAAACACGGTCGACGAGCTGCTGCTGCGTTGGCAACGCTGGCTCAAGTTGGTGGAGCGGGCTAGCGGTGGACGTTTCCATTATGTCGCGGTGCCCGAACCGCATCCATCGAACCCGAAGCATTTTCACCTGCATGTCGCCGTTGCGGTTTTCTTAAACGTCGATGTGCTCCGGCGTTGCTGGTGGCAGGTGTGCGGAGGTCGCGGTATGGGCAACGTGCACATCAAGCGGCTCAGTGCGGGGGGCGACAAGGAACGACGAGTCTGCCGCGTTGCCTCCTACATTTCCAAATATCTGACCAAGTACGAATTGGTTCGATTCAACCGAAAACGCTATTGGTCGTCACGGGTTCAATTACAAGCCGTGCGGCGCTATTGGCTCGCGTCGAGCGATCTATGCAGCGCTCTTCGCGAAACGTGGGACCGGCTCGGTGTGAAAGGATGCAGCGCGAGTGCCGGCGATCTGTGGATGGCGAGCGGCGGGGAGTTGTTCTGGTTTCAAGTGATGCCGGGTCATTGTGACCCGCCACCGTTCTAAGGGGGAACGAAGTGCATCGTCGCATAACCGCGTGGCTCTGGCGCTTTCGGTTGTTTCGCTGGTGCGTAACGTCTTACGTGCATCACGGCTTGCCGGGGCACCGCTGGCTGGCGGAGGAGACGCCGTTTCTCTCGGCGTTGCGTGAGTGGGCGCTGCGGAACGGCCACTATGACATTGCCCGTGATTGCACCGAGGCCTTGCGCAGCGCCGAGGCGCGAGGAGTGAGGGCACATGGCTGAGTTCTATTGGCATAAGGATAGGCTCACGGGGCTGCTGGCGTTCGGCCGCGTCGACGATGACGGATTATTGGCGGTGATCGTTCAAGAGGGTTTCCCGGCCAAACGTCAAGCGCGATGCTGTGAATTTTTCGAATGGCATGTCACCGGCGCAGTGATGACTTCCGAGTGCGAATGGCGAGCGTTCGACGATGACGAAGACTTCGCTGACGAGATGGAGCGGTGGTATCGCAGGCAGACGGGCATGTCTCATGGGGCCCTCCTAGAGCACGTGAGGCGGGTGTTTGCGCTGGCGGATGCGGCGTCGGCGCGATATGGCAAAAGCGGGACGGTCACAGTCCATGTCGAGGGTGGTGAATCCGTCTAATAGCGTTTTACGCGGCCCGGTTGTGCATGGGGCGCGCGTGAGCGGCCACAGGCGATGGTGTCCGCACGGCGTTGCGCGCCAGCGAGCGCATCAAAGCATCGCGTCCCCTCTATAGACGATGCCACGCGTTGCTGCCCCGATCACGCTGCGTGAGCTCTCGGCTGAAGAGGGGCGAGCGGATCGTGCGTTACTCAAAACGCTTGAGCTAGAGCATGCGCGTCTGATTGTGGGGAGTGCGAGCGGGTCAGAGGCCACGCGAGCTCGCGGGCCACGCGACCTGGCTAATCGTGTCATCCACGCGGCCGCATCTTTGCCAAAGCCATGCGACCAGGACGGCCACGTCCTCGAGGTGGTCACTCCGCGTCAGGGTCGCGATGGTTCGTCCGAGGTAAGCGGCGTCCGGAGATCGCCCCGGAGCGGGCGGCTCCGGGCGCCGCGCGCAGCGCGGCGCCCTAAACTAGAGATAAGGACACTTAACGGACAATCGCTAAACGAATCCGAATTGCCCGTGCCCATTCGGTTAGCGTGGGTGCGGGAGAGTGAGCGCTATGCGCGGCTACGTAACACAGCGTGGTTCGTTAGGAATTCGCGGTTACAGGGGTTCGATGATGGGAAGCCAATGGCGCACTTCGTTCTCGCTGTGCGGCAGTTACTTTTAGACGGAGAGCCTCTCGAGGCCGTGGTGCCATCTATGGTTGATCTGTTCATGAAACCATGAGGAGGCTGGAGCGATATGCCGGGCTGCGTCGTCACGACTCCAAGTGCTGTAGCGCGACGCGGCGACCGTCATGACTAAGAGAGAGAATGAAGCCTCCTGCGCGGGCGGCGTGCGACTCGATAAGGCCCTGATTAACCAAGGTGTCGACAGCATACCGAGCTGCTGTAGCGCCCAACTCAAGCTCTGTCTTGAGGCGGTCTACAAGCGTCGTCTCATGCACTCTTGGATGGCCTTCGTCTTCAAATTTAGCCATTGTTTGCAGGGCATAACGTTGGTCCCGAGGCATCTGAGGTGGCCCGGTCGGCACACTACGACTGTCGTCCTCTGCTGTGCTGTTCATCTGTGGAATTTGCGGCGCCTCGCTCTCCATGCCAGTCGTCGGCGCGCGGCCACGCTGTTGTGCCTCAAACAGGTTCAGACGAGCCTGAATTCCGCGAATCTCCTCGTCTCTCGCGGCGATGGTTTGTCGCAGATGCGTGATCGTCTCGTTAGCGTAGGCCCGGAAGTTGTCGAGTTCCTCTTGTGTAACAGGAGTCTCATTTGCGATCTTTTGCTTGAGCTCGGTCAAAGTTCTCTTCGTCTTAAGCTCCTTTTCGAAGAAGCGTTGGCTGACGATGGGAAGCAGGAAAATGTACGCGTACGCGAAAACACCCGGCGCGAGCAGCGCGCGCCAAGTCCACGTGAACCAATCTGGATAGAGAATGCTATTGATCAGCTCCATGCGCCGTTCTACGGCGTCGCCAGAGAAAATCACCATCAGCAGACGATAGTTAAAGACCAGCCAGCCGAAGAGGAACCCGCGCAGGAGTGGATTTGCGAATCGCTCCGTCACCGCATCCCAAAAGCTGGCAAGCAGGTCGCCAACGCTCTTTTGAGCCGCGGCTGGATTCGGCCGTTCTGGTGGGGTTTCCATGACGGCGCGATTATAGAGACGGCGCTTTCCCGAACAGCACGTTTATTGATCAACAGGAATTTGATACAGTCGGATGTGGCCTGCTTCGCATAATCCATATTCACGGCACCGAAAAATGCGATCGCAAGTGAGCCGTCGCCGGCGAGCTCAGGCGCCAGTAACCACGCGGCGATAAAGCCCAAAGCCGCGCCGGCGAGCTTCCTCGCCACCCCCTGCCACGCTTTCCGGACCTCCGTGCGTTTCGCACGCTCGGCCGCGTTCACTGCCAGGACGTAACCGGCCGGCAGATCGAGCGCTGCGGCCACCTTCAGACACATGTCCTCACCCATCCGCGCGCGGCCGGTGCGGTACGCACTGACGAGCGGCTGAGTGGTTCCGAGGAACTTGGCCAACTGATAGTCGGAGCGGATGCCGTGGCGCGCGCGCACGGCGTCGAGAAAGTCGATCGTGGTCTTCATGGCATCCCGGCACGTGAAGGTATCAACGCCATTGTTATGCAATAACGCAGTTGAATCAATGCAGTAACCACGTTGTTGCATCAATCACATTATTTGGCTACGGTACGCGCGCGTCCTGGTGCCGGGGTCCACCCGCCTTATCCCGGCATGCACGCCCTGGAGAAACACCAGGGCGCGCCCAACGCGAGTAGGGCGGGTGGCTAACGTGCAAATGGGAGACTTGCGATGGGAGACCCACGCGGGGGACAGCCCCCTGATCCAAAGGCCGAGTGCCTGGTCGCGCTGCTCGGCGCGATGATGTCACTCCGGCGCGCTCAGCACTTCGCAGCACGTCACACCGGCTTCCGCGGCTCGCTCTACTTCTCGATCGCCGACACCATCAAGGCGATCAAGGACGCCGCCGAAAGGCTCGCGCCGCTCATGCCAGAGCACGCCGTCGCCGAAGCGATCGCGCTCGCCGAGCAAGAGGACGTGACGCAGCACGAGAGCACGATCGCGCGCGCGTTGGTGCCGTCATGAACGCGACGCTCACGCTAAACGTGGAAGAGCTCTCGGCCGCGATCGCGAACGATCTCACGCAGCGATCGAAAAATCTCGACGACAAACGCCGCGACGCGATCGCTATCGCGGCATACAAGTTGGGCGAGGCTGCGGGGCTGCTCAAGCGTGCCGAGTTCGTCACCGCGCGCGTGCCGCTGCTCGGCGTCGTTGAGCACTTCGAGGCTGATCTCACGCCGTGACGCGACGGCGCATCAGCACTTCCGCTGAGAGAGGGGACAGGGTAACTGTCCCCTTTTTTTTGGCATGCACGTAGGCGACAGCGGCATGCTCAACTACGAGCTCACCCGTGCGATCGAGCAGACCTACAGCCTCATCGAGCGCACAAAGCCAGACGATCCGCGCTACAACTTTTTAGTTGAATCGCTGCGCGAACTCCTGGCCGAGCAAACGCGACGTGCGCTGGCTCGCGAATGAAGCTCTTGCCAACGCTATCGAATGATGTAATGGGTGTCGTCATCGTCATCCCCGATAGCGCCGCTGGCGCGCGCGTCGCTCTCCCACGCCTCCTCGTACATTCGATCGAGGTAGGCGTAGATCGACTCTTCGATCCCCTCGGGTCGCAACGCGCGCAGCATGCCGTGAAGGAGCGGGAATGTGTAACGCGCGTCACGCTCAAGGCCATCGAGTTCGCTAGGCGTTGCGCCAATCGTGTCCAGCGGCACGCGCTTCTGAAAGAGCTCCAAGGCGGCACGATGCGCATGTCGCAGTCGGCCGATCGCGACTTCCGCGTCCCCGTTAGGCACTGCGATCACGCGCTGCTTCACGAGCTCGCCGATCGCAACGCCGACAAACTCGCTGAGCTCCAACGCGTACTGCTCCGTGATCGCGCGAAGGCGGCGATCGATGTAGTTGTGCAGGTTGTCCTCGCGAATGATCCATCCAGACTTTGCGAGACGCGCTTTCTTCGCCTCCATCGGGTCTTTGGCCACGGGCTCCCCTCCATGACTTGGCCATAAAAGCGAACGAACGTTCGCCACAAAAAAGCGCGGGCCGCATCGGCGGCAACCGATCGACCCGCTGAGCAAAACGCCCCCGTTCGAGGAGTGACGCTATGCCTGCCTCCATTGTAGGCGGAAAGCCGCTGTCCAGCCGTGCAATGCGCCGTTCGCGCTTCCGTTGGCGCGATGAGATCGAGAAGGTCGAAAGCCACCGTTATCTGAGCCGCGTCGGGCTCGAAATTCTGGTGTATGTCGCGTGGCTCACCGCGTGCGCCCGACGCGATCGCCCCGACCGCGCACCGCTCGTCCAGTGCAAGCAGGAAACGATCGGCGACGCGATCGGCTGCGGCCGCGAGGCCGTCAACCGAGCGCTCTCCGACGAGCTCGTGCCCTTCGGGCTTATCGACGTCACCCAGCGCGGCCGTCACCCCGTCTCGGGCTTCTTTCAAACGTGCCTCTACAGCGTCACCAAGCTCGCGCGCATGATGTTCGGGGGCCTGGCGTTCCAGCCCGGGCGTCGCGATCTCTACGAAAACCGTGTGAGGTATAAGTCACACGTCATAGTAGACGTACCACCTTTTAGATCCCTGATTGCACACTCTTTAGGCAGTTCACCGCCAGAAACGGCTTAATCGAGCGGCGCTTCGCGCCGAACGATGTGCACCGAGCTCCGATCGGAGCTCGCGAAGCTCAAGAAACACGCCACGATGCAACGGCCGGAGCGGCTTGCAGGGGAGGGCTCGACTCTCACCGTCGAAAACGCGTAGGAATGCCCCTCGACGAGCACATAGGCTGCTCCGATTACAATCCACGTCCCCATGTATTTGCTCGATCTATCGAGCGCGTACGCCTTCCGTTCAGCGGCGTCGCCGTGCGCTAATAGCTGCGCACTGAACGAAACAAACATCCCAGGGGGGGACCGTGCCAGGACCGACCGCCGGCGTGCCGGCGCCGCAGTACGTGACGATCGGCATGCTGCGCGAGCAAGCGCGCGGTATCCAGATCGATGTTCACGATCTACCGAAGCTCCCGCTGTTGCAGCGCGCGGCCGCGGCCGAAGAGCTCATGCGAAAGCAGGATCGTTTCAATCACCTGGTCGTCGAAGCGCTCAACGCGCTGCAGACCACGTGGATCGTATGAGCGCTACCGCGGCGACAGCGCCGGATTGCGTGACGAGTCTGCTGACGTGCCAGGTCTGCGGCAGCACGCGGCACCGCGTGAAGTTTGCGAAACGCGGCCACGCGTCGATTTTGTGTCTGGGCGACACGTGCGGCATGCAGTCCTTTGTGAAGAGTCCGACCGGGGCGCTGTTGCTGAGGGCAAAGCTCGGCTTGCCGCTGCCTGGCTGGAAACGAGAAAACGAGGAACATGAGAACAACGGCATTCCTGGCCGGCGCACTGCTCGGCAACCTGCTCGTGCGAGCGTGGTACCGCTGGCATCGGTAGCAACCCAGGGGCGATAACAAGAAAAACCATCATCACGCAGGCGAGGCGTGGGCGGCCGCTACGAACGGCTGCCGGTCTCCTGGGCAGTGCCGGTGCGCCTGACTCGCCACACCGGACCCGACAACAACAAGAAAGGTCATTTATGGCCTCGAGCATCATCGGTCGCACGTCATGCCCTGAGTGCGATTTCGAATCGGCGCACGTCAAGATCAAAACCGACGCGACCGCCGGCAAAGAGCCTCTGCCGTACCGCTACTGTCCAGGATGCGGCGCGGCCTATCACCCGCGCAGCAAAGCGGCCGCACAAGCGCTGCTCAAAAAGACGCGACTCGAGCAACAGGCGGCGCCGGCCGCGGCAGCACGCGCGCCCGCACCGGCTACGGATCCGGCGCCTGAGAGCTCGAGCGGCACGGCAGAGGAACCGAAAGCGGCGGCACCGGCGAAAACCGGCGGCTGGCTCGGAGGGCTCAACCTATGACGCCCGAAGAAGCTCAACGCCTGGTCGCCGGCGCCGCGGCCGCGGATTCGGCCGTCGCCGGCGAGCTCGGGCCCGGCGCCGAGAACGCGCTCGGCGAGCTCGAGCACGTCCAGGATCCCGACCAGGCGAAAGCGGCGCACCTCGTCGCGCTCGAGGCGGAGAACAAAGCGCTGCTCGAGACGGCGCTCGCGGCGATCGCGCCGATGCTGCCGTTCCTGCCGCAGATCTACACCGCCGACGTGATCGACAAGATCGCGAAAGCCGGCGCGGCCGTCGAGCAGAAATACAACGTTTCCGTGCTCGGGCTCTTCGGCAAATACAAGGAGGAGGCGATGCTTGCAATCGCCGTGCTCCCGCCGACCGTGACGGCGATCGCCGCGTCGCGCGTGTACTTCGAACGACAGAAGAAAGCGGCCGCGGCCGCGGCGAGCTCGAGCAGCTCGGCGCCGGCGCCGGCGCCGGCCGATGGCGCAGAACCTTCACGCGGCTAAGGCGCAGATCTGGGCGGTCCTCGGCTCGAGCGGATCCGGTAAAGGCGTCTGGGTCAAATCGCGACTGCGCGCGATCGCGCCGGCGCGGCTCCTGGTTTGGGACTACCTGGACGAGTACTCCGAGCTCGCGCGCCGCTGTGTAACGCTACGCGCGCTAGCGCTAGCGGTAGTGAAGGCGGGCGCCACCGGCTATCGGTACCGGTACGTGCCACGCACTACGGACCGCAAGACGCTGCAACGCGAATTCGACGCGTTCTGTCAGATCGCGTGGGCCTGTACCGGTAGCACCGTCGTCGTGGAGGAGCTCTCGGCCGTCACTACGCCGAGCTACGCGCCGCGCGCGTGGGCGCAGATCTGCAACATGGGTCGGCACCGCGGGATGCACGTGATCGGGATCTCGCAATTCCCCGCGCAGATGGACAAGGCGATTCTCGGCAACGCGACGCTGATCCACACCGGCGCGCTGCGCCAGGAGCGGCACCGCAAGGCGATCGCCGAAGAGCTCGATATCGACCCGGCCGTGATCGCCGGCCTGGCGCCGCTCGAGTACATCGAGCGCGACTTCAGCGCCGGCGGCGCGAGCGCGATCTCGCGCGGATCCGTCGCCGGCGAGCTCACCAGGCGCCGCAAAACGCCCGTAGCGCTACCGGCGGCTAGCCCTACCGGTAGGGGCGAATCGACCCCTTCCAAAGCCGAACCTGAGCGGTCAAATTCGCCGTGAATCGCCGGCGGCATTCACCGGCGCCGGCCCGTAAGCCTGCCGGATCGACTCGCCGCCGGCGTTCCGTTTCGAGAAAAAAACAAGAGGCACACATGCCCGTTTCGCAAACCGTCTTGAAGGTCGCCGCGATCTCGCTCGCCACGTACGCGCTCGTGAAGTTCATTCAGAGCCAGTGGTCGATTCCTGTGATCGGCGACTACCTGCCGAAGTGATCGGCGCCCACCTGAAGAGGTAACGATGCAATCGAAAATCAAAAGCGCTGTCGTCATGACGGCGACCGTGCTGCTCTCGATCTACGTGCTGCGGCGCCTGCCTGTGGTCGGTCCGTTCGTGGACACCGCGCTCCGCGGCTAGAGCTCGAAGCTCACCGCCCACCGAAGAAAAACAAGAACACGAAGAAAAAGAAGAGGGCTCCCTCAAATGATCGTCCAGAAACTCCCCGCGTTTAACCCGGTCGCGGCCGGCTCGCGCGCACTCGTGATGATTCCGAAGTACGCGCTGACGCTCACCCGCATCCTGCTCGTGCTCGGCGGAACCACGCTCACCAAAGCGCTGCTCGAGCAGATCAACGTCAAGATCGGCTCGCATTCGATCTGGGACGTCACCGGCTCCGAGCTCGACAAGATCAACAAGTACGTCGGGCTGCACGACGACGACTATCACCTGACGCTCGACTTCACCGAGCGCGACGCGCCCGATATCGTCGGCAAAGAGATCGGCGGCATCGACATGACGACGCTCGCCGACAACGTTTACCTGGAAGTCAAAATCGGCTCCGGCGCCAGCGCGCCGACGCTCGAGGCGTTCGCGTTCTTCACGCCGCCCCAGGGCAACGATCTCCTGAAGAAGCTCGTCAAGCAGTCCACGTCCACGCTCTCGAGCGGCCGTCAGGACATCAATTTCAACCCGATGGGCGCGCTCATGCAGCGGGCGTTCCTCTTCTACACCGGCACCGACTGGGCCGCGAGCGCGAGCTCGGCCGCGTGGGCAGGTAACACCGGTAACGGCACCATGGGCGCCGTCACGGTCGCCGCGGGCGCGAAGGTCGGCGTCCACAAGATCACGATTGTCGAGCCGGGCGCGAACGTCGGCACGTTCGTCCACGAGGATCCGGACGGCGAGCTCGTCAGCGTGCGCGGCGTCGTCGCCTCGGCCTACAGCGGCGGCGGGCTTTCGTTCACGCTCGCGGACGGCGCAACCGACTTCGTCGCCGGCGACGGCTTCGACATCACGGTCAGCGCGAATTCGAGCGGCAACATCGCAGATCTCCGCGTGAAGAAAAACGGCGTGCCGGTCTGGGACGACGTGAGCGATCGCGAGGCGCGCTACATCCAGCGCGAATACCGCAAGGTGCCGCAGTCGAAGCTCTACGTCTACGACCCGATCGTCGATAACAACCAGTCGGGCGCGCTCGTCACGAGCGACGCGGCGAGTCTGCTGATTCAGCCGAACCTGACCGCGAGCGACACGATCACGGCCGTTTTCCAGATGCTCGACAAGCCGAAGAACCTGTAATCACCGGGGGGCAGCATGTGGAACGGCAACACCTACACCGACGACGACGGCTCGACCATCGTCCTCGGCGATAACGGGAGCTTCTGGTCGACGCCGGCGCCGGATAGCTACTTCACGAACATGCCGAGCGCGAATTGGTCGCCGTCGTCTGTGAATCCGGCGGCGAATTCGTGGGGCGACGTGCTCAAGTTCGGCCTGGCGCGCGTGATCGACGCGAAAACGCGCCCGATGTATCTCGAGAACACGCTCCCGCTCTACCAACAGCAGCAGCAGCTCGCGCAGCAACAGAGCTCCATGCTGTTCTGGCTGATTATCGCCGGCGTCGCGGTCTACGCGCTCGCGTAAGGGGCGCACATGGCGATCGACCCGCAATGGATCATGGCGGGCTCGGAGGTCCTGGGCGCCGCGGTAGGGCGCCCGGCCGGATCCGCGTACTCGAGCGCGAGCTCGTACCACACGTTCGACTCATCCGGCTGGACCGTCGCGCTCGGCGGCTCGAGCGCAACCGGAGCTCCACGCACGCAAACGGACCTGGGCCAGCTTTCGCCGCTGCTGGTCGCGGCGGCGCTGCTCGCCTTCATCGTATGGAAAAAGAAAAGCTCCTGATCGCACCGGTCGAGCTCACGCCCGAGATCCGCGCGCAATTCGCGGCGCTCCTGGGCGCGAAGTACGACACCGGCGGCGGGCTGTGCGGCGTGCGCGATCTCCTGGACGGCTGCGCGCTGTTCGAAGTGAGCCGCGGCGCCGAGCTCGTCGGTCACTACGCGCTCAAGGTCGAGCAGCGCGCGCACGGTAACGAGGGCGTGATCGTCGGCGCGATCGGCGCCGATCCTGGCGGCCGCGGCCGCGCGCCGCTCACACGGCACGTGCTGCCGCTGCTCGAGCAGCAATTTATTGATGCGCGCGCGATCACGATCTACACGCGGCGCCTGGGCCTCGTGCGCGAGCTCGCGCGCCAGGGCTACACGTGCGAGGGCTTCATCATGCGCAAGCGGCGCCAGGGGGGCACGGCGTGACGCGCGAGCTCCTACTGCTAGGAATCCCGGATCTACCCGTAGAGGCGTTCCGAGAGCGCGCCGGCGGAGCTCGGCCGGCGACGCTCGAGGGCGGGGGAGGGGGCTCGAGCTCGAGCGCCACGACGACGACGTCGATCGACAAACGGCTCGTGGTCGAGACCGGTCTCGGGATCTCGAGCGATTCGTCCACGGTGAGCGTCAACACGAGCTCCACGGATCTCGGCGCGATACAGCAGGCGGTCGCGCTTTCGAAGGACACGATCGCCGCGTCGGAGCGCGCGCTCAAAAACACGATCGATCTCGCGAAGAGCTCGAGCGAAGGCACCGGCAAAACCTTCGAGAGCGTGATCGGCTTCGCGGAGAAGGCGCTCACGCTCACGAAAGACAACATCAACCTGGCCGTGAAAAACGTCGACCAGATCGCTAACGCGTACTCGACGGTCGGCGATCTCTCGACCGGCAATCGCACGATCGCGCAAACGGGACTGGTTATCGCCGGCATCGTGGCAGCCGCGTTCGTCTTCAAAGGCACGAAGCTCTAATGCGCTACTACGAATTCAGCGTCGCCGTTGGCGGCTCGCAGCGTCACCAGGTCGCCGGCAATTTCGTCGCGTACCACAAGAACACGGCCGGCGCGGCCGCGCCGGCGATCGCCGTCAAGACCAACCGCGGCCACGAGGTCATTCTGCTGCCGGGCGAGACGGTGCGCTTCCCGGAGATCCAGGCCGAGATCCTGATAACGAACTACGACGCGGCGAACACCATCAGCGGCATCGTGATGGTCGGCAATGGCGACTTCTATTCGAACCGGATCGACGGCGAGGTTTCGGTAACGCTGATCGAGCAGGGCGACACGATCACGAACGTCGCGGAAAAAACCATCGGCACGACCGAAGGCGCCGTAGCGGCCGCGAGCGCATCGCGCCGCTCGCTGCGCGTCTTCGCGCCGGCGGCGAACACCGACGATATTTACCTGGGGGCCACCGGCATCACGACGAGCAACGGCTGCGTGAAAGTCGCGCCGGGGCAATCTTGGACCGAGAGCGACGGTGCCGCGGCCGCCTGGTATGCCATCAGCGGCAGCGCGGGCCAGAAGCTCCGCGTCCAGGAGATCTCCTGATGCGCACGATCGCGCGCGCGCTCCTGGGCGCGCTGTTCCTCACCTGGGCGGCGATCGCCGGCGCCGCGAGCGGCTCGCCGAACCCGCCGGCGAGCGCGGTCTACTTCAAGCCGAGCGGCAGCAGCACGATCGCGCGGCCCGTCTCTTCGCGTCTGGACGATAGCGTCTCCGCGCTCGACTTCATGACGGCGGCGCAGATCGCCGACGTGCGCGCGCGCACGCGCGCCGTGGACGTGAGCGCAGCCCTGCAGGCGTTTCTCACGCATTGCGCGGCGACGTCGCCGAACCGCGGCTGCTATCTGCCGGCGGGCGCCTACAACGTCGGCAGTACGACGCTGACCGTGGACGGCTCGATCAAGCTCTACGGCGACGGCAACGCAAGCGGGCTCTATTGGACCGATTCACTCGCCGGCGCCGGCATCGAGGTCACCGAGCCCAACGTCATCTTCGAGGACTTCATTCTTCAAAAGCCGACGCGCTCAGGTAGCGCGCCGGCCGCGACCGTGATCGGCATCGACGTCCAGACCGGCGCGCATACGTTCACCGCGCGCAACGTGCGCGTCGGATCGTTCAACGCGGACACGTACCAGGGCTGGTACACCGGAATCAAGCTCACCGAGTGGACGCACAACCTGTTTGGCGGCGCCGCCGCCGGCTACAAGTACGGCCTGCATTCGTACCGCGCGAACGCGGTGAACCTGCACGGCGGCGACTACTCCGCGCAGCACTCCGTCGATGGTGCCGGCGTGTTTGTCGATGGTGGCGTTGTGTTTGGCGCGTTCGGCTCGAACGTCGAAGGGCTATCGGCTTACGGCTTCTACGTGACCGACGGCGGCGGCGCCGCGCAAGGGCACGGCACGATCGCGATCCACGGTAATTACATCGAAGGCCAGGGCGCAGCCCACATCTACATCCTCGGCACGACCGGCGCCGATAACGGCGTCAAAGGCGTGAGCATCATCGGCAACCTGCTAAATGGCGGCGGAACCGCGGTGCGTGGTGTGCAGGCGGACTATGTGAAGGGCCTGACGTTCGACAACAACCTTGTCCTGAATCAGACAACGTACGGCATCGATATCGGCGCCAACGTTACGCACGCGAACGTCCCAGCAAGCAACGTCGTCACGTCCACCGCCGGCGGCGGCTACGCGGCGCGCAACATCAACGCGAGCGCGACGGGCATATTTGGCGACGGCTCGACGGTCACGCTGCAGGGCTACGCCGTCACGAGCTCCGGCGTCATTCGCAGCACCAACGCACAAGGCTTCGCGATTGGCGGCGCGGCCGGCGTTGCACGCGTGCAGCACTCCGGCGGGCTCTTTACCGTGCTGGATTCGACGGACGGCACGGCAAACATTCAAGTCAAGCATATCGTCATGGAAGGCGGTGTGGAGCCGACCTGCAATTCGACGAACCGCGGGACGCACGTCGTCACGCGCGGCGGCGCCGGCGTCGCCGACATCATGCGCGTCTGCAAGAAAGACTCGGCCGACGCGTACGTGTGGCAGGCGGTCTGGTGAATGCGAAACGTGCCGCGCTCGCTATCGTCCTGGTCGGCTCCGCGTTCTTCGCGGCTCGCGCGTTTGCATCTCGCCGCGAGCTCGGCGCCGGCGCCGGCGAGCTCGTCGGCGCCGGCGCCGGCGAGCTCGGCGGCTTCGCGCTCGAGGGCGGCTACTGGCCGGGCGAGCTCGTCCCGACGTGGGGCAGCTTCGGAGATCTGCTCGCGAGCGTTCCCGAACCGACATCGGAGGCCGAACCTGTGAACGCAAACCTGCGCGCGTTTCTCGACATGATCGCCGCGGCCGAAGGCGCCGACTACAACGTGCGCTTCGGTGGCGCGCGCTTCGACGATCTCTCCGACCATCCGCGGATCCGCACGCCGTTCAAGCAAACGGACGGCAAAAC
The DNA here is from genome assembly GCA_035626595.1 of Burkholderiales bacterium. Classification (GTDB taxonomy): domain Bacteria; phylum Pseudomonadota; class Gammaproteobacteria; order Burkholderiales; family SG8-41; genus JAQGMV01. The sequence goes on from DASPNJ010000042.1 coordinate 46,604, forward strand.
CAATTACTCGACGGCCGCCGGCCGCTATCAGTTTCTCGCCCGCACGTGGGACGAGCTCGCCGAGCAGCTCGGGCTGCCGGACTTCTCGCCGGCGAGCCAGGACGCGGCCGCGATCGAGCTCATACGCCAGCGCGGCGCGCTGCGCGATGTCGTCGTCGGCAACTTCGAGGAGGCGGTGCGCAAGGTGCGCTCGATCTGGGCCTCGCTGCCTGGATCGCCGTACCCGCAACGAACGCGCTCCTGGGATTTCGTGAAGGGCGCTTACCGTGAGGCGGGCGGGCAGGGCGTATGAATCTCGACGCGAAAACGCTCGTGATCGTGATCGCCGCCGGCGCCGCGGCGTATCTGGGGCTGCGCTACGGCCGCCAGGCGGTGAGCGCGGCGAGCTCGGCGCTCGAGGCGATCAACCCCGCGAGCTCGAACAATCTCGCCTACCGCGGCGCGAATTCGATCGTGCAGACCGTGACGAACGATCCGTACGCCACGCTCGGAACGAAGGTCTGGGAGTGGATGAACCCGGCGAGCGTCGCGGCCGAGAAGATGATGCTCACCGGCGAGAGCGCATACGCGCCGAACGCCGCCGCGATCTGGACCGCGCTCGACCAGGAGGATGCGGACTTCGGCGCCTACAGTCGTATGAATGACGGCGTCTCGACCGGCTTTCCGTGGATGTCGCAGCAGTTCATCCAGGGCAACGCGGCGCGTCTGGGCGGCGCAGGATTTCGCGGTGCCGGCGCGAGCGGATCATGGTGAAGCGCGGCGCGAGCGCGCGCGAGCATTACGAGCTCCTGGCGAAGCTCGTGAAAGCGGACGGCTGCTCGAGCTCGCCGGACCTGTGGTTTCGTGCAGCGTGCGACGAGCACGACGTGCACTACCGCACCGGCCAGGATTGCGACGGCAACCCGATCACGCGCGCGGAGGCCGATCGCCGGTTCCTCGCGCGCATGCGCGAATGCGCGATCTCGCCGCTCGGCCGCTGGATCCTCGCGCCGACGTACTGGCTGTTCGTGCGCGCGTGCGGCTGGCGTCACTGGCGCGGCGCTCGAGCGCTCGAGGCGCCGGCGCCGGCGCCGGCGCCGGAAGTGAGCGACTGAAAATGAAACCCTCGACGTTCTGGACGATCGCGGCGCTCGCCTGGACGGTGACGAATTCGATCGTCGGCGCCGCGCTCGTCTACGTCGTGAGGATCGAACACCGCATCACGCGCGTTGAAACGATCCTCGAGCACCGCACGGCGCCGGCGGTGAAGCGCGAGCCGCCAAGGGATCTCAAAGCGTGAAGCTCAAACACTATTTCCCGGATCTGCCGAAGCTCTCGCAGGAAGTGATCGCGGTCCTGGCGGCGACCGTGATCGCCGCCTGGATCATTTCGCGCTCGCCGACACTGCGCGAGCTCGTGCGCCAGAACTCGCCGCCAGGACCATTCAACCCATGAAGAAAAAACATTTCGTAGCGCTGCTCGCCGGCGGCGCGCTGCTGATCTGGTATCTGCATCAGCAACGCTCCTCGAACGTGCTCAGCCAATGGCTCGCGCGGCTGTGAGGCGCGCGATCGCCGCGCTGCTCCTCGCGGGCGCGCTCAACGCGTGCACGACCGTCGTCGTTACCGACCCGCGCGTGTATCTCGAGATCTGCGCACCATGAGCAACAAAGAGCTCGTGCTCATCGGCGTCGCCGTGCTGCTCGCGTTCTACCTCTTCGATCGCGCCGCGTGGACTGGAAAGACTGGCTGATCCTCGCCGCGATCATCGTGCTACTGACGCGCGCGCCGCGCACACCTCAGCCGGGAGTGATGCACGTTTAGCCGGCGCTCGCGCGCGATCTCGCGCACGCGCCGCTCGAGCGCCGCGATCTGGCCGTACAGGTACGGCATGGCGAGGATCTCGCCCGGCGTGAACCCCACACGGTAGCCGGGCGGATAGATCCGACCGTCGCGGCCGATCGTCCAGCCGTGCCAGTCGGGACCGAGCGCGAGCTCGAGCTCGCCGAAGCAGCGCAGCCGCACCAGGGCCAGCACCGCGAACGGTAGCCGCGCCAGGCCGCGCTTCCATCTGCTCGCCGTGGACCGATCGACGCGCGCGATCGCGGCGAGCTCGCCGATCGCGACGCCGTAGAGCTCCGGACACATGGTGTCGGCTCCGTTGTTGTTGGCGACGAACCGGCCGGGGGCGAAAAACGCGCCAGAACGCGCTATAAGCGATTGGCGGCCGCGGACGGCCGAAACCCCGTCCGGGCGCTCAGGAACGCGATGGCGGCCGCGCTGAGTGCCAGCAACACGGCGAAATTCGCATAATCCATATTATGTAAATAGGTGCTGAGCCCGACGTAGGTCACCAAGGTATGCCAGGCTCTCCTTCCTTCCGGAGCGGGACGAAAGCCTCTACGATCGTGTGAAAACGGCGACAAAACGGCCAGCCGCACGCGCGGCCCGGCCCTTTCACGATGAGCACGGCATGGTGATGCGCGATTTTCGGGGAGTGCGCGTTGCGCGCAAGCGCGCGCCGGACGTGAGCCGGACACAGATCGCTCCCGATCGCGCTGCAGTTCATTCGGCGCTGTGCGTCGTGCCGAAGCGCCTGCGATCGAATCCGCTGCGGCCATTGTTGCCCGGCTATGCGCTCGCGGCCGTCGAAAGCTGGGCCGCCGCGCTGCGGCTCGCGCGGCACACGCCGTACGATGTTTATATCGTGTGCTCGCCGCTCGGCTGGTCCGAGCCGATCGAGATCTGCCGGCGCATCCGCAACGTCGACCCGCAGACGCCGATCGTGGTCTTTGCATCCGACGTTACCTTGGCCGAGCGCCGGGCGGCGCTGGCAAGCGGCTGCGTGCAGGCGTTCGTGGCACGTTCCGACGACGCCCACAACCTTGGCGGCACTGTCGGGCAGCTCGTCATGCTCGCGGAGCTGCGCAGCATGGACGCGATGAAGCGCGGCATACAGGCGATGGAGGAGCACATCGGACAGCGCCTTGCGCGGCTGCAGCGCCGCGCGCCAAAAGCCCCGCCGGCTGCTCGCACGCAGACCCGGCTCAAGGTCGAGGCTTGCCGGATTTTCGGGGCCGCAGGCGGAAGCCGCGCGAATTTCGAGCGGCTGTGGCCTTCGATTTACGAAAGCGCGTTGAAGCGCGTCCGGAAACCGGGCGCCTGAAGCGCCCGCTTTCCCGCTACACCCGCTCCAGCACCGCGGCGAGACCTTGACCGCCGCCGATGCACAGACTCACCAGCGCGTAGCGCCCACCGCTGCGTTGAAGTTGCCGCGCGGCGGTCAATGCCAGCCGGGCGCCCGAAGCCCCCAGCGGGTGTCCGACGGCGATTGCGCCCCCGTTCGGATTGACGCGGCTGTCGTCGCCGGAGACGCCAAGACCCTTCAGACAAGAGAGCACCTGCGCCGCGAACGCCTCGTTGATCTCGATGACGTCCAGGTCGCCGACGCTCAAACCAGCGCGGCCAAGCGCTTTCTTGGATGCCGGAACCGGGCCGATGCCCATGATCTGCGGCGGTACCCCAGCCGCCCCGCTCGCGATGATGCGCGCGAGGGGTTTCATGCCCGCCTTCTCGCCGGCCGCGCGCGAACCCACGAACAGCGCGACTGCACCATCGTTCACCCCGGAGGCGTTGCCTGCGGTGGTGACGCCGCCTTCGTACAGAGACTTCATCTTCGCGAGTGCCTCCACGTTCGTTTCCGGGCGCGGGTGCTCGTCGTCCGCAATCGGCGGCACCGGCCCTTTGCGTGAGGGCGGCATTTCGACCGGAGCGATCTCGCCGCTGAAGAAACCTTCCCCTTTCGCGATCGCGTAGCGTTGCTGGGAGCGCGCCGCGAAGCGATCGGCGTCTTCACGCGTGATGCCGTACTCGCGTGCCAGGTTGTCCGCGGTCTGCGGCATCTGATCGTCGCCGAAACGCTTGACGAGCTTGGGATTCGAGAAACGCGGCCCGATCGTGCTGTCGAAGAGCTTCACGTCACGCCCGAACGCCGACTCCGGCTTGTTCATGACGAGCGGCGCGCGGCTCATGCTTTCCACGCCGCCGACTACGAACACGTCGCCTTCGCCGGCCGTGATCGCGTGCGCGGCATGGATGACGGCGTCGAGTCCGCTCGCGCAATTGCGCTGGAGCACGGTGCCTGAGGTTTCGATTGGCAGGCCTGCCACGAGGCTCGCGTGCCGCGCGACGCAGCGGCTGTCCTCACCGCCCTGGTTCGCGCAGCCGACGACGACGTCTTCGATCTGCTCTGCGGTAAACGCCGATTTCTGGAGCAGGTTGCGGATCACGTCTCCGAGGAGATCGTCCGGCCGCACCTTGGCGAGCGTGCCGGCGTAGCGTCCGAACGGCGTCCTCAGGCCTTCGTAGATGTAAGCGTCGAGCATGTCGGTAATCCTTTAAGGTTCAGTTGTGAGCAGCGAAACGCCGAGTGTCGCGCGGCGCGTAAGCCAGATGTTCGGCCGGTAACGCGGATCGCCATACAGCCGCTGCATGGTGGAAAGCACCTGGTGGATCCGACGCACGCCGAGCACGTCGCCGAACTTGAAGGGCCCGTTCGGGTAGTTGAGCCCCAGGGTCACCGCCTTGTCGATATCCGCCGGCTCGGCGGTGCGCGATTGCGCGATCGAGCAGCCGATGTTAACGATCATCGCGACGATGCGCTGCGCGATGAACCCAGGACTGTCGCGGCAGACGGTGACGGGCACGCCGTCGGAGGCAAGGAGCCCGTGCGCCGCACGCCGGTACGCAGGATCGGTCACCGGTGTGCCCATGATCGTGCGCCGCTTGACCATCGGGAACAGGGTGTCGACGGCGATGGTGCGCTTGGGATCGAGCCCCTGCTGCGTCGCGCACGTCGTCGCATCTTCGCCGATCGGCGTCACCAGGATCAGCGCGCTGCCGCTCGGCGTCGTCCCGCTCTCCACGTCGACATTCAGCTTCTGGAGCACCGCGGTGAGCGCCTGATGGCCCTGCACGTCCGCGCGACTCACCCACACGCTCGAAGGCCGATCCCCCGGAGCCGCTGCTTCGGGCGGCACGATGGCTTTCATCTCGGCGTCGTACTCGTAAAAGCCTTTCTTTGTCTTGCGTCCGAGCACGCCCGCCTCGTAGCGGGATTGCATGATGAGATTCGGCCGGTAGCGTGGCTCGTGAAAGAACTGGTTGTAGATGAGCTCGGAAGCCGGTTGCGTGACGTCGAGACCGGTGAGCTCCATCAGTTCGAACGGCCCCATGCGAAAACCGGCGACCTCGCGCATGACGCGGTCGACGTCGGCGAACGTCGAGACACCCTCGTACACGAGGTGCGAGGCTTCGAGCGTGAAGCCGCGGCCCACCTGGTTCACGAGAAACCCTGGAGCATCCGCGAGGCGTACCGGCTCCCGCGTCATGCGCTTGCCGAGCGCCGTCAGCGCTTCGAGCACCCGTGGCTCGGTGTGCAGCCCCTGGATCACTTCGACGAGCTTCATGAGCGGCACGGGGTTGAAGAAGTGAAACCCCGCGAAGCGCCGGGGCGTCTTCAGCTTTGCGGCGATCGTCGTCACGGAGAGCGAGGACGTGTTCGTCACGAGGATCGCATCCGGCGCGACGATCTCCTCGAGCTGACCGAAGAGCTCGCGCTTCGCGTCGAGATTCTCGACTATGGCCTCGATGACGACATGACACGCTTTGAATTCGGCAAGCCGATCGACGATTTTGATGCGCGCCGCCGCCTTATCGGCCTCCTCAGAGGTCATGCTGCCCTTCTCCGCCGCGCGCGCGAGCATTTTCGCGACGAAATCGCGGGCGTCCTGCGCAGCGCCGGGCCTTGCGTCCGTCATCAATACGTTGATGCCCCCGGCGACAGCAACCTGGACGATGCCGCGGCCCATCGCGCCCGTGCCGATGACGCCCACGACGAGGTCGGGACGGTTTACGTCGAGCGCCATTTCAACGCCCCCGGAAGACGGGTTTGCGCTTTTCCATGAAGGCGGTCTGGCCTTCCTTGTAGTCTTCGCTCACGTAACAGTCGTTCACCATCTTCTGGCACAGCCCGAGATCCCGATCGTCGGGATCCTTGCCATATTCGAGAAGAGCGCGCTTGACTGATGCGATCGTCAGTGGGGCGTTATTGACGATGGTGCTCGCGAGCTGCTGTGTATGGCTCTCGAGCTCCGCCACAGGCACGAGCCGGTTGATCAGCCCCATTTGCAGCGCCTCTTGGGCTGTGAACTG
>DASPNJ010000043.1:0-54074 GCA_035626595.1 Burkholderiales bacterium
CCGGGCGCGCCACTCACTTTCTTTCCGCGCGAAATGGGGGCGCAGCGCCGCGGTACCGATCGAGACCTTCGGCGTCGCGGCGAGCTGGGATCCCGGCCGGGAGCTGCTCGACATCTGGGCATCGATCCAGATGCCGAAGTATCCGGACCAGACGGCGCGCGCCCTGCGGCTACCGGGCAACGCGGTGCGCGTGCACTACGACGTCGACGTCGGCGGCAGCTACGGCATGAAGCGCGGCATCAAGCACACGGTGCTGACCGGCTACCTGGCCATGCGCCTGGGCGTGCCGGTGCGCCTGATCGAGGACCGCCTCGAGAACATGCGCGGCGGCGACATGCACGGGCCCGATCGCATCTTCGACATGAACGTCGCGTTCGACGGTAACGGGACGCTGCGCGGGCTCAAGATCCGCGCGATCGACGACGTCGGCGCGTACGCCGGCCGCTCGCCGTTCCAGCTCGGTAAACCCGTCACGGCGATCTGCGGCCCCTATCGCATCGGCGCGATCGAGTACGAGCCGATCGCGGTGCTCACGAACAAGACGCCGGAAGAAGCGGTGCGCGGCTTCGGCCAGTCGCCGACCAACTTCGCGCTGGAGCGCACGCTCGACTGCGTGGCGCGGTATCTCGAAATCGATCCGATCGAGATCCGCCGCCGCAACCTGATCCGCAAAGACGAATTTCCGTACAAGATTCCGAGCGGCTCCACGTACGACTCCGGCGATTACCACACGGTCGTGGATAAGACGCTCGCGGCCGCGGACTATCCGGCGCTTGTCGCGCAGCGCGATGCGGCACGGCGCGCGGGCAAGCTCGCCGGCATCGGCATCTCCACCTGTCTCGAGCCGAACGGCGGCAACTCCGGCTTCGAGCCGCTGTTGAATCCCAAGAACGACACGACGACGTGGATGGATTCGTGTCTCGTGCGCGTCGATCTGAACGCCGCGATCACCGGCGTCATGGGGACGTCGTCCTCGGGCCAGGGTCACGAGACGCTCGTCTCCACGGTCATCGGCGAAGTGCTGGAGCGCGATCCCGAGACGATCCGCGTCGTACGCGCGGATTCGCTGCAGGCGCTGCCTTCGAACAGCCCCGTCGGCAGCCGCATGGCGATCATGCTGGGCGGCGCCGCCGCGGGCGCCGCGCGCAAGATCAGGGAGGCGCTCATCGATATCGCCGCGCACAACCTGCGCTGCTCGATCGAGCAGGTCGAATATCGGGACGGCAACTGCTCGGTACGCGGGCAGCCGGACAAGCGGCTCACGTGGGAGCAGCTCGTCGGCATCGCCCACCGCACCATCCACAAGATGCCCTCGGGCATGGAGCCCGGGCTGCAGGCGAAATTCGTGTGGGACGTGCCCACCGGCGGCGCGTTGCCGTCACCCGACAACACGATCCAGATCTATCCGTGCTACTCGTTCGAGGCCCACCTGGTGTACGTCGAGATCGATCCCGACACGGCCGCGCCGGAAATCAGGAAGTACGTGTGCGGCCACGATTGCGGCGTCATGATCTCGCCGGACATCGTGCACGGCATGACCTACGGCGGCATCGCGCACGGTATCGGTGCGGCGCTGTACGAAAAATTCAGCTACACGGCTGACGGCCAGCTTCAGAGCGGCACGCTGATGGATTACCTCATCCCGACGGCGATGGAAGTGCCGCCGATCGCGATCGTCGATCACTGCACGCCCTCGCCGCTCACGACGTTCGGCCAGAAAGGCTCCGGTGAAGCAGGCTATCTCGGCGGTCCGGCGGCCGTCGGCAACGCGATCAACGACGCGCTCGCGCCGCTCGGCGCGCGGATGGACGAGACGCCCATGACGCACGATGCGTTGTGGCACACGATTCACAACGCACGAAGCCCAGAGGCGAAATGAAACCGATCGTCATCGATATCCACGCGCACTTCACGCCGAAGCTCGTGTTCGAGCGATTCGATGCGCACGCGTCGAAATTCCCGGGCGTGAAGCTGAAGCCCGAAGGCAAGAGCTACACACTGCAGTTCCCCGGCACCGATCCGACCCGACCGGTTATGCCGCGGCTCTCCGACCTGGAGGACCGCCGCGGCTGGATGGACAAGAACGAGATCGACCACCAGATGCTCGGCGGCTGGCTCGACAGCTTCGGTTATGAGCTCGAGGCGAGGGAAGGGGCTGCATGGAGCCGCTTCCTGAACGACTGCATGTGGGACGCGCTCAAGACCGAGCAGCGCTTCACGCCGCTTGCGACCGTGCCGCTGCAGGATGGAAAGCTCGCCGCCGACGTGCTCGGCGAAGCGATGGATAAAGGCTTTGGCGGCGTCATGATCGGCACGCTGCCGGCCGGTGTCCGCGGCGGCAACCTCGACGACCCGTCGCTCGATCCTTTCTGGGAAACCGCATCCAAGCTCGGCGCCGCGGTGTACCTCCACCCGATGTTCGTCTGCGGCGAGCCCCGGCTCTCCGACTACGACATGGTCAATGCGATCGGGCGCGTCGTGGATTCGACGATTGCGGTGACGCGGCTTCTGTATTCCGGGCACCTGCTCAAGTATTCGGGACTGAAATTCATCGTGTCCCACGGCGGCGGCGCGCTGCCGTTCGCGCTCGGACGGCTCGCGCGCAGCCACGCGGCAGGGGGCAAAGTCGCAGACCCACGCCAGGGCTTCAACACGATGTATTTCGATTCGTGCGTGTTCGACGTCGATACGTTCGAGTACCTGGCGCGCAAAGTGGGAACGGGTCGTGTCATGCTGGGCTCGGACGCGCCATTCCCGATCGGCGACCCGGAACCGCGTACAGTCATCGCAAGCTCGAGCTTCAACGAGGCGCAGAAAGAGGAGATGCTCACCGGCACAGCGCAGAAGGTTTTTCGCGTGCGATCCGACTGCTGGTGCAGGAGCTGACCATGAAAAACACAACAGCTGTCATCGCGAGCGCAATAGCGCGTAGCGATCTCGTGGCGCACGCCGGCGGACGTTCCGGGATTGCGTCGTCGCTCGCGCTCCTCGCAATGACTTCTCTCCTCTGTACGAGCGGCGCGTTCGCACAGACCGCTTCGAAGGACTGGCCGGTGAGACCGGTGCGCGTCGTCGTGCCGTTCACGGCCGGCAGCGCGACCGACATCATCGCGCGTCTGTTCGCCGAGAAGCTCGCGCAGCAGCTCGGTCACAATTTCGTGGTGGAGAATCGTCCCGGCGCCGGCGGCACGATCGGCATGAGCATCGTCGCGAAGGCCGAGCCCGACGGCTACACGATACTGGTCCATTCGTCGTCGTTTACGGTGACGCAATGGACGTACTCGAAGCTCCCATTCGATACAGCCCGGGATTTTTCGGGCGTGACGCCGCTCGCCAACATTCCGAATATCCTCGTGATCGCGCCATCCAGGGGCATACGGTCGGTGAAGGACCTCGTCGCCGCCGCGAAGGCGAAGCCCGGGCAGATCACCTACGCCTCGGCGGGCGCGGGCAGCGCGACGCAGCTCAATGCCGAGCGTTTCCGCCTCGGCGCCGGTTTCGAGGGCGTGCACGTCCCGTTCAAGGGCACGCCGGAAGCGCTGGCGGACGTGATGACCGCACGCGTCGATTACTACTTCTGTCCCGTCATCAACGCTCTCGAGCTGGTGAAATCCGGCAAGCTCCTCGCGCTGGCGGCAGGGAGCACGAAGCGATCGTCCGCGCTGCCCGACCTGCCGACCACGGTCGAAGCGGGCGTGCCGAACTCCGACTACAACTTCTGGGTGGGCATGGCGGTCCCGTCGAAGGTGCGCCGCGATATCGTGGACAAGCTTTATCAAAACACGATGAAGGCGCTCCAGATGCCCGACACCAAGGAGCGCATGGCGAAGCTCGGCGCCGATCCGATGCCGATGACGCCGAAGGAATTCGACGCCTACATCAAGAAGGAGCTCGCAACCAACGCGGCGCTGGTCAAGGCCGCGGGCGTCCAGGTGAACTAACGCGCCGGTTTCGTCTCGGTGTCGCGGACCTCGACTGCGCCGAGGCCGAGCTTCTTCAAGTCGCCTTCGATTTTCGCGCGGTCACCGACTGCTATCACCACCATGCGCTCCGGCGCGAGATACTGCTGCGCGACGCGCAGGGCGTCCTCCGCCGTGATCGCGTTCACGAACTGCGGATAGCGCGCGTAGTAGTCGAGCCCGAGGCCGTACACGTAGAGATCGGCGAAGTTCGATGCCGTTCCGGCGTTCTTCTGAAACGCACCGGCAAGCGAATAGGTCATCGCGTCCTTCGCGCGCTGCAGCTCGTCGGATGGCATCGGCGCGGCCGCGATCTTGCGCAGCTCGCCGAAGATCTCGCGTACCGCGGAGGCGGTCGCGTCGCTGCGTACGGGCGCACTGATCAGAAACGGTCCCGGATACCTGCGGAAATAGAAGCCGGAGCTCGCGCCGTACGTGTAGCCGTGCGCTTCGCGGAGGTTGAGATTGAGCCGGCTCGCGAACTGCCCGCCCAGCGCCATGTTCATCACTTCGAGCGCGTGATAGTCCGGTGAGTCCCGGGCCGCGCCGAGCGTGGCGACGCGCAGCGTCGTCTGCGGCGCCGCGGGCAGATCGACGATCACCGTCGAGGGCTTAAGCGGCGGCGGCGGCGCGGGCACGCGGCGCGGGACTGTTTTCGGCCGCCACGCCCCGAATGCTTTTTCAGCGAGCGCGCGGAGATCGTCCATCGAAATATCACCGGCGACGACCAGCGCCGCGTTGTTCGGCGCGAAGGTTTCTTCCCAGAACGCCACGAGCCGTTCGCGCGTCATCGCTTTGACGGACGCGTGCGTCCCGATCTCGAGGGTGCCGTACGGATGCTGCGGCCCATACAGCACGTCCGTGAGGACGCGCCCGGCGATTGCATCGGGTTCGCGGCGCATCTGTTCCAGTCGTGCGAGGCGCTGGGCGCGCTGACGCTCGATCTCCTCAGTGGGGAACGAAGGGCGCATCGCGACATCCGCCATGAGATCGAGATTGGCGCCGAAGTTTCTTCTCAGTGCGTAGCCGCTCACCACTGACCAGTCGCGGCCGCTGCCCGTCGCGAGCGAGATGCCGAGCTGCGCGAGCTCGTCGGCGATCGCGATCGCGCTGCGCGTGCGCGTGCCCTGCATCAGCATCGCCGTTGCGAAGCTCGCCGTGCCCGGCGCGTCCAGCGGCTGCGCGTCGCTGCCGCTGCGCACGACGAGCGTCGACGCGACGCCCGGCAGATCGTGGCGCGGGCTCAGGATCAGCGTGAGGCCGTTCGGAAGCTCGGCCGCTTGCGGTGTGGCGAGCCGCAATGGGCGCAGCGCAGCGGGCTTGGGCATCGTGCTGCGCCACGGCTCGTCGGCGTTGACGGACTCCGGCGTCGACGCGGCGGCAGGCGTCGGCGCGGGACGCGGCACCGGCGCCACCGCATCGGGCTCTCCGCGTACGACGTGCAGCACCACGCGCGCGGACGGCCGCAGGTGATCGCGCACGAAGGCGATCACCGACTTCGGCGTGACGCTCCCGTAGCGCCCGATGTCCTGCTGGAGATAATCCGGCGTTCCGGCCTGGTAGTTGTAGTAGTTGAGTCTCTCGGCCACGCCGCCGAGTCCGGAGGCGGACTCGAGCGCCGCGATCGTCTGCGTCTCGATACGGTTTCGCGCGCGCCGGATCTCGTGCGGCCCGGGCCCTTTCGTGCGGAGCTCGGCGAGCTCCTCGTCGATGGCGCGCTCCAGCTCTTCGAGCGTGTGGCCCGGCCGCACGGTTGCGACGATCTGGAACTGCGAGCGGAGCATGAGCGAGGCCTGCGCCGCGTAGACGTCCTGCGCGATCTGCCGTTCGTAAACGAGCTTGCGATAGAGGCGGCTTTCGATGCCGCCGCCGAGAACGGACGCCGCAATATCGGCGTCGGCGTCGCCTGGCGCGAAGATCGGCGGCGTGAGCCACGCCATGTAAAGGCGGGGCAGCTCGATCCGGTCGCGCAACGTCAGCCGGCGCTCGGACGTAATCTCCGGCGTCTGAACGCTCGGACGGGGTACCGGCGGGCCGCGCTCGAGCGAGCCGAAATATTTCTCGACGAGCGCGCGCGCCTGCTTCGGATCGACGTCGCCGACGATCACGAGGCTCGCGTTGTTCGGCGTGTAATAGCGCTTGAAGAACTGTTTCACGTCGTCCAGCGTCGCGGCCTGGATGTCGGCATGCGAGCCCATCACGTTGCCGTAATACGGATGGCCGGGCGGGTACAGCGCATGCGCGAGCGCTTCGCCGGCGAGGCCGTAGGGCTGGTTTTCGTAGCTGTCGCGACGTTCGTTACGCACGACGTCCTGCTGGGTCGCCAGCGCGGCCTCATCGAGCGCATCCAGCAGGTAACCCATGCGGTCCGACTCCAGCCACAGGACGAGCTCGAGCTGATTGGACGGCACCGTCTGGAAATAATTGGTGCGGTCGAGCGAGGTCGTCGCGTTCATGTTCGTCGCGCCGGCGGCTTCGAGCAGCCCGAGGTGCGCATTGCGCGGAACGTGCTTGGAGCCGGCGAACATCAAATGCTCGAACAGATGCGCGAAACCGGTGCGACCCGGTCCTTCGTTCGCGGGGCCGACGCGATACCAGAGATTGACGGTGACGATCGGCAGCCGGCGGTCTTCCCGCACGATCACTTCGAGGCCGTTCGGCAGCGTGAACTTTTCGAGCTCGAGCTTCGGAAGGTCGAGCTGCCCGGGTGTCGCAGTGGCCGCGACGTACAGGCCGACCAGCGCGGCCACTGTGAGCAGCAGCAGGGCGAGGAATGCCCTCAACGTCGTCGTTCTTCGCCCGTCACGCATAAGCGCGAAGCTTATACTTCCACTGATGTTCCTGACCGGTATCGGTACCGCCACGCCGGCGACGCGGTACACACAGGCGCAGTGCCACGAAGCGCTTCAGCGCTCGCCGCAGTACGCGCGGCTCGGCCGGCCGGGGCGCGCACTGCTGCAGCGGCTGCTCAGCCGCAGTAACGGCATCGACATGCGCGCGCTCGCGCTCGATCCGCTCGACGAGGCGTTCCTCGCCGAGCCGGATGTGCTGCACCGGCGCTTTGCGCGGCACGCGCCGCAGCTCGCGGCAGCGGCGGCGAGAGAGGCGCTGCGCGAAGCCGCTTGCGATGCGCGCGAGATCGACGGCGTCATCGTCAGCACGTGCACCGGTTACCTCTGCCCCGGTCTTACGAGCTATGTCATCGAGGCGCTCAACCTGCGCGCTGACGCGATCGCGCTCGATCTCGTCGGGCAGGGCTGCGGCGCCGCGCTGCCCAATCTGCGTACGGCAGAGGCGTATATCGCTTCGGGTCGAGCCGATCGCATGCTGTCGATCTGCGTCGAGGTCTGTAGCGCGGCTTTCTATATAGACGATGACCCCGGCGTGCTCGTGAGCGCGTGCCTGTTCGGCGATGGCGCGGGGGCGGCAGTCGTTTCCAGGGATCGCGTACCGGGTCGCGCGTGCGCGCAGTGGCGCGCGGCTGAAACGCTGACCGATCCCGCGCACCGCGACGCGCTGCGCTTCGAGACACGCGAGGGCATGCTGCGCAACATCCTGACGCCCGCGGTGCCCGACCTCGCCGCGGAATACGCCGAGCGCGTGCTCGACGACGTGCTCCGGCGCGAGGGGCTCACGCGCGAGGCGATCCGCACCTGGATCTGGCATGCGGGTGGACGCACCGTGCTGGAGGCGCTGCAGCGCCGGCTGGGACTCGATCCCGAGCACGTGAAGCACAGCGCCGAGGTGCTGCGCGAGCTCGGCAACGTCAGCAGCGCGTGCGTGTACTTCGTGCTGCAGCGCGCGCTGCGCAACGGCTGCGCGCCGGGCTGGTGGTGGATGTCGTCGTTCGGCGCGGGCTTCACCTGTCACGGCGCGCTGCTCGATGTCCGCGCCGCTTGAGCGCACGGTCGAGGCGGAGTGGCTGGACGCGCTGCCTGCCGACGATCCGCGCGCGGCGCGGAGCCGCCGCGATCTCGTGGTCGTCAACCGCATCATGGGCAGCGCCGGTATCGTGCGGCGCGCGCTCGAGACGCGTCTCTCGACGCATGCGCCGCGCATTGCCGAGATCGGCGCCGGCGACGGCACGCTGCTGCTAGGCGTTGCGCAGGCCTGCGGCTGGTCGCGCGCGCAGATCGTGCTGGTCGATCGTCAGCCGGTGGTGAGCGCGGCGACCGAACACCGCTACTGCGCGCTCGGCTGCAGCGTGACGGTCGAAGCTGCGGACGCGCGGGAATGGCTCGAAGGCACGCGAGAGCCGTACGATGCAATCGTCGCGAACCTCTTTCTTCACCACTTCGAAACGCAGGCGCTCGAGGCAATGCTCGGCGCGATCGCGCGCCGGACGAATCTCTTTGTCGCGTGCGAGCCGCGGCGGGCGCGGTTTCCGCTCGCGGGCAGCCGCATGCTCGGGCTCATCGGCTGCAATGACGTGACGCGTCACGATGCGGTGTTGTCGGTGCGCGCGGGGTTCGCCGGGGCGGAGCTGTCGGCGCTGTGGCCGCCGCGGAGCGGGTGGACCGTGCAGGAGGGGCCGGCCGGATTGTTCAGTCACTTGTTCGTTGCTCATCACGTGGATGGTGCGGGCGGCACATGATCTACGACGCGCTCATCGTCGGCGCCGGCCCGGCCGGCTCCACCACGGCACTCCTGCTCGCGCGCGCCGGCTGGTCCGTGGCGCTCGTCGAGAAGACGCCTTTCCCGCGCCGCAAGGTGTGCGGCGAGTTCATCTCCGCGCACACGCTGTCGCTGCTCGCAGGCATCGGGCTCGACGGCATCGTCGCATGTGCCGGCCCCGAAATTCGAGAAGTGGCCGTCTATGCCGGCGAGCGCATGCTCGCCGCGCCCATGCCGCGCGCGGACGGGCTGTTTGCCTACGGCCGGGCGCTGGGACGCGACCGTCTCGATGCGGCGCTGCTCGAGGCTGCGCGCGGCGCGGGGGCGACGGTGTATCAGCCGTGGCGGGTGCACGGCTACGCACCTGAAGGCGACCGCTTTGTCTGCACCGTGTCAGCGCCAGAGCGCTCGAAGCGCCTCGAACTGCCGTCGCGCGTGCTCATCGCGGCGCACGGTTCGTGGGACAGCGGCCCGCTCGAAAAAGGGGCGAAGCTCGAAGCCCGAAAGTCGAGGCGGACCGCGCTCTCCGGTTTTCTGGCGTTCAAGGCGCATTTCACCGGCGCGACGCTGGCGCGCGAACGCATGCCGCTGCTGGCGTTTGCCGGCGGCTATGGCGGCCTCGTCAGCACCGACCGCGGGCGGGTGACGTTCTCCTGCTGCATCCGCCGCGATGCGCTCGCGCGCTGCCGGGCCGCGCTCCCTGACGTGCCGGCCGGTGAGGCCGTGCTCGCGCACGTGCTGGCGACATGCCGTGGCGCGCGCGAAGCGCTGGGCGGCGCGCGTCGGGACGAAAGCTGGCTCGCTGCCGGTCCGTTGCGACCGGGACTGCGCAGGCTCTGCGGGGACGGCTATTTCGCGGTCGGCAACGCGCTCGGCGAGGCGCACCCGATCGTCGCCGAAGGCATCAGCATGGCGATCCAGTCGGCGTTTCTCCTGTGCGCGCGACTGACCGCCGTGCCGCGCACTGCCACGACTGCATGCTGGAACGCAGCCGCGCGCGGATACGAGGCCGCGTATCGCGCGCAGTTCGCGCCGCGCATTCATGCAGCTTCCGTTTTTGCCGCGATATCGACGCGTCCGCGCATCGCCGCGACCGCAGCCGGCATGCTGGAAGCCGCGCCCGCGCTGCTCGCGTTCGGCGCGCGCTGCGCAGGAAAATCCGCAGCGCTGAGACGAGCACCTTAAGCATCAGCGTGCGTCACGCGATTGTCACGTCGCGACATGGGTCGTTCCTCGCAATGACTCATGCCGCCCTGCGCAGCGTCTGCTCGCGTCGCACCGGCATGAACGTCTCGCGACAGGTCTGGAGCGGACCGTTCGCGTAGCCGTGCAGCCGCGCGTGCGCGACGCAGTCGAGAAAAAACCTGAACGTCTCCGAGGACGTGGCGACCGTGCCGTCGGGCTCCCGGTGCTGCCACGACCAGCGGAATGGCGCGTCATCCGCGCCCGTTCCCGCAATGCGGTAGAACTCCCACTCTCCCATGTCCCCTCCGTCTTGTAATTTATGGGCGTCAGCCGGCGTTGCATGAGGCATGCCACATGGACCCAACTCTCAACCTTCGCCGCTAACGGCGCGCGCAGGCACGGATTTTTCGCGGCCGAGCAGCGTGCCCGCCGCTCACCGCGATCTGGTAACAAAGACCGTGCAGTGAAGCGACATCGGCAAAGTTTTCCCGATCGGTGGCGCGCGTCGGCTGCGCGATGGCCGGAGCGCGCCACTGGCATAGCCCTTGCTGAACCCGAGGCCCACGCTGTTTCGAAAGGCCGCGCAGTGCCCGACAGCTCGCTCGAACGCTGGTTCTTCTACCAGGACGCCGCCGGTCTCTGGAAGTGGGCGCGGCTGGACATCGTCGGCACGGTCCTCGGTCACTCCGGCGCCAGCTTCGAAACGCGCGACGCGTGTGTGGAGCACGCGCGCCAGAGCGGCTACGACGACGCCCGTAAACCCGACGGCATCAAGCTCGTCCAGGACTCGCCGCCCGCGACCGGCGCTCGCGTCGCGCCGATTTAATCCAGAGACCAGGCTGGTACACTCCTCGTACAACTACGAGGAGGAACTTCTATGGGCAGAAACAGAGCGCGCCGCGTGTGGGGCGCGGCGCTCGTCGCACTCACGTTGGCGCCGGCCGCCGCCCTGAGCCAGTCCAAATTCCCGGAAAGACCGCTGCGGCTGGTCGTTCCGTTCGCGCCGGGCGGCGCGAACGACATCATCGGGCGGCGCTATGCGCAGGACCTGACGCGTTTCATCGGCCAGAACGTAATCGTCGATAATCGCGGCGGGGCGAGCGGTTCGATCGGCAGCGCCGAAGTAGCGCGCGCGAAGCCGGACGGGCATACGCTGGTCATCGCGAATACTTCGACGCACGTCATCAACCAGGTCGCGATGGCGAACCTTCCTTACGACGCGCTGAAGGACTTCGCGCCGATCGCGGTCATCGCGGTTCAGCCCACCGGCATCGCCGTGCACCCGTCGTTGCCGGTGAAGAGCCTGAAGGGCCTCGTCGCGTTCATCAAGGCGAACCCCGGTAAGCTCTCCTACGGCTCGGCCGGAACGGGCAGCATCACCAATCTGACCGGCGAGCTTTTCAAGCAGCTCGGCGGCGGCCTCGACATCGTGCACGTGCCGTACAAAGGCGCGGGGCCGGGCTTGTCCGACCTCGTCGCGGGCCACATCGCGGTGTACACCCCCACCATCAGCCCGGCGCCGCTCTCGTATCACAAGTCCGGCCGCATCCGTGTGCTCGCCGTGAACGCCGAGAAACGAATCCAGGCGGCGCCTGACGTGCCCACCGCGGTCGAAGCCGGTCTGCCCGGCATGGTGGTGTATGCGTTCAACGCGATCCTGACGACCGCGGGCTCGCCGAAAGCGGCGATAGATCAGCTCTACCAGGCGACGCTCAAGGTCACCGCCGACGCGGAGTTCCAGAAGTTTCTGCGCCAGGCGGGCGCCGAGCCGGTGACCGACTCGAGCCCGGAGAAAACGACGCGCTTCCTCGAAAGCGAGATCAAGCGCTGGACGCCGATGATCCAGAAAATGGGCCTGAAAAAATAAGGCAACGTAGGGTAGGCGCGAGCTCACCGGCTGGCCGGTGGGTTACGCTTCGCTTCACTCACCCTACGGCATAGCCATGAACAGACCCGAAAACGTCGCGCGCAGCTATGCCGATCTGCGCCAGCACCTCGACGTGCTGCGGCGCGAAGGGCTGCTGCTCACGATCGACCGGCCGGTCGACAAGGACGCGGAGCTGCATCCGCTCGTGCGCTGGCAGTACGTGGGCGGCATCGAAGAGCACGAGCGCAGGGCGTTTCTCTTCACCAACGTCGTCGATGCGCTCGGCCGCCGCTACGCGTTTCCCGTGGTCGTCGGCGCCTACGCCGGCAACCGCCGCATCTACTGCCTCGGTATGAATGCAGCGCCGGAGGAGGTGCAGCCGCGCTGGGAACAGGCGACCGTGAGGCCGGTTGCGCCGCGCGTGGTGGAGCAGGGCGCGTGTCAGGAGGTCGTGCTCGTGGGCGACGCGCTCAAGGGCGAAGGCAATGGCCTCGATGCGCTGCCGATCCCGGTGTCCACACCGGGTTTCGACAGCGCGCCAACACTCACGGCGACGAACGTCATCACCAAAGATCCCGAGACCGGCGTGCACAACCACGGCACGTACCGCGCGGGCCTCAAGGCGCCTGACCGGCTGGTCGTGCGCATGGCGACGCGTGTCGGCGGCGCCGGCGGATACAGGCATTACCAGAAGCATCAGCAGCGCGGCGACAAGGAAATGCCGTGCGCCATCGCACTCGGCTCGCCGCCATACGTCGCGTTCGTGGCGCCGCAGAAGCTGCCGCTCGATCTCGATGAACTCGGCGTTGCGGGCGGGCTCGCGGGTGAGCCGATCCAGGTCGTGCGCGCAAAGACGGTGGATCTCATGATCCCCGCCGAGGCCGAGATCGTCATCGAAGGCTACATCGACACGACGAAGCTCGAGCCCGAAGGCCCGTTCGGCGAATCGCACGGTCACATCGCACTGGAAGAATTCAACATGCCGATGCGCGTAACCGCGATCACGCACCGCCGCGACGCGATCGTGGCGTCGTACTTGAGCCAGGTGACGCCGAGCGAGTCCAGCGCGATCAAGCGTGTGGCGTACGAGCCGATGTTCCTCGCGCATCTCACCAACACGCTCGGCATCAAGGGCGTCAGGCGCGTGACGTTGCACGAGCGCATGACGGCGCTGCGGCGCATCGCGCTCATCACGGTGGCGAAAGGCACGCCCCGCACCGAAATCTGGCGCGCGCTCTATGGCGCCACGTCGTTCAAGGCCGACGTCGGCAAGATCTGTATCGCGATCGACGAGGACATCGACCCCGAGAACTCCGATGCGGTGTTCTGGGCGATCGCGTTTCGCATGGACCCGTCGGCGGACATGCAGGTGCTGCGCTATCGCAGCCCGGGGCACGGCCCCGAGCGCGAGCACGAAGCCGAGCGCGAGGATTCCACGCTCCTCATGGATGCGACGGCGAAAGAGAATCTGCCGCCGCTCGCGCTGCCCAAGCGCGAATACATGGAGCGCGCGCGCAAGCTGTGGGAAGAGCTCGGGCTGCCGAAATTGAGACCGCAATCGCCGTGGTTCGGCGCGCCCGATGGCGACTGGCTGCCGCAGTGGGACGAGGCGGCGAAGCGCGCGGCGACCGGACGCTATCTCGAAAAC
Source organism: Burkholderiales bacterium (assembly GCA_035626595.1). Classification (GTDB taxonomy): domain Bacteria; phylum Pseudomonadota; class Gammaproteobacteria; order Burkholderiales; family SG8-41; genus JAQGMV01. The sequence goes on from DASPNJ010000043.1 coordinate 13,274, forward strand.
GGCCGCGCGAGCGAGCGCGAGCAGCGCGGCGGCATGAAGCCCGAAACCCGCTTCCGGCCACGATAAAACCTACGACGCGCCTCGAGCCTTCGGCTCTTGGGCGCAAAGAATCGCTTATCGCGGCGGTCGCCGCGAATTTATGTAGTGAGAACAGTGGCATAACGAATCGCGGCAAGCCGCTTGCTTATAGCGCGCGTCGCCTATCGATGAAGGAGTGAAGCGCATGAGCGCAGCGCGAATTGTGGCCATTCTGCTGATCGTCGCCGGGGCGCTGGGCCTCGTCTACCAGCAGTTCAGCTTCACCAAGGAAACGCACTCCGCGAAGATCGGTCCGCTCGAGCTCTCGGTGAAGGAGAAGGAGACCGTGAACGTGCCGCTGTGGATCAGCCTGGGCGCGATCGGCGTCGGCGTGGTGCTGCTCGTCGCCGGGCCCGGCGGGAAGAAATAACGCGCAGGCGGGTGCTGTCGTGGCCGTGCGCATCGTGCGGCTCGGGAGCCCGCGTGCCAAGGACGAGGGCCTGCGCATCGGCACCGTCCGCAGACCGCCGCGCGGCGTGCGCAAGAGCGACTACGCCCGGCGCGATTTCTACGACGTGTGGCTGCCGGAGCTCGCGCCCAGCGCGGCGCTCGTGTCGTGGGCGCTCTCCGCGCCGTGGACGCCGAAGCGCTGGGCGGTCTTCGAAAAGCGTTATCGCGGCGAGATGGCGAAACCTGCCGCGGAGCGCGTCATCGGGCTGCTCGCCGCGCTTTCCAGCCGGACGGATTTTTCCGTCGGCTGCTACTGCGAAGACGAGTCGGTGTGCCACCGCTCGGTCCTGCGCAAGCTCTTGCGCGAGGCCAAAGCCGTCGTGATGTGATCCTGATGCGCGTCATCCCCGAAGGCGGGAATCCAGAACACTCGGCGACCGCGGTTGCGCCTGCGCGGGAATGACGGCGCTGCCCGCTACTGCGGCTTGATGCCCGCCGCTTTCACGACCTTCTGCCATTTCGCCACTTCGGACTTGATCAGCGCCGCGAATTCCTGAGGCGAGTCGCCGACGGTCTCGAGTCCGTCCTTCAGCAGCGTGTTGCGAACGTCGTCGGCGTTGAGCGCCTTGACGGCGTGCGCGTGCAGCGTGGTGACGACCGCAGAGGGCGTTTTCGCCGGCGCGAGCAGTCCGACCCATGAGGCGTGCTCGTAGCCGCGAACGCCCGCTTCGGCGATCGTCGGATATTCGGGCGCGGCGATCGAGCGCTTCGCGCTGGTCACGGCGAGCGCGCGCAGCTTGCCGCTTCGCACGTGCGGAAGCGCCGTCGATATGGTCGCGAAATAGAGCTGCACCTGGCCGCTCAGCAGTCCGATGATGCCGGGGCCGCCGCCTTTGAACGGCACGTTGACCATCCGGGTGCCCGTGAGATGCAGGAAGAGCTCGCCCGCGAGGTGGGTGCTCGTCGCAATTCCGCTCGTCGCGTAGTTGAGCTCGCCCGGCTTTGCCTTGGCGAGCGCGACGAGGTCTTTGACAGTTTTCACCGGCAACGAGGGATGGACGACCAGAATGTGCGGCAGCGCCGCGAAACGCGTGATCGGCACGAAATCGCGTATCGGGTCGAAGGGCAGCTTGCGGTGGAGACTCGGATTGATCGAGAACGACGCGGCGACGCAGAGCAGTGTGTGGCCGTCGGGGACCGCTTTCGCGACGATCTCCGTGCCGTTGATGCTGCCCGCGCCGGGCCGGTTGTCCACCACGAAGCCCTGGCCGAGCGAATCCGCCATGCGCTGCGTGACGACGCGGGCGGCGAGGTCGGTGGAGCCGGCGGCGCTCTGCGGAACGATGACGCGCACGGGACGCGTGGGATAAGTCGCGTCTGCGGCGTACACCGTCAGCGGCAACGCAAGCGCGCACACGCTCACGGCAAAGCGCGCCGCTCTTGCCGGTGCGCTACGTGCCGGTGCGCTACTAGCGCACCCTACGGGCCTCTCGGCGCACCCAACCTTCGCGGTTTGCATCAATCCTCCTCGTCACCTGTTCTTCGTCACGTGTTGCGGCAGCCGCGTCACCGCATCACTCGGCGTCGTAGCCCGGCGCCACACGCGCGTCGATCACGCACACGCGGCCCGACTGGACGGCGGGGATCGCCTCTTTCAGCGCACCGCGCATCGCATCGAGGGTCGTAATGGGCCCGAGACCAATCGCGCCCTGCGACCGGCCCATCGCGGCGATATCGATGTCGGGGTCGGATATGCGTTGTCCGATCCACCGGTTCTCGGCGGGCCGCCCGCGCGCGACCGCGACGCGCTCCTGATGCAGCTCGTCGTTGTAGTACGAGCGGTTGTTGCAGACGATGAAGAGCGCGGGGATGCGGTAGTGCGCGGCCGTCCATACCGCCGTGTTGCCCATCAGGAAGTCGCCGTCGCCCATGAGTCCAATAGGCATACGTCCCGTGCCTTTGAGCGCGAGCCCGGCGCCCACCGTGATGCCGGGACCCGCGCCGACGCCGCCGCCGCCGTCGAAGCCGATGTACTCCAGCGGATGGCGGAAGTGCGCATAGGCCCCGTGCCAGCCGAGCGGCAGCCGCGTGATGCAGCGCTCGATGCTGCGCGTCTCGGTTTCGAGCGCCTGCGCGACGCCGGCGAGCGTGAGCTCTTGTTGACCCTCACCCTTACCTTCTGTCTGGCGCCGGGAGAGGGTGGGGGTGAGGGTCGACCGCTGCTCGACCGCCTCGAGCAGCAGCGGCACCGCCGCATCCGGTTCGCACATGAGATACAGATCGATGGGCGGGAGCACGTGGTAGTCCATGCTCCAGCCGCGGTGCGCATGCTGGTCGGACGAGATCTGGATGATCTTCGCGTCGATCGCATCGGTGCCGAATGCCTGCTTGAGCGCGCCGCCGAGATCCAGCCAGTCGAGCGAGAGGATCACGTCGGCTTCGTTGATGAGCCTCTTCGCTTCGCCCGAGAGACGGTTGCCTGGCGGTGCGGCGTGCAGCGGGTGGTCCGTCGGGAAAGCGGCCGCGAGCTTGATGTGGGTGAGGACCGGCACGCTGAGCTTCTCGGCGAGCGCCACGCGCGCATTCCATGCTTCCAGGCTGCGCGAGCAGCGGCCGGCGAGCATCAGCGGACGCTTCGCGTGCGAGAGCAGCCGTGCCGCTTCGCGCACCAGCGCCGGCGCGGGCCGCGGTGACTCGGGAATCGGATAGCGGCCGATGTCCGGCAGCGGCGGCAGGCCTTCGAGACGCTGCTCCTGGATCGAGACATCGAGATTCACATAGACGGGGCCGCGCGGCGGCGTCTGCGCGATCTGCACGGCGCGCAGCAGCGCTTCGGTCGTCGCGGCGACGGAGCCCGGCTGATTGTCCCACTTCGTGTAGTTGCGGATGAGCTGCGCCTGGTCGGAGCACGTGTGTATCCATTCGATCCACGGCCGGCGCTTCGCGGCATCCCATGCGCCCGTGGCGCCGATGATCAACACGGGCGTGCGGTCGCACCACGAGTTGAAGATCGGCATCGTCGCGTGCATGAGCCCGACGTTCGAATGCAAGGCCGCCGCCATCATCCGGTCGGAGGCCTTGCAGTAACCCTGCGCGATCGACACCGCGTGCTCGTCGTGAAGGCACAGGATCATCTGCGGCGTGCGGTTGCCGAGATAGTTAACGATGCTGTCGTGCAGCCCGCGGTAGCTCGCGCCGGGGTTGAGCGCGATGTACGGCACGTCGAGCGCGCGCAGCATCGCGGCGATCGCGTCGCTGCCGAAGACGACGTCGCTCGCAGTAGCGGGAACCGGTGCGTCGTGGACGATCTTCATGGTGTCGTTCATGTCTCCCTCGCGGTGGGTTACCACCCACCCTACGTCAGTTCATCACCGCGTCACCGCGTCACCCGTCACTGCGTCACCGGGTCAATCCGCGGTAGCCCCCGACGCCTTGATCACCTTCGCCCACTTCGCGTACTCGTCCGCGAGGTGCTTCGCGAACGCTTCGCGCGTGCTGCCGACCGCCACACTGCCTGCGTCGGCCATGCGCTGCTTCATCTCCGCGGTATGCATGATCCGCGTGGCGTGCGTGTTGAGGAAGCTCACGATATCCGCGGGCGTGCCGGCCGGCGCGAGAAAGCCGTACCACTGGCTCGATTCGTAACCCTTGAGACCCGACTCGGCGACGGTCGGCAGGTTTTTCAGCGCGGGCAGCCGCTCGCGGCTCGTCACCGCGAGCCCGCGCACACGATTCGCGGTGATGAGCGGCACCGCCGTGAGCGCCGGCATGAACATCGTCGTCACCTCTCCGCTCAGGAGTCCGGTGATGGCCGGGCCGGTGCCGCGATACGGCACGTGGACCATCTTCGTGTTGGTCATCGTCCTGAAGAGCTCGCCCGCGAGATGCGGCGTGCTGCCGCTGCCGGAGCCTGCGAACCCGACCTGGCCCGGCCGCGCCCGCGCAAGCGCGATCAGCTCTTTTACGTTTTTCGCGGGCACGGATGGGTGGACGACCAGCACGTTCGGCGCGAACGCGAGCAGCGTGATCGGCTCGAACTGCCTGATCGGATCGTAGAGCGGCTTCGCGTACAGGCTCGGCGAGGTCACGAAATTCGCGCCGTTCACCATGAGCGTGTAGCCGTCCTTCGGCGCCTTGGCGACGAATTCGCTGCCGACCATGCCGTTCGCTCCGCCGCGGTTGTCGATGATGAATTGCTTGCCGGTCGCTTCGCTCAGCTTCTGCGCGAGTAGTCGCCCCATGCTGTCGTTGCCGCCGCCCGGCGGAAAAGGCACCACGATCCGCACCGGGCCCGCGGGATACTGCTGCGCGAACGCGCCGGCGCTTGCGGCGAGCAGCGCCGCGATCACAAGCTTTTTCATTTCTCTCCTCGCTTTGTTGTTTATTCGATCCCGAGCAACTCGGCGGCCGTACCCCAGCACACCGCCTGCTCGTAGTCCCTGCTCAGCTCCTGCCGCTCGACCGTCGCCCGCGGGTCCGGATCGCGCAGCGGGAAAGGATAATCGCTGCCGAGCGCAACGCGGTGAACGCTCACGCGCGAGATGAGGTAGCGCAGCGCGGCGTCGTCGTGCAGCACCGTGTCGTAGTACAGATTATCCGCGTACCGGTCGAGATCGAGCCTCGCCGCGCCGCGCGCGAACGGCGGGGAGGCGGTGCGGCCGCGGGCGATGCGCCCGAACTGGAACGGCAGGCAGCCGCCGCCGTGCACGAGCAGCACGCGCAGCTTCGGAAAGCGGTCGAAGACGCCGCCGAGGAGCAGGGCCGCCGCGGCGTACGTCGTTTCACTCGGATTGCCTACGAGGATGTGCAGGAACAGGCGCCGATGGCGCGGCGGCACCGCGAGATCGGCCGGATGCACGATCACCGGCACGTCGAGCTTTTGCGCGGCAGCCCAGAAGGCGTCGAGCTGCGGCGCGTCCAGTCCCTCGTCCTCGATCCGCGCGCCGACCTGCACCGCCTTGTGGCCCAGCTCGCGCACCGCGCGCTCGAGCTCCGCCGCGGCGGCAGCCGGCGACTGCAGCGGGACCATCGCGGCCGCGAAGAGCCGGTCGGGCCGTTTGCTCACGCTCTCCGCAAGCGCATCGTTCTGCACGCGACACAGCCATGCCCCGGATTCGGCCGGGAGGTGGTACGCCGCGAGATCCATCCAGCCCGATACGAGCTGGACGTCGATCTGCGCCTGGTCCATCCATTTCAGACGCGCGGCTTCGTCGAGCAGCGGCGGGACGAGCGGCATGCCGGTGGTGCGGCCGCCGAGCTCGACGCGTGTGGCGCCATCTTCGGCGGTGACGATGCGCACGCCATGCGCTTCACCCTCGGCCTTGATGCGATCGATTACCGGTTGCCCGACATGATGGGCGTGGACGTCGAAACAGCGGGTCTTCGTTACAGGTTCTTGCATGATCTCCTGGATTCCCGCCAGCGCGGGAATGACGACTCAGCGGGCGCGGCTCGCGGCAGCGCGCAGCGCGCGAAAGGCGAACTCGACGGCCATGTGGCGCTTGTAGAGCGCCGAGCCGCGCACGTTCGAAATTGGATCGGCGAGATCGCGCACCGGTTGCACGGCGAAACGAAAGAGCGCTTCGTCGGGCGCCTGACCTGCGCAGCTCTCCAGATCGAGCACGATCGGTTTCCAGCTCACCGAGCCGACGACGACTCGCGCGCTCGCGCAGCGGCCGGACGCATCGAGCGTGACCGCGGCCGCGGCATTCACCGTCGGCGTTTCGATCACGCCGCGCGGCAGGTGCTTGAGGAAGCACGAGGCGGTGGTCTCACTCCCACCCCGACCCTCTCCCCTCAAAGGGGAGGGGGAGCTGTCGACCTCGAACGACACGACCATCTCGTCTTTCTGGAGCCGCGTTTCGAAAAGCTCCTGCAGCGTGACGGTGCGGCGGCCTGTCGTGCCGGCGACGGCTACGCGACCGCGCAGCGCGAGCAGCGCGACGGGCAGATCGAACCCGCCGATAAGCGGTCCAAGCGTGCCGCCGACGGTCATCATGCGCCGGATGCGCGCGTGGCCGACCGAATCCGCGGCGTCATGGATGGCGCGCCAGCTCTCGGCGATCTCTGCGCGTTCGAAAAGCTGCTGGTGATCGACCGCGGCGCCCGCGCGCAGTACGCCGCCGTCGATCGTCAATGCCCTCAGCTCCGGAATCCGATCGATCGCGACGAGCCGCTTCGCCTGCGGATAGCCCGTACGCTCGCGCCGCACCGCGTGCGACATGCCGCCGCAGACGAGGGCACTCTCGCCTTCGGCGAGCCATTGCACCGCCTGCTCGACGCTGGCAGCGCGCACGAGCTCGGGAGCGAACGCGCGCGCACCCGACGGCCGGCCGGCGGTGATGCGCGACCACACACCGCCTTTCGGTGCCGCCGGCGTTCTTTCTTCGCTCGCGTACAGCTCGGGATGCAGCGCGCGATGGACCTTCTCGGCGGTGATCGGCAGCTCGTGGATGCGCACCCCGACCGCGTCGGCGATGGCGTTCGCCATCGCCGCCGGAATCGCGTCGAGGCCGATCTCTCCGATGCCCTTCGCGCCGAACGGGCCGCTCGGCTCGTACGAATCGGCGAAGAGTGTGTGCATCTTCGGCATCGTCGCCGCTGTCGGGATCATGTAGTCGATGAAGTTGGGATCGGTCGGCGTGCCGTTGTGCCAGTCGAAGTACTCGACCATTGCATAGCCGATACCCTGCACGACCGCGCCCTGCACCTGACCCTCGGCGGCCGCGGGATGGATCACCGTGCCGCAATCCACCGCGGCTGCGACTTCCAGGAGCTTCACCTCGCCCGTGTCGCGATCGACCTCGACCTCGACCGCTTCGGCCGCGAAGTTGTACGCACCGGACTCGTTGCCGTAACGGCTGTGGTCCGGGAATTCCGAAGGATTGTCCCAGTTGCCGACACCGATGATCGGCTGTCCGCCCGGCTTGTAGATGTTCGCGCGGACGACTGCCCCGATCGTTTTGTATTCGGTCTCGGGGCCGCCGCGCGGACCGATCTGGCCGTTGATGATCGTGAGCGCGGAAGGCTCGCGCTTCATCTGCTCCGCCGCGGCTTCCATCAACTGCTTGCACGCCGCTTCGGCCGCGCGCTGCACCGCATTGCCGGCGACGTAGGTGACGCGGCTCGCGAGCGCGCCCAGCGAATGCGGCTGCAGGTCGGTGTCGGGCCGCGTGATGTCCACGTCCTCGAACGGCATGCCGAGCTGCTCGGCCGCGATCTGGCGCAGCACGGTGAGCGTGCCCTGGCCGATCTCGCCTTCCCCGGTGATCACCGTCGCACGCCCGTCTTCGTTGATGCGCACGATCGCGGAGCTGCCGTCCCAGTCGCCGAAGCTGCGGCGGCCGTTCACGTGGATGCTGCAGCCCATGCCGAGGCCGCGGGCTGTGTTCCCCCTCACCCCTACCCCTCTCCCCACGTCCGTGGGGCGAGGGCAGCTTTGTTGCTTTTTCTCTTTCCAGCGGATCGCGTCCGCCGCCTTGTCGATGCACTGCCGGAGCTCGCAGCTCGTGATCTTGTGATTGTGCGGCGAGACGTCGCCCGGCTCGACCGCATTCATGCGCAACAGATCGACCACGTCGATCCCGAGCTTCTCCGCCGCGAGATCCCACGCCTGTTCCACCGCCCAGTCCGCGGACGGGTTGCCAAAGCCGCGGAACGCGCCGGTGGGCACCAGGTTCGTGTAGACCAGCGTCGAATCGCCGCGCGCGCACGGATACTTGTACAGCGCGTCGTGACGCACGCTCGCGGCGCCGAGGATCGCCTGCGATTTGCCGGTGTAGGCCCCGTTGTCCGCGAGCATCTTGATCTCTTTCGCCATGACCTTGCCGTCGCGGCGAAAGCCGAGCCGCACCCAGTAGCGCATCGGCATGCGGGGGTGGCTCGCGAGGAATTCTTCTTCGCGCGTATGGATGAGCTTCACCGGCCGGCCGGCGCGCTGGGCGAGCAGCGCGCATACGACCGACGCGTTGTCATCGCCGGACTTGCCGCCGAAACCGCCGCCGACCTCGGTCTGGATCACGCGCACCTGCGATTCCGGCAGGCCGAGCGCGGTGGCGTAGCGGCCGCGCGCGAGCCACGGCGTCTGCGTGTTGCACCACATCGTCACGCGGCCGCCCGACCACGCCGCGACGCAGCCGATCGTCTCGAGCGCAGTGTGCCACTGGCGCTCGCTCTGCCACGTGCCTTCGACGGTAATGTCGCTGGCGGCGAAGCCTGCGCTGACGTCGCCGCGCTCGAAATTGAAGTGGTGCGCGACGTTGCCCGGTGCATCGTCGTGCACGAGCGGCGCGCCAGGTGCGAGCGCTTCGTCGAGCGTGAGCACCGCCGGCAGCACTTCGTACTGCACGATGATCTTGTCCACGGCCGCGCGCGCGATTCCCGGGTCGATCGCAGCCACGGCGGTAACCTCATCGCCGACGTAGCGTACCTTGCCGCGCGCGAGCGGATACAGATCGGGCCGGAACGCGCCCCATTTGCGTCCGGGCGTATCGTCGCCGGTCAGCACGGCCTTCACGCCGGGCATCGCCGCTGCCGTGCTCACGTCGATCGCGACGATGCGCGCGTGCGGGTGAGGGCTGCGCAGCACCGCGGCGTGCAGCATGCCGGGCATGTGGATGTCTGCCACGTATTGCGCGGCGCCCGTAACCTTGGGCACGGCATCGGTGCGGGGGACATCGCGTCCGACCACGAGCGTGCCGTGCGAGCCGAAACGCTGGTTCATTTCGCGGCCCGCGCGAGACGCACCGCTTCACCGTACGCATCCATGATGCGGTAGTAGCCCGTGCAGCGGCAGAAGACGCTGTCGGCGCTCTCGCGGATCTCGCTTTCGGTCGGCTGCGGTTTTTTTTCCAGCAGCGCGCACGCCGCCATGATGTGGCCGGGCGTGCAGATGCCGCACTGGAACGCCGCCTTGTTGACGAACGCCTGCTGCACGACGTGCAGCGCATGCGTGCCGGCGAGCCCCTCGATCGTGCGCACGTCCGCACCTTCGCACAGCGCCGCAAGCTGCATGCACGAAGGCACCGGCTCGCCGTCCACGATCACCGTGCACGTGCCGCACGCGCCGATGCCGCAGCCGTGCTTCGTGCCGGTGAGCCGCAGATCCTCGCGCAGCACGTCGACCAGCAGACGATCGGATGTCTTCAACGCGACCTCGACGGGATCGCCGTTGAGCGTGAACTTCACCAGCATGGAAGACGCTCCTCGGAATGAGCGCCGATTATATATTTGCTACGCGTGCGTCACGGGATCGCCACGCCGCCCAGGCGCCGGCTCACGATGACAGGAGCTGTCATTGCGAGGAGCGTTCGCGACGAAGCAATCCCGTGGCGCACGCAATCAACCGTCTCTTTTCAGCACCGCCTGGATTTTCTCCGCCGGTACTTTGATCTCCACGCCCGCGCGCTCCTCCTGAAGCAGCATCGGCACGCGCGAATCGCGTTGGCCCCAGCCGCGGCCGAGCGCTTCCGTCATCTCGGCGTGGGTGAGACTCGCCACGCGCATCGGCACGTTCAACTCGCGTCCGAGCTCCGTCGCCAGCGTCACGTCCTTGTGCGCGAGCTGGAGCGCGAAGTCCGGCGGCTCGAACGAGCCCTGCAGGAACTGGCGCCCCAGACGATCGAACGTGCGGATGCGCCCGAGCGAACACTGGCGCACCGCGGCCCACAGCTCGAGCGGATCGATGCCGGCTTTGACACCGAGCGTGAAGACTTCGGCGAGCGCCGTCTGGATCATGTAGCCCGCGCAGTTGTGCACGAGCTTGGCGACCGATCCCGCGCCGATATCGCCGACGTAAATCACCTGATCGCCGATCGCGTCGAGCACCGGTTTGTACTTGTCGAACACGGCGCGATCGCCGCCGATGAGGAGCGCGAGCTTGCCGGATTTCGCGCCATGCGGGCCGCCGCTCACCGGCGCATCGAGCATCGCGATGCCTTTCTCCTTGAGCTTCGCGTGTATGCGGCGCACGACCGTGGGCGAATTGGTCGATAGATCGAACCACGCCGTGCCGCGCGGCATCGATTCGAGCAACTCCTCGCCGACGGCTTCCGCTTCCTTGGGCCCCGGCAGCGAGGTGAACACGACATCGGAGTTCGCGGCGACGGCGCGCGGCCCTTCGCCCCACGCGGCGCCCGCCTCGAGATGTGGCTTCGCCGCGTCGCGCCGCAGATCGAACACCGTGAGATCGTGACCGCCTTTGCGCACGTTGAGCGCCATCGCGCCGCCCATGGTGCCTAAACCGATAAATCCTACTTTCATCTGTTTCCCCTCACCCTGACCCTCTCCCCACTTGCGTGGGGCGAGAGATGTTGATCAAACGAGCTCGCGCTGCTTCTTGCGGCCCGACTTGATGTCGTCCTCTTCCTTGATCACCGCCGTGTATTGACGCACCGCATTCGAGATCGTCGGCCAGCCGGCGTAATGGCCGACCTGGATGATGACCTCCATGATCTCTTCGCGCGTGATGCCGATGTGCTCGGCGCTGCGGTAATGCGAGAAATTCCCCGTCGGGCGCGCGAGCGCGATGTTCGCTGCGAGCGTGACGAGCTGGCGCTCACGCAGCGAAAGTCCGGGGCGCGCCCACACGTCGCCGAAAAGATGGCCGACCGAGATGTCGTAGAGATCCGGCGAGAGCGTCTTCTGCTCGAGCATGAGGTTCTCGCGGCCCATCTTCTTCAGCACTCTCATGCCGCGCTCGAAGCGTTCCTGCCTGTAATCCTTCGCTTTCTTTTTCAATGGCCCCTCCGATGGTGGAGGCGCCATTCTGCCAAGAAAGGACGCGCTACAGGATGTGGACGGTCTTGGCGTCAGGCCGCGGCGCCGGCGCGGCGCGGCAGGAGCAGCGGCTCGAGATCGGGCGCCGACAGCGGCTCGCTGAAGAAGTAGCCCTGATACTCGTCGCAGCCCAGGTGCGCGAGGAGCTGAAGCTGTTCGGCGGTCTCGACGCCTTCGGCGACGACCGCGAGATCCATGCTCTTCGCGAGCGCGACGACCGCCGCGACGATCTTGGAATCTTCCGCATCGCTCGTCGCGTCCTGTACGAACGACTTGTCCACCTTGAGCTTCTGCACGGGGAAGCGCTTGAGGTATGCGAGGTTCGAGTACCCGGTTCCGAAATCGTCCACGGAGATCTGCACGCCCAGCGCATGCAGCTCGTCCACCGTGACGATCGCGTGGTCCTTCTCGGTCATCATGAGCGATTCGGTGATCTCGAGCTCCAGGTACTGCGCCTGAAGGCCCGTTTCTCTCAGTACCGAAGCGACCATGTCCGCGAGCTTCGGCTGCCGGAACTGGCGCGCGGAAAGATTGACGGAAACGACGATCGGCGGCAGTCCCTGAACCTGCCACGCCCGCGCCTGCGCGCAGGCCTTGCGCAGTATCCATTCGCCGATAGGCACGATGAGTCCGGTCTTCTCGGCGAGCGGGATGAAGCGGTCCGGCGGCACGAAACCGAGCTCGGCGCTGCGCCACCGCAGCAAAGCCTCGACCCCCGTCACGCGCCCGCCGTGCACCGCGATCTTCGGCTGGTACTGCACCGAGAACTCGTCGCGCTCGATCGCGCGGCGCAGCAGGTTCTCGATCTGGAGACGCTCGGCGGCGTCCGCGTTCATCTCGGGCGAGTAGAACTCGTAGCCGTTGCGGCCCTGGTCCTTCACGCGGTAGAGCGCGATGTCGGCGGCCTGCACGAGCTGCTCGATCGAATCGGCGGAGAACGGGAACATCGCGATGCCGATGCTCACCGTGACGAAAATCTCCTGGCCGTCGATCACGAGCGGCTTCGAGAGCGCCGAGATGATCTTGTCCGCGACGACGACCGCGTCGTCGACGTGCCGCACGTGCTCCACGATGATGCTGAACTCGTCGCCGGCGAGTCGCGCGAGCGTATCGGTATCGCGTATGCAGCTACGCAGCACGCCGGTGAGCGCCTGCAGCACCTGGTCGCCCTTGCTGTGCCCGAGCGTGTCGTTGATCTCCTTGAAATGGTCCAGATCGATGAGCATCACGGCCATCAGGAGCTCCTGGCGCTTCGCGCGCGCGAGCGCGTGGCCGATGCGGTCGCGGAACAGCGCGCGGTTCGGCAATCCCGTGAGCGGGTCGTAATTGGCGAGGTGATTGAGCCGCTCCTCCGCCTTCTTGCGCTCCGTGATGTCGCGCATCACGAGCTGCGCGCTCACGTTGCCTTCCGACTTCAGCGGCGCCGCCACGAGCTCGATGTCCACCGTGCTGCCGTCGAGGCGCCTCAACTTCTGCTCGAGCGCGGAGTGCTGATCGGTGAGCGCGCGTACATGCGCCGCGCCCGGGAGCAGCTCGACGAGCGGCTTTCCCACGAGGTCCTCGGCGTCCGCGGCGCCGAAAAGCCTCACCGACGCGGTGTTCGCGAAAGTGATCCGGCCGTCCGATTCGATGCAGATCGCGTCGGGCGAGAGCTCGACGAGCTGGCGGTAGCGGCGCTCGCTGTCGCGCATCATGTCGTTCGTGCGCGTGAGCTCGCGCGCCTGGATGTGCATCGCGAACCCGCACACCGCGATCGCCATGACGAGCGAGAGCAGCGTCACCGGCACGTCGTAGGTGGCGCGCAGCGGCACGTCGAGCGCGAGCATCCCGGTCAACTGGAGCCCGAAGAGCGCGGTGAACACCGAGAGCGCGGCCGCGGGTATCCAGTGCCGCAGCGAGCGATCGCCCGTGCGCCAGCCGCGGATCGCGAGTCGCAGCGGAATGCACGCAGCGATACCCGCCACCGTCACGGCGAGCAGCACCAGCCATCGCTCATGCTCTCCAAACACGGGTCACTCCGGCCGAAAGACCTGAGACACTAACAGCTCGGCACGTTCTTGTAATGGAAAACGTCACGATAGCCCACGACGTTCTGGCACAATCGAGCGGCCAAAAAAGAGTAGGAGGCGCATATGGCGTTTCGGGCCGTGCTGCTGTCGCTCGCGATCTCTTGCACGTGCGCGCAGGCGGCGACCGCACCCCGCGACGATGCCTCCTCGTATCCGAACAAACCCATCCGTCTCGTCGTGCCGAGCGCACCCGGCGGCGGCACCGATATCGTCGCGCGCCTCATCGGGCAGGGCCTGCAGGACGCGTGGGGCCAGACTGTCGTCGTCGACAATCGCGGCGGCGCCGGCGGCATTCCGGGCGTAACGATGGTCGCGAAGCATTCGGCGGCAGACGGCTACACGATGCTCCTCGGCAGCAACGGTCACATCTCGTTCGCGCCGGCCGTGCGACCCAACCTCGCATTCGATCCGCAGAAGGACCTGACGCCGATCTCGATGGTCGCGCAGCAGCCGTTCGTGTGGGTGGTGTCGCCGGCGGTGCCCGTTTCGAACATGAAGGATTTCATCGCGTACGCGAAAGGCAAGCCGGGTGCGCTGCGTTACGGCTCGGGCGGGGTCGGCACCGCGAGCCATCTCGGCACCGAGCTGTTGCAGCTCACCGGCGGCATCAAGCTCGACCACGTGCCGTACAAAGGCACCGGTCCCGGCATGACGGCGCTGCTCGGCGGCGAGATCCAGGTGCTCCTCGTGGGGCTTGCGACCGTGCTGCCGTACGTCAAGACGAAAAGCGACCGGCTCAAGGTGCTCGCCGTCACGAGCTCGAAGCGCGCCGCGGTTGCGCCGGAGATTCCGACGATCGCCGAGTCGGCGCTGCCGGGTTTTCAATTCGACGTCTGGTACGGCATGGTCGTGCCGGGCGGCACGCCGCGCGCGATCGTCGACAAAGCCAACACCGCAATCGTGAAGCTCCTCAATACACCGGTGGTGAGAGAGCGCTTCACCGCAGTCGGGCTGGAGCCCAGCCCGAGCACTGCCGAGGAATTCCGCGACCTGCTGCGCCGTGAGATCCCGACGTGGCACAAGGTCGCGAAGCAGGCGAACATCCGAATCGACTGACAACGAGAGCGCTCACATGGATCAGTCCGTAACGAAGCACCGCGTCTCGCAGCCGCGCGACTGGAAACTGATCGTCGAGAAAGACGTGAAGGTGCCGATGCGCGACGGCACGATCCTCTATGCCGACATCTTTCGTCCCGATACGACCGAGAAGGTGCCCGTCATCTTCAACACGAGCGTGTACCAGAAGGACAAGCTGTGGGTGCCGCCGGCCGATCTCGAGGAGAAGGCGAACCCGTACATGAACTGGGAGACGGTCAATCCCGAGTGGTGGTGTCCGCGCGGCTACGCGTGCATGCGCGTCGATTCACGCGGCGCGGGCCGCTCGCCGGGCAAGTCGGAGCCGAGCTCGATCCAGGAAGCGACCGATACCTACGACGCGATCGAATGGGTGGCGAAGCGCGAATGGTGCTCGGGCGGCGTGGGCATGATGGGCATCTCCTATCACGCCTCCTCGCAGTGGCGCGCCGCGAACATGCAGCCGCCGGCACTGAAGTGCATCATGCCGTGGGAAGGCCGCGCCGACCAGTATCGCGACCAGGCGTATCACGGCGGCATTTTCGCGATGGGCTTCATCGGCAACTGGTGGCTCACGCATACCGCGCACCATCTCCTGGGGCGGCCGCGCAGCTACAACCCCGACGCGTTCCACAACGACATGATGTGGAACTACATGCGCAACGATCTCGATTCGGATTACTGGCGGCAGAACAGCGCGCGCTGGGATCGCATCGAGGTGCCGCTGTACAGCGTCGGCAACTGGGGCGGCTTTTCGATGCACCTGCGCGGCAATACCGAGGGCTACATGCGCGCGGCGTCGAAGCACAAGAAGCTGCGCATCCACACCGGCACGCATTTCCATCCGTTCCACTCGGAAGAGGGGCGGATGGACCAGTTGCGCTGGTGCGACCACTGGCTGAAAGGCATCGACACCGGGCTCATGGACGAGGCGCCGGTCAAGCTCGAGATCCGCACCGGCGGCAGCACCGAGCGTTATGCGTTCCGCAGCGAAAACGAGTGGCCGCTCGCGCGCACGCAGTGGACCACAGTCCATCTCAACATAAACACCCCTTCCCCCTCGACGGGGGAAGGTAGGGATGGGGGTGCAACCGACGTCGAAGGCACGCTCTACTGCGAGCCCACCAAAGACGTGCGCAAGCTCACCTACTCCGCCTCCGGCTCGACCAAAGCCGGCATCGCATCCGGCTCATCGCTCGCGACCACGCACGGCAGCAGCGCGCGCACGGGCGTGTCGTTCGAATCCGATCCGATGCCGCACGATCAGGAAGTCACAGGGCCGCTCATGATGAACCTGTGGGTGTCGAGCACGTCGGAGGACATGGACATCTTCGTCACCATCCGCAACATCGGTTCCGACGGCAAGGACGTGTGCGAAGTCGGCCAGCACGGTCAGCCTGTTCCTTGCGTGACCAAAGGCTGGCTGCGCGCGTCGCACCGCAAGCTCGACAAGGAGCAGTCGCTGCCGTACCGGCCGTACCACTCGCACGACGAGCGGTGGTGGCTCACGCCGAACGAGCCGGTCGAATGCCAGATCGAGATCTGGCCGACCTCGATGGTGTTCAGGAAGGGACACAAGCTCCGCGTGGATATCCAGCCGCGCGACGGGCAGGGCAGCGCGCCGTACACGCACTATCACGCCGACTACAACGCCGGCGCGGAGAACACGATCTACTCGGGCGGGGACAAGCAGTCGTGGCTGCTCGTCCCCGTCATACCGGCGCGCTGACGCCGCGCCGGGCCGGCGCCGCCCGGTAAACGAACAGAGGGAAACCGATGATGGTTTCCCTCCGTAACCTGCCTTCCTTCGGTCGTAGGGTGCGCTGATAGCGCACCGACGGTGGGCCACCGGCCCACCCTACGGTTTACTGCAGCGGTGAGAACGACGACGGCATGACGATCTTGTTCTCCTGCGCGATCAGCTCGTAGTCGCGCCCGCCTTCCTTGATCGCCTTCTTACCCGCCGGCCACAGCCCCGTCGCCGTCGCCTTCTTGCGGATCTCTTCGCGCTCGTCGAGGCTCTTGTACGGCCAGATGTGCTGGAACGTGTTGACCTTGCCGAGCTCGCAGTTCCACACCGCCGTCACCGGACCGAACTCGAGGCGCACGGCGATCGCGTTCTCCCAGTTCTTCTTGATGACCGGCAGCTCGCCGCCGGCGAAGTGGTAGGTGCGGATCTCGAAGAACGGCCCCTGGCTGCCCTTCGGGAATTCCTTCATGAACGAGAACGGGGTGAAGATCTCCGACTTCTGCGAGACGATGAACTCCGCGATCTTCGGCGGCCACGCGCCGTCTTTCACCGCGGCGGCGCGCACCTGCTCGCGCTCCTGGAGGTCCTTGTAGCCCCACACGTGGATGATCTGGTTGAGCGGCCCGATCTCGGTGTGCCAGAACGCGGCGAGCTCGGAGTATTTCTTGCGCTTCTCGTACGCTTCTCCGAAGCGCTTCTCGACTTCCGGCAGCGAGCGCGGCTTGATGTCGTACGTCCTCATTTCGTAAATCATTGTTCTCCCCTCCAAAGCAAGACGCGCCTGCGGCGCGGAAAAGTAGCTGAACGCGGGGCTGCCGCGTCCGTGCATTATATGGGCGGCAGGCGCAATGTCTGGACAGTACGCGCGGGCGCACGGTTTGCATCCGGCGGCACGAAGGAGGCGAGCCATGCACGTCAATCAGCCCGAACCGGTGCGCGACCGCGCCGGCAACGTGATCGGCAGCATCGAGACCGACGCGAGCGGCAGCCAGGTGCTGCGCAACGCGAAGAACGAAGTGCGCGGTTATTACGATGCGGACGCGGATGTCACGCGCGACGGCGACAAGAACATCGTGGCCAAAGGCAACAAGCTGCGCACGATGATTTGCTAGAAACCGTCATCCCCGCGTAAGCGGGGATCCAGAACACGGCGATCCCGGATTCCCGCCTTCGCGGGAATGACGAGTTACTCTTCGAGCGTGTCTCTCGCCCAGTCGAGGATCAGGGCGAGCCGCGGCGGCAGCAGGTCTTCGGCTTCGTCGAAGCTGACCCAGCGCCACTCGTGGTGCTCGGGACGTCCGAGCTCGAGCGAGATCGGCAGGTGCACTTCGCCATTCTCGGCTTCGGCGAGGAAATAGCGCGCGATCTTGCCGCCGGCATACGGCAGCGTGTCGCGGTAGATCTCGCCGAACGGAAACTCGAGGTCCGTGAGGCCGGTCTCCTCGGTCGTTTCGCGCCGGGCCGCGTCGATCGGCTCCTCGCCGGCTTCGATGCGGCCTTTCGGAAAATCCCAGTTGCGGTAGCAGCGGAGCACGAGCAGGCGCCAGCCCTGCGCGGTGCGGCGGAACGGAACGACCCCGGCGGAGAGAAGCTTGCCCGTCTCGTTTTTCGTGAGCGCCATGACGCTATTCCCAGAGTAACGCGGCGCCGCGAACGCCGCTCGAATCACCGTGGAAGCTTCTCACGAGTTTGGTCCTCACCACGTCCGAGAAAATCCACGTCGTCCAGAGCCTCGGCACGTTCGTATACAACCGCTCGATGTTCGACAGTCCGCCGCCGAGAACGATCACGTGGGGGTCGAGCACGTTGATAACGCTTGCAAGCCCGCGCGCGAGCCGGTTCTCGTAGCGGCCCAGGGCGTGCGACGCCATGTCGTCGGTGACCGCGCGCGCGGCGATATCTTCCGGAGCAAGCTTCTCGCCTGACGCGCTTTCATAGTCCCGAGCGAGCCCCGGGCCGGAGAGGAAGGTCTCGATGCAGCCGGTTTTTCCGCAGTAACACGGCGGCCCCGGCAGCTCCGCCGGTTGCGGCCAGGGCAGCGCGTTGTGCCCCCATTCGCCGGCGATCGCGTTCGCGCCCGTGAGCGGCCGGCCGTTGATCGCGATGCCGCCGCCCACACCGGTGCCGAGGATCACTGCGAACGCAGTCGGTGCGCTGCGCGCGGCGCCGTCGATGGCCTCCGACAGCGCCAGGCAATTGGCATCGTTCTCGAGCCGCACTTCACGCCCGAGCGCGCGCTCGATGTCCGTCCTGAGCGGCTGATCGTTGAGACAGGTCGAGTTCGAGTTGCGGATGCGCCCGGTGGCGGGAGAGAGCGCGCCCGGCGTGCCGATGCCGACGCTGCCGCGTTTTCCTACTTCGATCTCGGTCTCGCGCACGAGGCGCACGATCAGCGCGATCGTCGCGCGGTAGTCGCCTGCGGGTGTCGGCTCGCGGCGGCGCAGGAGCTCCGTGCGCCGCTCGTCGAGTGCAATGATTTCGGTCTTGGTGCCGCCGAGATCGATCCCGATGCGAATCAATCCGGCTTACCCGCTCACGGCAGCTGGATCTTGCCGCCTCCGCCGCCGCCGAGTCCGCCGGGGCCCAGGCTGCCCATGCCGCCCTGCGGCACGACGATCGACGATGCGGCCTGGCGCCGCAGCTCCTGCAGATCGCGGACCGTCTTCTCGACCGCGTCCTTCGCTGCCGGACCGAACTTGTCGACCGCTTCCGCGAGATTCTTCGCGTCGATCTCGAAGCTGATCGGCAGCGGTCCCGCGCCGGTCATGATCTGCGCTTCGCCCGTGTAGACGATCGCGCGCGCGGTGTCGGTCGAGCCGTCGCTCTTGAGCGGCGTCAGCACCCGCAGGGTGCCGACTTTTCGATCGGTGACGATCTCCTCGCGATAGAGCGAGGATGCGTCCATTTTCGCTTCGGTTTCAGGCCGTTGCGCCATGTCTTACCTCGTGTCGTAACGACCGCAGAGGGTACCAGAAAAGCCCTCGAATCAGGACTTCGCCGGCGGCGCGCGCCGCTTCGGCCGCTCGCCGCCTTCGGTCGCCGGTCGCGGCGGACGTCCGCCGCGCTCCGGCACGACGGTCGCGACGACCCGCTTCAGCACGAGCTGCGGCGTGGGCCCCTGCAGCCGGATCGAATACTGGTCGAAAGACTGGATGTGGCCTGCAAGGCGGATGCCGTTCACGAGAAAAACCGAAACGTACACGCGCTCCTTGCGCAGCGTGTTCAGGAACTCGTTCTGTAGAGCGGGGTTTTCTTCCATCGTGTTCCGCGAAAAAAGCGCGATTGTGCCATCAACGAGTGGCCGCGAACGCTCCCTTACAATCATTCGCATGCCGAGCATCGTTCTGAGCACGATTAATGCCCGCTACGCGCATGCATCCCTCGGGTTGCGCTATCTCGCCGCGAACATGGGCGAGCTGCGCGGTGAGACGCGCATCGTCGAGTTCGTGCTCGGCGCGCGCGCGGCGGACATGGCGGAGCAACTGCTCGCGCTGCGTCCGCGCGTGATCGGCCTCGGCGTCTACATCTGGAACGTCGAAGAGACGACGCGGCTCGTCGCGATGCTCAAAGCGGTTGCGCCCGAGGTCATCGTCGTCATCGGCGGTCCCGAGGTGAGCTACGAGACCGCTGCGCAGCGCATCTGCGGCCTCGCGGATCACGTCATCACGGGCTGGGGCGATCTCGCGTTCGCCGCGCTGTGCCGGGACATACTCGCGGGGGAACGGCCCGCCCCGCTGATCGCAGGCGGTCAGCCGAAGCTTGCCGAGATCCGGCTGCCATACGGCGAATTCACCGACGAGGACCTCGCGCAGCGCTTCATCTACGTCGAAGCTTCGCGCGGCTGTCCCTTCAAGTGCGAGTTCTGCCTGTCGTCGCTGGACAAGACCGCGTGGGCGTTCGATCTCGACGCTTTTCTCGGCGAGCTCGGCCGACTGCACACGCGCGGCGCTCGCCATTTTCGCTTCGTCGATCGCACGTTCAACCTGAAGGCGGAGGTCGGCTCGCGCATCCTCGAGTTCTTCCTGGAGCGCCTCGACGAGCGGCTGTTCGTGCACTTCGAGGTGATTCCGGACCATCTGCCCGAGAAGCTCAAAGCGGCGATCGCGCGGTTTCCCGCGGGATCGCTGCAGTTCGAGATCGGCATCCAGACGTGGAACGAAGACGTGCAGGCGCTGATCTCGCGCCGTCAGGACAACGCACGCGCCGAAGCGAACATCGCGTGGCTGAGAAGCGAGTCGAATGCGCTGATCCACGTCGATCTGATCGCCGGGCTCCCCGGCGAGGACCTCGCGAGCTTCGGCTGCGGCTTCGATCGGCTGTATTCGCTCGCCCCGCATGAGATCCAGGTGGGGATCCTGAAGCGCCTGCGCGGCACGCCGATCGCGCGGCACACGGAAAGCTTCGGCATGCGCTACAACCCGGACGCCCCCTACAACGTGCTCGCGACCGATCGCGTCGGTTTCGACGAGATGCAGCGCGTCTCGCGGTTCGCGCGCTACTGGGAAATGGTCGGTAATTCGGGCCGCTTTCGGCGAGCCCTCGGGCTGCTCGCGGGCGATTCGCCGTTCGATCGGTTCATGGCTTTCGGCGACTGGCTGTACGCGAAGACGGGCAAGACACACGAGATCGCGCTCGATCGGCTGTACGAGCACGTGCACGGCTTTCTCACGACGCAGCAGGGCGTCGCGCCGCAGCGTGCCTCCGAGGCGTTGCTCGCCGATTACGCAGCGAGCGGCGCGCGCGGTCGCTTGTCGTTCATGCCCGAGCGTGAGGGCGCACGCGCGCCGCGGCGTAGCGCGACCGACCGCGGCGCACTGCGACAGGCACGGCACTTGCCGTAATGACTCGACGATCGCCTGTCGGAGAGCATCATGGCCGAACTCACTGCCGGAACACGCGTCGGTTCGCCGCGCCAGAGCCTGGTTACGCTGACGCACGTCATCTACGCGCTGCACGGATTCAGCGCGGCGATGGGCCTGCTGTCGTCGGCCTTCATCGTGACGTCGTTTCTCGCCGGCTGGCCGTCGATCCTCGCCGTCATCCTGAATCTCGTGAAACGCGGCGACGTGCGCGGCAGCTTTCTGGAATCACACTTCGACTGGCAGCTTCGCACCTTCTGGTACTCGCTGCTGTGGGTGATCGTGGCGGTGCTGCTCGCGATCACGCTGGTCGGGCTCGTGGTGGCCGTGCCGCTGGCGATCGGCCTCGGCATCTGGGTGCTCTACCGCATCGTGCGCGGCTGGCTTGCGCTGATCGACCACCGCCCCATCCGTGTGAGTTATTTGTAGGGTGCGTCGATGACGCACCGCGGTGCGCTATCAGCGCACCCTACGTATTAGTCCGTTCGCGAGCATTACTCGTAGGGTGCGTCGATGATGCACCGTGGTGCGCTGCCAGCGCACCCTACGGTCGATCTTCCGTTCGTCCTGAGCTTGTCGAAGGATGAACGACTCCAACACCGTCCGCCTCGACAAATGGCTGTGGGCCGCGCGGTTTTTCAAGACGCGCTCCGCCGCCCAGCAGGCGATCGAAGGCGGCAAGGTGAAGCTGAACGGCGAGCGCAGCAAACCCGCGAAGAACGTCCAGCCCGGCGATCGCCTCCACATCAACATCCGCGGCTACGAGTGGGCTATCGAAGTGCTCGCGCTCTCCGCGCAGCGCGGGCCGGCGAGCGTCGCGCGCACGCTGTATAGCGAAAGTGACGAGAGCCGCGCGAAGCGCGCGCTCGAAGTCGAGAAGCGCCGCCGCTTCAACGAGCCGGCGAGCACGATCACGGGCCGCCCCACGAAGCGAGACCGGCGCGTGCTCGACGACTGGCAGGAGCCCGACTGATCGTCATTGAAAGCGCTGGCAAAGCTGCCGTGGATAGCCCCGCTCCGCTCGCAACAGGTCTCGTGACGTACAAAAACCGGACGCTCCGCGATTGCCAAGTCGCGCGTTGGCGCTCCTCGCGATGACCCCGCTAACCCCGCTGGACCCCCGGGCGCCCATTCTCGACGACGAACGTCGCCAGCGTGCGCACCGGCGAGTCCGGCTCGGCCGCGCTGGCAATCGTGCGGATCCGGGCGGTGCAGCGCGAAGGCGTCAGCTCGAGCGTCGTGTAGCCGCGCCGCGCGCCGTTCGCGAATCGGATGTGCGGGTTCTCCTGGAGCAGGAGCTCCACGCGCTTCACGCTCGGCCCGTGTGACGTGATCGATGGACACACGAATTCAGTTGCGACGAGGTTCGAGCGCTCGTCGCCGAAATCGGTTTTGAGATCCGTCACCGCCGCCATGTGCACGTCGCCGCTCAATACGAGGGGATTGGACGCGCGCTGCCTGGCGATCGAGCCGAGCAGCCGCTCACGCGCGCGCGGATAGCCGTCCCAGCCGTCCGTCCAGACATCCGCGCCCGCGCCGGGGCGGCGGTCGGCATGCGCCATCAGCGTCTGCTGTGCGATCACGTTCCAGCGCGCCCGCGAATGGCCGACACCGTCGTGCAGCCAGCGCTCCTGTTTCGCGCCGAGCATGGTCAGCGCGGGATCGAGCCGGGCCGTGCAGTCTTCCTCGCGCACCACGGTGCTGCCGCCGCGATCCGCGGGCGCGCAGACCTGGTGCGATCGATACTGACGGGTGTCGAGCACGAAGAAGCGCGCGAGCTGCCCGTGCCCGATCGTCGCGTAGAGCTGCATGTCGTTTCCGCGCGGGCGTGCCCACGCGGGCAGGGGCATGTGCTCGTAGTACGCCTGGTAGGCCGCCGCGCGCCGCAGAAGAAAATTCTCCGGCGGCTCGAGATCCTGCGACCGGTCGTTGGCGTAGTCATTGTCGACCTCGTGATCGTCCCAGGTGACGATCCACGGGAAGGCCGCGTGCGCGGCCTGCAGATCGGCGTCGCTCTTGTACAGCGCATAGCGGCCGCGATACTCGTCCAGGGTGTACGGCTCGGGGCCGTCGTGCTTGCGCACGTGATTGCGGCCCCACGACGATTCGTAGATGTAGTCGCCGACGTGGACGACGAGATCGAGCTCCTCGGCAGCCATATGGCGGAACGCGGTGTAGTAACCATGCTCGTACTGCTGGCAGGCCGCGAGCGCAAAGCGCAGACGCGAGGCGGGGGCATCCAGCGGCGGCGCGGTGCGCGTGCGGCCGGCAGGGCTTTGCGCTCCGCCCGCGCGAAAGCGATACCAATAGGCGCGAGACGGCTCGAGCCCGTTCACGTCGACATGGACCGAATGCGCCCACCGTGGCGATGCGACGGCAACGCCACGCGCGACGATGGCGGCGAAGCGCTCGTCCGGGGCGAGTTCCCACGCGACTTCGACCGGCGCGGCTGGCATCCCGCCGCCGGCCAGCGGCTGTGGCGCGAGTCGCGTCCAGAGCGTCATGCCCGCGGCGTGCGGGTAACCCGATGCGACGCCGAGTGTGAACGGTGTGGTCGCAAACCGCGGCTGCGCGAGCACGCGCGGCGCGCAGGCCGAAGCGAGCAGCGCGGAGCTGCTCAGCAGGAACTCGCGCCGGGTGATGAGCATCTGGACATAACGTGCGCGAGCGCTGCGCGCTGACGGGATACGCCATCCGGCAGATGGTGTGGCTCGGCGAACGCTGCGACGAGACCCTCGGTGGTGGGCTTCGCCCCGCCTGCGACGAGACCTATACTCGGCTCATGGAGGCGATTGCATGAAGACGCTCAACGTCGTCGGCGCCGGCCGCGTTGGGCGCACGCTCGCATCGCTCTGGGAAGAGAAGCACGACTTCGTCGTGCAGGACGTGCTCGACGGCACGCCCGAAGGCGCGCGCGCCGCGGTCGTGTTCATCGGCGACGGCAATGCGGTACAGGCAGTGGCCGAGATGCACCACGCCGACGTCTGGATGATCGCGACGCCGGACCGCGCCATCGCATCCGCGGCCGACAGCATCGCCGCGGCAGGCGTCTTGCGGGCGGGCGACATCGTTTTCCATTGCAGCGGCTCGATCGCTTCCGCCGCGCTTGCGGCCGCGAGCCGTGCCGGTGCGAGCGTCGCGAGCGTCCACCCGCTCAAGACGTTCGCCGACGCGCGCGACGCGGTCCGCAGCTTCACCGGAACGTACTGCGCCGCCGAAGGCGACCGTGCCGCCCTCGACGTGCTCGTGCCGGCGTTCGAGCGCATCGGCGCACGCGTCTGCGAGATCGATCCCGCGTTCAAGACGATCTATCACGCCGCGAGCGTGGTGGTCTGCAACTACCTCGTGGCGCTGCTCGAGACCGGCTTTCGCTGCTACGAGAAGGCGGGCCTTACGCGCGAGACCGCATCCGCGATGATCGAGCCGATCGTGCGCGAGACGCTGGAAAACGTGCTGAAGCTCGGAACGGCCAAGGCGCTGACGGGTCCGATCGCGCGCGGCGATGACGCGGTCGTGCGCGGCCATCTCGAGGCGCTCGGCGCGTGGGACGACCGCATCGCTCGGATCTACCGCGATCTCGGAGCCGTCGCGGTTGAAGTTGCGAGCGAGCGCGCAGAGCTCGACGCCCACACCCTGCAGCGGCTTACCGATGCATTGCGGTAGCTCTATGTGTCATTGCGAGGCGGAGCCAATGCTCCGCCGCGGCAATCCGGTTGCGAACGTGGTCTTGCGCGCGCCACGAGATCGCCACCCGCACGCTGTTCGCGGCTCGCGATGACATCGTACTACTAGGTGCGTGAAAGCGTGACCGTCACTTCGACGCCGGATGTATCGCTGCGCGTCTTTGCGCTCGCCGTCCCACCGTGGAACTGCGCAATGAGTTTGACGATGTAGAGTCCCAGGCCGAGGTGCGGAATGCCGGAGCTCTTTCCGCCTTCCACCGACACCATCGACTCGAACAACCGTCCTTCCATCGCGGCGGGCAGCGGCGGCCCCTGATTGCGCACGCGAATCACCGCCTCCGCGGCGTCTTCGAGGGCGATTTCGACCGGCGTGCCCGGTTCCGCATACTCGGCTGCGTTCTCGACGAGCTTGTCCAGCATCTGCGCGATGAGGTCGGGCACGCCGTCGAGCGTCACGGGCCGTCCGGGCCCGTCGTAGCGGATTTCGAGCGGCGCATACGCGAGGCGGTAGCCTTCGGCGCAGCCGCGCACGACTTGGTCGAGATCGAAGGTTTCGCGCTCGGTGCGGCCCATGATCTCTTCCAGCCGCGTCGCTTCGCTCATGCGCGAGAGGATTGCCGCGAGCCGGTCGAGCCCGGCCTCGGCACGCTCGATGTACACCCCCGCGCCCGACGGTAGCGTTTCGCTCCTCAGGTTGTCGAGCGAGGAGCGCACGATTGCGATCGGCGTGCGCAGCTCGTGATTGAGCCGCCGCGCGAGGTTCTCGAGGTAGTCGGTGTATTGTGCGAGCCGCTTCAGCACGGCGGAGTAGCTTCGCGACAGATCGCCGATCTCGTCGCGCGCAGTGGATCCGGCCGCCAGCTCGCGCACGCGGCCTGCGCTGTCGATCGCGCGATCGGCTTCGTCGCGCAGCCTGCGCAGCCGGTGCGAAACCCGCGTCACGTAGATCACGAGGATCAGCGCGCCCCCGACGAATGCGGCGAGGGTGGCGAGCAGCAGCCGCTCCAGCGCGAGCGAGCGGATCGTCGCGATCGACTCCGACGTCTGCTCCACCAGCGCCGCGCCGATCGTCTCGCCGCCCACCTGCACCGGATGTGCCGCCGCGTTGATGCGCGGCTCGGCGGCGGCGTCCTCGTGCGTGCGCAGCGCCGGCTGCCCCGACAGCGCGGACTGGACCTCCGGCGTATCGACGCGGCTCGCGCGCGCGAGCGGATCGGGCACGCCCTCGATATCGCCGGTGCGCAACACCACGCTCCCGACGCTGTCGAGCAGCCAGATCCGCAGCTTGGCGCGTGCGATGCCTTCGAGCACCGCGGCGACGTCCGCCGTGATCTCGAATCCGGTGCGGTCCTGTGAAAGACGTTCCTCGGTGGCAATGACCGCGCTGACGCGTCCGGCGACCTCGTCCACGTCGGCCACGGCGAACCCGAGCTGTTGCAGGCCGCTCGCCGGCAGCTTGAGCTCCAGCGTGTAGCCGCGCTCGCGCTCGCGCCACACACCCTCGATCGGCTCGGCGTCCGCGTACGTGGAAAGCACACGCACAGGGCCGGGCGCGGGTGCGTCGACCGTGTAGCGCTGGAATGCCTGTCCGCTGCGCTGGATGGATACGCGCAGGTGATCGCAGCTTGCCGCGTCGGTCGTGCAGTAAACGACGCGATCGTCGGTGACGTCGAAGAACGCGAAGACGCTGCCGCCGTGCACGCCAATCGCGTGGGCGAAAGACAGCGATGCGGGCGTCCACGATCCGTGCAACTCGACGAGGCGCTCGCTCGCGTAGGGGCGGCTCTCGGCCTGCTGCGCCCGCCAGTCGTCCAGCGCGCCGTCCAGCGCGATCGGCTGCGCGAGCGCCGGCGCGATCGCGCGCAGCACCTGCGCATCGCTCGGTGTCACGGTTGCGCGCTCCTGCACGACCGTCGCAACGGCGCGCGCGTTCTCCGCGAGCATCCGCGCCTGCGTCTCGCCGAGGAAGCGCTCCATCTCGGCGACGAACGCGTAGCCGATCCATGGTATGAGGAGCAGCGCGCTGGAGGCGAGCAGGACTTTCGCGCGTATGCCGGGCGCGAAGCGCCGCGACGCGGTCATGGCTGGCGTGCTGCGTCCGGGCGCCAGCGATAACCCATGCCGTAGACCGATTCGATCGCGTCGAACTGCGCGTCCACGGCCGCGAGCTTCTTGCGGATGCGCTTGATGTGCGACGTGATGGTGCCTTCGTCCACCACCATGTTCGCGTCGCGCATCAACTGCTCGCGGCTCTTCACGTGGCCCGGTATGCGCGCGAGCGAGTGCACGATCCAGAACTCCGTCACGGTGAGCTCGACCGGTTTCGACATCCAGCGCGCGGTCATGCGCTTCAAATCCAGTGTGAGCGCGCCGCGCGCGAGCGCGTCGTCGGCCGCAGGTGCCGCCGTGAGCGCGTCGACGCGGCGGAAGAGGGCGGCGATGCGCGCCAGCAGATGCGGCAGGCTCACGTCCTTGGTGAGGTAGTCATCGGCGCCGAGCCGCAGCCCGGATACGACATCGAAATCGCTGTCGCGCGCGGTCAGGAACACGATCGGCAGCGTCGCCGACGCGCCGCGCAGCCGGCGGCACAGCTCGAAACCGCCGTCGAGCTCCGCCCCGAGTCCGATATCGATGATCGCGAGATCCGGCAAGCGCGTGTCGAACGCGGCCTCGGCGTCCTTGCGGTTGGAGAACGCGGAGACCTCGTAGCCATGGCGCGTCAAAGCGTCACTGTAGTTCGCGCGGATCTGCGGATCGTCCTCGACGATCGAAATGCGTCTGGCCATGCGGCGGATGTTACCGCGAAGCATGCGCGGCCCAAGCCGCAAGAGGCTGCCGTCATTTTGTCGCCACAATTGATCAGCGCTTTGCCTTGGCGGTTGAGTCGCGTTGCCCCGATCGCGGCCTTCAATGCGAACCGTCGATTCGCACTGTACAGGGGAGCGCAATGAAAACGATCTACATCACGGCGATGACGCTGCTGGCGATCCTGTTCGCGCCGCCCGCGTACACCCGGTCACCGGCGCCGCGTCTGGTGGTGCCGCACGCGGAATCGCCGATCGTGCTGCAGAAGCTCCAGATCGATGCCGAGATTTCCGGCGGCATAGCGCGCACGACGGTGCAGATGACCTTCCACAACCCCAACCGCCGCCAGCTCGAAGGCGAGCTTCAGTTTCCACTGCTCGACCGGCAGCAGGTGACCGGCTTCGCTCTGGACATCGACGGCAAGCTCCGCGACGCCGTCGTCGTCGAGAAAGCGCGCGGCCGGCAGGTGTTCGAGGACATCACGCGCCAGCGTATCGATCCGGGATTGCTGCAGGTGACGGCGGGCAACAACTTCAAGCTGCGCGTCTATCCCATTTTCGGCAACCGCAGCCGGACGGTCGCCGTCACGTACGTCGAGAACCTCGGCACGCGCGGTACGCATTCCGTCTACCGCCTGCCGCTGGAGTATGGCGAGCGCATCGAAGCGTTCTCCATGCGGCTGCGCGTGGTCGGCGCGGGCCCGCGCACACGCATTTCGGCCGGACCGATCCGCGACGCCGAGATCTGGACGAGCGGCAGCATGCGTGAAGTGAGGCTCGAGCGCCGCAACTTCGAGGCGAAGGGCACGCTCGAGCTGGAGATCGATCACGGCCGCGGCCCGCGCATGCTCACGCAGCAGGTGGGCGGCGAGCACTACTTCTACGCGCAGGTGCCGGTGGGCGTGCGAACGGCGAAGCGCGCGCTGCCGCCGACCATCGGCATCATCTGGGACAGCTCGGGCTCGGGCCTTGCGCGCGATCACGCCCGCGAGCTGGCGGTGCTCGATGCGTATTTCGCGGCAGCGCGCAACGCTGACGTACAGCTCGTGCGCATCCGCGACACCGCCGAGCCGCCCGCGAGCTTTCGCGTCACGAACGCAGACTGGAGCGCGCTCAAGGCGGCGCTGCAGGCGACGGTCTACGACGGCGCGACGAATCTCGGCGCGTTCAAGGCGGATGCAGCGGTGAAGGAATATCTGCTGTTCAGCGACGGCCTCTCGAACTACGGCGAAGCTGCATTCGCGCCGCCCGCGGTGCCGGTGCATACACTATCCGCGGCCCCGCAGTCGAACCCGGCGTGGCTCCGGAGCGTCGCGGATCGCAGCGGGGGACGTTATTTCGATTTGACGGCGCAGACGGCGGCCGATGCGGCAGCCGGCCTGATCGCCCAAGCAGAACGCATGGCGTCGATCACTTCACGCGGCGCCCGCGACCTCATGGCCCTGTCACCGCACCCGGTGGACGGCATGCTGACCATCACCGGAATCCTGGTGCAGCCGGACGCAGACATCCGCGTGGAGCTCGCGGGTCCGGGACGGCGCTCGCGCAGCATCGGTTTTCGCGTGCGCCAGGATACGGCCGACGGCGCGTTTGCCGGCGCTTTCTGGGCACGCGAGCGCATCGCGCGGCTGGAAGCCGAGTACGACGCGAACCGCGGCGAGATCCTCAAGCTGGGCCGGCAGTTCGGTCTCGTCACCCGCGAGACCTCGCTCATCGTGCTGGAGACGGTCTTCGACTACGTTCGCTTCGACATCGAGCCGCCGACGGAGCTGCTGGCGGACTACCAGCGTGTGCGCGCCGCCCAACGCCGCCCGCAACCGTTCGATCCGAAGCAGAAGGTCGAGCAGGTGGTCTCGATGCTCGATGCGCGCGCAGCGTGGTGGCAGCGCGACTTTCCCAAGGGGCCGCTGCCGTCCGTAGCGCATGCGCCGCGCGCCGCAGCGGGGGCCGTCGCGCCGCCAGCGGAGCTGCGCAAGGACGCTTACCTGACGGATTCGCAGGGCCAGGTCGTGCGTTCCACGATCGCAGGCGTCTGCGTGCGTAGTGGCCAATGGTCGCCCGCGCTGGCGCTCGCCGAATGCGACGGTGACTTTGTCCCGAAGCCTCGGCCGAAGCCCGCGGCGAAACCGATGGTCCGGCCGAAGCCTGCGAAGCCGATGATGGCGCGTCCCCGCTCGGGCGCGGTGGCCGGGATGCCGGCGGCGGTGTGGCGGGCGAACGCGCCATACCGGGCGCGCCTTCGCGAGGCCGATGCCGCCGAGGTCTATCGGCTGTACCTCGCGGAGCGTGAGAGCTACCACGCCGTACCGGCTTTCTACATCGACGTCGCCGACATCCTGCTCTCGAAAGGCCTGCGTGCGCTCGCGCTGCGCGTGCTTTCCAACCTCGCGGAGATCGACCTCGAAGACCGCCATGCGCTGCGCTCGCTCGCGGCGCGCCTGACGCAGCTCGACGAGGCGCCGCTCGCCGTCGCCATTTACAGGCGGGTCGCGCGGCTCGCGCCGGACGAGCCGCAGTCGCTTCGGGACCTCGGGCTCGCGCTCGCTGCGCTGGGTGAGGCGCAGCAGGCGATCGACGCGCTCTACGAAGTCGTGACGCGGCAGTGGCACGCGCGCTTTCCCGAGATCGAGCTGATCGCGCTCGCGGATCTCAACGCGATCGTCGCAACGAGCAGCACCGGCCTCGATCTGAGCCGGATCGATCCGCGGCTCCTGCGGAACATGCCGGTGGACCTTCGCATCGTGCTCACGTGGGATGCAGACAACACGAATCTCGATCTTCTCGTGACCGATCCGAACGGCCACACGCTGATGCCCGGATCGGGCGTGTCCTACCAGGGCGGGCGCCTGTCGCGCAATCTGATGCAGGGCTACGGGCCCGAGGAGTATGCGGTGCGCGAAGCAAAGCCCGGAACGTACCGTGTGGTCGCACGTTACAGCGGGCAGACGCGCCAGACCGTCGGGGCAGCGCCGGTCTATGCGCACGTGCACGTCTATACGAAGTTCGCGAGTGGGGCGCAGACGGTGCGCACTCACAACGTGCAGTTCGACCGGCCCTATACCAGCAGCACGGTGACCGAAGTGACAATACCGGGAGCGCCCGATGAAAACTGAGCGCGTGATTTCAGCGGGATTTGCGCGCGGCTCGTTTCGGCGGTTGTGCCTCGGCCAGATCGGATAGTGCGAACTGCACGATCGCGCGTGCTTCGGCGGCGGATTCGGCATTGTCGCGTGCGAGGTTCAGCACGGCCGCGCCCACGAGCATGGCGTGGACGAGCGCCAGGCGCTCGCGGTCCACTGTGAGGCCTGCACAGAGCATGACGTCGGCGAGATGCGCGCGCTCGCTGCGGATGAGCTCGCGCAGCGGCGCCTTCACGGCCTTGTCTTCATCGGACGCCGCGATGAGCGCGAGCATCAAGCGCGCCAGCCGCTTGTTCGCGACGGCGTTCTCGAAGATCTTCGTGACGCTCGAGACCTTCGCCGGCGCGGCCGCCACGCTCTCCTTGAGCGCGTTCACCAGCATCTGGACCGTGTGACGCGCCGCTTCGAGGAGGAGATCGTTGCGCGTCGGGAAGTAATACGTCAGGTGACTCGTGCGCACGCCCGCGGCCTTCGCCACCCGCGGCTGGGTGAGCTCGCCGACCCCATGGTCGGCGAGCAGGTTGAATGCGGCGGTGAGGATGCGCGTGCGGACGTTCGGATTCGCTTCGGCCATGCGCGCCATGTTAACCGCGTTCGTTCCCGGCGTAGGAGCCGACCGGCGGCGCCGAAGCGCGAGCGCCCGCGATGCGCTTCAGCCACCGCTTCACGTCGTCGACGTACGTGAACACGATCGGCACGTAGAACAGCGAGAGCACGGTCGAGGTAATGAGCCCGCCGATCACCGCGATCGCCATCGGTGCGCGGAAATCCGCGTCCGCGCCGATCTTGAGCGCGATGGGCAGCATGCCCGCGCCCATCGCGACGGTCGTCATGACGATCGGCTGCGCGCGCTTGCTGCACGCGTCGATCAGGGCCGCACCGCGCGAGGCGCCTTTCTGAACCTCCACCAGCGCGTACTCGACCAGCAGGATCGAGTTCTTCGTGACGATGCCCATCAGCATGAGGATGCCGATGATCGCCGGCAGCGACAGCGCTTCACCCGCGGCGAGCAGCAGCCCGAGCGCTCCGCCCAGCGACAGCGGCAGCGCCGCCATGATCGTCGTCGGCTGCGCGAAATCGTGGAAGAGCAGCACGAGCACGCAGTAGACGAGCAGGATGCCGGCGACGATCGCCAGTGCGAACTCGCTGAAGAGCTCGTTCATGCGCTCCGAATCGCCGTATTGCGTCTGCTTCACGTCGGCCGGCAGGTTGCGGATCGACGGCAGCTTCTGCACGGCTTGCGTCACCTCGCCCAGCGGCGCGCCCGCGACGTCCGCCTTGATCGTGACGCTGCGGCGGCGGTCGAAGCGCGTGATCTGCGCCGACCCGCTGCCCATCTCGAGCTTCGCGACCGAGTCGATCGGCACGCTGCGCCCGTCCGCGGTCGGGACGCGAAGCAGCTTCAACTCGTCGAGCTCGCCGCGCGCGGCGAGCGCGATCTGCGTGCGGATCGGAATGCTGCGGTCTTCCAGATGAAATTTCGGAAGCTGCGCGGAGGTATCGCCGATGGTGGCCACGCGCAACGTGGTCGCGATGTCCGCGACGGTCACGCCGAGATCGGCCGCGCGGCTCGCATCGGGCCGGATCGCGAGCTCGGGACGTTTGAGCCCCGAAGTCGCGGCCGGGTTGCCGATCCCCGGAATCGCGCGCATCTCGCGTTCCACGGCTTCCGCGGCGCGCTCCAGCGACTGTGCGTTATCGCTGATCAGGATGACCTGGAGCGTCTCGCCCGCGTTGCCCGCGCCGAAGCGGAAGCGGAATCCCGGAATGGATTTGAGCTCCGCGCCGACCAGGTGCTCGAACTCGCGCTGCGTGAGGTCGCGCTTCCTCTCCGGCACGAGCTTCACCGTGATCGTTCCGGCGCGCACCTCACCCGTGGTCGTGGTGCCGATCGCATCCACCTGGGCGCCAGCGCCGATCGTGGTCAGCACGCCGGTCACTTCCTTGTGGGCGGCAAGCAGCTCGCGCGCACGCTCCGCGGCGGCGGTGGTGTCCTTGAGCGAGGTGCCCGGCGGCATCTCGAAGTTGATCGTGGTGATCGAGCGGTCGGAGGCGGGAATGAAGGTCTTCGGCAGCAGCGGAATCAGCGCGACCGATGCGGCGAAGAGCGCCACGCCGGAGAGCATCGCGAGCTTGCGGTGGGCGAGACCCCATTCGACGAGCTTCAGGTAGCGCTGCATGACGCGCGACTGCTTGTGCCCGGCCTCGTGCGGTTTCAGGAGATAAGCCCCCATGACTGGCGTCAGGAGCCGGGCGACGAGGAGCGAGATCACGACCGCGATCGCCACCGAGATGCCGAATTGCCGGAAGAACTGCCCCGGCACGCTGCTCATGAAGCTTACCGGCAGGAACACCGCGACGATCGTGAGCGTCGTCGCCACCACGGCCAGACCAATCTCGTCGGAGGCGTCGAGCGCCGCCTGGTAAGGGCTCTTGCCCATGCGCATGTGACGCACGATGTTCTCGACTTCGACGATCGCGTCGTCCACCAGGATGCCGACCACGAGCGAGAGCCCCAGCAGCGTGATGATGTTGAGCGTGAAGCCCAGCCACTGCATGAAGAAGAACGTCGGGATCACCGAGAGCGGCATGGCGATGGCCGAGATCATCGTCGCGCGCCAGTCGCGCAGGAACCAGAACACGACGACGATGGCGAGGAGCGCGCCCAGGATGAGCGCCTCGATCGACGCGTAGTACGACTCCAGCGTGAAATCGACGGTCGAGCTGAAGAGCTTCACCTCCATGGACGGATGCTCCTGGGCGAGCTTCGCGACCGCCTTGTCCACCTTGCGTGCGACGTCCACCGACGACGAGCCGATCGCACGCAGCACCTGGAACGCGACTACGCGCTCGCCATTCACCAGCGCATCCTGAGACGGCTCGGCGTAGCTGTCCTCGATCGCACCGAGGTCCGACAGACGCACGGCGCGGCCGTCGCGCAGCGTGATCTGCATCCCGCGCAACGTCTCCACCGTGCGCGCGCTGCCGAGCGTGCGGATGCTTTGCTCGAGCTCGCCCACCGTCGCCTTGCCGCCGGGCACGTTGGCGTTGATCGCGCGAAGCTGGCGGCTGATTTCCGCCGCGGTGATGCCGTAGGCGTTGAGGCGCTCGGGTTTGAGATCGATGCGGATCTCGCGATCGACGCCGCCGATGCGTTTCACCTGACCGACGCCCGGCACCATCAGCAGCGTTTTCGCGATGTCGTTGTCCACGAACCACGAGAGCTCGACCGGGCTCTTGTCCGCGCCCTTGACCACGTACGTCAGCATGGGGCCGCCGCTCGTCGTCGAGCGCGTGATCACCGGCTCTTCGATGTCGCCCGGCAGATCGGAGCGTGTGCGCGTCACCGCGTCGCGCACGTCGTTCAGCGCGCGATCGATGTCCTTGCCGAAGACGAATTCGATGCTGGTCGTGGACACGCCGTCGGACACGAACGACTGGATGTGCGCCACGTCGCCGACGGTCGCGACCGCGTTCTCGACGATGCGCGTGACCTCGGTCTCGAGCTCGGCCGGCGCCGCGCCGGGTTGCGTGATCGTCACCGACACGAACGGGATATCGACGTCGGGATACTGATTGATGCCGAGCTTCGTGAAGCCGAGGAACCCGGCAAACGTGAGCAGGATGAACAAAACGATCGCCGGTATCGGGTGGCGGATCGAGGTTGCGGAGATATTGCTGATCATGACCGGCCCCCTGCGTCGGCGACGCGCGGCGATTGCGGTGACACGCGCACGAGATCGCCGTCCTTGACGAACCCGGCGCCGGTGCTGACCACGCGGCTGTCCGCCGTGACGCCGCTCACGATCTCCACGTAGCCGCGCTGGCGCGCGCCGGTCTCGACTTTTGCCAGGCGCGCGACGTTGTCCGGCCCGACCACATAGACGAACGGAAAGCCGTCGCGCGCGAGAACCGAGGCCTCGGGCAGCGCCAGCGCCTGCGCGTTGGACATCAGGATCTCGCCGCGCGCGTGCGCGCCGGACTTGAGCCGCGCATCCTTCGGCAGCGTCACGTGCACGAGCCCGTTGCGCGTGGCTGCGTCCATGGTCGGCGCCACGATGCGCACTTTGCCTTCGACGCTGTTGCCGTCGTCGAGCGCGATGCGGGCGCGCGTGCCGGGACGCACCGTCGAGATCGAGTGGCTCGGCAGCTCGGCCAGCCATTCGAGCTCACCCTCGCGGATCATCCGGAACATCTCGATCCCCGGCTGCACGACGGCGCCGACGGTCGCGGACTTCTTCGAGATCACGCCGGCGGCGGGGGCGTACACGCGCGTGTGGCCGATCTTCACCTCGAGCTCGCGGCGCTGCGCGATCGCAAGTTCGAGCTTGGCGGCTGCCGCGTCGGCGGCGGTCTTGCGCGTCTGGTAAGTCTCGATGCTGTAGACGCCCGAGTCCTTGAGCTTCTCCGCCCGTTCCAGATTCGCCCGCGCCTGCGTGAGCTCGACCTCGGCCTGCTTGACGAGCGCTTCGTGCTGCGCGAGCTGGGTGCGGAGCTGCGAATCGTCGGCGCGGGCGAGTAGCTGGCCCTTGCGCACGACAGTGCCGACTTCGGCGAGGACTTCGACGAGCCGCACGCCCGAGGCGTCCGACCCGATGATGAGCTCGTCGCGCGGCATGACCGTGCCGGTCGCGGCTATGGCGCGATCGAACGTGCCGGGTGCCGGCGTCACGACGTTCACCGTAATGCTGGCGGACTGGGCGGCGTGCCGGGGTTCGGGTGCGGTGGCCGTATCCCGGCCGGACAGGAAAAAAGCGGTCGCGCTCAGCGCCATGGCGCCAGCGGCGGCCCCGAGGATGTAGCGTTTCATCGAGATCTCCCTTATCTGAGTGCGTGTCGGTCGGCCGGGGCGGTGTATCCGCCGCCCAGGGCCTTGAATGCGGCGACCTGCGCGGTGAGGCGGTCGCGGTACGCGGCGACCTCGTTCAACTGCGCCTGGTACCAGTTGCGCTCGGCGTCGAGCAGGTCGAGATAGCTCAGCGCGCCGTTGTCGAAGCCCAGGCGCGCGAGCTCGCGGGCACGAGCGAGAGCGGCGACCCGCTGGCGTTCGGCGTCGATCGCCTGCTGCGCGATGTCGAGCGCGGCGTACGCTTCACGCACGTCGAGCACGGCGCCGGCCACGGTTTTTCGGTAATTGGCGACGGCCTGTTCCGCGCGCGCGTGCTCCTCGCGCACCCGTGCTTTGAGCCGTCCGCCGTCCAGGATCGACTGCGAGGCGTTTGCCGCGAGCGACCAGATCGCTGCCGGGCCGCTGAAGAGATTGCCGACCGAGCGCGCGTCCGTGCCGAGGATGCCGGAGAGGCGCACCGCCGGCAGCGTGGCCGCGCGCGCGGCGTCGATGCTGGAATTCGCGGCGGCGAGCTGCGCTTCGGCCTGCCGGATGTCCGGGCGGCGCACGAGGAGGTCGGCGGCGGTGCCGCGCGGCAGCGCGGCTTCGAAGGCCTTGCGCTCATCGAGCACGGCGCGCGGCAGCGACCCCGTGACGATCTCGTTCGGCGTGCGCCCGAGCAGCACGGTGAGCGCGCGCTCGAGCGAGACACGCTCGCGTGCGAGGCTCGCGAGCGAGGCGTCGGTGGCGGTGACCTCGGCTTCCGCGCGGCGAAGATCGAACTCGTTGCCCGCGCCGACCTCGTGCTCGCGCTGACGCAGCTTCAGTGTCGCGAGCCGGCTCGCGCGCACCGCCTCGCTGATCTCGATCTGGCGTTCCACGGCTGCGAGGCCGAAATACGCCTCCGCGACGCGCGCGGTCACACCCCATTCGACGGCCGAGCGCGCCCACTCGGTCGCGAGGAGCTGGCTGCGGGCGGCCGCGGTGGTGGACGCGAGCCGGCCCCAGAGGTCGAGCTCGTAACCCGCGGCAAGGGAGAGGGTGTTGCTCGCGCCGCGGCGGTCCACACCCGGCGGCAGCGGCATGGTGGTGACGGTGGAGCGCTGCGATTTGCCGGTCTCGGCGCGCAGGTCGAGCGTGGGCGAGAGCGCCGCCCCGGCGATGTCGAGGCTCGCCTGTGCTTCACGCACCCGCGCGATCGCGGCTTCGATGTCCTCGTTGCGCGCGAGCGCCTCGACGATCAGGCGGTCGAGATTGCGATCGCCGAACACCGTCCACCAGCGTTCGATCGCAAGCTCCCCCGAGATGCGGGCGGTCGCGCTGGGCGCGATGGCGGGCATAGCGGTGACCGCCGGGTCGGGCGAGACGCGGCCGAATCCGGGCATGCCGGCGCACCCGGCGAGCGCCGCGGCGGTTGCGGCGGCGAATAGCGTGCGTGCGTTCGTGGTCATGCGTGCGTTCCTGATTGCCGGTATTGTCAGTTATACCAACCGTAGTTGGCATTATTACCAAGACTGGTAATGCTGTCAAACCGCCTTGGTAACGCTGTCAGGTGCGCACTGTAGGCGCGGCGCGTGTCGGGCCGATGTCCTGCCGGAAACAGTTTGTTTCAGGCGCGTAGCGCCGCGGAGCGCCGGGCGGCGCCCGCGTCATCAGGTGCTCAGGCGAGCGAGAGCTGCCAGATGGCGACGTCGATATAGGCGCCGAACTTGTACCCTACGCGCTTCAACACGCCGGCCTCCGCGAAGCCCATCGTGGCGTGCAAGGCCGTGCTCTCGGGGTTCGGCAGCGCGATGACGCCGATCACCTCGCGGAATCCGCGCTCGCGCGCCGAACGCATGAGCGCTGCGTAGAGCGTGCGGCCTACGCCCCTGCGCATGTTTCCGGCGGCGACGTATACGGTCGATTCGACCGTGTGGTCGTAAGCCGCGCGCGTTCGGAACTGGCCGTAATACGCGTATCCCACGATCTCGCGATTCGATTCCGCCACCAGCCAGTCGTAGCGCGCGATCGTGCGTTCGATCCGCTGCGCCATCTCCTCAACGGGAACCGGCTCCGTCTCGAAGGTGATGACGGTGTCGCGCACGTAGCCGTTGTAGATCTGCGCGATGCGCTGCGCGTCGGCCCTCGTCGCCCGTCTCACTTCGACGTCGTTTCCCATGGTCACCCGGCAACGCCGAAGCGCTGCAGACCGATGACTTCGTCCGCATATCGAGCCATGGGCCTAGAGCGTGATCTCGCCGTGAATGACGTCGATCACGTCACCGCCCACCCAGACCTCTCCATCCTGCTTGCGCAGGTGCACGCGGCCGGCGCGCTGAAGCGCCGTCCCCTGGCTCGCTATGTAGGCGGAGTTCGCGAGGCCGGCGCCGATCAGCCACTGCGCGAGGCTCGCATTGAGGCTGCCCGTCACGGGGTCTTCGTATCCGCTGGTGCCGACGAAGGCGCGCACTTCGAACGCCGCGTCATGGCTTGCGTCGTGAGGACCGATCACGCCCAGCTTGAGCGGGCGCAGAGTAGCCCAATCCGGCTCGAGGGCGAGCACCTCGGCTGCCGATCGAAGCATCACCGCGCACCAGCCGGGGCCATTGTCGATCCACTGGTGGTGAACGATCTCGCAGCCTTTCAGGGCGAGCGCCCTGGAAATCTGCGCCAGCACGTCGGGCTCCAGCGCGCCGGTACGCCGCAGCGGCGGCGCGGCGAATTCGAGGCGTGCGCCGTCACAGCGCACGCGCACGAGCCCCACGCCGCATTGCTGCACGACCACGCCGCGCTCGCGTGGCTTTCCGCCGCCGCGAAGCCACGCGTGGCACGAGCCCAGCGTCGGATGCCCGGCGAAGGGCAACTCGCCCGCGGGCGTGAAGATGCGAACGTAGTAGTCCGCGCCCGGGTCGGTCGGCTTCAGGAGAAACGTCGTTTCCGACAAATTCGTCCAGCGCGCGAGCGCGGCCATGCGTGCTCCGCTGATGTTCTCGGCGTCATGCACCACCGCCAGAGGATTGCCGCCGAGCGGGTCCGCGGAGAACACGTTCACCTGACTGAACCGGCTCTTCATGCGTTCGCCCGGCGACACCGGAACGCTGTCACGATCCGATCGTCCACTGCGGGTTCCAGGCGACCTCCCACACGTGCATGTCCGGATCCTGGAAGTACCCGGCGTAGCCGCCCCAGAACGTCTCGTGCGCCGCTTTGACGATGACGGCGCCCGCGCGCCGCGCCTGATCCATCACTGCATCGACCTCGGCCCTGGAAGCGACGTTGTGTCCTATGGTGAGCTCGGTGGGGCTGGGCGAGCTCGAAGGCAGCCCGGTGTCATGAGCGATGCTCTTTCGCGGCCACAGCGCGAGC
Source organism: Burkholderiales bacterium (assembly GCA_035626595.1). Classification (GTDB taxonomy): domain Bacteria; phylum Pseudomonadota; class Gammaproteobacteria; order Burkholderiales; family SG8-41; genus JAQGMV01. Next base: position 52,073 of record DASPNJ010000043.1, read on the forward strand.
TTCAGCCCCGCCTGGAGCTCGAAGAATGCGACCGCTCCGTGCTCGAATTCGGTGCCGACGATGCCGTCTGTGTGGAAGCCGAGGCCATCGCGGTAGAACTCGACCGATCGATTCAGATCATCGACGCCGAGCGTGAGGAGCGTGATCCGGGGGTTCATGCGTGGGCACACTACACCTGAATATCGGATTCGACGAGATTGGCAAGTCGTGTAAGCGACTCCTGCCAGCCGGGATAGCACATTTCGACGGAATCGGTCTCCCTGGACTTCGAAGCAGCTCGCCGCGTCCGCTCGCAGCCGACATCATAGTTGCCACAACCCGTGATCCACATCTCCCTGGATATAGATCGCGAACGTACCCTTGCCCGGTATCTCCAGCGGAGGATGCGCGACGAAAGCGCCCTGCCTGGATGCCGCCTCTAACGCTGCTTCGATATCGTCGACAAGCCAGTAGGGTCGAACGATGGGCTCCTCCGTATCGCGCAACGGACCACGCACGCCAATGCTGCCGCCATCCGGCAGCCGGGCCGTCCTCGCACCGCCGAGAAGCGGATCAGCCGAATCAAATTTGATACGGTGTGTAGCCTCATAGGCGGCACACACAGCGTCTACGTCCGCAGCAACAATCTCCAGGTAGTGAACTTTCATTCGAAGCTTTCTCGGGTTTGCGGATAAACAACGCCAATTTGATCGGCGCCATGAGCGGGGCCCGGCGTGGGCTCGAACTAAGCCGAAGGCGCTCGATTCCGTAATGCGATGAATTTCTATGCGCATAACGATCGCATTGAGCGGGCGCTGAGGAGCGTAGCGACGAGGGCACCCGGCAGCGTAGCTGACGGGCGCTCCGCTCGAACGCGTGGTTATACGGCAGAAAGTACTGCCTTGCGGATGGGCGGCGGAAGATCAATCGGAGCGAAGAAGCTTTGGGGATATAGGTAATCTTCCCCTGACTCGTCGATTACGCGAATTTGCTGATGCTTCGCGGCATCCGCGTCAGCCAAAGCTTGATAGATCTTCCGCGGCTCCAGAGAGGCTTCGTAGCCGGTGTTTCTCAAACACACAACGAATTTCTTGGCAGCGGTTCCCATAGCGAATCAGTCGATATATCGCTTGATCTTAAACTCTTTGCGGCCGATGCCGTGGGCCTCGTACCAATGAAGCTCGGCGCGTCGCGTGGTGCCATCGGGCAATCGCACTTGCGCGAAGCCTTTGCGCTTCCTCCACCGGCCGCGACCATACAGCTTTCGAAGGCGTGAAATCTCTCGGATGGCACCACCGGTCGCGAAGGTCTCGACATCGGTGATCTCGCCAATGATCTCGAAGTACATTCATCGATCGTTTCAGGAGGTCGCGAGCGCGTCAATCTGACGTATAACGATTGCGTTGAGCGGGCGCCGAGGAGCGCAGCGACGAGGGCACCCGGCAGCGGCGCTGACGGGCGCTCCGCTCGAACGCGTGGTTAGACGTCAGGCGTGTAACCTGCGATCGCGCCAAATTTGTCGGCGACATTCGCTAACACCTCACAATCACAATAGCCGCCGTGTTCTCGTAACCACGGGAGCACAGCATCTTCATTCAAACCGCGGCCTCGTAGAAAGTCGGCCGTTTCCCGAAGCGTGTGATCGCAGGCAGCTTCGCTTTGGCCTAGAGCGTAAAAAAGGGCTCGGAGGTCGGTCTTCGATATGGCAGCGATGCCTCAAGCAGCGCGCGCTCTTGCGCCTTCCACGATGCCTTGAGTTCGCGTTTGCGGTCCCGAGTGTTCATCTGACGTCTAACAATCGCGTTGAGCGGGCGCCGAGGAGCGCAGCGACGAGGGCACCCGGCAGCGACGCTGACGGGCGCTCCGCTCGAACGCACAGTTGGACGCCATGATCAGCCACTGTGCGTGTAGGGCGACCGACCGCAGCAGCGCTCGGATTCGCGCTGACGCTAGCCAAGGGAACGCCACAGACCGCGATGGCCCAGTATGGCCTACGCGATGAGGACCACCGGCGAACGACGAC
>DASPNJ010000044.1:0-4882 GCA_035626595.1 Burkholderiales bacterium
GCGCACGCGCCGAGAACGGGCCGCGGACCGAGCCGATCGATGAATCGTCCGAGAAACGGCGCGACAGCGCCCAGGCCCAGCACGTACAACGCGCTCGCAGTGCCGGCCAATGCGAAGGACCCCGACCGGCCCTGCACGAACAGCAGGATCGCGAGACCGGCGATGCCGATCGGCAGGCGCCCCGCGATCGACGCCACGACGGTCGGGCGCAGATCGGGCACCCGGAAGAGATCCTGATACCGTGCAAGCAAAAAAACCTACGACGCGTCTCGAGGCTTCGCCTCTCGACGCAAAAAGTAGCTTAACGCGGCAGCCGCCGCGCTCGTGGTCGATTGACGAACAACGCGCCTCAGGCGGCCCAAGTGACGAGGCCCGTATACGCGGTGAACAGCACGACCGCACCGAATACGATGCGATACCACGCGAAGACGGTGAAATCGTGTGTCGCGATGTAGCGGATCAGCCAGCGCACGCAGACGAACGCCGAGACGAACGCGGTCACGAGCCCGACGCCGAAGACCGGCGCGTCCGCGACACTGAGGAGATCGCGATGCTTCATCAGATCGTAGATTCCGGCCGCGATGAGCGTCGGCACCGCAAGAAAGAACGAAAACTCGGTCGCCGCACGCCGCGACAGGCCGAAAAGCATGCCGCCGATGATCGTCGCGCCTGAGCGCGAGGTGCCCGGAATGAGCGCGACCGACTGCGCCATGCCGACCTTGAGCGCGTCGAGCCATGTCATGTCGTCGACGCTTTCGATGCGCACCCGCCGGTTTCGCCGGCGCTCCACCCACAGGATGACGAAAGCGCCCGCGATGAACGCGATCGCGACCGGCACCGCGTGAAAGAGGTGCTGCTTGATGAGCTTGCCGAACGCAAGGCCGAGGACCGCCGCCGGGATGAACGCGATGACGAGGTTCAGCACGAACCGCTGGGCGAGAGGGTCTCGCGTAAGCCCCGTCAGGGCGCGCGCAAACCGGGTGCGGTACTCCCATACTACCGCGAGCATTGCGCCGGTCTGAATCGCGATCTCGAAAACCTTGCCCTTCTCGTCGTGGAAATCGAGGAGCTGGCTCGTAATGATGAGGTGCCCAGTGCTCGAGATCGGCAGGAATTCCGTGAGGCCCTCGACGACACCGAGTATCGCCGCCTTCAACAGCAATAGAGGATCCATGGGCCTTTTACGGTGGCGCGGCTGCCGAGGCGCCGCTCACTCGTATCTCAGCGCTTCGATCGGCAGGAGACGCGAAGCCTTGCGTGCGGGATAGAAGCCGAAAAAGATGCCGACCGCGGCGGCGAAGCCCACGGCGAGCACGATCGCATTGGCGTTTAGATCGGTGCGCCAGCCGGCGAAATGACCGATCGCAAAGGAACCGGCGACGCCGAGCACGATGCCGCAGAGCCCGCCGACGAGCGCGAGCGTGACGGCCTCGACCAGGAACTGCGATAGGATGTCCTTCGCGCGCGCGCCGACCGCCATGCGCAGCCCGATCTCGCGCGTACGCTCGGTCACCGACACCAGCATGATGTTCATGATGCCGATGCCGCCGACCAGCAGCGACACCGAAGCCACGGCCGCGAGGAGCAGGGTCATGATGCGGGTCGATTCCTCGCGGGCGCCCAGTACCTCCGAGAGGTTACGCAGCGTAAAGTCGTCGTCCTGCGCCGGTTGGAGGCGATGGCGCTGGCGCAGCAGCGTGCGCATCTCGGCTTCCGCCTGTGCCATGTCGACGCCGTCGCGGATCTTCACCGAGATCGAGCCGACGGTGCGCAGCTTCACGCCGCTGCCGCCGAGCACGCGATTACGGGCCGTCGTGATCGGCATCAGGATCACGTCGTCCTGATCCTGGCCCTGGAGGCTCTGGCCCTTGCGCTCGAGCGTGCCGATCACCTCCATCGGCACCTTGCGCACGCGCACGATCTGTCCAATCGGATCGCTCTCGCCGAAGAGGCTGCGCGCGACGGTCTCGCCGAGCAGCGCCACCTTCGCGGCACCGTTCACGTCCGCGGCCTCGAAACCCCTGCCGGTCGCGACGGTCCAGTTGCGCGCTTCGAAATATTCCGGCGTGATGCCGTAGAAAACGGTCGACCAGTTGTTGCCGCCGGCGACCACGTGGCCGGTGCCCCTCAGCGTCGGCGCCGCGGCCTGCACGTTCGGAATCTCGCGTTGCAGCGCGTAGCCATCGTCCTCGGTGAGCGTGTTGCGCGAGCCCGCGCCCATGCGAACGCCGCCCGCGGTCACCGAGCCGGGCAGGACGATAATGAGGTTGGTACCGAGCGACTTGATCTGCTCCTCGACCTGCGCCTGCGCGCCCGAGCCGATCGCGATCATGGTGATGACCGCGCCGACACCGATGATGATGCCCAGCATCGTGAGGATGCTTCGCATCTTGTTCACCCGCAGCGCGCGCAGGGCGATGCGTATGCCGGCGAGCCAGCTCACGCCGTCTCCAGGGTTGCTTGCGCTTCGCGCAGCTTCTCGCGGGCGTCTACCGGTTTCGTACGCTTGTCGCTCATGACGCGGCCGTCGCGGAAAGTGACCACCCGCGACGCGAAGTCGGCGATGTCGTGCTCGTGCGTGACCAGGACGACGCTCATGCCGGCCGCGTTCAGGTCCTGGAGCAGCGCCATCACTTCGAAGCTCGTGCGCGTATCGAGGGCGCCCGTGGGCTCGTCAGCGAGGATCAGGACCGGATCGTTCACCAGCGCGCGCGCGATGGCGACGCGCTGCTGCTGGCCGCCCGAGAGCTGCGCCGGATGGTGGTGCGCGCGGTCAGCAAGGCCGACTTCCCCCAGCCGCGCCAGCGCGCGGCGGTGCCGTTCCTCGGCGGATACACGGCTGTAGAGCAGCGGCAGCTCGACGTTCTCCAGCGCGCTGGTGCGCGGCAGCAGGTTGAAGCTCTGGAAGACGAAGCCGATGCGGCGGTTGCGTATCGCGGCGAGCGCGTTCCCGGAAAGCTCGGAAACTTTCTCGCCGGCGAGCCAGTATTCGCCGCTCGTCGGGCTGTCGAGGCATCCGAGCAGGTTCATGAATGTCGACTTGCCCGAACCCGATGGGCCCATCACCGCGACGAACTCGCCTTTGTGGATGTCGACCGAGACCTTGTTGAGCGCGGTGACCGCGTAGCCCTCCATGCGGTACACCTTCGTCAGCTCGCGCGTGGTGATGAGCGCTTCGTCCATGTCAGAAGCCGAAGCGGGGGCCTTTCGTCTGGGACTTCGCGGGCCGCGCCGCCTTGCCGCCGTCGGACTGCATGCCGAGGATGACCTGATCGCCTTCCTGGAGATCGCCCGAGACGAGCTCGGTGAAAGTCCCGTCGGTGAGACCGACACGCACCGGAATGGCCTTGGGCCTAAGCGCGGCGTCGTCCGGCACCCAGACCCGGCCGGAGGTTACGGTTGCCCCGCGTGCGCGTCCGCCGCCCATCGCTTCGTACTTGACCCGCTGCTCGGCCGTGAGGATTTCGGTCACGCGCTGGCGCGCTTCGGCGCGCAACCGCTCGACCTGGCGGCGCCGCTCGGCCGGATCTTCGGGGGAGATCTCGCCGATCTTCGCGCGGTTTTCCGCGAATATCGCTTCGACGCGCGCGCGCTGGTCGGCCGTGAGCTCGAGCTCCTTGGTCAGCCGTTCGAGCATGGCCTGGCCGCCGCGTCCCTTGCCTTTGCCTTTGGCCTCGCCGCCGTCCACGTCACCGCCGCCGCGCTCGCCCTTCGGCGCGGCGCTTGAAGCATCCGAGGCGCCAGCGGGCCGAAACCGCAGTGCCGCGTTCGGCACCTTTAGCACGTTGTCGCGCCGGGCGATGATCACGCGCACGTTCGCCGTCATGCCCGGGAACAATCCGAGATCCGGGTTGGACGTGGCGATCACCGCGACGTACGTGACGACGTTCTGCACGACCTGCGCGGCCCTGCGCACCTGTTTTACCTCGCCCCGGAACGTGCGCCCTGGAAAGGCGTCGACGGTGAACGTCGCTTCCTGGCCAACGCGGATGCGGCCGACCTCGGATTCGTCGATCGAGGCATCGACCTGCATCTGCTTCAGATCCTGCGCGATGACGAACAGCTCCGGCGCCTGCAGGCTCGCGGCGACGGTTTGTCCGGGCTCTACCGATTTCTTCACCACGATGCCGTCGACCGGCGCCTTGATCTCGGTGCGGTCGAGATCGACTTTCGCCTGCGAAAGCTGCGATTCGCGCTGGCGCACGATGGCATCGGCGTTGCGGACCTGTGACTGGCCGACCGCGAGTTGCGCCTGCGCGGCCTTCAACTGCTCGCGCGAGGCTTCGAGCATCGCCAGCGCCTTGTCGCGCGCGGCCGCGGACACGAACGTCTTCTCGAACAGCATCTGGTTGCGGTTGTATTCGCGCTCGGCATCGCCCGCGAGCACCTTCGCGCGCGCGACTTCGGCCTGCAGCGCCGCGACATTGGAGCGTGTCGTGAGCGCATTCGCCCGCGCGGCCTCGAGGTCCGCCATCGCCTGATTGACGCGCAGCTGAAACGACTGCGGATCGATGCGCGCGATGAGCTGGTTTTTCTTCACCGGCGAGTTGAAGTCGACGTACAGCTCCTTGATCTGGCCGGAGACCTGAGAGCCGACCTGCACCGACACCACGGGATTGAGCGTGCCGGTCGCAGACACCGCGGCAGTGATCGGTCCGCGCTCGATCTTGGCCAGACGGTACGACGGCGGCGACGCGAAAGGATCCTTCCACCACACGTAGCCGGCGCCGGCTGCGGCGAGCAGCACGATCACGGCTATGACGAGCGAGCCTCGTTTCATTCGCGAGCGGGAGGGCGGGAAAAGTGCGGATTCTACAGGCGGGTCCCCCGCCGATAGCCGGCACTAATGTAACGAGACGTTACGCTGGGCGTTGACGAGATC
>DASPNJ010000045.1:0-25624 GCA_035626595.1 Burkholderiales bacterium
CGGGCGCGCCCGTCGCGTGGCCGGAAGGCTGGACGGTGCTCAAAGAAGGACGCGCCGGCCATGTCGCCTATCAACTCGTAGCACGGACGCAAGACTAAATGGACCACACCGCGGTGTACCCGGGAACGTTCGATCCGATCACGCTCGGACACGAGGACCTCGCGCGGCGCGCCTCGCGCCTGTTCGATCGCGTGATCCTTGCCGTCGCCGACAGCCGGGCGAAAAAACCGTTCTTCACGCTCGACGAGCGTGTGGAGATGGCGCGCGAGGTGCTGAAGGACCTGCCGAACGTGCAGGTGATGGGGTTTTCGGGACTACTCATGCAGTTCGTGCAGCAGCAGGGTGCGCGCGTGGTCGTGCGGGGCCTGCGCGCCGTGTCCGATTTCGAATACGAGTTCCAGCTCGCCGGGATGAACCGCGGCATGTATCCGGATGTCGAAACGGTGTTCCTCACGCCGGGCGAGCAGTTCATGTTCATATCCGCAACCATCGTGCGCGAGATCTCGACCCTCGGCGGGGACACGTCCAAGTTCGTTCCGGCACTGGTGGCCGACCGCCTGCGCGCGAAGATCAAGCAGCTCGGAGGGAAGTAGAAGTGGCGTTGATGATCACGGACGCCTGCATCAACTGCGACGTCTGCGAGCCGGAGTGCCCGAACGAGGCGATTTCCGCCGGTGAGGAGTACTACGTCATCGATCCGCAGAAGTGCACCGAGTGCGTCGGGCACTTCGACGAGCCGCAGTGCCAGCGCGTGTGTCCGGTCGACTGCATTCCGCTCAATCCGGACGTGGCGGAGACCAAAGAGCAGCTCCACGCGAAATACCTGAAGTTGATCGCCGCGAAAGCCGCCTAAGCGTCATTGTGACGGCGAGCGTCATCGTCTCTGGCACAGCGGGCAATAGAATGTCGAGCGCTGACCCTGGCGCAGCTCGCGGATAGGGGTCCCGCAGACGCGGCACGGCTCCCCGCCCCGGCCGTAGACGAGATGCTCGTCCTGGAAATAACCCGCCTGCCCGTCGCCGCCGACGTAATCGCGCAGCGTGCTGCCGCCGGCGGCGATCGCCGCTTCCAGTGTTTCGCGGATTTTCTCCGCGAGCACATCGTAGCGTGAGCGCCCGATGCGGTTCGCCGGCAGCTTGGGATTGATGCGCGCGCGAAAGAGCGCTTCGCTCGCGTAGATGTTGCCGACGCCGGCGACGACGCGGCTGTCCATCAGCACGTTCTTGATTGCGGCGCTGCGGTTTCGCGTCACCGTGTACAGCCATTCACCGCTGAAATCCTTCGACAGCGGCTCGGGTCCGATGGAAGCGAGCAGCGGGTGCTCGCGCGCATTCGACGGCTGCCACAGAACGAGACCGAAGCGGCGCGGGTCGCGCAGACGCACGATGCGCCGGTTTTCCAGCACGAGATCGAAGTGGTCGTGCTTCGTGACGGCCGCCGACTGTTCGACCAGCCACAGGCGCCCCGACATGCCGAGATGAACGATGAGGGTGCCTCTTCCGCAGTCGATCAGGAGGTATTTGCCGCGGCGCTCGACATTCTCGATCGTCGCCCCGGCGATGTTCTTCTCGAGGTTCCGCGGCACCGGCAGCCGCAGGCGGCGATCACGCACGACGACGCCCCGAATACGCTGATCGACGAGGTGCGGCGCAAGGCCGCGCCGCGTGGTTTCGACTTCGGGTAGCTCGGGCACGTTTGCCTCAGTCCCTTGCCGCGAGCGAGGGAAGACGATTCATTTCTGCGAGGTGTCGCCGGCTGCGCCCGCGGGCGGCGACATGAGCCGTTTCGCGACTTCGGGCAGGAAGTGGTAACGGATGCCCTGGTCCGCGCGCAGCAGCACGAGCTCCGGCTCCCGCGCAAGCACGGCCAGCTCGATCGTGCGGCCGTCCTTCAGGTGCACCGTCAGCTTCGGTCCCGCGGCGCTACCTTCGTGACGCGCGGCGCGCACCGCCGTCGCGTTTCGCCAGCCGTCGGCCCAGGCATTACGCTCGTCGGGAGTCAAATCGCCGGGCGAGGGCACGAACGCCCACACGCCACCTTCGAGCGCCGCCGTGAACTGCTCCAGATCGAACCTGACGGGCGTCTCACCGGGAGCGAACAACGAGCGCGCGATGAGTGCGTCGGCATCGCGCGGCACGGCGATCCGCTGCGAGAGCGGCACGGCGTACACCGCATCGTTCGTGAGCACGTACTGCTCGCGCGTCGCCTGATTGAGCGCGCCATACGCGAATGTCTGGCCACCGAGCGTCACGCGCGCCAATGGACGATCGAGGTCGTAGCGCGCGAGATCGGACGACGGCAAACGCGCGATCGAGCGCGCGTCGAGGATCGCCAGCAGCCGCTCGACGCGCGCCGCGTCGGCGCGCGCGGCGAAGGGGGAGGTGATGCGCCACGCGTCTCCCTCACGCTCGAGCTCGACCGGTGCGCCGGCGGACGGCTCGAGGCGGATGTGCTTCACTTCCGCGGCTTTGAGTGTCGACAGCGCGTAGCTCTGCGGCGCTTCCGGCGGCGTCCTGTAATGGAAAAGCCAGGCCGTGAGCGCGACGACGACGAGCGCAAGCACCGCGAGAGACAGCCACGAGCGCAGCACCGGGACGCGCTCCGCTTACGCCGCCCGGCGCCGGCGCCACCATACGATGGCGCCGGTCAGCGCGAAGACGAGCGGCAGTACGAGCAGAAAGCCGACCGCAATCACGTACAGCGTCATCTGATCCATGTAGAGCTGCGAGTCCGGCGCTGGCCGCGGATCGATCGCGATCAACGCATCTTCGCCGGAGAGCCAGTTGATCATCGCGACGCCGAGCTGAAGGTTGCCGCCGTTCCCCAGGTACGTGTTCGCCAGAAACGATCCGTTTCCGACCACCACGACGCGCTGCTGACGGTCGCCGACCGGCCGCTCGAAGGCGGCCGCCACCACGAGCGGGCCGGGCAGGTCGCGTGCTTTGTCGAAGGTGGGCTGCTCATCGAGCGGTCCCATCTCGACCCAGCCGCGCTGCGCGACTTCCACCAGTGGGGAGATCCGCCAGTCCTCGTTTTCCGAGAGCACGACAGGGCGCGCGTACGGAAAGAGCGTGTTGTAGCGGAACGACGCCGTGATCGGATGATTGCCGTAGCTCGTGCCGACGGCGAACACCGGCGGCCCGCTGCGCGGCTTGAGCGCCGCATCGACGATCGTCCCGGGCGTGAGCACGAGGCCGAGCAGCTCCGCGATGCGGTCCAGCCCGCGCAACGGCTCCGGATCGATCAGCCACAGGAGATTGCCGCCGGCGCGTAAATACCGTTCGATCTTCTCCACCTCCGCCGGCTGTACGTCGGACTGCGGGCTCGCGATCACCAGCGCCGCGGCATTCGACGGCACCTCCTGCGCGATGCTTAGGTTGACGCTGTTCACCTTGATGCCCTTCAACTGGAGCTGGCGGCCGAACTCGCCGAGGTCGTGGTTGGCCGCTCCGTCGAGCCTGCGCTCGCCGTGGCCTTCGAGCCACAGCACGAGGCTCTGCGAGCCGCGCATGAGGCGCATGAGCGCTGTCGCGAACGACTGCTCGGTGAAGTCCGGGATCGGCAACTGCTCGATGCGATTTTCGTGCTCGATCACGAACACGTTCGGTGCGCGCAGCTTGGCCGCCGCGGCGCGCTTGGGATCCTCGCGCGGATCGACGAATTCGAGCTTCAGGTCCGGCTTCGCGCGCAGGTACGGCCGCAGCCGCTCCTCGATGACGCGGTGAACGTTGACGCCGCCGGGATCGATCTTCAGCGCGTACGCGGTCACGGTGACCGGCCCCTGCATCTCGCGCAGCACTTCGAGCGTCGGCTGCGACAGGCTGTTGCGCGCGGTGCGCGTCACGTCCCATTCGCTGCGGTACTCGTGCGCGACAAAGGCGAGCAGCATGACGAGCGCGAGAAAGAGCACGACGAAGACGCCGCTCTGGACCGAGAGCACTACGCGGAGCCGGCGGCTCGCCTGCATCGCCGTGCCCTCTATCCGCGCAGCCGGCGGCTGTCGAGCCGGCGCACCGTGAGCACGATGAAGAAGAGCGCGAGCAGCACGCCGCACGCGATCGCGTAGGTGTCGATCACGCCTTTGATGAACGGCTCGAAGTTCTTCAGCGGTGAAAACACCTGCACCAGCGCGGCGGGTACGAGCCAGCCTTTCGCGCGCAAGCCGTCCGCCGCGGCCTCGCCGAGCAGCAGCATGAGGAGCAGCGCAGCGAACGCCGCGAATGCAGCGCCCATCGGATGTACCGTGAGCGACGACAGGAACAGGCTCACCGCTGCAAAACCGAGCGCGAGGATGAGGAGCCCCGCGCAGAGGCTTGCGAGCAGTCCGTAGTCCAGGGCGGTGCTCGGCGCGAGCGACAGCGGCATCGCGGAGACCAGCGCGATGACCAGCACGAGGAACACGGCGAGCCCGCAGAATTTGCCGACGACGATCTGCGTCATCGTGAGCGGCGCGCTGGTGAGCAGCACCATCGTCTGGTTGCGCCGCTCTTCGGCGATCGCGCGCATCGCGAGCAGCGGCACGGCCAGCAGCAGCACCACCGCCATCGCGGTGAAAAGCGGCGTTGCGATGAACTCGGTCACGCCCGGTGCGTTCCCGAGCTGAAGCTGCTGCGGCTGGATCTCGATGAACCGGTCGTACTGGCGCAGGAACACCATGGCGCCCGCGAGCTGCACCGCGGTCAGCACGATCCACGCGAGCGGCGAGGCGAACAGCGACTTAAGCTCTTTGGCCGCGATGGTAGAGATCATCGCGTGAGGTTCACGAAGACGTCCTCGAGGCTGGTCTGCGCCGGGGCCAGATGGAAAAGTCCCCAGTTCTTCTCGACCGCGCGCGCCGCAAGGCGCTCGACGGCGCCGCCATCGGCGGAGAGCTGCACGCGGTAGAGGCGCTCGCCGATGCGCTCGACTGTCGCTGCGCCCGCCGCGGTCGCGAGCTCCGCGTCCGCGGGCGCGCGCGAAAGACCGACGACGAAGCTGCGGCCGCTGTGCAGCGCTTTCAGCGCCGCGATCGTGTCGCTGTAGACCACACGCCCGTGATGCAGGATCTGGACGCGATCGCAGATCGCCTCGACCTCGGGCAGGATGTGCGTCGAGAGGATCACGCTGTGCGTGCCGCCGAGCTCGCGTATGAGCGTGCGCACCTCGCGGATCTGGTTGGGATCGAGACCGACGGTCGGCTCGTCGAGGATCACCACGTCCGGCTCGTGCGCGATCGCCTGCGCGATGCCGACGCGCTGCTGAAAACCCTTCGACAGGGTGCCGATCAGCTTGCGGCCGACATCGGTCAGGCCGCAGCGGCGCTTCGCGCGCTCGATCGCATCGCGGCGATGGCGCTGCTCCACGCGGTGGAGCTTGACCGCGAGCATGAGGTACTCGTCCACGGTGAGCTCGCGATACAGCGGCGGGGTCTCCGGCAGGTAGCCAATGCGCGCTTTCGCTGCGGTGGGCCGCGCCAGCAGATCGGCGCCGCAGATAAGTATCTCGCCCGCGCTCGGCGCGAGATTGCCGGTCAGCATCTGCATCGTCGTCGTCTTGCCCGCACCGTTCGGACCGAGAAAGCCGAGGACCTCACCGCGCTTCAACTCGAGATCGACGCCGTCGACGGCGGCGTGCGCGCCGAAGCGGCGCGTCAAACCTTTCGCGGAAATCGTGATCGCGGTATCGGCACCGGACATCGGGGAGAAAGTGCGCAAAGCACCGGACGCCTTCGCGCCTTGTAGTGTCGGCGAAATATACCTAATATGTGCCCGTTGATGAAGCAGCCCGCGGTGCACGCAATCGAAGCACCGCATGCCGGATACGCGGCCCTCCTGATGACACGTTTCCTTCCCGCAGTTCTCGCGGCGCTCGCCGCTGCCGCATGCGCCGGTCCTGCCGACCCGCGCAAGGACGTGCTCGCGCAGTCGCCGCAGAAGTCGGCGCCCGACGCCAAGGCGAAAGCGGCGCAACGTGCACGCCCGACATTGCCGACGGTCGAGCTCACGGCCGAGCTCATGCAGAAGATGATGCTGGCGGAAGTGGCGCTTCAGCGCGGCCAGCCGCAGATCGCCGTCCCGGCCTATCTCGAGCTTGCGCGCGAGACCCGCGATCCGCGCGTGGCGCAGCGCGCGACCGAGGTCGCGTGGAACGCGCGCTTCGTGGAGGCCGCGATCGAAGCGGCCGGCATCTGGCTCAAGGCCGATCCGCAGAATTCACGCGCGCGCCAGGTGCTCGCGGCGCTGCTCGCGAACGAGCAGAAGCTCGGAGAGGCGCGCGAGCATTTTGCGCAGTGGCTCGCCACCGACCCCGATGGCGTGGGGCAGAGCTTCCTGCAGCTTTCGACCCTGCTCGCCCGCAACAAGGACCGCAAAGCGGTTTTCGAGCTCATGCGCGAGCTCGCGCAGCCGTACCCGAACGTCCCCGAGGCGCGGCTCGCCGTGGCGCAGGCCGCGTGGAATGCCGGGGAGGAGCAGGCGGCGCTCGATGAATCGGCGGCGGGGCTCAAGCTCCGGCCCGACTGGGAGCTCGCGGCGCTCTTTCACGCGCAGGCCCTGCAGCGCCGCTCGAACGACCAGGCGCTCGCCTTCCTGGAGGAGTTCCTGAAAGCGCACCCGCAGGCGAAGGACGCGCGGCTTAACTACGCGCGCCTGCTGGTCGCGGCCAAGCGCCCGGCCGAAGCGCGCAAGCAGTTCGAAGCGCTCGTCGAGCAGTTTCCCAAAAACGCCGACGTGATCATGGCGGTGGCGCTGCTCGCGATGCAGGCGAACGATTTCGACGCGGCCGAGGCGCAACTGAAGCGCGCGCTCGACTCCGGCTACGGCGAGCCCGACGTCGCGCGTCTCTACATGGGCCAGTTGAACGAAGAGCGCAAGCGCTTCGACGAGGCGCTCAAGTGGTACGCCGCGGTGCAACCGGGCGAGCAGTATCTGAACGCCCAGATTCGCTACGCCGGGGTCCTCGCCAAGCTCGGCAAACTACCCGACGCACGCAAGCACCTGCGGCAGGCGAGCGCGAGCAGCACGCAGGAGCGCCTCCAGCTCACGCAGGCCGAAGCGCAGCTGCTGCGCGACGCGAATTCGTACAAGGAGGCGTTCGAGCTGCTCGGCGAGGCGCTGAAGAAGATGCCGGACTCGCCGGATCTCCTGTACGACCATGCGATGGCTGCCGAGAAGCTCGACCGCATCGACATTCTCGAAACCAACCTGCGCAGGGTGATCAAGCTGCGGCCCGATCACGCGCACGCTTATAACGCGCTCGGGTACACCTTCGCGGATCGCAACCAGCGGCTCGAAGAAGCGCGCCAGTTGATCGAGAAGGCGCTCTCGCTCTCGCCGAACGACGCGTTCATCATGGACAGCATGGGTTGGGTGCTGTACCGGCTGGGTCGGAACAAGGAAGCGCTCGAGCATCTGCAGCGTGCGTACGAGCTGCGGCCGGACGCCGAAATCGCCGCGCACTTCGGCGAAGTCCTGTGGGTCGAAGGCCAGCACGACCGGGCGCGCAAGGTCTGGGCCGAAGCGCTGAAGGACAATGCGCAGAACGACGCGCTCCAGAACGTCGTGAAGCGCTTCGCGCCGGTCATCCTGCCCGCAGCGCGATGATCCGCCGCGTCTGCGGTGCGTTGGTCATCGCAGCGCTGCTCGCGTCCTGCGCAGCCGTGCATATCGCGCCGCGCGATCCCGAACCGTTCGACCTGCTGGGGCGCGTCCTCGCGAGCTACAGCGGCGGCGCCGTCACGGCGAACGTGCGCTGGCAGCACGTGGCGAACCGCGACGAGATCTGGCTCATGACGCCGACCGGACAGACGCTCGCGTACATCGTGGACACGCCGGCTGGCGTCGTGCTCACGCGCGCCGACCAGCAGGAGCACCGCGCGGGCAGTGTCGAAGCGCTGACGCGGCAGGTGCTGGGCTGGCCGCTGCCGCTCTCGCAGCTTCAGTACTGGATACGCGGCATGCCGGCGCCCGGTGCATCCGCCGGGGCGTTTGAGCGCGATGCATCGAAGCGGCTCACGAAATTCACGCAGAACGACTGGCGCGTCGCCCTCACTTACCACGAGACCGGGGAGTACGCCGGTAAAGTGCGCCTGGTCGATCTGGTGGATGGTCCGAACCGCATCCGTTTTGTCGTCGACACCTGGCGCAGCACGAGCGGCGGTTAACGATGGAAAGCTTTCCGGCGCCCGCGAAGTTGAACCTCATGCTGCGGGTGACGGGCCGGCGCTCCGACGGCTATCACCTGCTGCAGACGGTGTTCCGCTTCATCGATCGTGCCGACGAGGTGCGCATCGCCGTGCGCGCGGACGGCGCGATCGTGCGCAAGCGGCCGCTGCCCGGCGTCGCCGAGCAAGACGACCTGACGCTGCGCGCGGCGCGCGCGCTCAAGACGGCGACCGGAACGCCGCTGGGCGCCGAGATCGAAGTCGTCAAGCACATCCCGATGGGCGCGGGGCTCGGCGGCGGCAGCTCGGACGCGGCGACGGTATTGCTCGCGCTGAACCGCCTGTGGAACGCGGGGGTTACGCGCGAGGCACTGCAGGCCCTTGGGCTCACCCTCGGCGCCGACGTGCCGGTTTTCATATATGGCGAAACGGCGCTGGGCGAAGGCATCGGCGAGCGCCTGCAGGCGCTTCCCCTGGCGCCGGCGTGGTACCTCGTGCTGACGCCGCCGGTCGAGGTCCCCACGGCCCGCGTTTTCGCTCATCCCGAATTGAAACGGGACTCAAAACCCATTAAAATACAGGGCTTTTCGGCTGGCACATCGTCAATAGCGGCGGCGAACGACCTCGAAACTTTGGTCTGCCGTCTCTATCCCGAAGTGGCTCGTCATCTCGAGTGGTTGCGGCAATACGCCCCGGCGCTCATGACCGGCTCGGGAGCGGCCGTGTTCGCCGCCTTCGACAACGAGCACGCGGCGCGCGACGTTTTCGCGCGGTTGCCGCCGACGATGCAGGGTTTCGTTGCAGGAGGGCTCGACCGGCATCCGTTGTACGAGCTCGCCGGCTGAAGTATCGGTTGTAGCAGCAGGTGGGGAGTCGCCAAGCTGGCCTAAGGCACCGGATTTTGATTCCGGCATTCGTAGGTTCGAATCCTACCTCCCCAGCCCGTTATTTATGTATGTAGCGCCGATAGGCGCATAAGCCACTTTTTGCGGCCGGAAGTGAACGCGGACGGCCGCGTCGTAGGTTTCACTGACGGCCGGAAGCGAAAGCCGACGGCCGCGTCGTAGGTTCTGATGGCGCTCGACAGGCTCACCGTCTTCTCCGGTAACGCGAACCCGCACCTTGCGGAAGAGGTCGTCTCGCATCTGCGGCTGCCGCTCGGCCGCGCGCACGTCGGGCGCTTCAGCGATGGCGAAGTGCAGGTCGAGATCCTCGAGAACGTGCGCGGCAAGGATGTCTTCGTGCTGCAGTCGCTGTGCGCGCCGACGAACGACAACCTGATGGAGCTGCTGGTGATGGTGGATGCGCTCAAGCGCGCCTCCGCCGGTCGCGTGACGGCGGCGATTCCCTATATGGGTTACGCCCGGCAGGACCGCCGGCCGAGCTCGGCGCGCGTGCCGATTACCGCGAAGGTCGTCGCCAACATGATGACGAGCGTCGGCGTCGATCGCGTGCTCACGATGGACCTGCACTCCGAGCAGATCCAGGGGTTCTTCGACATCCCCGTGGACAACATCTACTCCGGGCCGATCATGCTCGGGGACGTGTGGAAGCACAATTACCAGGAGCTCGTGGCGGTATCGCCCGATGTCGGCGGCGTGCTGCGGGCGCGCGCGCTCGCGAAGCGGCTGGACGCCGACCTCGCGATCATCGACAAGCGGCGCCCGAAAGCGAACGTCGCCACGGTGATGCACATCATCGGCGAGGTCGAGGACCGCACGTGCGTGATCATCGACGACCTCGTGGACACCGCGAACACGCTGTGCGCAGGCGCGGCGGCGCTCAAGGATCACGGCGCTAAGCGCGTGGTCGCGTACTGCACGCACCCGGTGCTTTCCGGGCCGGCGGTGGAGCGCATCGAGAAGTCGGTGATCGACGAGCTCGTGGTGACCGACACGATTCCGCTGCGCGAGGACGCGCGCGAGTGCAGGAAGATCCGCGTGCTGACCGTCGCGAGCCTGCTCGCGGAGACGATGCGCAGGATCAGCGAAGAAGCATCGGTGAGCTCGCTGTTCGTCGAATAGCGGGCGCCTGAAATCGGGAAACCGTCTGGTCGCGGACGTTTCCCTCAACTGGAGAGTGAGATGAAGATCGAAGTAACTGCATTTCCCCGCACGCAGCAGGGCACGGGTGCGAGCCGCCGCCTGCGCGGGAGCGGACGCGTGCCGGGCGTGATCTACGGCGCATCGAAGGCGGCGCAGCCGGTCGAGCTCGACCACAATGCGCTCATCCGTCATCTGAAGATGGAGGCGTTCCACGCGTCGATTCTCGACATGACGGTGGACGGCACGCGCGAGCGCGTGCTGCTGCGCGATTTCCAGATGCACCCGTGGAAGCAGCAGGTGCTGCACGTCGATTTCCAGCGCATCGATCCGGCCAAGAAGATCCACATGCGCGTGCCGCTGCACTTCGTGAACGCGGAAGTCTCGCCCGGCGTGAAAACCGGTGGTGGCGTGGTCACCCACGCCATGAACGAGATCGAGATCCAGTGTCTGCCCGATAACCTCCCCGAGTACGTCGAGGTCGATCTCAAGGATGCCGAGCTGAACGACATCATTCACGTCAACGATCTGAAGCTGCCGCAGGGCGTCGAGCCGATTTCGAAGCTCAAAGCCGACAATCCGCCGGTCGCGTCGGTCCACGTGCCGAAGGTTGCGGTGGTCGAGGAAGAAGCCGCCGCGACGCCGACCACCGAGATCACGGGACAGGTGCCGGAAGGCGAGGCTGCCGCCGAGGGCGAGAAGAAGGAAGGTGGGAAGGAAGGCGGCAAGTAACACCGCGGGTGTCCTGCAAAAGCCCGCCACCGGCGGGCTTTTGTTTTCATGAGCGCGGGGACTGCCGCGCCCAGCGATTTTTTGCGACGGCGCTCCAGGCGCCGGCGCGTCATGGGTTTTTCCGCGAATGAAGCTGGTCGTCGGTCTCGGCAATCCCGGCAGCAGATACGAATCCACGCGGCATAACGCCGGATTCTGGTGGGTCGAGCGCATCGCGCGCGCGGTCCGCGCCGATTTCCGCCGCGAGGGCCGTTTCCATGGCGACGTCGCGCGTGTGCCCGGCACCGACATCTGGCTGCTGAAGCCGCAGACCTATATGAATGCCTCGGGGCGCGCGGTGGGCGCGTTCGCGGCGTTCTACCGCATCGACGCCGACCAGATCCTCGTCGCCTACGACGAGCTCGACCTGCCGCCGGGCAGCGCGCGGCTCAAGTTCGGCGGCGGGCTCTCCGGCCACAACGGGCTGCGCGACATCACGGCCGTGCTCGGCACGCAGGATTTCTGGCGGCTACGCGTCGGCATCGGGCACCCGCGCGAGTCCGGGCTGGCGCAGGACCCGGCCGACTACGTGCTCCATGCGCCGCGCGCGGAAGAACGCAAGGCGATCGACGAGGCGCTCGCCCGGGCCGACGCGGTGTGGCCGCTCGTCGCGGCTCACGATATGCAGGCGGCCATGCTCAGGCTACACACGAAGGCATAGATGGCACTTCAATGCGGCATCGTGGGCCTGCCGAACGTCGGCAAGTCCACGTTATTCAACGCTCTCACCAAGGCGGGGATCTCGGCGGAGAACTATCCGTTCTGCACGATCGAGCCGAACACCGGCATCGTCGAAGTGCCGGACCCGCGGCTCGACGCGCTGGCGGCGCTGGTGAAGCCCGAGAAGGTCGTCGCGGCCACGGTCGAATTCGTCGACATCGCGGGACTCGTCGCGGGCGCATCCAAGGGCGAAGGGCTCGGCAACCAGTTCCTCGCGAATATCCGCGAGACCGATGCGATCGCGCATGTCGTGCGCTGTTTCGAGGACCCGAACGTGGTGCACGTGACCGGCAAGGTCGATCCGATCGCCGACATCGAGACGATCAATACCGAGCTCGCGCTGGCGGATCTCGCCACGGTCGAGCGTCAGCTCGCACGCTATTCGAAGGTCGCGCGCGCCGGCGGCGACAAGGAGGCGCAACGGCTGGTGGCGGTGCTGGAGAAGTGTCTGCCGGTGCTGAACGAGGCGCGTCCGGTTCGCGCGCTCGAGCTCGGCGATGACGAGCGGCGGATACTGAAGAACCTCTCGCTGCTGACCGCCAAGCCGACGCTCTACGTGGCGAACGTGCGCGAGGACGGTTTCGAAGGCAATCCGCACCTGGAGGCGGTGCAGCGCCATGCCGCCGCCGAGGGCGCGCCGGTCGTCGCGGTGTGCGCCGCGATCGAAGCGGAGATCGGCGACATGAGCACCGAGGACAAGGCCGTGTTCCTCGCCGACATGGGGATGTCCGAGCCGGGGCTGAATCGCGTGATCAGCGCGGGCTATACGCTGCTCGGGCTCCAGACCTTCTTCACCGCCGGCCCGAAAGAGGTCAGGGCGTGGACCGTGCGCCGCGGCGCCACCGCGCCGCAGGCGGCAGGCGTCATCCACACCGACTTCGAGCGCGGCTTCATTCGCGCCGAGGTGATCGCCTACGACGATTACATCCGCTACAAGGGCGAGCAAGGCGCGAAGGAAGCCGGACGCATGCGTCTCGAAGGCAAGGAGTACATCGTCAGGGACGGCGACGTCATCTTCTTCCGCTTCAACGTCTAGCGTTAAGCTGACGGGCGCGAAACAAGCGCATTGTCGGCAGCGGGGGGACGCTATGGCTGGGACTGATGTCACCGGACGACTGGCGAGATACATGGCGGAGGCCCGCGAGCGCGAGCTCGCCCCCGAGGTCGCCGCGGCCGCGAAGCACCGCATTCTCGATACGCTCGCCGCGATGGTGTCGGGCTCGCACCTGAAGCCGGGCGAGATGGCGATTCGCTACGCGCGCAGCCAGGGTGGCGTCGCCGAAGCGAGCGTGCTCACGACCGATATCCGGACCTCGGCGGTGAATGCGGCGCTCGCGAATGCGATGTTCGGCCACGCCGACGAGACCGACGATTTCCACCCGACGCCCAAAGCGCACCCGGGCTGTGCCGTCGTGCCGGCGGCGCTCGCGATGGGCGAGCGCGAGGGCAGCTCCGGCACCGCGCTCATGAAGGCAGTTGCGCTGGGCTACGACCTCGCCTGCCGCTTCCTGCTCGCGCTCGGCGCGGATCACGTGCGCGCCACGCACCGCAGCGCCGAAGGGACGAGCTCCACGATGGGCGCCGTCGGGGCGGCAGCCTCGCTCGCGTGCGTCGACGAAGAGAGAATGCGTTACGCGCTTTCGTATCAACGACGGCCGTACCGTCAGCCACTTCACGCGTCATGCACCGGGCACGCCGGAGAATCCGCTCGACACCGAAAGCGTCAACGCCAAGGCGCGGCTCCTGATCGAGCCCGTACTGGGCGCGTGGAAAACCGAAGAGCTCATCCGCCGGACGAATGCGATCGAATCCGTTGCGGACGTGCGCGAACTGCGACCGTTCCTGACGTAGGGCAATCAACGGTGAAACAGTGGTTTCCGCCGAGGCGGCGTCAGAGCCGATCCGTCGCCCCTCCTGGTGCCGCAAAGCGTGTCCGTCGAGCGCGAAACCCGGTTCGCGGCGGCCAGTCAACACACGACAGGCCGCACACGAACCGCGCGCTCGACGGACTGCGGCACAAGTCGGTTCGCCGGCTCGGCTCTGCCGCCGCGCTCAGTTCCTAAGATTCGTGGTTCGACTGGCCCAGGGCCGACGGCGCGGTGGAGGTGATTCGGCGAGCCGATTTGTGCCGCAGTCATTGCAGCTGGCGCTTCGTGTGCGGGTAGTCGTGTTTTGATTGCCCGCCGCGAAGCGGGTTTCCGGCTGCAATGACGCGCTTTGCGGCACCATGAGGCGCGACGAATCGCCTCCACCGCGCCCTTCCGAGAAACAATCTGTTGAGTGCACACTTGGCTCCGCGGGGTGCTCGGCCGCGCTGCTCGTGCGCTAGCGTCTACGTTGTACACTGCGCGACGACATCAGAGCGCGCGAGCGAAGCGCACCGCCACGCATGCAGAGCAGCGAAAGCTTTCGAACGCTCGAGACCGACGTGATCGTGATCGGCGGCGGCTCTGCGGGCGTCTACGCGGCGCTCAAGGTGCACGCCGAAGGCCTGCGGGTGCTGCAGATCGTCAAAGGCTTCGTCGGCCGCAGCGGCGCCTCGATCTTCGCGGGCAACCTGCAGCTCCAGAAGACCCGCGACCCGGCCGAGGAAGAGAAATTCATCGGCATCCGCGCGCGCTACGGCAGCAGCTATCTCAACGACCAGGATTACATCCGCCGCGCCTGCCGCTTCACCGAGCAGGTGTTCTTCCCGGAAATGGAGCAGCGCGGTCTTTACATCCGTCGCGACGAGCAGGGCGAGTTCATCACGAGCAGCGACCGCACGGGTTACGTCTGGGCGCCCAACCAGGGCTTCTCCGGCACGATGATCATGGAGCTCCTGCGCAAAGACGTGCTCGCCCGCCGCATTCCGCTCATGCAGGAAACGATGGTCACCGCGCTGCTGGTGAACGAAGGCCAGGTGGTCGGCGTCGTCGCGCTCGACATCGTGCGCGGCGAGATCCTCGTGATCCGCGCGAAGGCGGTGATCATCGCGACGGGTCCGGGAAATTACCTCGCAACGCGATCCACGGCTACGCGCGAGCAATGCGGCAACGGCTTCGCCATGGCGTATCGCGCGGGCGCGCAGATGCAGGATCTCGAGATGCAATGGTTCCACGCGTCCGACATCGCCGCGCCGAAGGCCTGGATGCGTCTGCACCTGTATCCCAATCCGATGCCGGCGACCGACAAGACCCTGCGCCTGTACGGATCCGACCGGCAGATGTTTTTCGAGCAGGCGATGTATCCGCTGGTGAAGCAGCCGTATTACCTCCAGCTTCGCCGGTTGTATCAGCAGGTGCGCAAGGGCAACGCACGCTGGCACGGCGGCTTCTACGGCGGCTACACGCACGTCGAGCCGGAGGTGATGGAGAACTACAGCTACCAGACGCAGTTCTTCAGACATCTCGGATTCGACATCAATACGGAGCTGATCGAGGTCGGCACCACCTGGCACCTCACTTTCGGCGGCATCCGCACCGACACTCACACCTTCGCGACCAGCATCGAAGGTCTGTACGCCCCCGGGGGCGTCGGCAGCCACGGCGTCGGCTCGATCACGTACGTCGCCTACGACGGCACGCTCGCCGCGGAGCACGCCTGCGAGCGCGCGCGCCGCACTGCGCTGCAACCGCTGCCCGAAGGAGAGGTTCGCCGCGAGAGCGGCCGCTTGCTTGGCCATCTGCGCGTCAAGTCCGAAGCAGGACCCCTGCCGGCACAGGTCAAGAAACGCATTCGCGCCATCATGACCGAGAAGATGGGCTACGCGAAAAGCGAAAGCCGCATGACCTCCGCGCTCGACGATCTCGCGCACGTGCGCGAGACGATGCTGCCGCGCATGGGCCTCGCGTCCGCGACGCGCAACTGGAACTACGACTGGGTCGAGGCGATGGACGCGGAGGACATGCTGGATCTGTGCGAGCTCACGATTCGCTGCTGTCTCGAGCGCAAGGAAAGCCGGGGCTACTTCTTTCGCGAGGACTACCCGTACATCGACAACCGGAACTGGCTCAAGCACACCGTCGCGACGCGCGTCGGCGACGACATCCGATTCGAGTTCACGCCGGCGGTCCAGAAATACGCGCCGCCCAATGAAACCGACGACTTTCTGACCGCGGATTACTGAAGCGACGATGACGGCCACGCACGTGAGCGCCAGGATTTACCGCTACGACCCGAGCGTCGACGCGGCGCCGCGTTACGACACCATCGAAGTGCCGCTCGAGCCGCGCATGCGCGTGCTCGACGTCCTCGAGTACGCCGTGGATCACTGCGGCATCGGTCTCGGTTTCCGCCATTTCTGCGGCGTCAAGCGCTGCGGCATGTGCGGCGTCAACGTGAATGGCAAGCCGACCCTCGCGTGCTGGGAAGAAGCGACGCCCTCGATGGTCATCGAGCCGCTCGGCAACATGCCGGTGATCCGTGACCTGACGGTCGACCGCGGCGCGTTCGAGCGCGCGACGGTCGAGCTCGAGCCGCGTCTCGTGCGCAAAGCGGCGTACGCGGGCTTCCCGGAGCCGCTGACACACGCCGATCTGCAGCCGAGCTTTCCACTCATGAACTGCATCGAATGCTACGTGTGCAGCTCCGCATGCCCGGCCGTTGCCGCGACGCCCGGCGACGATGCGAGCGGCCACGCGTTCGTCGGCCCCGGCAGTCTCGTGCAGCTCGCGAAGGTCGCGCTGCATCCCAAGGACGAGCTCGACCGCAGCGCACTCGTCGAAAAAGCCGGCATCGAGAATTGCATGACCTGCTACCGCTGCGAAGAAGTCTGCCCCGTGGGCATTCCGGTCGTGAGCGGCGCCATCATGCCGCTGCGCGCGATCGCGCTCGACGGGCCGAACGGGCAGGCCAGCTTCCCGCGGGATTTCGCCGAGAACGTGCGCGCCAACGTGGACGTCCACAGCGCATCGCTGTTCCTGAAGACGCGCGGCTTCCTGCGCGCAATCGCATCGGTGCCGCTCGCGTGGCGCATGTTCGTGCGGCGCAAGACGCGGCTGTTCGCGACGGCGAGCGACAGTGCAAAGCGCAGCATACGCGCGCTCTTCGAAGCGGCAGGCGAGACGGGTTCGAGACGATGAGATTCGCGTATTACCCCGGCTGCACGTCGAAAGGCAGCACGCGCGAAGCGCACCTCGCCACGCAGTGGCTCGCGAGCAAGACCGGCGTCGAGCTGGAAGAGCTGGTTGACGCGGGCTGCTGCGGATCGTGCGAGGTGAAGGCCGTGAACCCGGCGCTGCATTTCATGCTGAACGCCCGGATTCTTTCCATGGCGGCCGCGCGCGATCTCGAGATTCTCACGATCTGCGACACCTGCCAGGCGAATCTGCGCGAGACCGGCCGCAAGCTCACGGCCGAGACGCCCGCGCGCACGGCACTCGTCGAGAAATTGAAAAGCGCCGGCGTGGCGTATGGAGATACGCCGCGCGTGCGCCACTTCGCGAGCATCCTGGCCGAGGAGTTCGGGGCCGCGGCGCTGAGCCGCCACGTGATCCGGCCGTTGACCGGGCTCAGGGTCGCGCCGTTCGCGTGCTGCCATGCGTTTCGCGGGCCCGGAGCCACGCCCGGCAGCCGCACGATCCTGGACGAGCTGGTGGCGCTGTCCGGCGCGACGTCAGTACCGGTGAGAATCGACAGCGACTGTTGCGGCTTTCACATCCTGATGGTGAACGAGGCGGCTTCGGCGCGGACTTCGGCGCGCTTTCTTACGCGCTGTGCGGACATGAACGTGGACTGCGTGGTCACCACGAGCCCGCTGTGCCATACCGCGCTGGACATCTACCAGGGCAAAGCGGAAAGCGTCAGTGGCCGCCGGATCGCCATCCCGGTGCTGCACCTCGAGCAGTTACTGGCGATTGCGTTCGGCGCGTCAGTGTCCGAAGCGGGTCTCGATCGCCACATGGTTTCGACCGATGGGCTCATGAGAAAGCTCTAGAGGAGGACGCATGACAACCGACGGCTTCATTCGTATCGCGGTAGTGCTGTGCATGTGGGTCGTTTCGGGCCCCGCCGCCGTGCAGGCAGCGGCGTGGCCGGCCAAGCCGGTGCGCATCGTCACGGGCTGGTCACCGGGCGGCAACGCGGACACCATCGCGCGCCTGCTGGCGGAGGACTGGGTGAAACGCGCGCCCGAGCCGGTCGTCGTCGATAACCGGCCGGGCGCCGCCGGCACGATCGGCGCCCAGATCGTGGTGCGCGCGAGACCCGACGGGCACACGCTGCTGGTCGCCAGCATGTCCGAAGTGACCGTCGTGCCGCCGATGACGGTGCAGCAGATGCAGTACGACCCCGAAGTGGACCTTCAGCCGGTGACCTTGATCGGCCGTTGGCCGCTCGTGCTCGCCGCGAGCGCGGGTTTCCCCGCCAGCACCATGGCCGATCTCGTCGCCCACGCCAAAACGAAGTCCGGCAAGCTGAATTACGGGTCGAGCGGCGACGGCACGATCAACCACCTCTCGGGTGAGCTCCTCAAGCTCGCCGCCGGTATCAACGCCACGCACGTGCCGTACAAGGGCGGCGGGCCGATGATGACCGATCTCGCGGGCGGGCAGATCGATTTCGCGTTCGATTCGTACGGCTCGATGCAGTCGCTCATCCAGGCCGGCAAGGTCAAGCCGCTCGCGGTCGCCGGTCCCACGCGTCTGCCGACACTGCCCAACGTGCCGACGACGGCCGAAGCCGGGTTTCCGGCCGTCGTGAGCGGCGTCTGGATCGGCGTGTTCGTGCCGGCGAAGACGCCGAAGAACGTCATCGACGCCATCTACGCCGAGTCGCTGCGGGCGCTCAAGACGCCGAAGATGCGCAAGACGCTGGAGGACCGCGCGATGGAGCCGGTCGGCAACACGCCTGCGGAATACCGGAAGCTCATCCGCGAGGAGACGGCAAGGAAGCGCGAGATCGCGGCGCGCGTCGGCATCAAGCCGCGGTGATTCGGCGCGACTGGAGCGTGGTTCATGTACTCCGGCGCGCTTCGACGTCGTTATACTTGGCGCGTTTGACCGAAACAGGGGATTTCAAGATGCATCGAATTGCCGCGCGTGCGATCGCGCTGGTGGGCTGCCTTGCGGCACTGGCTCTGACAGGCTGCGCGACGCCGGGCTCCGGGCCCGACGGCGACAAGGACGCACTGAATAACGCGATTGCGACCGACCACGTCGCGCCGATCCGCGGCGCGATACAGACCGGAGCGCTCACGCCGAATTCGAGCATCTCCACGCCGGGCTATCCCGACGGGGCGCCGCTCCTCGCGATCGCGGCGCGCGTCGCGGCCCTCGAGGTGATGCGTTTCCTGATCTCGGCCGGCGCGGATCTCAACGCCCGCACGCCCGTGCATGAGACGCCGCTCATGCTCGCGGCGTTCTTCTTCGACGAAAGCGAGCAGGGTCCGCAGGCGTTCGACCGGCACGAAAAAGCGGTGCGCCTGCTGGTCACCTCCGGTGCCGACCTCGAGAACTACCCCGGTTACTACACGCCGCTCGCGTACGCCGCCTATCGCGGCAACGAGCGGGTGGTGCGCTACCTCATCGAACGCGGAGCCAACGTGAATTCAGGCGCGGGCCGCGGCGGCGCGTACTCCAACACCCCGCTCATGATGGCGGCGATCCAGGGTCACGAATCGATCGTGATGCTGCTGCTGCGTGCCGGCGCCGACGCGGACATCCGGATTCTCGGCGGTCACAATGCCGCCGAGCTCGCGGCCAAGTACAACCACCGCCGTCTCGCGCAGATCATCCAGTGCGCGCAGAGACAATACGGCGCGGCCGGCCCTGAGTGCAGGCAAATCCTGGGATCGGCGCGCTAGCGGGTCGCCACGTCCCCGGGTCCCGTGGTCTTTCTGCCTTCCTGTTCCCAGATCACGTCCGCGCCGCTCTCCGCGGCGCGTTCCAGCAGCTCGATCAGCGGAAACGCGCGCTGACTGAGATTCACCGGCGGCTCCTCCTCGCTGTCGCGACTCGACGCGCGCGCCGGCTCGCGCTCGGCGCCGACGCCCGCGCGTAGACGCTCGACGGCCGCGGGGATGTCCGCCGCGAGGATCGCGCCCGGAACGCCGCCGCTCTGGCCCATGAGCCGCAGCAGCTTCACGGCGACGTCGCCGAACGTCGTCAGCGTTCCCACTTTCGAATCGAACCGCACCAGCATGGACAAAGCCTCCTTATTGTTGTGACCGCGCGCCGTGTGGTTACGCCTTGTGCTCTGCGGCAAGGCGCGTGCCGTCCGGTGCGGGTGCAGGCGAAGCGGGATCGACGTCGAGCGCGGCTTGTCCCGCGAGGATAGCATCGAGCGCGTCGCCGACGAGACCGGCGGTCGCGGATTGCCAGTCGCGGTAGGGGTTGTATTCGACCACTTCGATACCGGCGAGGTTGGGATGCCCGCCGTGTTCCGCGAGCGCCGACATGAGCTCGGGCCCGGGGAGGCCGCCGGGCGCAGGCGTGCCGACACCCGGCGCGTCAGTCGGGTCGATCGCGTCCATGTCGAGCGTGATGCCGAAGCCGCCGCTCGCGCACGAGACGAGCGCAAGCGCTTCGCGCAGCGTCTGCCGGATGCCGCGGCGCTCGATCTCGTCCATGAAGAACACACGTACCGCGAGGCGATCCAGCAGCTCCGCTTCGCCTTGCTCGAAGCTGCGCACGCCGTAGAGACATACGCACTTCGGGTCGAGCGTCGCGCCGTCCGCGATCGCAGTGAGCTCCGGATAGCCGTAACCGAGCAGACACGCCACCGGCATGCCATGCAGCATGCCGCTCTCGGTCGTCTGCGGCGTATGTGCATCCATGTGCGCGTCGATCCACAGCAGGCCCAATAGCCCGCGATCGCGCCGCGCATGTGCAACGCCTTTCCACGTGCCGATCGCGCTGGTGTGATCGCCGCCGACCACGATCGGCGTGTCGCCTTCGTCAATGATGCGCTCGACGCGCTTGGCGAGTCGCGTGCAGACCTGCGCACCGATTTGAGGCTGTCGGCGCGGTCCGCAGCGGGCGGACGGATCACGTCGGCCCAGCGTGCACTGAAGCCGCGAGCGCGCAGCCGCGCCGTGATGCGCATCGCGCGCAACGCGTCCGCGCCTGCCTCGCAGCCCGTATCGCGCGCCCCGCAGCCGGAAGCGACACCGACCACTTGCAGGGTCTTCGAGCGATGTGGCCGAGACATGTCGTTCACGCGTGTCTCCCGCTGCAGCTTGCTGGTTTGCGGATGTACTCTCGGTTCGACGCGCGCGCAAGCGCTTTCGTTCGCGTCTGCACGCGCAAAGCATCATCGCAGCAAGAGTAAGGCCGCGCGCGCGGATTGCTGCGATGCAACGTGCGGGGAACGGGGCTTGCATGAGACAGTCCAATCCGGATGCAAGGAGCGGAGCAGCCGTATGGAATCGCGACACTGGCAGGATCGCGCGAACCTCGTGCTCGGAGCGTGGATCTTCGCTTCGCCGTGGGTGCTCGCGTACACCGGCAGCGTCGCGGCGTGGAATGCGTACGCGATGGGCGCGGGCATCATGCTATTCGCATTGATCGCTTCGTACATGCCGAAAGCATGGGAGGAACTGATCAACATCCTGTTCGGCGTCTGGCTGGTCGTGTCGCCCTTCGCGCTCGGTTTTTCAGCCGATACCGTGGTCGCGCTGCACACGGTGGTGGTGGGGATACTCGCGACCGCGTTCGCGATCTGGGCGATGTCCAACGAAAAAAGCTTCTACAAGCGCTGGCACAGCGGGCACTCCGTATGATCTCCACGGTGTGACCGCCGGCGTGAAGCCGGCGTTGTAGACGAGCCGCGCGGCGAGAGCCGCGCGGCTGCCTCCCGGCAGCCACGCCGGCGCGGCCGGTGAACGCACGGAGTGACACCGAGGTTTCCCTCCGTGACCTCCTTTTGTTAACGGCGTTTACGCGAGCTGCCGCCGAGCAGCGAGCCCAGCACGCCACGCACGAGCTCGCGCCCGAGCGCGGAGCCGATCGCGCGCGAAGCGCTGCGCGCCGCGGCTTCGATCGCGCCTTCGCGGCGCCCGCCGCGCGGCCCCGTCGTGCCCCCGAGGAAATCCTTGAGCGAATCCAGGACGCTGCGCTCACCTGCCGCGCCGCCCGCCGCGGGCGCTGCATCGGGGTGGCGCTGCGCGAGCTTCTCGTAGGCCGATTCGCGATCGACCGTCTTGTCGTACGTCGTGCCGACTGCCGAGCCGCGGATCACCTCCGCGCGCTCGGCCGCGGACACCGCGCCGAGCCGGCAGCCCGGCGGCACGACGAACGCGCGTTGTACGACCGAGGGCCGTCCCTTCTCGTCGAGCAGCGAGACGAGCGCTTCGCCGACTTCGAGCTCGGTGATCGCGGATTCGACGTCCAACTTCGCGTTCGTGCGCAAGGTGGTGGCCGCGGCTTTCACGGCTTTCTGGTCGCGCGGCGTGAACGCGCGCAGCGCATGCTGTACACGGTTACCGAGCTGCCCGAGCACCGTGTCGGGGATGTCGAGCGGGTTCTGCGTGACGAAGTACACGCCGACGCCCTTCGACCGGATGAGCCTCACGACCTGCTCGATCTTGTCGAGCAGCGCTTCGGGCGCGTCCTCGAAGAGCAGATGCGCTTCGTCGAAGAAGAAGACGAGCTTCGGCTTCTCCACGTCGCCGACCTCGGGGAGCTGCTCGAACAGCTCGGCGAGCAGCCACAGGAGCAGCGTCGCGTAGAGCTTGGGCGAGCTCATGAGCTTCTCGGCGGCGAGGATGTTGACGACGCCGCGGCCGCCGGCGGTCTGCATGAGATCACTCAAGTCGAGCGCCGGCTCGCCGAAGAACTTGTCCCCGCCCTGCTGCTCGAGCGTAAGGAGCCCGCGCTGGATGGCGCCGACGCTCGCGGCGGCGATGTTGCCATAGCGCGTTTGATAGCCCTTCGCGTTGCCCGCCACGTGCGTGAGCATCGCGCGCAGGTCCTTCAAATCGAGCAGGAGCAGCCCCTCGTCATCCGCGACCTTGAACACCGCCGTCAGCACGCCGGCCTGCGTCTCGTTGAGATCGAGCATGCGCGACAAGAGGAGCGGTCCGATCTCCGAGACCGTGGTGCGCACCGGGTGGCCGAGCTCGCCGAAAGCATCCCAGAACACGACCGGGCAGGCCTCGTATTGGAAGTCTTTGAGCTTCAACTTCGCGACGCGCTCGCCGATCTTGCCTTTGGCTTCGCCCGGCTGGCTCATACCCGCGAGGTCGCCTTTCACATCGGCCATGAACACGGGCACGCCGATGCGGCTGAAGCCTTCGGCGAGCCGTTGCAGCGTGACGCTCTTGCCGGTACCGGTGGCGCCGGCAACGAGCCCGTGACGATTGGCGTACTGCGGAAGAAGCTCGAGGAGCTCGCGCGATTTCGCTACTGCAAAAGGCTTGGCCATCGAAGGGCGATGAGACGGCGTGATAAAATTCCGAGCCATTCTAACGAGTTGCGTCTGAGGTATGGCGGGCCATAGCAAGTGGGCGAACATCAAGCACCGCAAGGAGCGGCAGGACGCGAAACGCGGCAAGATCTTCACCCGCCTCATCAAGGAGATCACGGTGGCCGCGCGGCTCGGCGGCAGCGCCGACCCTGAAATGAACGCACGGCTGCGGCTCGCCATCGATAAGGCGCAGCAGCAGAACCTGCCGAAGGACACGATCGAGCGGGCGGCGAAGCGCGGCGCCGGCGGCCTCGAAGGCGCGAATTATGAAGAAGTGCGCTATGAGGGTTATGGCATTGGCGGCGCGGCGGTGATGGTCGACTGCATGACCGACAATAAGACCCGCACGGTCGCGGACGTGCGTCATGCGTTCACCAAGCACGGCGGCAATCTCGGTACCGACGGCTCCGTCGCCTTTCTCTTCAAGCACTGCGGCCAGATGGTGTTCGCGCCCGGCACCGACGAGGACAAGCTCATGGAAGCGGCGATCGAGGCCGGCGCCGAGGACGTCATCACGAACGACGACGGCAGCATCGAAGTCGTCACCGCGCCCAATGATTTCACGCAGGTGCGCGAGACGCTGCAGAAGGCCGGCTTCAAGCCGGAGCTCGCCGAAATCACGATGAAACCCGCGACCGAGGCGAATCTCGCCGGCGAGGAGGCCGCGCGCATGCAGAGGCTCCTCGATGCGATCGAGGCCGTAGATGACGTGCAGGAGGTCTACACGAACGCGGTGATGGAGACGTGACGCGCATCCTGGGCATCGATCCAGGCTTACGCATCACCGGCTTCGGCGTGCTGGAGCAGGTCGGATCCAATCTCATCTACGTCACCAGCGGCTGCATCCGCACGCCGCAGCAGGGCGAGCT
The DNA here is from genome assembly GCA_035626595.1 of Burkholderiales bacterium. Classification (GTDB taxonomy): domain Bacteria; phylum Pseudomonadota; class Gammaproteobacteria; order Burkholderiales; family SG8-41; genus JAQGMV01. The sequence continues at coordinate 23,928 of DASPNJ010000045.1, forward strand.
CTCGACGCGGCTCAAGGCCATCCTCGATGGTCTGGCGGAAGTGATCGCGGCCAGCCAGCCCCAGCAGATCGCATTGGAAAAAGTGTTCGTGAACGCGAACCCGCAATCCACCCTGCTGCTCGGACAGGCGCGTGGCACCGCGATCTGCGCGGGCGTCATGCATGATCTGCCGATCGCGGAATACACGGCACTGCAGGTGAAACAGGCCGTGGTCGGCAACGGCCACGCACGCAAGGAGCAGGTGCAGGAGATGGTGCGGCGGCTGCTCAAGCTCGGCGGCTCACCCAGCCCGGACGCGGCCGATGCGCTCGCGTGCGCGATCTGCCATGCGCACGGCGGACGTGGATTCGGCACCGTACTGACGGCCGGCCGTCGCGTGCGCAAAGGCAGGCTGGTGTGATCGGCCGCATCGCCGGCAAGCTCGTCTCGAAGCATCCGCCGCAGATCCTGGTCGACGTGCAGGGCATCGGCTACGAGCTCGACGTGCCGATGAGCACGCTCTACCAGCTCCCGGCGACCGGCGCGGACGTGGCGCTGCTCACGCACCTCATCGTGCGCGAGGACGCGCATCAGCTCTACGGCTTCGCCACCGAAAGCGAGCGGACGCTCTTTCGGAAGCTCCTCAAGATCTCGGGCGTCGGCGCCCGGACAGCGCTCGCGGTGCTTTCGGGCATGAGCGTTGCCGACCTGCGCGACGCGGTGAGTCGGCAGGAAAGCGGGCGGCTCACCCGGATTCCGGGCATCGGCAAGAAAACGGCGGAGCGTCTGCTGCTCGAGCTCAAAGACAAGCTGGACGTCGCGGTGATCGCCGTGCGCTCGGAAACCGAGGGCGCCGGCAATGACGTGGTCAACGCGCTGCTCGCGCTCGGCTACAGCGACAAGGAGGCGCAATTCGCCGTGAAGAACCTGGAAGCCGGGTTGAGCGTGACGGACGGCATCCGTCAGGCGTTGAAAGTTCTGTCGAAAGGGTGACACTGCATTCGCGCCTCGCGCGGGAATGACGGCTTCTCATGATCGAAACGGATCGGCTGATAGCGGCGGCACCGGCCTCCCCCCAGGAGGAGGCGTTCGAGCGCGCGCTGCGGCCGAAAGCGCTCGAGGAGTACATCGGGCAGGAAAAGACGCGCGGTCAGCTCCAGATCTTCATCGAGGCCGCGCGCAAGCGGCGCGAGGCGCTCGATCACGTGCTGCTCTTCGGACCGCCGGGGCTCGGCAAGACCACCCTCGCGCACATCATCGCGCGGGAGATGGGCGTGAACCTGCGTCACACCTCCGGCCCAGTGCTCGAGCGCGCCGGCGATCTCGCTGCGATTCTGACGAACCTCGAGCCGCGCGACGTGCTCTTCATCGACGAGATTCATCGCCTGTCTCCGGTGGTGGAGGAGATCCTGTATCCCGCGCTGGAGGATTTCCAGATCGACATCATGATCGGCGAAGGTCCTGCCGCGCGCTCGGTCAAGCTCGATCTGCCGCCGTTCACGCTGGTCGGCGCGACGACGCGCGCCGGCATGCTCACCAATCCGCTGCGCGATCGCTTCGGCATCGTCGCGCGCCTCGAGTTCTACACGGTCGACGAACTCGCGCGCATCGTCGTGCGCTCCGCCGGGCTCCTCGACATGCAGATCGAGGACGCCGGCGCGCGCGAGGTCGCCAGCCGTTCGCGGGGCACGCCGCGCATCTCGAATCGCCTGCTGCGC